>JAYTUW010000016.1:0-33160 GCA_043744345.1 Sideroxydans sp. | reverse complement strand
CGGTGCCAAGCTGCGCGTTATCCCGGTCAATGATTTGGGAGAACTGCAGATGGAAATCTTCGAGACGTTGCTGAATGAACGTACCCGGCTGGTGGCAGTGACGCATGTCTCAAACGCGCTGGGCACGATCAATCCGGTCAAATCCATCATCGAACTGGTGCACCAGCGCGGCGTGCCGGTACTGCTCGACGGGGCACAAGCCATTGCCCATGTGGCAGTGGATGTGCAGGCGCTGGATTGCGATTTCTATGCGTTTTTCGCGCACAAACTGTATGGCCCGACCGGAGTCGGTGTGCTGTACGGCAAGGCCGCTTTGCTCGAAGGCATGCCTGCATATCAGGGTGGCGGCGACATGATACGTTCCGTCAGTTTCGAGGAAACCACCTATAACACCCTGCCGTACAAGTTCGAAGCCGGTACGCCCAACATTGCCGGTGTCATCGGTCTGGGGGTTGCCGTCGATTATCTGACCCGCATGGGGTGGGAGGAGCTGATCGCCCACGAACAGGCTTTGTTGTCCTATGCGACCCAGATGGCGGCGCATATCCCGGGTTTGCGCATCATCGGCAGTGCGCGCGAGAAGACGGGCATTCTTTCCTTCGTGCTGGAAGGTATCCATCCCCATGATATCGGAACGATCCTGGACGGTGAGGGCGTGGCGATACGCACCGGCCACCATTGCACCATGCCGCTCATGGAACGTTTCGGCGTCCCGGCCACGGCGCGCGCCTCGTTCGCGTTGTACAACACCCGCCAGGAGGTCGATGTGCTGGTGGAAGCGATATACAAGTCAAAAGAGGTATTCAAACGATGAACGATCTGCGCGACCTGTATCAGGACGTCATCCTCGATCATTACCGCAATCCCCGCAATGCGGGCCGAATGACCGGGGCCAACCATACGGCGGAGGGATTCAACCCTTTGTGCGGAGACAGGGTGAAGTTGTTTCTCCAGGTCGAGAACGGTGTGATCCTGGACGCGAGATTTGAGGGCTCCGGTTGCGCCATTGCGACTGCTTCCGCCTCGCTCATGACGGAAACCATCAAGGGAAAAGGAAAGCTGGAGGCCTTGCGGTTGCTGGATGACATGCATGGCATGTTGACCGGTGGCAATACGACCGGCAATCTGGGAAAACTCGAAGTATTGGCCGGAGTGCATGAATTCCCGCAACGCGTGAAATGCGCCACGCTTGCCTGGCACACCCTGAAGGCCGCGCTGGAAAATGCCGACGAACCGGTGACAACAGAGTGAAATGAAAGAGGATATGTATGATCGACTTCGTGAAGCTGGTCAGTCAATCCCCGGGACGGACACCCGAATCGAACGGTCTGAAGGCGCGCCTGATAGAGGGTTTGCGCAAGATTTACGACCCGGAAATTCCCGTGAATATCTATGATTTGGGCCTCATCTACGACCTGGATATCCGGCCTGACGGGGATGTGAATGTGCGCATGACACTGACGGCGGCCAATTGCCCGGTGGCGCAGGGCTTTCCCGAGCATGTGCAGGAGGCGCTGTTGATGGTGGACGGCGTCAACGATGTGACGGTGGAATTGGTATGGGAGCCACCCTGGAGCCGCGACAGGATGTCTGAAGCGGCACGGCTGCAACTCGGCATGCTTTGACAAGGGGCAAGCGATGGGGCACTGGCTGGATGTCTCCAGCATGGAAGAACTTCCACCCGGCACCCGTCGGGTGGTTGATGTGGATGGCGTCGCGGTAGCCGTGTTCAATCTGGACGGCCGGTACTTTGCAATCTGTGATACCTGTCCGCATGATGGCGGTGAACTAGCCAGCGGCCAACTGGAGGGCGAAGTGATCGTCTGTCCGCGCCACGGGGCGCGTTTTTCCGTGATGACTGGTGCCGTGCTTGGACCACCTGCCTACGAGGATTTGAAGACGTTCAGGTTGCGGATATTGGATGGGAAAGTGCAGATCGAGTCTGCATGAACCGGGTTTTCCAGGAATCTGCATTGCGACGCGTCAACTGCTCTCGTGCCACCTGATTCACGGGAGATGTTTGCCAGCGTACGGTAAGTTAAGAAATATATGATATTCTGCTAATCGTTAGCTTACTAACTATTATCCAGCCTGCAGTCGGGCCTTGGTGGGTTAGTCATTTCGAATCTTAGTTTCCGGTCGGAGTTTGATAATGAAAACAACAACGTATTTCCATATGGCGCTCGCCATCCTCGCGCTTTCCGCATGCGGCTCCAAGGACGGGGGTGCCCCACCGCAGGCCGCTGCCGGTGCCGCGCCTCCCCCGCAGGAAGTGGATGTGGTCACGGTTGCCGCCGGTTCCGTGGTGCTGACACAGGATCTTCCGGGTCGACTTGAGGCCTACCGCAGCGCGCAAGTGCGCGCACGGGTCGAGGGAATCGTCGAGAAGCGCCAGTTTGTGGAAGGCAGCGATGTGAAGGCCGGAGCCACCCTGTTTCAGATCGATGCACGTAACTATGGTGCAGCCTATGAATCAGCCAAGTCCGACCTGGCTGTCGCACGTCAGACGGTGGAGCGCTACAAGCCGCTACTGGAAATGAAGGCGGTCAGCCAGCAGGAGTTCGACCTGGCCGAAGCCAAATTCAAGCAGGCGGAAACCGCCATGTCCAGGGCACAAATCGACTTTGAGAATACCCGTGTGCCAGCACCGATCGCCGGGCGCATCGGTCGCGCACAGGTGACCGAGGGTGCGCTGGTCGGGCGCGGCGAAGCAACGCTGCTCGCCACCATCGAACAGATAGCCCCGCTCTATGCCAACTTTACCCAGCCGGGTTCCGACCTGTTGCGTCTGCAGCAGGCCTACAAGACCGGCAAGTTGCAGCGTGCCGGCTCGACCAAGGTGGAACTGGTGCTGGAAGACGGCAGCATTTATCCGAAGCCCGGCAAGCTGTTGTTCTCCAATCTTGCGGTCGATGCGGGTACGGGCAGTGTCGCCCTGCGTGCAGAATTCCCGAACGCCGGGCATGAATTGTTGCCGGGTATGTTCGTGCGCATCCGCTTCCAGGAAGCCAGCGCGGAGAACAGCATCAAGGTGCCGCAGCGTGCGGTGCAGATGACTCCCCAGGGCCAACTGGTGATGGTGGTGGATGCCGAGAGCAAAGTGGCCCCGCGCCCGGTCAAGGTGGGTGGCATGTCGGAAGGCGACTTCATCATCGAGGAAGGGCTCAAGCCCGGTGATCAGGTGATCGTTAACGGCCTGCAGAAAGTACGTCCCGGCGCGCCGGTGAAAGCGGTCGAATGGAACCCCGCGGGGAATGCTCCCGCTCCGAATGCTCCCGCAGCAACTGAAAAGAAATAGAGGGGCATCATGCTGCCAAAATTTTTCATCGACCGCCCCATCTTCGCGTGGGTCATCGCGCTCATCATTCTGCTGAGCGGCGGACTGGCTCTAAAGAACCTGCCCGTTGCCTCGTATCCCGCGGTGGCGCCTCCCGCCCTGTCTGTCACACTCAACTATCCGGGTGCCTCGGCGCAGGTGGTGGAGGAGACCGCCGTTTCACTGGTCGAGCAGGAACTGAACGGCATCGAGCATCTGCTGTACATGGATTCTTCATCCGAGCAGGGCATTGGCACCATCACGCTGACATTTGAAGCGGGCACCAATCTGGATGTCGCTTCGGTGGAAACCCAGAATCGCGTGAAGCGTGCCGAAGCCCGTTTGCCGGACGACGTGCGCCGCGTGGGCATCACTGTGGCGAAATCGGCACGCAACTTTTTGATGATCGTCGCGCTGGTCTCGCCCGACAAGAGCCGCGACAACGTGGCGCTCGGCAGCTATGCCGCGGCTAACATTCTGGAGAACATCCGCCGTGTGCCGGGTGTGGGCGAGGCGTTGTTGTTCGGCACCGAGTATTCGATGCGCCTGTGGCTGAAGCCGGAGAAGCTGCACGCCTACAATCTTTCCCCGGGCGAGATATCTGCGGCGGTTCGCGCGCAGAACACCCAGCTGGCCACCGGCGAACTCGGGCAGTTGCCTGCCGTTCCGGGCCAGCAACTGAACGCGATCATCGTTACCCGCAGCAGACTGTCTTCGCCGCAGGAGTTCGGCGAGATCATCGTGCGTGCCAACCCGGACGGCTCCACGGTGCGCGTCAAGGATGTGGCGCGGGTGGAACTGGGTGCGCAAGACTACTCGGTGATGGCGCGCATCGACGGCCAACCCGCTTCCGCCATGGCGATCCGTCTGTCGCCCACAGCCAATGCGCTGGATACGGCCAAGGCGGTCAAGGCCAAGATGAACGAATTGTCCAAGTTTTTCCCCAAAGGGGTGGACTGGATCATTCCTTACGACACCTCCAAGTTCGTCGAGATATCCATTAGCGAAGTGGTGCAGACGCTGGCGGAAGCGATGGTGCTGGTTTTCCTGGTGATCTGGCTGTTCCTCGGCAACCTGCGCGCGACCTTCATTCCCGCCATCGTCGTGCCGATTGCGCTGATCGGCGGTATGGTGGGGCTATACGCCGTTGGCTACTCGGTCAACACGCTGACGCTGTTTGCCATGGTGCTTGCCGTCGGTATCGTGGTGGACGATGCCATCGTGGTGGTGGAAAACGTCGAGCGCATCATGACCGATGAAGGCCTCGGTCCGCGCGATGCCACGCGCAAAGCGATGAGCCAGATCTTCGGTGCCATCATCGCGATCACGCTGGTGCTGTGCGCCGTGTTCATTCCAATGATGTTCTTCGGCGGCTCGGTCGGCGCGATCTATCGCCAATTCGCAGTCACTCTGGTGTTGACCATCCTGTTCTCGTTATTGATGGCGATGACTCTCACACCGGCGTTGTGCGCCGCGCTGTTGCAGAACTCCCCCGGCCACGAGATGGTGCCCACCAAAGGGTTCCTCGGCTGGTTCAACCGCTTCTTCAGCAGGACTTCGCAGCGTTACAAGAACGGCGTGGTGGGTGTGCTGAAGCACAGGGGCCGCTATTTTGCGGTCTATGTGGCGTTGCTGGCGGGACTGGGATGGTTGTTCGTGCATCTGCCCACCAGCTTCCTGCCGGAAGAAGACCAGGGCTATTTCATCAACGTGATCCAGTTGCCGCCGGGCGCCACGCGCGAAAGGTCGCAGGAAGTGATCTCGCAGGTGGAACAGTTCTATCTCAAGCAACCCGAGGTGGACCATGTCATCGGCGTGCTGGGTTTCTCCTTCTTCGGACGCGGACAGAATTCCGCGATGGCCTTCGTGCGCCTCAAGGATTGGGATGAACGGCCCAATCCGGAAAGTTCTGCACCCGCGCTGGTCAAGAAAGCCAACATGGCGTTGTTCCGCATCAAGCAGGCGTTCATCTTTGCCATCAACGTGCCGCCGATTCCGGAACTGGCGGCGGTCGGCGGTTTCGATTTCCGTTTGCAGGACCGCTCCGGTCAGGGACGAACCAAGCTGATGGAAGCCCGCAACATGGCGCTGGGTATCGCTGGCAAGCATCCCGCGCTGGTCGGTGTGCGACCCGAGGGTCAGGAACCCGGACCGCAGTTGCTGATCGACATCGACCGCCTGAAAGCACGTGCCCTGGGCATCGACATCGCCAATCTCAACGACACGCTGCAGTCGGTGCTGGGTGTTGCCTATATCAATGACTTCGTGCGCGAAGGCCGCATCCTGCGCGTGCAGATGCAGGCCGATGCACGCACACGCAGTTCGCCCGAGCAGATATTGCAGATTCCGGTGCGGAATGTGCAGGGCGCCATGGTGCCGCTGTCCGAGTTCGCCAAAGCGAAATGGGTGGTGGCCTCGCCCAAGCTAGATCGCTATAACGGCTTGCCCGCCATGAAGATATCCGGCAGTCCGGCACCGGGACGCAGCAGCGGCGACGCACTGGCCGCGATGGCCGAGGTCGCTGCTCAATTGCCGCCCGGTTTCGGCTACGAATGGTCGGGCACTTCCAGCGAGGAGCGGACTTCCGGCAATCAGGCGCCGTTCCTGTTTGGCTTGTCGTTGATCGCGGTGTTCCTGTGTCTGGCGGCGTTGTATGAAAGCTGGGCCATTCCGGTCGCCGTAATCCTCGTGGTGCCTATCGGTATCCTGGGTGCGCTGTCGGCCGTGTTCATGCGCGGTCTGACCAACGACATCTACTTCAAGGTTGGTCTGATTGTGATCATCGGTCTGGCGGCGAAGAACGCGATCCTGATCATCCAGTTCGCGCTGGATCTGCAGCACAAGGGACACGACCTGGTCGATGCCACGCTGGAAGCTTGCCGGTTGAGGTTCCGCCCCATCCTGATGACCTCCATCGCCTTTGTGCTGGGTGTGCTGCCGCTGGTCGTTTCCCACGGTGCGGGTGCCAACGGGCGCCATGCCCTCGGTACCGGCGTCATGGGCGGCATGATCGCGGCCACGGTATTGGCGGTGTTCTTCATCCCGCTATTCTTTGTCGTCATACGCCGCATCTTCCCCGGCAAGGCGCTTCCCCCAGAAGAGGATAAGCATGAGTAAGTTCAACATGAGCATGTTCAAAATGAAGGCGGTGGCGGTGCTGTTTCCGGCCTGCCTGTTGGCGGCCTGCGCTGCCGGGCCGGATTACAAGCGCCCCGAGTTGGCGTTGCCCGAAAGCTGGCCGGTGCGGCAAGATGATGCCGTCCAAAAGGCGGGCGTCGCGAGTGAACAGTGGTGGCTGCTGTATGGAGATGCCACACTCGACCAGCTCGAACAGGAAGCATTGGCACACAACTCGGATATCCAGGTGGCGGCGGCACGGGTGCTGGAAATGCGCGCCCAGGCTGGTATCACCGGTGCGGACCAATATCCGACGGTCAGTGCCCATGTGATGGAGAGCCGGACCGAGAATACCCTGCTGGGCGCCATTCCGCGTCCGACAACCATCCCGCGCACCACGAATTTTGCGCACACTTCGCTCGATGCAAGCTATGAACTCGATCTGTGGGGCAGGCTGCGGCGTGCCAGTGAAGCTGCCCGTGCCGACCTGCTTTCGGCCGAATCTGCCAAAGAAACGGTGCGACTCACGCTGACCACACAGGTGGCGCAGCAGTATTTCGCGCTGGTTGCGCTGGATGCGCAGGAGGTGGCTGTAAAGCGTTTGCAGGCCAGCCGCCAGGAAAGGATAGGACTCAACCGCAAGCAGGTTGAGGTCGGTCTGCTTTCAGAATACGACCTGCATCAGGCCGAGGCTGATGTGGCAGCCGTCCAATCGCAACTCGTCACCCTCAGTCTGGCGCGCAGCAGGCAGGAAACCGCACTCACCCTGTTGTTGGGCCGCTCGCCGCGCGAAGTACTGTCGGCCAGTGTGCAGCGCGGTAGCCCGGCGCTGCCCGCGACCACCGTGCCGGATGGCTTGCCTTCCGACATGCTGCTGCGCAGGCCCGATCTGAAAGACGCCGAACAGCGCCTGGTGGCAATGAATGCGCGTATCGGCGTGGCACGGGCACAGTATTTCCCCTCGCTTTCCCTGACCGGCTATGTGGGCGGCGAAAGTGTTGCGTTCTCCGACCTGTTTACCGGACCGGCGCGCATTTTCCAGTTCGCCGGAAACATCACCCAGCCGATCTTCAATGCGGGGCGCATCGGTTACCTGGTGGATGCGGCCGAAGCCCGCCGCGAGCAGGCGCTTATCCAGTACAAGCAGGCGGTCGCCAACGCATTCGGCGACGTGCGCAATGCCCTGTCGGCACAGGATTCCGCACGGCAGGTGCTGGCGTTCGAAAGTTCGCGCAGCACCGCGCTGGAGTCGGCCTATAAACAGGCCGAACTGCGTTATAAGGCGGGGATTGCCAATCGTCTGGAATTGCTGGATGTGGAACGAAACTACCTGCAGGCCCAACTGAACCGACTCGATGCAGAGCGCGCGCAACGCAGTGCGGTTGCCGATCTGCTCAAGGCTTTGGGCGGGGGATGGAAGCAGCAGGAAGCGACCGCGGCCAAGTGAGTCGCTCCGGGGGGCGGTGGCGCCGGTTCAGGCTGACAACTTTTTTCCGGTGTTGAGCAAGCTGGCGAACTCTTGTGCCGGTAACGCTTTGCTGAACAGGTAGCCCTGCATCTCGTCGCAATGGTTCGCGCGCAGATAGTGTAACTGGTCGGTCGTTTCGACGCCTTCTGCGATGACGCGCAACTTCATGCGTTGGGCCAATCCGATGATGGAGTCGACGATCATTGCATCTTCCGGTTTGCTGGAGACCCCGCGCACGAATGACTGGTCAATCTTCAGGCTGTCGATGGGGAAGCGCCGCAGATAGCCGAAGTTGGAGTATCCCGTTCCAAAGTCGTCCAGGGATATCCTGACGCCGACCTTCTTCAGTTTGTGCATGGTGTCGATGGCGCGTTCCGGTTCGTTCATCAGCATGCTCTCGGTTAGCTCCAGTTCCAGTTGGCGCGCCGCAATACCATATTTTTTCAGTGCATCATTTACAAGCACATCCAGATGTCCGCTGCGGAACTGGCGCGCCGATACGTTCACGGCCACGCAGATTTCCGGCAAACCGGCATCCATCCAGGTGCGTATCTGTGCACAGGCCTGCTCGACCACCCAGTTGCCTATGGACAGGATGACGCCGGATTTTTCCGCGACCGGAATGAACTGGTCCGGCGATACCCAGCTGCCGTCCGGCTTCTTCCAGCGCACCAGCGCTTCAGCGCCGCAGATCGAACCGGAGCCGATGTCCACCTTGGCCTGGTAGTGCAGGCGCAATTCGTTGTGCAACACGGCGCGCCGCAGGTCGTTTTCCAGCTCCAGCTTGTGGCGGGCATCGGCATTCAGTTCCGGTGTGTAAAACGAGAACTGGTTGCGCCCGTTCTCCTTGGCCAGATACATCGCCGCATCTGCATTCTTGGTCAGTTCGGCGACGCTTGAGCCGTTGTCCGGGTACAGACTGATGCCGATACTGGCGCCGATGAACACTTCGTGTCCGGTGGAGAGATTGAACGGTTCACTGAGCGAGGTGATGATGTCGCGCGCGATGACGGCGGCATCGTGTTTGTCCTGCAACGGGGATGCCAGCAGGACAAATTCATCGCCGCCGAGCCGACCCAGTGTGTCACCCTCGCGCAATCTGGCCTTGAGCCTCTCGGCCACACTGCACAGGAGCTCGTCGCCGATCAGGTGGCCGAAGCTGTCATTCACCTGTTTGAAGCGGTCCAGGTCGATGAACAGCACGCACAACTGCAACTGGTGACGGTTGGCCTGCTCCAGTTCCTGATCCATGCGGGCTTCCACGGCTGACCGGTTGTAGAGCCGGGTCAGCGGGTCATGATGGGCGAGGAACTCCAGTTGTGACTGACTTTGCTTCAGTTTCGATATGTCCGAGAACACCCCGATATAACGGATGGGTTGCCGCTGCTCGTCGAAGACGGCGCTGATACTCATCCATTGCGGGTAGATTTCGCCGTTTTTGCGCCGGTTCCACATCTCACCCTGCCAGTAACCGTTATTGCGCAGCTCGCTCCACATTGCTTCGTAGAACGCGCTGTCCTGCCGTCCCGAACGGAGTATTCCCGGGTCTTTGCCGGTAACTTCCTGCGGCGAATAACCGGTGATGGCGGTGTAGGCACCGTTGACCGCCAGAATGTGCGGGGTGATGTCGGTGATCACCACACCCTCATGCGTGCTCTGCATCACCGCGGCAGCTTCGCGCAATTGTTCTTCGGCTTTTTTGCGCAGGGTAATGTCGATCAAGGCGGCGACATGCGACGGTCTGCCGTCGAACAGGATACTGGCCGCCGTCATGAGCACCCAGATGTGCTTGCCGGTTGCTGTCACGAATTCGATCTCTTCACCCCTGACGACGTCCCCGGCCGCCAACCGGGCGAGCAGCAGGTTCCGGTCAGATGGGGTGGCGTAGTAGTTGTTTACCTCCTGTCCCCTGATGCGTTCGGCGCTGCTTTCAAACAACTGCAGGGCATGGCGATTAGCAAACACGAGGGATTTGTTCTCAACATCGGTAATCGCGACCGGGAACGGGGCCGACTCGACCAGGTTGCGGTAATTCTCCTCGCTGCCGCGCAGCTGCGCTTCAGCCGTGATGCGTTTTATCCTGTTGTGCTCCTTGTCCACGGCGATCCCGGCCATGCGGGCGAAATCGTTAATCAGTTCAAGCTCGATGGCACTCGGGATCCGCGGCGTGGAAAAATACACCGCGAAGGTGCCCAGTACTTCACCGGATTCATTCTTGAACGGGACTGAAGTGCAGGCGGCGAGACCGGCGCGCTGTGCCAATTCCCGGTAATCGCGCCAGTATGCATGGGTCTGGATGTCGCCGACGACGACCGTCTCGCCTGTATGCGCCGCGGTGCCGCAAGAGCCGACACCCGCCCCCGGCTGAACGCCGTTGATAGCCGCATTGTAGAAGTCCGGCAGGCCGGGAGCGATACCCTGTCCGAGGCAGCCAGTGGTGCTGTCGATTTGCAGTACGGATGCGCGCATGTGCGGGAAGAGTTGCTCCAGGCCCAGAATGGCATCGAGCAGGATGTCATACAGTGGCCGGTTGATGGCGATCATTTCCAGCATCCGGTTGCGTGCCGTCTGCATCTGCTCGCGTAATTTGCGTTCGCTGATATCCTGCTTTACCGCGATGAAATGGGTGACGCCCCCGCTTTGCTCATACACCGGGGTGATGGTCATCTCTTCTGTGTAGAGCGATCCGTCCTTGCGTTTGTTGATCAGCTCGCCGCGCCAGACCTGGCCGTCCAGGATTGTCTTCCAGAGCGCGTCGTAAAATTCACGCGTCTGTACGCCCGAACTCACGAGGTCTTTCGGATGCTTGCCTACCGCTTCCTCCTGGGTGTATCCGGTCATGTGCGCGAAAGCCGGATTAGCCCACTGGATGACGGCATCCTTGTCCGTGATGACGATGGCGTTGGCGGAGGATCTGAGCGCGGTATCCTGCAGTTGCAGCTGGGTCTGTGTGCGCTTGCGGGCGGTCAGGTCGCGCGCCACTGCGACGATATAGCGGTCGCTGTCCTTGTGGACAAGCCGTGCGTGTATCTCGACCGGAAACAGGCTGCCGTCACGGCGGCGGTGCTGTGTCTCGGTCAGGCGCTGGCCCGCGCGGGAGAGGGTGTCAAGTTCCTTCAACCAGACATCACCGGGGACCATGCGCGTGGTGAAATCGAAGATGCTGATCTTCAGCATTTCGTCGCGTGTGTATCCCAGATCGCGGCAGGCCTGTTCGTTGCAGTCAACGATGGCACCATTCTCCGCGCGCAGGACGATGATCGCATCGTTCACCTGTTCCATCAGGTTGTGATACAACAATTGCTGGCGTGTCTTCTCTATCTGCTTGTGCGTCTGCCGCAAATCGTTGCGTTGCTGTTCAAGTGTCCTGTGCAAGTTCTCGATATAGCGCCCCTGCATGGTTTTGACAAAATCGTGGCGGGTGACGATCCCGGCCAGCATGCCGTCCTGGATCACGACCAGCCGGCGTATCCTGCTTGAATCCATCATTTGCATCGCATCCGGGATGGGCAGGGAACAGTCGACTGTCTTCACGGGTTTGTGCATCACATCCACGATGCTTACCACTGCGGGATCCGGGATAGTGCGCGCCAGTCTTGCCACATCGCGCTCGGTAATGATTCCGACGGGTGTTTTGTCGCGGACGATGACGACGCAACTGATCCTGTTCCTGTCCATCAGGGAGACTGCATCCGCCAGCGAGGCATTTTCCGCAAGGATGATAAGGTCGCGCGTCATGGCGTTGCCGACTGTCTTGATCCCGATCAGATACTCAATATCGAGGTGTTGCAGGAAATCGCCTTCACTTGCGACACCCACGACCCGATTCTGGTCGTCGATGACAATGAGGTGGCGGAAACCCTTTTCGGATATCAGGCGGTATGCATCATGGAATTCCAGATCGGACGGTGCGGTGAACGGGGGGGAACTCATCACGTCCGAGATAAGGAGCTGTGCGGGCACCTTGCGCTCCGCCATCATCCGGATCGCGTCCTGTTCGGTGAAGATGCCCAGCGGACGGTGCTTGCCGTCCACCGCGATCACACAGCTGATGCGCAGCGATTCCATGCTGGCGAGCACGTCGGGCAAAGGGGTATCCGGTGCGACAGTAAACACCGAAGGGGACAGGATAGCCTGCAGGGTGAGTTTGTTCATCGCTTGTACCCAGTGACTACGGGCATTGTAGCGCGGTCACGGTTGGCGGGCTTGAATATTCGGCAGTACTAAAATCCGGGCCAAATAAAAAGGACATCACGCGGATGTCCTTTTTTGAAGCCGGATCAAAAATCCGGTTGGGGCTGGTTATTCGATCTTGGCTTTGGAGCGCAGGTCTTCGATGGCCTTCTGGATTGCCTGTTGTTGCAGGCGTTTTTCAATGTTCGGCTTCACTTCCTCGAAAGCGGGCACCTTCAGTTCGCGTGTATCTTCCAGCTTGATGACGTGCCAGCCGTATTGGGTTTGTACCGGGGCGCTGACCTGGCCTTTGCCCAGGGTCAGGACGGCATCGCCGAACGGTTGCACGAAATTGGAGGGAACAGCCCATCCCAGATCGCCGCCGTTATCCTTGGAGCCGGGATCTTTGCTGTGCGCTTTGGCAACCTTGGAGAACTTGCCGCCCTTCTTCAGTTCGGCAGCAACCTTCTTGGCTTCGTCTTCGGTTTCGACCAGAACGTGGGAAAGCTTGTATTCCTTGTTGCCCACGCGCTTTTTCAGGGCTTCATATTCCTGCTTCAGTTGGTCATCACCAATGGGGTGGCTTTTGGCATAGTCCTGCACGTAAGCACCTGCCAATACGGACTGGCGGGCCAGTTCGAGTTGCTGGGCGATCTCGGCTTGCTTGTCCAGACCGTTCTTGACGGCTGCCTGGGTGATGACTTCCAGATTCACCAAGTCATCACGGACTGCTTTGCGCAAATCAGGAGAATCGGGTTGGCCTTGCTGGGCAGCGGCCTTGACGCGCATATCCACGCGCGATTGCGGAATAGAGACGCCGTTCACCAGAGCCGCGGCTTTGTCGTCTGAGGCCTGCGCGCCCGCGGTGAAAGCCAGCAAAGCGGACAACAGGGCGAATTTGGAAAATTTCAGCATATTTCTTTCCTTTGAATGAATGGAGTTGTACGGTAAAAATAACCCGACGCGCAATATAGCATGCCTTATGCTTTGGTCGGAAAGACCTTCTTGAAAGGCCTTACGGCAACTTGGGCATATACGCCTGCGGCCACATAGGGGTCGGCTTCCGCCCAGGTTTGGGCGGCTTCCAGCGAGGGGAATTCAGCCACGATCAGGCTGCCGCTGAAACCGGCCATGCCGGGGTCGATCGCATCCACAGCGGGGAAGGGGCCGGCCAGCAACAAGCGGCCTTCATCCTGCAATGCCTGCAGACGGGCAAGGTGGGCAGGGCGTGCGGCTGAGCGCTTTGCAAGACTCTCGGGAATGTCGTTTCCGAAAATGGCATAAAGCATCACTGATCTTCCTTTTTGTCTTCATCAATATACTTGGACAGCATCGATGCCTGCGCGATGACGAACAGCAGCATCATGCCGGTAGCGCCGAACAACTTGAAATTGACCCATGCATCGATGGAATAATTGAAGGCGACATACAGATTGACCACGCCGAGTACCGCGAAGAAGGCTGCCCAGGCCAGGTTCAGGTTATCCCACACCGGATCGGGTAGTGTGAGTTTTTCCTGCAGCAGAGCGCGCATCAGGTTCTTCTTCAGCAGGACGGGAGACAGTACCAGCGCGGATGAGAAGAACCAGTAAAGCACGGTCGGTTTCCACTTGATGAAGGTCTCGTCATGTAGCAGCAGCGTCGCGCCGCCGAACACGCTGATGATGCCCAGGCTCACCCACAGCATGGTATCGACCTTGCCATGCTTGTATTTGACCCAGGCGACCTGGGCGAAGGTGGCGGCGATGGCGGCTGCGGTGGCGGCAAAGACACCCGCAAACTTGAATACGCCGAAGAACAGGATGACGGGGAATAGATCGAACAGCAGTTTCATTAATTACTTTCTATCCAAAGCAAGAGAAGCGGAATTGATGCAGAAGCGCAGTCCGGTGGGATTCGGGCCATCCTCGAAGACATGGCCAAGGTGGGCATCGCACTGCGCGCAGCAGACTTCGATCCGGTCCAGGCCGAGTTTATCCTCGTCGCGGTACTCGACCACATACTCGCTGATCGGTTGCCAGAAGCTGGGCCAGCCGGTGCCGGATTCGAACTTGGTTTCCGAATCGAATAACGGCTGTCCGCAGCACACGCAACGGTAGATGCCGATGTCATGGCAATCCCAGTACTCGCCGGTAAAGGCGGGTTCGGTGCCGCATTGGCGGCACACCTCGTATTGTTCCGGCGTCAGTTCTTCACGCCATTCGTCGTCGGATTTGTTTGCGTCGCTCATTTGTTGTCTGCCAGAGAGGTTTGCGCGGCGGGGCGCGCGCTCATGCGCTTGAACCATATCGCCAGATCGGGATGCGCCCCGCGCCAGTCGCGTTCCGCCTGGCGCAGATCCAGGTAGGCCAGTGCCGCCAGTAGTGCCAGGTCGCCCAGCGTGATGCCGCTGCCCTCGCACCAGTCGCGTTTGCCGAGTTGCGCGGCGATATGCACCAGTGTGCGGGTGATGGCGCTGTTATGCAGTTCCAGTGTGGCGGCAAGCTGTGTCTCCTTCGGGCGCAACACTTCGTTACGTACCACGATGGCCGAATCCATGATGCCGTCGGCCAGCGCCTCCCAGCGTTTGACGCGCATTCTGGCCAGCACATCGTTGCGCGGGATCAGGATGGGTGTGTCGTTGAGCGTGTCGGCGTATTCGGCGATCACCGTTGAATCGAACACGCAGGTGCCGTCGTCGAGAATGAGCGCCGGGATGCGCCCGAGCGGATTGACCCGATAGACCTCGCTCTTCGGGTCGCTGGGCGGATCCACCAGATAGGTGTGCTGTATGTTCTTTTCCAGCAGCACCAGCCGTGCTTTGCGCACGTAAGGGCTGGTGTTGGAGCCGATCAGCTTCACAGCACTTCCGCCGCATGGTCCGCCAGACGCGAACGCTCACCGCGCTGAAGGGTGACATGGCCGCTGTGCGCCCAACCCTTGAAGCGATCCACCACATAGGTCAGACCGGAACTGCCCTCGGTCAGGTAAGGCGTGTCGATCTGCGCGATGTTGCCCATGCACACCACCTTGGTGCCGGGACCGGCGCGGGTGATGAGTGTCTTCATCTGTTTTGGCGTCAGGTTCTGCGCCTCGTCGATGATGAGGTACTTGTTGAGGAAGGTACGGCCGCGCATGAAGTTGAGCGACTTGATCTTGATGCGGCTGCGGATCAGGTCGCGCGTTGCGGCACGTCCCCATTCGCCGCCCTCGTCGGTCGACTGGTTGAGCACATCCAGGTTGTCGTCCAGCGCGCCCATCCACGGCGACATCTTCTCCTCTTCCGTTCCCGGCAGAAAGCCGATGTCCTCGCCCACCGGCACGGTGACGCGGGTCATGATGATTTCGGAATAGAGCTTGGTCTCCAGCGTTTGCATCAGTCCGGCAGCCAGCGTGAGCAGGGTCTTGCCGGTACCCGCCTGGCCCAGCAGTGTGACGAAGTCGATCTCCGGGTTCATCAGCAGGTTGAGCACAAAGTTCTGTTCGCGGTTACGGGCGGTGATGCCCCAGATGGCGTTCTTGCTGTGCGTGTAGTCGGTGAGCGTGAGCAGGGTGGCTGCGCTGTCGTTCTGCGAGGCGACCACGGCGAAGAAGGGTTTTTCCGCATCTTCCTGGTACACGAACTCGTTCACCAGCAGATCGCGGCACATCGGGCCCTTGATGTTGTAGAACGTGTGCCCGCCTTGGGTGCCGGACTTCATGTCCTTGCCGTTCTTTTCCCAGAAATCGGCCGGTAGTTCGCGCACGCCGGTATAGAGCAGGTCGGTATCTTCCAGCACCTTGTCGTTGAAGTAATCCTGCGCCGACAGGCCCAGGGCACGCGCCTTGATGCGCATGTTGATGTCTTTGCTGACCAGCGCGATCTGGCGTTTGCTGTGCTGAGTGTGCAGATGGCTGACCACGCCGAGGATGGCGTTGTCGGCCTTGCCGTTCGCCAACGTGCTCGGCAGCGGGGCGTTGATGAACTCGGTCTGCAGGTACAGGCGGCCGGTGGCGTTCTTGTTGCCCAGCGCATCCAGCGGTACACCTTCGTCTATGCTCTCTTCACTTGAGCTGACGAGGTTGTCCAGGAAGCGGCTGGCCTGGCGCGCGTTGCGGGCGACTTCGGTCATGCCCTTCTTGTTGTTGTCCAGTTCCTCCAGCACGAACATCGGCAGGTAGACGTCGTGTTCCTCGAAACGGAACAGGCTGGTCGGGTCGTGCATCAGCACGTTCGTGTCCAGTACGAAGAGCTTGGTGTCTTTGTTCGCTGTTGCTTTGCGTGCGTTCATGGGGTTCCTTACAGGGTTTGAACAAAGGTGAGTACTTCTTCTGCGTGGCCGTCTGCCTTGAGACCGCGCCATTCCTTGCGGATGATGCCTTTGGCATCGAGCACAAAGGTGCTGCGCTCGATACCGCGAACCTGCTTGCCGTACATCATCTTCTGCTTGATCACCCCGAACAGGTTGCAAACGACTTCGTGCTCATCTGAAATTAGCGCGAACGGCAGGGTGAATTTGGCTTTGAAGTTTTCGTGCGACTTGATGCTGTCGCGCGATACGCCCACGATCTCGCTGCCTGCCTTCAGGAACTCATCGTACACATCGCGGAACTGCTGCGCCTCGGTGGTGCACCCCGGCGTGCTGTCCTTGGGATAGAAGTAGATCACCAATGATTTGCTGCGGATGGGGTAGAGCGAGAAATCGACGCCGCCGGTGGCGGGCAGGGTGAAATCGGCTACAGCTTGTTTTAGCATCAAAGACTCCGTTTACTGGCCCCCATTGTTGTCAAAATCGGCGTGTAAGGCAAGCGGCAAATTTTGGCATCATGCCGCATACCAATACACCGCGAAGAAATGGCAGGTGGTGCCCGCCAGCACGAACCAGTGCCAAATGAAATGGCCGTAGCGCAGGCGGGAATCGGCCATGAAGAATATGGTGCCTAGCGTATAGGCCAATCCGCCCGCGACCAGCCATGCCAGTCCCGCGAAGGGCAGGCGGGTATACAACGGGTCAATCGCGACGATAATGAGCCAGCCCATCAGCAGGTACAAGATGGTGGAGATGATGGGGTGGTTGATGCGGCGCAACACCTTCAGGGCAACCCCGGTCAGCGCCAACACCCAGATCAGAATCAGCAGGGTCCATCCCCATGCACCATAGAGTACGCCGAGCGTGAAGGGGGTATAGGTGCCTGCGATGAGCAGGTAGACCGCGGAGTGATCAATGACGCGGAAGATGTGCTTGAGTCTCCCCGGGCGAAACGAGTGGTAGAGGCTGGAGGCGAGATACAACGCGATCATGGTGGCGGCAAAGATGGAGCAGCCGACGATGTAGCCAATCCCTCCCTGTTGCACCGCATGCACGATGAGCAACGGCGTGCCGACGATAGATGCTCCCAGTCCTACGCTGTGGCTGATGGTGTTGGCGATCTCTTCGCCCAGAGTCTGTTCACGTACTTGGGACCTTCTTTCGGTCCGTGGAGCTGTTTGCTGTTGCATGGTTTTCCGCGCGGAGTGGGCGTGGCCATTCTGTACTTCGTCCGGTCGTTTGGCAATCCGGTTTTTGCCCGTACAATGCGTGCATGAATAGCACGCCCGAACAGACCCTCCCCGCAAACGAAGCCGATATTGCGCACATGCGCGAAGCATTGCGGCTGGCCGGACAGGCGGCACAGGCGGGCGAGGTGCCGGTCGGCGCGGTGGTGGTGAAAGGCGGCGTGATCATAGGACGCGGCAGTAATGCGCCCATCTCGAAGCATGACCCCACCGCACATGCGGAGATCGCGGCTTTGCGCGATGCGGCGATGCATCTGGGCAACTACCGGCTGGTTGATTGTGAACTTTTCGTTACATTGGAGCCGTGCGTAATGTGCGTCGGCGCGATGTTTCATGCCCGCATTGCTCGGGTTGTGTTTGGCGCGCGCGATCCGAAGACGGGGGCGGCAGGCAGTGTGCTCGACCTGTTCGGCGATGCGCGCTTGAACCATCATGCAGACATCCGGGGCGGTGTGCTGGCGCAAGAATGCGGCAAGATGCTGAGCGATTTCTTTGCAGCACGGCGCGCGCAGCAGAAGTCGCAATGAAAATCATCATTCATACCGCTACGCAGACGCTGGAATTGCTTGATCGCAATGGTAGTTTACTGCGCCGGTACAGTATATCCACCGGCGCTAACGGGCTGGGCGAGGAGAGCGGCAGTTATTGCACGCCGCGCGGCAGACATGTCATCCGCGCCAAGATCGGTGCGGGACAGCCGGAGAATGCGGTGTTCCTAAAACGGCGGCCGACCGGTGAGGTGTATACGCCGCAATTGGGTGCACAACATCCGGGACGCGATTGGATATTGGCACGAATTTTGTGGTTGTCGGGCTGCGAGAGCGGCTTCAACCGCAACGGTTCTTGCGATACCATGCGCCGCTACATCTACATCCACGGTACGCCGGACAGCACCGAACTCGGCAAACCCGGATCAAAAGGCTGTGTGCGGATGCGCAATGCAGAATTGGTGGATTTGTTCGGGTTGGTGCAGGTTGGTACTGAAGTCGAAATCAGGGCATGAGGTGGTTCGAATAACAACAATGCAGCCGACCCCGGCTCCGCAAGGAGAGCGGACGGGAGGCAGGAGATGAGTTATGCCAACAGCTTTCACAGTCAGTCTGGTTAATTGGCACGACGGCGAACCCTTGCTGCGTGCGATCCGCGAAGCGGTGTTCATCCGCGAGCAGAATGTTCCCGAAGAACTGGAGTGGGACGGCAAGGATGACGACTGCCGCCATGCACTGGCTTTGAGCACGAATGGCGACGCCATCGGTTGCGGCCGGCTGATGCCCAACGGGCATCTTGGGCGAATGTCAGTATTGCCCCAGTGGCGCAAGCAGAAGGTCGGCACGGCGATTATCGAGGCTCTGCTGGACGAGGCCCGGGCGCGCGGCTACAAAGAGGTGGATGTGGATGCGCAGACCAATGCGATTCCGTTCTATCACAAATTCGGTTTTGTCGAGCACGGCAAGGAATTCATGGATGCCGGCATTCCGCACAAGAAGATGAAACTGAAACTACTTCCCCGCTAGATACTCCTCGTCGCTGAAATTCATCACCGCTTCCGGCTTGAACACGGTAAACGCGGTGATCAGCATGCCCGACACAAAGGCTTCGGTCAGCATAAAGATCGGCAATATGAACAGGTAGTGACGCTGGATCTCCGGCCAGGTGTAGCGACTCAGCACCAGCAGCAAGAGAGTGGTGGTAGCCACATTCAGGGCAATCGTGAGCGCGCCGCACACGAAACCGTTCCACAGCACGAACAGGAACAGGTTTTTAGGCAGATGCTTCTTGCTGAAGCGCAGCAGCCACTCGGCGAACAAAACGGGAATGGAGATCATCAGCAGCCCGTTGAGGCCCAGCGTGACAAATCCCGTGCCGGCGTATATCCAGGTTGCGAGCATCACCAGTGTCAGCGAAACGGTGGCGATCTGCCAGCCGAACATCAGCATGAACAGTGTTGAACCCAATATGTGGAAGTTGAAGCCGGGGCGAATCCCCGCGTTGAGCTGCCATAGCATGAAGGCCCCGAAAGTCAGGCCTACCAGCGCGTTCACCATGATCCCGTTCTTTAGCAATGCCCCCCAGGGCGCGCTGCGTGCAGCCCGGATCAGGAAATATCCGTAGACGAAGTCAGTCAGCCACAACCAATCACTGCTGAACAGTTGGGCTGGCAGGTTCACGGGATGGGATAGGGCAGCGGTTGGAACTGCAAGCGCGCTCCGGCAAGCTCGCCCAGATGAACCGGAAATGCATCATGGCTGGCGATCTGCACCACGGCCAGCACGTCGAACCCCCCGCCCGGCGCGCCTGCCGCGTTGGCAACCATGCCGCAGCTCTGGCCTTCCATCTCCATGCTGAACAGCTCCATGCCGGGCTGCGGCACGATATCGCCCTCTACATGCGCCAGATACATGCGGCGCTTGTTCTTGCCCAGATATTGCATGCGCGCCACGATCTCCTGTCCCGGATAACAGCCCTTTTTGAAATTCACCGCGCCGGTGAGGTCGAGGTTGGCCATTTGCGGCACGAAGGCTTCCTGAGTCTGGGGCAGGATGACGGGGATGCCCGCACGGATGTTGAGCCAGTCCCAGCAGGGTGAGCCGACAGGCTTGGCGGCAGCACCCAGTTGTTGCCACAGAGGTTGTGCCTGCCGCGGAGTGGTGTTGATCTGGAATCGGTCTGCGGCAAGGCGAATGACGATACTGTCCTCGTGTTGCACTGCATCGAGCGGGGCCTGTGGCAGGGCCGGGAAGTGTTGCTGCAACAGGGCTGCAGCATTCGCACCCGACAGGCCGAGACAGACGATCTCATCGCTGGCATTCGCTATCTTCACCTTGGAGCGCAGCACATACATGGAGAGTTTCTTCTGGATGGGGGCGAGCAGGGCTTGTGGCAGGTGCAGGAAGAATTCTGTCGGTGTGCGCCAAATGAGAAAATTCGCCAGCGCGCGACCTTTGGCGGTGTTGAAGCTGCTGGGCAAGGCGTGCTGCGGGGTGAGTGCGTTCACGTCGCTGCTGAAGAGGTTATGCAGGAATCCCTGCGCTTCATCGCCGGATACTTTGATCACGCCGAGCTGCGCCAGGTCGCACAGCACGGTGCCGTCGCGCGTGGCGATGCGCTCGTCGGCGGCACCTCCGAAGTGCTGCACAGTGCCGTCCAGTATCTGTGCGCCTTGGGTGGTGAGAAAGTTCTGCCAATCCTGATTCATTGCGTTGGGTCCATTCGTGACTGTCGTGCAATCTTACCGCGAAGCGCACCCTTTCGGCTAAACTCTGGCGCCATGAAAGTGCTATTTCCCTTTTTGCTGAGCCTGTCGCTTGCCGCCTGCGATGGCGACCTGTGGAACAACCCCTATCCGGCGGGGGATGGCGGCAAATCCATTCTGTACACAGCGTTTACCGAGCGTCCCAAGCACCTTGACCCGGCACAGGCCTACAGCGAGAACGAATACGAGTTTCTGGCGCTGGTCTATGCGCCGCCGCTGCAATACCACTATCTGAAGCGCCCCTATCAGCTGATCCCGCAGGCCGCGAGTGCGAT
The DNA here is from genome assembly GCA_043744345.1 of Sideroxydans sp. Lineage (GTDB taxonomy): Bacteria > Pseudomonadota > Gammaproteobacteria > Burkholderiales > Gallionellaceae > Sideroxyarcus. The sequence goes on along the minus strand of JAYTUW010000016.1, from coordinate 12,043 downwards.
GCCCACGGTCACCTATCTGGATAAGAACCATCGCCCCTTACCTGACAAGGTCGCACCCGAGCGTATCGCTTTCAGTGTGTACGAGATCCATATCAAGCCCGGCATGCGTTACCAGCCGCATCCGGCTTTCCTTCAGGACAATCACCTGCATAAACCGGAGGGCATCACTTCACTGGGCGATTTTGCGCAGACCGGTACGCGCGTAGTAACAGCGGCTGACTATGCCTACCAGATCAAGCGCCTGGTGCATCCGCAATTGCACACACCCATCGCCGGCGTGATGGGCGAATACATCGTTGGTCTCAAGGACTACGCCGCCACGCTGCAAGCCGCCGCCAAGGCGCATCCGGACGGGCTTCTCGACCTCAATCAGTACCCGCTGACGGGGGTGGAAGTGGTGGATGACACCACTTACCGCATCACCATACGCGGCAAGTACCCCCAGTTCGCCTATTGGCTGGCGATGCCGTTCTTCTCACCCATGCCGCAAGAGGTGGAAAGATTCTATGCGCTGCCCGGCATGAAGGAGCGCAACCTCACGCTGGACTGGTGGCCGGTAGGCAGCGGGCCTTACTACCTGTCCGAGAATGATCCCAACCGGCGCATGGTGCTGACGAAGAACCCGTATTACGGTAGCGAGACCTATCCATCCGAAGGCGAGGTGGAAGATGTTCAGGCAGGATTGCTGGCCGATGCGGGAAAACGCTTGCCGTTGATAGATAGCATCGTGTTTTCGCTGGAAAAGGAAACCATCCCGTACTGGAACAAGTTCCTGCAGGGTTACTACGATGCCTCGGCGATCAGTTCTGACAGTTTCGACCAGGCGGTGCAGGTCGGCGTGAGCGGCGAGGCGACGGTAAGCGAAGCGATGAAGGCGCAGGGCATCGTGCTCAATACTGCTGTCGCCACTTCCACCATGTACACCGGATTCAACATGCTCGATCCGGTGATCGGCGGCAACTGCCCCTCACCCCAACCCTCTCCCGCAAGCGGGCGAGGGGGCGACCATGAAAAGCAATCCTGCAATCCTGAGCGCTCGCGCAAACTGCGCCGTGCCATCTCCATCGTCATGGATTTCGAGGAGTTCGTCTCCATCTTTGCCAACGGACGCGGCATCAGCGCGCAGTCGCCGATACCGCCGGGCATCTTTGGTCATCGCGAGGGATGTGCGGGTGTCAATCACTATGTCTATGACTGCGTAAAGGAGGAGCCGCAGCGCAAGCCGGTCGCGGAGGCGAAACGCCTGCTGGCTGAAGCCGGTTATCCCGATGGCGTTGATGCCAGAACCGGGCAACCGTTGGTGATCCATTTCGACACCACCTCAAGCGGAATGGGCAACAAGTCGCGACTTGATTGGCTGCACAAGCAGTTCGACAAACTCGGTGTGCAGCTCGATATCCGCAGCACCGACTATAACCGCTTCCAGGACAAGATCCGGCGCGGCGACACGCAGATGTATTTCTACGGTTGGAACGCTGACTATCCCGATCCCGAGAATTTTTTCTTCCTGCTGCACGGTCCGCAGGGCAAGGTCAAGTTTGGCGGTGAAAACGCAAGCAACTACAGTGAGCCGGAATTCGACCGTCTGTTCGAACAAATGAAGAATATGGATAACAGTCCGGCGCGGCAGGCGATCATCGACCAGATGCTGGAGATATTGCGCCGCGACTCGCCCTGGTTGTGGGGGTTCCATCCCAAGAGCTACGTGCTGCAGCACGGCTGGCTGCACAACATCAAACCCAACATCATGGCCAACAACAAGCTCAAATATTGGCGCGTTGATTTTGCGCAGCGCGATGCCAAACGCCGTGAGTGGAACCAGCCTGTGTTGTGGCCGATGTGGGCGGGCGGGGCGCTGGTGTTGCTGTTTGCGGGTTGGATAGGGTGGGTGTTGCGGAAGCGGGAAAACGCCCGCTAGGGCCCGGAACCTGACATGGCTTGCCGCAATGCCTCCGCAAACCCTTCCACCGGTTGCCCACCCGTGATCAAGTGCTTCTCGTCGATGACAAATGAAGGCACGACGTTGATGCCCAATTGAGTAGCGCGCGCTTCATCGGCACGCACGGCATTGGCATATGCCTCGCTTTCCAGCATCTTCAAAGCATCATCTTCAGCGATTCCGAATTCCGGTGCGAGGCTGGTGAGGGCGGCGCGGTCGCCCACGGGTAAGGCTTCGCAGAAGTAGGCGTGCATGAGTCGTTCACTCGCTTTGTCGCCCAAGCCCTTGCTTGCTGCATGGTGCAGCAGGCGGTGGGCGTCGAAGGTATTGCCGGTGCGGGCCTTGTCGAGGCGGTAGGACAGCCCCGCAGCTTTGGCTGCCCCGGTCACGCGGTCTATCATCGCGTCGGCTTCCGGCAGGCTGGTGCGGTATTTCTTGGCGAGCATTTCGGCCAGTGTACCGGGCAGTTCGCGCGGGGATTCCGGGTCCAGCTCGAAGCTACGCCAGACGATTTGCACCTGATCCTTGTGCGGGAACGCCGCCAGAGCAGTTTCGAAGTTGCGTTTGCCGATATAGCACCAGGGGCAGATGACATCCGACCAGATTTCGATTCGCATGGCGTGTTCCTCGTTGCGGTTGTGTATGTTTGAAATGATAGCCGATTCCCGGCGCGTTCCGCTGTTTTGCGCAGCGGGGTTTCCCGTACAATAGCGCCCAATGGTCGCCTATCTCCTCCGCCGCATCCTCTACGCATTTCCCATCCTCATCGGGGTGAACCTGCTCACCTTTGCGCTGTTCTTTGTGGTGAACACGCCGGATGATATGGCGCGCATGCAGCTCGGCATCAAACGCGTGACGCCGGAAGCCATCGAGAAGTGGAAGCAGCAGCGCGGCTATGACAAGCCGCTGCTCGTCAATAACGCTGCCAGCGGTACGGGCATGCTTACCGACACCATCTTCTGGCAGAAATCCGCCAGCATGTTCGTGCTTGATTTTGGCTATTCCGACGACGGCCGCAGTATCGGCCGCGAGATATCCAAACGCATGGGGCCGAGTCTTGCCATCGCCTTGCCCACCTTTCTGGTTGGATTGATGGTTTATGTCAGTTTCGCCCTGTTGATGACGTTGTTTCGCGCCACAGCCTTGGACATGGCGGGCGTGGCACTGTGCGTGCTGTTGATGTCCATCTCGGGATTGTTCTACATCATCGGCGGGCAGTTCGTCGTGAGCAAGCTGTGGCATTTGGTGCCCATCTCAGGCTATGCGGACGGGACCGACAGCTTCAAGTTCGTGGTGCTGCCCATCCTCATCGGTGTAATGGGTGGCGTTGGTTCCAGCAGCCGCTGGTATCGCACCATCTTCCTTGAGGAGATCGGCAAGGACTACGTGCGCACCGCGCGCGCCAAGGGACTGTCCGAACTGCGCGTGTTGTTCACGCATGTGCTGAAGAACGCGATGATTCCGATATTGACCGGCGTGGTGGTGGTTATTCCGCTGCTGTTCATGGGCAGCCTGCTGACCGAGTCGTTCTTCGGTATCCCGGGTCTGGGCAGTTACACGATAGACGCCATCAATGCGCAGGATTTCAGCATCGTGCGTGCGATGGTGTTTCTGGGTTCGGTGTTGTACATCGTCGGACTCATCTTGACCGACCTTTCCTATACCGTTGTCGATCCGCGGGTGAGGCTGCAATGAGGATGCTAGTTGCAATGCTGAAATGCGTAGCTGTTCCCCCCTTTGCAAAAGGGGGGCTAGGGGGGATTTGCGGCGTGGTGGAATCGCGCGGGATTCAAATCCCCCTCAATCCCCCTTTGCACCCGCAAGGGGTACGCCGGTGGGTGCCCCGCTGCTGCGCAGCGACCCTTCCGCAGTCAAAGGGGGAGGTGAGAGTGAGGAACGCAACGAGTGCCGGGAATGCAGGAGTGCTTTGCCTATGATGCCCGTCATCCTCTGGAGCGATGCGCTGGTCTTCCTGCTGCTGGCAGCAGGCGGCTTGGCAGCATGGTACGTGAGGCGGCATGAGCATCTGCTGCTGCCCTGGCGACGAGTGGCCCGCAGCAGCGTGGCGATGGTGTCGCTGCTGGTGCTTTCGCTGTTCCTGGTGATCGGCTTGCTCGATACGCTGCATTTTCGGATGGCGCTACCGCAAGTAAACGGCAGCGAAAAGGTCTATTCGCCCGAGGTGCTGAGTGTGTTCGACAAGTTGGTCGATCCGTTGCGCACCCAGGCCGAGAAGACTTACTCCGAACCGTTCGCCCTGACCTTGTATGCCAAGGAGAGCATGACCGATGCACAGGGCAATGTCGTGCGCGACTACCCGAGGTTGCAGCATGGTGGGGCTCATCTGGTCGATGCAACGCAACGCGATGCCGACGTGCTGACACGGGCGCTGGTCGGCGGTGGATTGGGGCTGCTGGTCGGGCTTTTGTCGTTCTATCTTACCCACCGGACTTTGCATTGCGCTTCCGGTTGCGACCGCGCGGTCTCCGTCGCCACGCTGACCCTCACCACACTCATCGGCGCCATCGTCAGCCTGGCCGCCGTTTACCACGTGCTAGGAACCGACAAGGTGGGGCAGGATGTGCTCTACCTGTCGCTCAAGAGTATTCGCACCGGACTGATTATCGGTACGGTGACCACACTGGTCACGCTGCCGCTGGCTTTGTTCCTTGGCGTGGCCGCGGGCTACTTCCGCGGGTGGGTGGATGATGTTATTCAGTACATTTATACCGTGCTGAGTTCCATTCCCAGTGTGTTGCTGATCGCGGCGGCAGTGCTGATGATGCAGGTGACCATCGACACCCACCCGCAATGGTTTGACACCGCCGCCTCGCGCGCCGACCTGCGGCTGGTGTTCCTCTGTCTGATACTCGGCATGACCAGCTGGACCGGGCTGTGCCGCCTGTTGCGCGGTGAGACGCTGAAATTGCGCGAGATGGAATATATCCAGGCGGCACAGTCGTTCGGCGTCTCCAGTCTGCGCATCCTCACCCGCCATATCATGCCCAACGTGATGCACATCATCCTCATCGCGCTGGTGATGGACTTCTCCGCACTGGTGCTGGCCGAGGCAGTCCTGTCCTATGTCGGGGTCGGCGTCGATCCTTCGATGATTTCCTTCGGCACCATGATCAACGCCGCACGGATGGAAATGGGGCGCGAACCCATGGTGTGGTGGGCGCTGGCCGCCGCTTTCGGCTTCATGCTGGTGCTGGTGCTGGCGGCCAATCTGTTTGCGGATGCGGTGCGCGACGCCTTCGATCCGCGCCTGAACCGGTCGGAGACTGGAATATGACGCTATTCAGGGTTAACAACCTGGTCACCCGGTTGCGCAACGGTCCGCGTATCGTCGACGACATCTCGTTCGGGATCGGGGCGGGAGAGACTTTTGCCTTGCTCGGTGAATCAGGCTGCGGCAAGTCCATGACGGCGTTGTCGCTGATGCGGTTGTTGCCGGACGGGGTGGTGAATGCGGGTGGTGGTGCGCAAATGGATGGAGCCGGGTTGTTTGAACTGCCCGAGCACAACATGCGCGAGGTGCGCGGCGGCAAAATGGCGATGATCTTCCAGGAACCCGGTCTGAGCCTGAATCCGGTGATGACAGCGGGCGCGCAGATTGCGGAGGTGTTGGCGCTGCATGGCAGGGTGCGGGGAGCCGCTGCCATTGCGCGATGCACCGAATTGCTGGACCAGGTCGGCATTCCCGATGCGGCGCGCCGTCTGGATGAATATCCGTTCCAGCTTTCCGGCGGCATGAAGCAGCGCGTGATGATCGCGATGGCGCTGGCGGGCAACCCGAAACTGCTCATCGCGGATGAGCCGACCACCGCGCTGGATGTGACGATACAGGCGCAGGTGTTGCAACTGCTGCGCGCCACACAATTGCGCACAGGCATGTCGATGCTGCTGATTACGCATGACTTGGGCGTGGTGGCGGAGACGGCGCATCGCGTCGGTGTGATGTATGCCGGGCAGATCGTCGAACAGGCCAGTCGCGAGCAACTCTTTGCCAATCCCCTGCATCCCTATACACGGAAGCTGTTCGAGGCTTTGCCGGGAGCCGCGCGTGCCGGTCAGCCACTGAGTGCGATACCCGGTAGTGTGCCGCCCTTGGGCAGCATCGCGCAGGGCTGCCGCTTCGCCGCGCGCTGCGACAGGGCTTGGGAGTTATGCCGGGTGCAGACGCCGGAATGGTCGGACGTTGCGGACGGGCAGGGGGTGAGGTGCCATCTTTACGGCAGCATCGAGGACCCGGGAGCGAGGACCGGGGGCAAGAAACCCGAGCAACTGGGAAATGCCTATACACGGTCAGCCCCCGATCCCCGATCCCCGATCTTGCAGGTGGAGAACCTGCAAGTTCATTTCCCTATTCGCAAAGGTATCCTGCAGCGTGTAGTCGGGAACGTGAAGGCGGTGGATGGTGTGTCGCTTGAGATCGCGCAGGGCCGCACTCTGGCGCTGGTGGGCGAGTCCGGATGCGGCAAGACGACGCTGGGCAAGGCACTACTACGGTTGATCGCCGCGACTTCAGGTGTTGCAAGGTTCGCGGGGAATGAATTGGGCGGGACGAACCGGGCGGCGATGCAGATGGTCTTCCAGGATCCCTACGCCTCGCTGAATCCAAAGATGCGCGTAGCCGAGATACTGGAAGAAGGAATGGCCGCGCTGAACATCGGCGGCGATAGCAGGACACGCCAGGGGCACATCGACGAATTGCTGGACAAGGTGGGGTTGGCGCGTGACAGCAAGTGGCGCTATCCGCACGAGTTTTCCGGCGGGCAGCGGCAGCGCATCGCCATCGCACGGGCCTTGGCGGTATCACCGCAGCTCCTCATCTGCGACGAGCCGACTTCCGCGCTGGATGTGTCGGTGCAGGCGCAGATATTGAATTTGCTGAAAGAGCTGCAACAGGAATTGGGCTTGAGCTACTTGTTCATCACCCACAACCTGGCGGTGGTGGAATATCTCGCGCACGAGGTGTGCGTGATGTATCTGGGACGTATCGTCGAACGCGGCCCGACACGGGAGGTGATGGAATCGCCCAAGCATCCGTACACGCGGGCGTTGTTGTCTGCAGTGCCGCGGATCGAGGGCGTGGGCCGGGAATATATCAAGTTGGAAGGCGACCTTCCGTCACCGGCGAATCCGCCGCATGGTTGCCATTTTGCGCCGCGCTGCGCGCAGGCAATGGCGGTCTGCTCAACCTATCCCGGCGAAAGTCGGATCACCGACTCGCACCGGGTGCACTGCCACCTTTACGGCTAAATAACTAGTTGGATTGCGCGTTGTAAGCGACCTTCATGCGGGCCGCTTTGCGGTTGGAGGATTTGCTTGCCTTGACTTTGGTTGCCGCCGGAACATGTCTGTGAAGGCTGCGGGGACGGTCGGACAGGACGATATTGAAGCGTTGCCCCACGTGTAGACGGCTGCTGCCATGGTTGGCATCGCGCAACTGGTTCTGGCTCACGTGGAAGCGGCGCGCGATCGTGGAGATCGTGTCGCCGCGGCGTACCGTATAGCGGACGGCCCCATACATCTCGGCCACAGCTGATGGGTGCATGTTGAAAGCGGTGAACTCGGCGGCAGGTGCGTCGTCGCCGATGGGAACCAGCAGGGTCTGTCCGTTGCTTTCCTGTGCATACTTCGACAGGCCGTTGGCGGAGCGCAATTCCGCCACGGACAAGCCGAAACGGGACGCGATCTGGTCGAAACTTTCCCCTTTCTTGCTTTCGTACGGCTGCCAGGAGACCAGACGCTGGTCGGTTTTCTCCAGATTGGTGCGGAAGGTTTCGACCTTGTCCACGGGCAGCAACAAGACATTGTTGGTCTCGTTCTGCAGGATCACCGGGCGGTTGTGGCTGGGGTTGAGCGCGATGAATTCTTCCATCGAGATGTTGGCCAGTTCTGCGGCCACTTTCACGTCGATGTGCTTGGAGGTCGCAATGGTGTCGAAGTAGGGTTCATCGGGGATTCTGGTGAGTACCAGACCGTAACTCGCCGGATCGTTCACGATGTTCTTGATCGCCAGCAGTTTGGGAACGTAATTGCGCGTCTCGCGCGGCAGGCGGAGATGCGAGTAGTCGGTGGGTTTGTGTTGCTTGCGGTTCCTTGCCTGGGCACGAGCGACGGAGTTTTCGCCGCAATTGTAGGCAGCCAGCGCCAGTTCCCAATCGCCGAACTGGTCATGCAGCTTTTGCAGGTAATCCAGCGCGCCGTTGGTTGCGCCGATGATGTCGCGCCGTCCGTCATGCCACCAGTTCTGTTCCATGCCGAAATGTTTACCGGTGGAAGGGATGAACTGCCAGATGCCGGAAGCACTGGCGATGGAATTGGCGCCTGGATTGAACGCGCTCTCGATGACCGGCAGCAGCGCGATCTCCATGGGCATACCGCGTCGCTCGACTTCTTCCGTGATGTAAAACAGGTAGCGTCCCGCACGTTCCGACATGCGCAGCACATACTCCGGATTGCGCGCGTACCATTTTTCGTGGCGTTTGATCAGCGGGCTGTTCAGTTCCTTCATGGCGTAGCCGTTGCGAATGCGCTGCCACACATCGCCGGTAGGCGATTCGGGCGCGACGATCATTGCTTCGCGTATCGGGGCGGGGGATTGGGTTTCGGGTTCGGCAAGTACCGCAGTTTGCGGATTTGCGACCGGCGTTTGAATAATCGGCGCTTGTGATGCAATCACCAGCATCGTATTGGTTTTGGGGGGCGCGGCTTCAGTTGCGGGTGCGGTAACGGTTTGAACGGTCAACTCCGAGCCGTTCAAAGCCAAGACCGTCTCTGCCGGGGCTGATAATGCGACGATACAACCAAGCGCGGCGCCAAGAATTTGCTGTGGCAGCTTATAGTTAGACACTATTGGTGACCGAAAGTATGAAAAGTGACGCGATGGTAGCGGAGGCGGGGGCATGGGTCAACCTTGATAGTGGCATTTCAGTTTGATTATTGGCGGTTTTTTGATACGGGGTGGGTGGCATTTTGACCAAAAAAGAAGGGGAGCGTCGCCGCTCCCCTTTCTCTAATTCCGGAAGATTCCCGGTTTTGCTTACTTGATGACTTCCTTCAGTTGCTCCAGGATAGCCGGATTCTCCAGAGTGGAGGTGTCCTGCGTAATTTCCTGGCCCTGGGCGAGCGTGCGCAGCAGGCGGCGCATGATCTTGCCGGAACGGGTCTTGGGCAAGTTGTCGCCGAAGCGGATCTCGTCGGGCTTGGCAATGGGGCCGATCTCCTTGGCCACCCAGTTGCGCAGGTTCTCGACGATCTCTTTCGCCTTGGCCGCATCGGTCGGACGCGAGCTCTTGAGTACCACGAACGCGACCACCGATTCGCCCTTGATGTCGTGCGGACGGCCCACCACAGCGGCTTCCGCCACCAGCGGATTGGCAACCAACGCGGATTCGATCTCCATGGTGCCCAGACGGTGGCCGGATACTTTCAGCACGTCGTCGTTGCGTCCCATGATCCAGATGTAGTTGTCTTCGTCGTGGTGCGCGGAGTCGCCGGCCAGGTAGTAGCCGTGCAGTTCTTCAGGGAAGTAGCCTTTCTTGAAACGTTCCGGGTCGCCCCAGATGGTGCGGATCTGCGACGGGAACGGCTTCTTGATGACCAGTGAACCACCGTGCTGGCCTTCCACGTCGTGGCCGGTCTCGTCCACCACGCCGACTTCGATGCCGGGAATGGCCAATGTGCAGGAACCGGGCTTGAGTGCTTCCACGCCGGGCAGCGGTGCGATCATGTGGCAGCCGGTCTCAGTTTGCCACCAGGTGTCCACGATAGGGCAGCGTCCCTGGCCGATCACGTTGTAGTACCACATCCACGCTTCCGGATTGATAGGCTCACCCACGGAACCCAGCAGACGCAGCGAGTTCAGGTTGTATTGCTTGGGCAAGTCGCCGCCGAGCTTGATCAGAGAACGGATGGCGGTCGGTGCGGTGTAGAAGGTGGTGACCTTGTGGTCCTGGATCATCTTCCAGAAACGTCCCGCGTCCGGGTAAGTCGGGATGCCTTCGAACACGATTTCAGTCGCACCCATGGCCAGCGGGCCGTAGGCGACATAGCTGTGGCCGGTGATCCAGCCCACGTCGGCCGTGCACCAGAATACGTCGGTGGGCTTGTAGTCGAATACCCATTGCATGGTGACCATGGTGCCCAGCAGGTAGCCAGCGCTGGAGTGCTGCACGCCTTTGGGCTTGCCGGTGGAACCGGAGGTGTAAAGGATGAACAGCGGATGCTCCGCGTCTACCCATTCCGGCTCGCAAGTGGCGGCCTGTTTGGCGACAAGCTCATGCCACCATACATCGCGTCCGGCGTTGAACTGCATGGCGTCGCCGACGCGCTTGTAGATGATGACGTGCTTGATGCATTCCGTGCCTTCCAGGGCCAGTGCCTCATCCACGATGGATTTCAGGGGCATGGCCTTGCCGCCGCGCATCTGGCCGTCGGCAGTGATGACCGCACAGGCTTGTGCATCGACGATGCGCTCGTGCAGGCTTTTGGAAGAAAAGCCGCCGAATACAACGGAGTGGATCGCGCCGATACGGGCACAACCCTGCATTGCGATAACGGCTTCGATGCTCATCGGCAGGTAGATCAGGACGCGGTCGCCCTTTTTGATGCCTTGCGACTTGAGGCCGTTGGCGAACTCGCATACGCGTGCATGCAAGTCGCGATAGTTGATCTTGGTGACTTTGCCGTCGTCCGCTTCAAAGATGATGGCGGTTTTTTCCGGCTGGGTGGTCAGGTGACGGTCCAGACAGTTGTAGGAGACGTTCAGCAGTCCATCCTCGAACCATTTGTAGAACGGGGCGTTGCTGTCGTTCAGTGTCTTGGTGAAGGGCTTTTTCCACTGGATGTTCTTGCGTGCCAGATCAGCCCAGTAACCCGCATAGTCCTTTTTCGACGCATCGACCATCGCCTGGTAAGCAGCCATGCCGGGGACATTGGCTTGCTTTACAAAGGCTTCGGACGGCGGAAATACACGGGTTTCGTGTAAAACGGACTGAATATCGGACATGCTTTTCTCCTGAGAAGGTTGTTATGGTGAATTCAAAGGCCTGTGATCTGTTTCAGATCGAATCCCCATTTTAACGGGTCTTCGGCGCTGACGATACTTTCCTGTGATTTGCTCAGATTGATCAGTTCTGGCAGGAGCGGCTCATTGGACTTCGTTGAAAAGAACGATTTGACGATGGGCATCAGCAGGCTCTTCTCGGTCTGCTCGATGACTATAGCCAGTCTTCCTGACTTGAGCCTTACTAAAGTGCCGGAGGGATAGATACCTATGGTCTTGACGAATGCCTGGAAAATACGCTCGTCAAAGTGACCGTTGCGCCATTCCGCCATCTTGCGGATGGTTTCGGCGGGCTCCCAGCCGTTCTTGTAGCAGCGGTTGGAAGTGAGCGCATCATACACGTCGCAGACCGCCGCCATACGCGAGAACAGGCTGATTTGTTCCCCAGAGATTTTGTCGGGATAGCCGGTGCCGTCCACACGCTCGTGATGGTGCCGGCATACATCGAGAGCGACTGCGGTGATCTCGGGTGAACCCATCAGCAATTCCCACCCTTTGCCTGGATGGGCCTTGATGATGTTGAATTCCTCGTCGGTGAATTTCCCCGGCTTGTTCAGGACGGCATCGTCTATCATCATCTTGCCGACATCATGCAGCAAGCCTGCAAGTCCCGCGTCCTGCAACTCGCTGTTGTTTAGACCGAGCTGTTTGCCCAGTGCGATCATGAGCGCGCAGACGGCGATCGAGTGCATATAGGTGTAATCATCCTTGGTCTTGAGACGTGCAAGGTTGAGGAAAGCTTCCGGGTTGCGCGTGATGGACTGGCTAATCTCATCCACCAGTGGTGCGGCATCGCTGATCTTGATGGCGTTGCCCATGCGCGCTTCTTGAAGCATGGAAGTGACCGCTGCTTTGCTTTTGGCCTGCAGTTTACGGGCACGTTCAAGTTCCTCGTGAATGGGGGTGCGCGGCTCGCGCTGCGGTTCCTTGGCGATCAGGCGGAGTTCTTCCTCGACCTTTTTTTCCGCTTCCGCGGGGGTGGACATGACGACTTCGGCGCCGACATCCAGGCCTTTGTCTGTATCGAT
>JAYTUW010000015.1:0-106978 GCA_043744345.1 Sideroxydans sp. | reverse complement strand
CCGTTCGTCAAGCCGGTGACCACATGGCTCAGGCCCGTCGTTCCAGCATTACTGTCTGTACCACCCGCCGGATTGGAGGTCACCGTATATCCCGTAATGGCGCTGCCGCCATTGTTCACCGGCGCGCTAAAGGTCACCGTCGCCTGGGTGTTGCCGAATGTGGCGGTGCCGATAGTCGGAGCATTGGGAACGGTCATCGGAGTGACCGCCGGACTGGTCGCTACGGAGGCAACGCTGGGGCCAACAATATTATTTGCCACTACGGTAAAGGTATAGGCGGTGCCGTTGGTTAACCCGGTGACTATGTGACTCAGGCTTGTCGATCCGGCATTGCTGTCCGTGCTGCCAGCGGGACTGGAGGTCACCGTATAGCCCGTAATGGCGCTACCACCATTGTTCGCGGGTGCACTAAATGTCACCGTTGCCTGCGCATTGCCCGCAGTAGCGGTACCGATAGTCGGAGCGTTCGGAACGGTCGCCGGCGTCACCGAGTTGCTTGGCACAGAGGGGGCGCTTGTACCCGCGTTGCTGGTTGCAGTTACTGTAAAGCTATAAGCCGTACCATTGGTCAGGCCGGTGACCACATGGCTCAGACCCGTCGTTCCGGCATTGCTGTCCGTTCCACCTGCCGGACTTGAAATCACGGTATAACCTGTGATTGTAAGTGCACTCGTCGGCGCGGAGAATGTCACTGTCGCTTGGGCGTTGCCTCTTGCAGCACTCACAGCAGTCGGTTGGTTTGGGACACTGAACAAGGACGCGAAGTAAGCGGCTATATCAACTGCATATTGGGTTGGAGCGCCAGTTGTCCCTAACGTCGCAGCGTATGACATCATCCCTGCGGCAGTATTTGTGTATGTAGCATTCCCTGCAATTGCGTAACCAGAAGTTGTGTTTGCGCCATTCCCAACGGCTCCTGAGATACGTGCCCCTGTAAGATCATCGGCATAATATGACAAAGGGTGCGCATTGGGCGTGTACGGTGCAGCCGCAGTCCATGTGGCAGCAGTATTTGGAGCAAGGTGACAACCGATACTGCAACTAGCATTAAAATTACTTTGTCCTGTCGCGGCACTTCCTGCCGCTCGTGCCGTCGAAAAAGGCATAGCGCCGAGCACTAGCATTACAGACAGCGTCGAAACAAATTGGAAGATACGTTTTCCAAACTGCCCCAGCTCCACAGTCTTAGGTCCGCTCCCCAACCTGATGCTTTTTAGTTTTGCCAACATATCAGTCCCCAATTCTCTCTCCCAGCCCGCCGGGGAATATTTAAATCCCGTTATCGCGATTAACTTTTTTGTCTCAAATTCTTGTTCTTGTCAATTCCCAAATATGCTTAATGGAGTTACAACATTGCTCGCAGTCGAAGGCGCCCTCGCGCCTGACTTGCCGTTAGCAAACACATAAAAGACATAATCGGTACCATTTGTCAGGCCGGATATCTTGATCGGGCTACTTGCGCCCGTTGCGCTTATTCCAGTCGGTTTACCGCCGGAATAAGCAACCACTGTATAACTTGATATGAGCGCAAGCGCATCTTGTGAAACAGTAAAGAACACCCTGGCTTCGGCGCTGCCGGGTTTGGCTGCTGTGATTGTTGGGGCGGGAAGTGTTGCTGAAACTGCCTTGCCATTGGCGGCTTCCGGTAACGCCACAGCCTTGCTCGCCACGACCGTCGCTGTAGCTCCTGACACATTGGGTGCGGCAGTCGATGTAACAGGGATGGCCGGTTTGGCTATTGCCGCAATAACCGGGGGAGCAGCCGCTGTTGCAGTGACTGGGTTCGTTTTTGGAACGCCCGGTTGATTTGTAGCAACAGGAACCGCCGGTATTGAAACCGGCCTGACGGGAACAGATGAAGGCGGAGCGACGGTTGCAACGGCCGCTGATGCGCTGTGCGCGGCAACAGCTTGTTGCAATCCTGCAGGCATCACGGCATTGCTTGCACTCGATGGTTTGCCGGTCCCGGCGTTGCTCGTTGCTTTGGCTGTAAATGTATAGGCCGTTCCACTGCTCAGCCCTGTCACAACGATGGGACTTGCCGTTCCGGTGGCCGTGGCTCCTCCCGGATTGGCGGTCACGGTATAGGAAGTAATCACGAGATCGCTCTTGGGCACAGCAAAATTCACCGTTGCCTGTCCATTTCCAGCCGTTACCGAGGTAATGCTCGGAGCACCCGGCGCTTCAAAGAACGTGGCGAAATAGGCGGCGAAATCGATCGCGTACTGTGTAGGTGTCGTTCCTGATCCCAATCGATTCCACGCGTCCCCTGCCCAGGTTCCCATGGCGAGATTGGTATTTTGTCCCGGTTCGACCTTGTCATTACTGTTGCCGGCAGGGACGATGTAGCCGACAGTCGCCGCTCTGGTGATGGCAGCAGGGTCGCTGGCATACACCGACAGTTTGTTGGCGGTGGTGTCGTAATCGGAGAATGCGGCTGACTTGTTGGGCTGCGGTACGCCGTGGCAATGCTGGCAGGTGTATTCCCAGTGGTAGCGCCCCTGGGCTGCATCCCCTGCCGCACACGCAGACGGACTGTTCAGGAGCGCGATCAATACTGAAGCACCCGCGAGATAGCGGAAAGCATTCTCGGATGGATAAAGGAGTGCTTGCCTGAACGGCAACAGTGTTCCTGTTCGGAACCTTGACTGGTAAACGGTGTGAAAGCTGAAATCCATAAAACCCCCCTCAGGGTACGAATCTCGCTCGTGCTACAGACCAATTTCGATCAAGCTGACATTTGACGGATCTGCTGCCCGTTATCGTCAATATCGCTTTGCACGCTTTGCAAGTGACCGGTAAGAACACCTGTGGCGAATCTTGTAATGTCCTACTTCCCTACTACATTATTGTTAGTCGGAATTCTAGCAAAATACATAAGGGATTTACTAGGACTTTTGTACTGAAATAGTAGGATATTTGTACTGCATTGCCACTCTTTAAATAGTGGCTTTATGCAGCATCAATTGGAGTTGATCTGCAGGTATTGCCTTTGAAAACAAGTAACCTTGTGCAAAATCACAACCTGCCGCCAGCAACAATTGACGCTGCTGTTCTGTTTCAATCCCTTCGGCGATGACTTTCAGTCCGAGTTTGTGCGCCATGACAATGATGGCCTCGCACAGGGCCATGTCATCCGGGTGGTCACCCAGATTGTTCACGAAAGTCTTGTCGATCTTCAGGTAATCGATGTCGAATTTCTTGAGGTAGGCCAGTGAGGAATAACCGGTGCCGAAGTCGTCGATTGCAACCTGGATGCCCGCATCATGCGAAGCAAGCAGTCTGTCCCTGACATTGCCATCATCATCCAGCAACACACCTTCGGTGATCTCGATGACCAGACTGCTGGCATGCAATCCGTGCAGCTCCAATTCACGCAACCATTCTTCAGCTTTCAGCGGACTGTCGTGACGGAACTGCACCGGTGACTTGTTGACGCTGATCTGGAAGCCTTTGTGGTAACTCAGCTGCAAACGCTTTACCTGGTGCATGGCCTGCCGCAATACCCAGTCGCCGATCTCGACGATCATTCCCGTTTCTTCGGCGAGGGGAATAAATTGGGAGGGCTCAACCATGCCGTGTACCGGATGTATCCAGCGGATCAGCGCCTCTGCCTTGTGTATCTCGCCTGTCGCCAGTTCCACAATGGGCTGGTAATACACGTGAAACTGGCCGGATGCCAGGGCATCGCGCATATCGTTGATCATACGCATGCGTTTTTGCGCATTTTCCTGCAAAACCGGGGTGAAGTAACTCATGCGGTTGCGCCCCATGCTCTTGGCAACATACATCGCCTGGTCCGCGTTTTTCAGCAGGGTTTCCATGCTGTCCGCATCCGCGGGATACAAGGTGATGCCCACGCTGGCCGAAATGTACGCTTTCTCCTCACCCAGCAGGAAAGGTGCGGCCAGTTTGCCGATGATCTTCTGCGCAATGCGCTCGATACCGGCCGGATCTTTCATGTCGGGCAGGATTACCACAAACTCATCCCCTCCCATGCGCGCCACGGTGTCGGATTCGCGAACGCTATGCAGGATGCGCTGGGCCGCATCCACCAGCAGGAAGTCTCCGGCGTCATGCCCCATGGTGTCGTTGACCTCCTTGAAGTGGTCAAGGTCGATCAGCATCAACGCAAACGGCGAAAGGTCCCTCCTGGATTGCCTGATCGTGTGTTCCAGGCGGTCACGGAACAGACGGCGATTCGGCAGCTGTGTAAGCGCATCGTAATGAGCTTGTCGCTGGATGGTCTCCTCGGCCTGTTTGCGCTCGGTCAGGTCGGTATGCGTGCCTATCATGCGAGTGACTTTGCCCCCGGTGGAACGGTGTGCCACCATGCCCCGCGTCAATATCCATTTCCAGCTTCCGTCTTTGCAACACACCCGGTATTCGCCGGTAAATTTATCCTGCTTTTGGTGAAAGAAGTCGCTGACCTGCATCAGAAAACGAGTGATGTCTTCGGGGTGGATGCGCGTATTCCATTCCGCCATGTTGTTGCCGATCTCGTCATCTGCAAAGCCGAACATCGCTTTGCCTCCCTTGGAAAGCGCGACTTCGTCGGTTTGCAGGTTCCAGTCCCAGACACAATCGCCACCGCCTTCCAAAGCAAAGCTCCAACGCGCCTCGCTCTCGCACAATGCTTCTTCGGTCTGGATACGGTCTGTGACGTCCACCGAGATTCCGATGACACCGGTCACAATTCCAAAGGAATTGCGCAGCTTGGCCTTGGTGATCTCCAGCTGATGCCGCTTCCCATCCGCAAGCGGCAGGGACTCGATGGAGACATAGGGTTCATCCTGCACCAGACACGCCTTGTCGGAGGCGATGCAATCAGCCGCAATTTCCTCACCCAGTAAATCCGGCAAGTGAGATGTAATGAGAAATCCGCTTTCCGGAATACCGACGGCATCGCAGAAGCGCTTGTTCACGAAGCGGTATCGCCCGTCTGTCCCGACCAGCCAGATTCCGACCGGGGCGTGATCGAGGATGGCGTGCAACTTGGATTCGCTTTCACGCAAAGCTACCACGTCGTGCCGGTGTTGCCTGATGTTGGTTGCCAACACGATGCCAACAAAAGACATGCTCATCATGTAGAGCCAGAAATTCACCAGCCCGTTGTTCAGATCGCCTGCAAAGAAGCCCACGCCGTCGAGCGCCCCCAGGATGCCCTGTATCGCCGACAACAGAAGCATTAGCATGACGCCATGTCGGCCGAAACGAATCGCTCCCCAGATAATGAACAAAAACATCAAATATCCCAACGGGATTCCGGACATCGATGACGGAGTCCATCCATGGAAAGCCACGAGACTCGTGAGGTAGGCAAGAAGCATGAACAATGACATCTCCAGCCTTCTGCCCCTGCCATTGATCCAGCCTGCTGGCAGATTTCGCCAGATGAGAATGGTCGGCGTTAGCAGCGCAATGCCAAACAGGTTGCCGCGCCACCAGTAGAGCCACCCTTTTGCGATCGCATCCGGAGGCAGCATATTCGCGCCCGCAAGTGTAATGACACCCATGAGCGCGGCTAGCGCAGCGACAATCGCCCCCATCATGATCAACCACATGTAGTCGCGCCAGTGATGAAGTGAGGAATCGAAACGCCTGAATCGGGCAAACAACCAAAGCGCCAGCAACGGCTCAAGGACGTTGCTCGATGCGATGAAGAAGGATGGAAAAGCAGAGCGATCCTCGATCAGATATGCGGCCATCGCCCCGATGAAAATGCCCGGCCAATATTTCTTGCCGCCTATCATCAATGCGGCCAAACCCAATCCGCTGGGAAGCCAGACCGGGGAGATGTTGCCGTCGGTAGTCAGATAGGAGAGAACGAGCCGGACGAGCAATGCATACAGCAAAGCCAAACCAAGCAGCTTGGGAACATCAGACCACCGATAGATCGAGAATGGATACAAGACGGCCCCCGCTTATGCATCCGTTCCCACAACGCGATAACTCATTCCCACTCGATGGTGGCGGGCGGCTTGCCGGAGATATCGTAGACCACGCGGTTGATTCCGCGTACTTCATTGATGATGCGGTTGGAGACTTTGCCCAGCAACTCATACGGCAAATGTGCCCAGTGTGCGGTCATGAAGTCCTGCGTCTGCACAGCGCGCAAACTGACGACCCATTCGTAGGTGCGACCGTCACCCAT
This sequence comes from Sideroxydans sp., assembly GCA_043744345.1. Lineage (GTDB taxonomy): Bacteria > Pseudomonadota > Gammaproteobacteria > Burkholderiales > Gallionellaceae > Sideroxyarcus. Next base: position 100,824 of record JAYTUW010000015.1, on the reverse strand, counting down.
CACACCGACCGATTTGACCGGCAGGAAAACAGTGAAGGCTTGCGAGGTCTTGTCGTACCAGCTCTTGCCGTCGGCATCTTTGGTGTTGCGCAATTCCTCGATGAAGATGGCGTCGGCACGGCGCAGTAACTCGGCGTACTCGCGTTTCACTTCGCCCAGAATGCGCACCCCGAGGCCGGGGCCGGGGAAGGGATGGCGGTAAACCATATCGGCAGGCAAGCCCAACGCCACGCCCAATTCGCGCACTTCATCCTTGAACAGTTCGCGCAATGGTTCCAGCAGTTTCAGGTGCATGGACTCCGGGAGCCCGCCAACGTTGTGATGCGATTTGATTGCGTGCACCTTCTTGGTCTTGGCACCGGCCGATTCGATCACGTCAGGATAGATGGTGCCTTGCGCCAGCCATTTGGCCTGCTTGAGCTTGGCGGATTCACGCTGAAACACTTCGACAAACTCGCGACCGATGATTTTGCGTTTCTGTTCCGGATCGGTGACGCCGGTCAGGTGTTTCATGAATTCGCCGCTGGCATCCACATGCACGACCTTCATGTGCATGTGCTTGCCGAAGGTCTCCATCACCTGCTCGCCTTCTTTCAGGCGCAGCAAGCCGTTGTCCACAAACACGCAGGTCAACTGATCACCGATGGCGCGGTGGATGAGCGCCGCGGCCACCGAGGAGTCCACGCCGCCGGACAGACCAAGGATGACTTCCTCACTGCCGACTTGCGCCTTGATCTTGGCCACGGCTTCCGCGATATAGTCCGGCATGTTCCAGTCCTGACCGCAACCGCAGATATCGTGGACGAAGCGGCTGATGATGGCCTTGCCCTGATAGGTGTGGGTGACTTCGGGATGGAACTGTACGGCGTAATAACGGCGCGCTTCGTCCGCCATGGCGGCGAACGGTGTGGCATCGTTGGATGCGATCGCAGTGAATCCTGAAGGGAGTGCCGTCACCTTGTCGCCGTGGCTCATCCACACGTCCAGCAGTCCGTGGCCCTGTGCGTTGGTCTTATCCTGGATTCCATCGAACAGTTTGGAATGGCCCTGTGCGCGGATCTCGGCGTAGCCGAATTCGCGCACCTTGCCGCTCTCCACTTTGCCGCCCAGCTGGGCTGCCATGGTCTGCATGCCGTAACAGATGCCGAACACAGGCACCTTAAGGTCGAACACGACTTGCGGCGCTTTCGGCGTCTCTTCGTCATAAACGGAATTGGGGCCACCGGACAGGATGATGCCGGCCGGGTCGAACGCACGGATATCCGCCTCGCTCATGTCCCAGGGATGCAATTCGCAATAGACATGCGTCTCGCGCACGCGGCGGGCAATGAGCTGGGTGTACTGGGAACCGAAATCGAGAATGAGGATTTTTTTGTGCATGGTCAGAACCTGGGAAGGGTGAAGAGAGAAGGGTTCGCGCCTGCGGCGCTAAAGGGTAAAGATGCTCCGGTTTTACCCTTCCCTCTTCCCCCTTCTCCCTTCCCGCAGTGTTAATCGATATGATAATTCGGCGCTTCTTTGGTGATCTGGACATCGTGCACATGCGATTCACGGATACCCGCCGAGGTGATCTCGACGAATTCGGCCTTGGCATGCACCGTGGGAATATCCGGGCAACCGAGGTAACCCATGCTGGAGCGCAGACCGCCGAGCAACTGGTGGATGACCGCCAGCACGCTGCCTTTGTACGGCACGCGACCTTCGACGCCTTCCGGCACCAGCTTGTCGTTATTGCCTTCGGTATCCTGGAAATACCGGTCTTTGGAGCCTTGCTGCATCGCACCTAGGCTGCCCATGCCGCGATAGGATTTGTAGGAGCGCCCCTGATACAGCTCGATCTCGCCCGGCGCTTCTTCCGTACCGGCGAACAAACCGCCCAGCATCACGGAATGCGCACCAGCCGCGATGGCTTTGGAGATGTCGCCCGAGAAGCGCACACCGCCATCGGCAATAAGAGGAACATCTGTACCGGCCAAGGCATCAGCCACATTTTGAATTGCCGATATCTGCGGAACGCCCACACCCGCCACCATGCGTGTGGTGCAGATCGAGCCGGGGCCGATACCGACCTTGACTCCATCCGCTCCATGATCCACCAGCGCTTTGGCTGCGGATGCCGTGGCGATGTTGCCGCCGATCACTTCGACGTTGGGGAAGTTCTTCTTGACCCACTGCACGCGGCTCAGCACGCCCTGTGAATGGCCGTGCGCGGTGTCAACCACCAGCACGTCCACGCCGGCTTCAACCAGCAATGACACGCGCTCTTCTGTTCCCTCGCCCACGCCGACTGCCGCGCCCACGCGCAGACGGCCCAGTTCATCCTTGCAGGCCAGGGGATGTTCACTTGATTTCAGGATATCTTTGACCGTGATGAGTCCGCACAACTCGAACGCATCATTCACGACCAGCACGCGCTCAATACGGTGCTTGTGCATGAGGTTACGCGCTTCGTCGCGGTTGGCATTTTCTTTGACCACGATGAGCCGGTCGCGCGGTGTCATGATGTTGGTGATGGATTGGTCAAGATTGCTCTCGAAACGCAGGTCGCGGTTGGTCACGATGCCGACGACTTTCTTGCCATCCACCACGGGTAGGCCGGATATCTTGTGTTGACGGGTCAGGTTAAGCACGTCGCGAACTGTCATGTTCGGGGCGATGGTGATCGGGTCTTTCACAACGCCGCTCTCGAAACGCTTCACCTTGGATACCTGCAAAGCCTGTTCCTTGGCAGTCATGTTCTTGTGCACGATGCCGAGTCCGCCTTCCTGTGCCAGGGCGATTGCAAGGCGCGCCTCGGTGACAGTATCCATTGCAGCCGACAGCAGGGGGATATTCAGGGTGATGTTGCGGGTGAGCTGGGTGCGCAGGCTGACATCGCGCGGGAGGACGTTGGAATGTGCCGGAAGCAGCAGTACGTCGTCGAAGGTGAGGGCTTTTTGGGTAATACGCATGGGAACCTTCCTCTGCAAAGCGCGCATTATATCAAAACTTGCGCAGAGGCCGCGCGGCGTTTACCCCCCGCTCTTTGCTTTCCTGCCCATCACGTAGATCAGGTACTCGAAAAAGACCTCACACCAGCTCTGGTCATTGTCTTTCAGGGTCATCAGCAGTTTGTTGACCTCGGTGATCGGCCAGTTGGTATTAAAACGCACCAGCATGTCCTGCTGGTAAACAGGAAGCAGACTATTTAGCTTGTCACCCTGCTTGTTGATCTCCTTCAGCATCAATGCCAGATCCTTGTCGGAATCGATCTCGGCTGTGATGTCCCCGTAGGTCTTGGGGTGCTGTTTGGTATATTCGATGAAATTGCTCAAAACATAAAAGAACTCGTTCTGGTTGTTCTCTGTCACCGAATCCCCCAACATGTAAGGCAATACGGTCAATTCCAGCCAGTAGTAATTCAGTTTGGGATTCCTGCGTTTGGTCACGCCGACAAACCCCTGGCGTTCCTGGGCTCTGTGGATGCAATCTTCCAAAATCAGTTTGTCCGATGCCCGAGTGGTCAAATCCGCATCTTTTAACACGATGGGTTTGACCATGAAGAAATCCGGAAAATCGTCGAATAACTTGCCCGAGTTCTGGTGCGCCCGGTAATAGGAACGGAACAAGCGCAGGACCTGGTCCTGGTTTCTGTCTACCAAAAGGTAGTCCTGATTATTGCCTGTTGGTAACTGAACTTGTGACATATCGGTTTACTACCCGGCTAATTGTCGTTCCGGAGCCTCTGAAAACAGGGGCGCTTTATATCGCGGGCGCTATCATAAATTGACGCGCGACAAATTAACAGCTAGTTTCGCATCCATCATCAATTTGGAGACGCCATGAAAAGCTATATTTTTATCATTGCCTTTGCACTGGCAAGCTTTAATACCAATGCCGCTCTGAACAAATGGGTTGATTCCGAAGGCAAAGTACACTATTCAGACACTATCCCTCCTGAAGCAGCTGCTACTCAAACCGTGCGAAACATCGCAAGCAAAGGCCAGGGAGATGCTTCAGCCAGTCCTGCACCCAAGAGTTTGCCTGAACGAGAAGCCGAACTGAGAAAATCCAGACAAGCAAAAGACAAAGCCACAGAAAAGAAGGCGGAGGAAGACTCGCAAGCCAATACCAAAAACCTGAATTGCGAATCCGCGCGCCAGAATGCTCGCACCCTCGAAGAGGGAATACGAGTGACCACCTACGACGAAAAAGGTGAGCGCTCCTTTATGGATGATGAGACCCGCGCAAAAAAACTGGAAGAAGCGCGTTCAGCAATCAGTAAAAACTGCAATTAACTAATTAACTAAACAGCCTCTACAGCGGCTTTGCCGCCGCTGTCCTCTGTCAGCTTCAACGCTTCTTCAATATCCACCGACACCACTTTTGAGACGCCGCGCTCCTGCATTGTTACGCCAATCAGCTGCTGTGCCATTTCCATGGTGATCTTGTTGTGGCTGATATAGACGAACTGGGTCTTTTCGGACATTTTCTGGATCAGCTTGCACAGGCGTTCGGTATTGGTGTCGTCCAGCGGGGCGTCCACCTCGTCCAGCACACAAAAGGGTGCGGGATTGAGCTGGAACAGCGAGAACACCAGCGAGATGGCCGTCAGAGCCTTCTCGCCGCCCGACAGCAGATGGATCGAGGCGTTCTTCTTGCCCGGGGGATGCGCCATCACCTGCACCCCGCTGTCGAGAATCTCCTCGCCGGTCAGCACCAGTTTGGCGTCGCCACCGCCGAACAGGATAGGGAACAGTTCGGACAGATGGCGATTCACCTCGTCGTAGGTCGCCATCAACAGGTCGCGCGATTCCTTGTCGATGCGGCGTATCGCGTCTTCCAGGGTTTCGATCGCCTCGTTCAGGTCTTTGGCCTGAGCATCCAGATAAGTCTTGCGCTCCTGCGCCGTCTGCAATTCTTCCAGCGCCGCCAGGTTTACCGCGCCCAGCGCCGTGATCTCATTGGACAGGCGCGCCAGTTCATTCTGTAGTCCGCCCGCCTTGGCCCCCTCGATCAGCCCCTGCAACGGTTCTTCGTCCACGCCCTGTAACTGTTCCGCCCACTGTTCGTACTGGATACGGGCTTCGTGCTCTTTCAGGGTGATCTCGTTTACCTTTTCGCGCAGGGGATTCAGTTTCTGCTCGCAGGCCATGCGTTCCTGCTCCATACGGTTCAGGTTCAGGGAGGCGTTCTCCAGAATGTTGCGCGCTTCGGCCAGAGCCTGCTCGTGCACTTGTCGCTGCTGCAAAGCGGCCTGCAATTGCTGATCCGCATCACTGTCACTCAGGTTGGCTTGCTCGTTGCGGCTGTGCGCCAGCGCCTCTTCCAGATGGGTGAGCGTTTCGCCCTGTTGCTGCAGGTTCTGCTCCAGATCGGCCAGCTTCTCGGTACAGGTCTTGGCGAAGAAGCGCGCTTCCTGCAATTCGTGGTGCGCCTTCTGTGCGCGATCGCGCTGCTCGCGCAACAGATTGTCCTGGGTGCCGGATTGCTGCCGTGCCTGATCGCTTTCCGCCTGCTGCACCGAAAGCTTCTCGCGCTGGATCTCCATCTGTTCGGCGATCTCCTGCATCTGGCGCTGCTCGTTGTTCACGCGCTCGACCAGCTCTTCCAGTTCCTGCGCAATCTGCACGTTGCGCTCCTGAGTGCGCTCGTTGGCCTGCGTCAGTTTCAGGATCTGCATTTGCGCGCTGTGCTGGCGCTGCTGCAGGTCGCTGGTGGAACTGCGCATGGGGGCGATGCGTGCGTTGACGGACTGGTAAGTTTCTTCAGCTTGCGCCGACTGCTGCTTGCCCTGCTCCAGCGATTCCCGGCGCTGTTCAGCTTCTTGCTGCAGGGTCTCGATCTCGCGCTGCCGCGCCAGCACACCGTGCAGCTGGCTGTCAGGTGCATGAAACAACACGCTGTGCGCCCCGACCAGATGGCCTTGTGCCGTCACCAGCCAGGCACCTGCAGTCAGTGTGCCGCGCAGTGCCATTGCCTCGTTCAGGCTGCCCACCGCAAACACACCGGTCAGCCAGTCAGTCACCACTGCTGTCGACTGCGCATCCTGGCAGCGCACGTAGTTCGCCAGCGGACTCAGTCCGTCCTGGCCCGCCCCGGCGGATGTGCGCGCACCATCCGATGCATACACGGCCAGCTTCGCCGGCGGTGAATCGTTCCAACCGGTTGCATCTTCCAGCCGGGGCAAAGCCAATGCGTTGATGCGCTCGCGCAGCACCGCTTCCAGCGCGTCCTCCCAACCCTGTTCGATGCGGATGGATTGCCACAAGCGCGGTGCATTATCCAGTTGATGCTGCGCCAACCAGGCTTTCAGGTTCTTGTCGTTGTCGAGCTGCTTCTGCAACTGTTGCAACGCATTCAAACGCGCTTCAGTCTGCGCCAACAGCCGCTCCAGATCCTGGACAGCATCACGCTGCTTGCGGCGCTCGGCATCGGCCAGCGGCAGGCGCTCCTGCAACTCAGCCAGTTGCTGCTGCTGCATCTCGAATTCCGCCTGCATCTCGGCAAACTGTTGCTGGTTCTGCTCCAGCAGCGCTATGTCCACCTGAGGCAGGTTGTCGCGCTCCAGCATCAGGCGCGAACGGCGATTGTCGAGTTGCTGCACATTGCCTTGCACATGTCCGCGCTGGGTCTCAAAGATCTGTAGTTGTTGCTGGATCAGCATCTGCTCGCGTTGCATCGAGTTGAGGCGTTCCTGGGCCACGCGCGCCGCCTCTTCCACCTGGGGCAGGCTTTGGGCTTCGTTTTCGCTGCGGTTCTCACAAGTCGCAACGCGCACGGCGGCGTCTTCCTGCTGCTGTTGCCAGTGCGTGCGCAGGGTGCGCAACCCCTGCAACTGGGTTTGTTGCTGCGCGATCTGGCGTTCGCCGTTCTGTATCTGTTGCGACAGGCGGTTGCGCTGTTCGACGATGAATGAAATCTGCTGCTCCAGGCGCAACACTTCGGCATTGCTCGCGTAGAGTTCGCCCTGCTTGGCATGCAGCGCATCGGACTGGCCGAAATGCTCGCTGCGTGAAGTCTCCAGCCTGGCTTCCACCTCGCGCAACTTGGCGATTTCGGCTTCCAGGTCGTTCTTGGTCTTTTCGACTTGCTGCGCGAAGCGCGCACGGCGCGTCTCGGCCTCTTGCTTGTTCACCAGCCACAGCAGGCGCTGCGTGGTCTCGCGCCGCGCTTCAAGTTCGCGGTAGGTCTTGGCCACTTCGGCCTGCTCGCCCAGATGGGTCAGTTGCTTGTCGAGTTCCTGCAGAATGTCGGAAACACGCAGCAGATTGTCGCGGGTGTCGCCCAGACGCAGTTCGGTCTCGCGGCGGCGGTCGCGGTATTTGGATACACCGGCGGCCTCTTCAAGGAATACCCGCAACTCTTCGGGCTTGGCCTCGATGATGCGCGAAATCATGCCCTGCTCAATGATGGCATAGGCGCGCGCGCCGACCCCGGTACCCAGGAAGATATCCGTGATGTCCTTGCGGCGGACGGATTGATTATTGATGTAGTAGCTGGAATCACCGTCGCGTTGCAGCACGCGCTTGATGGATATCTCGGCGTAGGTCGCCCATTGTCCGCCCACCTTGCCCAGGGAGTTGTCGAACACCAGCTCGACGCTGGCGCGTGCCACGGGTTTGCGGTTGCCGGAACCGTTGAAAATCACGTCCTGCATGGATTCGCCGCGCAACGCCGAGGCCCGGGATTCGCCCAAAACCCAGCGCAACGCGTCGATCACGTTGGATTTGCCGCAGCCGTTGGGACCGACGATGCCCACGAGCTGCCCCGGCAGCGCGATATGGGTGGGATCAACGAAGGACTTGAAACCGGCTAACTTGATATGAGCAAGACGCAATTTGATTCAGGCTGACTATATAATGCGCGCCATTCTAACTGAACCCGGGCACCTCACCAAATGACCACCCAACCCACTAAGACATTGGAGACTTTTCCCAATCCGCAGCCCAAACGGGACTACCACATCCACATGGAGATCCCGGAATTCACCTGTCTGTGCCCCAAAACCGGACAGCCGGATTTCGCCACCTTGATCCTGGATTACATCGCCGACGAAAAATGCGTGGAATTGAAAAGTTTAAAGCTGTACATCTGGGGATTTCGCAACGAAGGGCATTTTCACGAGGATGTGACCAACCGTGTACTGGATGATCTGGTCGCCGCCACCCAGCCGCGTTTCATGCGCCTGACTGCCAAGTTCTACGTGCGCGGCGGCATCTTCACCAATGTGGTGGCCGAACACCGCAAACCGGGTTGGCAACCCGCCCCGCTGGTTGACCTGACACAGTTCGCGACCCAGTCCAATACCCGCGGTTGAAGGCGCAGTCAGGCCTTAATCGGGTCAACGGCCACGTGCCAGCACTCCTGCAGATTCGCTTCCACAGCCACCACCACATCCGCGTCCAGTTTGCCTGCCTCCGCTTCCAGCTTGAGCAGGGCCATGATGACCTGCTGTTCCAGCGGTCCGCGGTAGGGACGTTCCTGCGCCAAGGCCTGGAACACGTCTGACACCGCGACGATGCGCGCCTCGAGAGAAAGATCGACACCCTTGGTGTGGTTGGGATAGCCGGTACCGTCCATACGTTCGTGATGCTGCAACGCCCACAGGCTGACGCGTTCCAGTCCGCGGATGTTCTTCAAAATGCTGTAGGTGTCGAAACAGTGCTGGCGCATGATGAGGGTCTCCACCTCGCTCAGCGCGCTCGGCTTTTCCAGCAACTCGTCCGGCACGCGCAGTTTGCCTATATCGTGCAGCAACCCGACCAGTTCCAGCAGTTCGCAGGTCCCCTTGGGCAAGTCAAACAGTCTGCCCAGATAGCGCGCCAGGTTGGCCACCCCGTCCGAATGTTGTTTGGTGAACGGACTCTTGGCGTCGACGATGCTGGAGAAGACATGGACCAGACTGCGCAATTCCTCAAATTCCATGGTCTGGTCGGGAAAGTGCGACAGCCAGGTTGCCAGATAGCCGTTGACATGGCCGCTCTCCAATATGAACCAGAATGCATCGGATCCTGAGACTTGCATGAATGCGTCGACCAATTCGGGGCAGAACCACTCACTGCTGCGCTTGAGTATCTTGTCCCTGATCTCATCCTTGCCTAACAGAATGTCCTTGCCTCCAAGCTGGTAACCCAGGATGAGCACATCCACGCGGTCGACCATATAGATACAGTTCGCCCGCAGCTTGACTTCCAGAGGCAAATTCAGATCTTTGAGGACGGACCAGTGCGTGTGGTGGTGCAATATCGTGTCGGACAGATGATTCAGCAGTGAACTGCTGGCCAGCAGTTCGGCTCCCAGCTTGCAGTGCTCGGCTTCGTTCTCCCACGCCATCTGCGCGAGGTTGGCATGCACCATCGTCTTGGACACACCGCAGTCATGCAGAATAGCCGCCTGGAAAAGCTCGTCCAGACGCGGACCGCTCCAGCCCAGAAACTTGCCGCATTCGGTGGCCATGTAGGCCACGCGTTTTCCGTGGTGGATGTGTGTGACTCCGACCAGGTCCAGCGCATCGGAGAGGGAATAGATAGCTTCGTGCAGATTGACGTTATAGGTAGTCATTTTGCTCCTGCGCCCCGGATCTCTTTGGACATGATCGCGCCGCGCCGTGCCGATGCAGGATAAGGTACCAAGTTCAACCCCTAATCCGCCGCATCGAACAGCCAGGCATCCATCGCCAGCAATCCGTAGGTCATCACCTTGTTCAGATGTTGTGCATCGTCAGGCTTGGAAGCCGCTCCGAGCGCCACGAACAACGGCAGGAGATGCTCGTCGCTCGGATGATTCTGTACAGCGTGCGGTGCACGCGTACGATAGGAACTCAGCGCCTCAAGATCGCCGTCCCTGATTCGGGCCGCGATCCAGTCGCGGAATTCGGTCACCCATTGTGGCGCGGGCTCTCCCTGCGGATGCGTGAATACGGCACGCAGATTGTGCGTGATGGCTCCGCTACCGACGATCAGTACCCCCTGCTGGCGCAGCGGGCGCAGCGCCCTGCCGAGTGCGAGGTGCCAGGCCGGGTCTTGTTCCGGCTGCAGGGAAAGTTGTGCCACAGGAATATCCGCCTGCGGAAACATCATGCTCAAAGGAACCCATGCGCCGTGATCCAAACCGTGCGTATCATCCAGCTTGACCTCGATACCGGCCTGCTGCAGCAACTTGGCTGCAGCTTCCGCCATCTGTGGTGCGCCGGGTGCCGGATACTGGATACGGTAGAGCGCTTCGGGAAATCCGCTGAAATCATGGATGGTTTCGGGCTGCACTGCCCGGCTCAGGGTCGGCGTGCGCGTCTCCCAGTGTGCTGAGATCGCCAGAACAGCGGATGGTTTAGGCAATTGCTCGCCCAGCAAGCGCCAAGCCGCACCCGTTTCGCCTGGCTCAAGCGGTACGGTGGGGGCACCATGTGAAAGGAACAGGACAGGCATCATCATGCGGATATCCTAGCACGGGGATGAAGATTAGAATATTCACTTCTGAATGCAGCGGGGCGAACATGGAATACAAACGACTGGGACACAGCGACCTGATGGTGTCGGCATTGGCACTCGGCACGATGACCTTCGGCGAACAGAACACCGAAGCTGATGCACACTCGCAGCTCGATCTGGCCGTGTCACGCGGTGTCAACTTCATCGACACTGCCGAGATGTACCCGGTCGCTCCACGGGCCGAAACAGCTCACCGCACGGAAAGTTACATCGGTTCCTGGCTCAAGCATCAAGCTCGCGACAAACTGATCGTCGCCACCAAGATCGCCGGTCCCGCACGCGGTTTCAGCTGGATCCGGGGTTCGCCGCGCATCAACCGTGAACACATCACCGCTGCCATCGACGGTAGCCTGCGCCGTTTGCAGACTGACTATGTCGACCTGTATCAGATCCACTGGCCGGACCGCTATGTACCGATGTTCGGCGCCAACAGCTACGATGTGACGCAGGAGCGCGACAGCACCCCTGTTGCCGAGCAATTGCAGGTGTTGGCGGAACTGGTCAAGGCCGGAAAGATTCGCCATATCGGCCTCTCCAACGAGACACCGTGGGGCGTAAGTGAGTTCGTGCGTTGCGCCGAACAACTGGGATTGCCCAAGATCGCCAGCATACAGAACGCCTACCACCTTCTGAACCGCAGTTTCGAGAGTGGCCTGGCCGAGGTGTGCCGCCACGCCAATGTCGGCCTGCTCGCATACAGTCCTCTGGCTTTCGGCTGGCTCACCGGAAAATACATCACCGATCCGAATGCTCACGGCAGAATCACACTATTCCCGGGCTTCGGACAACGCTACGACAAACCCAACGTGCCCCCTGCCACGGCAGAATATATTCGTATCGCGCGGGATGCCGGACTGTCGCCGGCGAAGATGGCGCTTGCCTTCGCCAGGACGCGCTGGTTCAACAGCAGTGTCATCCTTGGGGCGACGACCCTTGAACAACTTGAAGAGAATCTGGACAGCGCAGAAATCACCTTGTCTGCCGAGGTGCTGGCAAGGATAGAAGCTATACACAGGCAGTACCCAAATCCGGCGCCGTGACAAAGAGAATCCCCAATTGCAAAATGGAGAAACTACCGATCGGTAACTTTCCCGCACGCGTCCTGACTCTAAGGATGAAGGCTGCACGATTTGGTTTATCATTATGAACGTGGATAACAATAAATTTGGGAGTGAGACATGCTGAAGAAAATCATCGCCGGCGTTCTGATCGTGCTGACATCCGGAACCTGGGGATATCTGGATTATCTGAACAAACAAGAGATCAAGGAGGCCGAGGAGATGCGCGTTGCCATGGCACAGGCCCGAGCTCAGGCTCAGGAAAGAGCTAAAGCTGCGGCGGAAGCCAGGGCTAGATTTGAAACCACCCTATTGGCCGACCTGACCACCTGCAAGGCTGCCGCGGAACTGGCAAAGGCGGATTTCGTGTTGAAGAACCAGACACCCGTTCGCCGCAAACCCGGCCAATTCACCCTCTCTCCCGCAGCTGCCGCTGAAGCTGCCAGCATGCTGGACGGTGCAAACGCCGCATGCCAGGCAACCTATGACGCCCGGTTCACTTCCGGCAACTAAGTTCGCTCTCGCGCCATTCTTTGTTTTGGGTGGGCCGCTATTACGGCTACAGCACCGTCAGGAATCATTGAAACATCAGGCCGTTGTTTGACCTGTCAACGTAACGCCGCGGCTGCGGTGCGGCAATTCCAGGTAATGCCGCGTCTGCATCTCGGTCAGCCTGCTGGCGATGCGCTGTGCCTCGCTATCCTGGCGCCCCGCCCCGTATAGTGCATTTGGTGCAGTTTCGAATGAGGCCACCATTTTGACATGGTTGTCGTACAGCACGTCGATCAACCAGGTAAAGCGCCTTGCTTCGGCTCCATTGTCTGCCGACATTTTCGGGATACCCGTCACGAATACCGTCGGGAAACGGAAAGCGATCTCCAGATAGTCCGATTGGTCGTGATGCCCGCCGCACAATTCCCCGAAGTCGAACCAGACGACTTCGCGTGCCACACACCTGACCGGGATTTTGGTCTGTCTGACCCGGATGAAACTGGCATCGTCCTGCATACCCGCAGTCAGGCGTCGGAACAATGATTCCATATGGGCATCACTTGCCGCATCCGACGCATCCATGAACAGCGGATCGCGCTCCATCTGCAACATGCGGTAGTCGGTATCACTATCTAAGTGCAGCACCTTCAACTCGCGTTTGAGTACGGCGATGGCGGGCAAGAAATTCTGGCGTTGCAGGCCGTTTGGATACAGTCCGTCCGGCGGGTAATTCGACGTGGTCAACAGCACCACACCGCGCTCAAGCAACGCACCGAGCAAACGACCGAGGATCATCGCGTCGGCGATGTCATCCACATGAAACTCGTCCAGACACAACAGCCGGGTGGAACGCTCGATCTTGTCGGCCAGCGCGATCAGCGGGTCGTTCTCCTTCGCCAGCAACTTCATCTCGTTGTGCACTTCCATCATGAAGTTGTGGAAATGGATGCGGCGCTTGCGGCGGTACGGCAGGCACTGGTAAAAGCCATCCATCAGAAAAGTCTTGCCGCGCCCCACCCCGCCCCAGATATAAAGGCCTTTGGGAACATTCGGACTCAACAGGCTGCGTCCCAGAAACTGGTTGCGCTTGTTCTTGAACTCCACCAGTTGCTGCCACAGAGTCTCAAGCTGGTCGATGGCGGCGAGTTGCCGCGCATCGCACACAAAACCCGCACGGTCACAAGCAGCTTCATACCATGCCTTGGGCGAGACTCCGGTTGCTTTGACTTGTTGCATCATTCTGCGACCTCGATGAACTCCAGTGCGTTCTGGTCAGGGTCGCGGCAGAACAGGGCCTTCCTGCCGGATTGACTTTGTGTATAGGCGATTCCCGCTTCTTCCAGTCGCGCCTTCAGTTTCGACAGATCCCTTACCCCCAGCGCCACATGACGGTCACGCCCGCCGTGTGCGGGCCGGTGCACACCGGCTGTCGGATCGGGAAGCAGCATCAGATGTATCTGCTGATTCTGCGCGATGTCATACCACACGCCGTCGAAACTCATCTGCGGTCTGTCCGAGGCCAGTTGCAGCCCCAGAACACCCTCGTAAAACGCGCGCGCCTTGGTCAGGTCGCTGGTCAGGAAGGTGGCGTGATGGATACCGGAGATCATTACACTTTGACCGGAACAACTTTGCTCGCAGCCAGTTTGGCGCGTACCCGTGCCTCGTCGGTATCTTTACCGTTGGCCAACGCAACACCCATGCGGCGTTTCTTGAACGCTTCCGGCTTGCCGAACAGGCGAATGTCCGATTCCGGCACGCACAAGGCTTCTTCAACACCTTTGAAGGCGATGCCTTTTTCATCCATTTGGCCGTAGATCACGGCGCTTGCACCCGCTGCCCGGAGGCTGGTGTCCACCGGCAAACCAAGGATGGCGCGGGCGTGCAGTTCGAATTCGTTGAAGCGCTGGGTACACATGGTCACCATGCCGGTATCGTGGGGGCGCGGACTGACCTCGCTGAACCACACCATGTCTCCCTTGACGAACAGTTCCACGCCAAAGAGTCCGAGCCCCCCCAGATCGTCGGTGACCTTTTTGGCGATTTCACGCGAGCGTTGCAACGCCAGCGGTGTCATCGCCATGGGTTGCCAGCTTTCAACATAGTCACCGCGCACCTGTACATGCCCGATGGGCTCGCAAAAATGTGTTTCGGTCTTGCCGTCGCTGCCAAGAGCGCGCACGGTAAGCTGGGTGATCTCGTAATCGAAGTCGATGAAACCTTCCACGATCACCCGCCCCTGGTTCACGCGTGAGCCGCTGGCGGCATAGTCCCATGCCGTCTGCACTTCCGATGCGTTGTCGACTTTCGACTGGCCTTTACCGGAGGACGACATCACGGGCTTGATGATGCAGGGATAGCCGATGCCCCCATCTATGGCGGCACGCATCTCTTCCAGACTGTTGGCAAATTTGTACGGTGAAGTGGGCAACCCCAGCGTCTCGGCCGCCAGACGGCGTATGCCTTCGCGATTCATGGTGAGCTGTGTGGCACGCGCCATGGGAATCACGCGTTGCCCCTCTTTCTCAAGTTGCACCAGCATGTCGGTGGCGATCGCCTCGATCTCCGGCACGACCAGATCCGGCTTCTCTTTCTCGATCAAGGCCCGCAACGCCGCTCCGTCCGCCATGTTGATGACATGCGCGCGATGCGCAACCTGGTGCCCGGGAGCATTTTCGTACCGGTCCACAGCGATGACCTCCACACCCAATCGCTGCAGCGCGATGATGACTTCCTTGCCGAGTTCGCCGCTACCGAGCAGCATGACTTTTGTGGCTGAAGGACTGAGCGGGGTGCCGATGGTGATCTGTTTCATAGGTATTTACCTTATGGATTGGCGACAGCCAAAATTATACACAGGGGAGTATGATTACCGGACGATTCCAATCTAATCAGCCTCAACTTTTCAAAGGAGTGCGGTCATGACGAATATTGTGCAATTGCTGGGCGAAGAAGCAGATCACCTGTTGAAATATCGGTGCACAGGCATCCCCAAAGAATCGTTGCATTTGCCGGGACCGGACTACGTGGATCGCGTGGTGGCGATGAAAGACCGCCATACCGGCGTCCTGCGCAGCCTGCAGTCCCTATACGGACATGGCCGCCTGACCAATACCGGCTATCTCTCGATACTGCCGGTAGACCAGGGTGTCGAACATTCCGGCGGTGCCTCGTTCGCGCCCAATCCGATGTATTTCGACCCGGAGAACATCGTGAAGCTCGCCATCGAAGGCGGCTGCAACGGTGTGGCGTCCACGCTGGGTGTTCTTTCCTCGGTGGCACGCCGCTACGCGCACAAGATTCCGTTCATCGTAAAGATCAACCACAACGAAATCCTGACCTACCCGAATATCTACAATCAGACGCTGTTCGCCAGTGTGGATCAAGCTTTCAACATGGGGGCGGTAGCCGTGGGCGCTACCGTATTCTTCGGTTCCGAGCACTCGCGGCGCCAAATACAGGAGATTTCGGAAGCGTTCGAGCGTGCGCATGAACTGGGTATGGCAACAGTGCTCTGGGCTTATCTGCGCAATTCGGGTTTCAAGGTGGGCGACAAGGATTATCACGTCGCTTCCGACCTGACCGGACAAGCCAATCACCTCGCCGCCACCATCAACGCCGACATCGTCAAACAGAAAATGGCCGAGAACAACGGCGGCTACAACGCCATCAAATTCGGCAAGACCCATCCCAAGGTATACAGCGAACTCACCACCGACCACCCCATCGACTTGGTGCGCTACCAGGTGGCGAACTGCTACATGGGCCGCGCCGGTCTGATCAACTCCGGCGGCGAATCGGGCAAGGATGATTTGCAACAGGCGGTGCGTACGGCGGTGATCAACAAACGTGCGGGCGGCATGGGCTTGATCCTCGGTCGCAAGGCGTTCCAGAAACCCTTGAAGGACGGGGTCGCACTATTAAACGCAGTTCAGGACGTGTATCTGGATAAGGTGGTGACCGTGGCGTGATAGAAGCTGGCCTGCCGATCCGGACAGCATCGGCAGGCGTAGGAACCACAGGCCGACTTCTGTTCCTGCTTTTGAGGGATGCTTGCTACTCCAGTAACCCTTTGCCTACTGGCAGTTTGAAATATTCCGTGGAAAAACGCGATGACGGAAGCAGCCTTGTGCTGCCCCTTCCACAGTCTGCTAGAAATCCCAACGGAAGCCGCTTGAGATATAAAGGCGCTTGTAAGTGGAAGGCACAAAAGAACTATAACTTAACTTGGAATAATCGCCGCCGATTTCCCCCTCGATCGTTAGGCTGCTTCGCAAGAGATAGCTAGCCCTAAAAACGGGAGAAAGCGTGGTCTGCTTCGATGTGACAGTGCTAGAGGTACTGTCAAGATAGTGTGCATGCATCAGGATGAGTCTTAGCGTGCTATCAAAAGTCCACACCTCGGAAGAAAAGACACGATCATTCAAATAGAAAAACTGGCTATTTGAGTTGGGGCTTTTGGAATAACTCAAACTAAACGTTGAAAAATCGCGCTTGGCAATAAGGTTGCTCGCCGACAATCTTCCTGACAGCGCCATCGAATTTCCACTTGCAGCTGTTCCAGGAAGATACCCTTCCGGGCCGGTCGTGGCGAGAGTTGTTTGGATGTTGGTCGCTGGATCTGTAACGACATAGGTGGTCTGACTTCCGCTTGCTGGTGTGCCAGAAGTGTTAGATATAGTGAAGTCTGCACCGCTTTGCCATTTGTCGTTGATGCGCTGGCTCACGCCCAATTGTGCCATATTGGAAATCGCCGTGCGTTGCTTGGCCAACGAAACTATCTCTGCCGTCGTAAATCCGCTAGCCAGCAACGATGCGATAGTCGTTGGCGAGTATTGCATATCAATGAAACTTGTATACAGATGGGTTCCATTTGCCTGATCGAGAATGCATTCCGCATCGCTTACCCGAAGGCCGGTATTGGGATCGTAACAGTGCGACGCCCCAGTGATGACTGGAGCGCCATAGACTGCGTTCATGGCGCTCAATGAAGGGCTCTTGCGTCTGTCCAGCATGAAATTGAAATCGGTACCCGAATCCCGGTTCAGAGTTCCCTGTAACGTGAACATGTTAAATTCTTTAAATTGCAGGTCGAAATCTGTCATCGCGAACAGCGTTTTACCTTGTTCAAAATAGCGCAAATTACCACCGACCGCTTTGCGATCCGTAATGAGCGCATTGTGTTGATTAATGTAATAGGCAGATCCGCCCAGCGGACTATTGACACCAAAATCCAGGCCGAGGCTATAGAATTTTGGTTTTGCATCCAGCGAAACATCAGTCAACCGTCCAACCGCCACATTAGCGCGCCAGTCCTGCGCAAACCCATAGCCCGCAGTCGCACCAAAGAAACGCCCCAGTACGCCGCCTCCCATAGCTGATTGTTGTCCCAATCGTACTGAATAATTATCGATGCGATTGCGCACATCATAGTAATAGGCGTTAGGCCGATTCCTGCTCTTTTTGCCGTGCAACAGATTCGCCGAGAAAAAATCCTGTACGACCAGTCGATTATCAAATTCATTGTTGTAAGCACGCGCAGTCATACTCAAACTGGTAATGAACGAAGATTGATCCTTTCTGCTCGAATTGTCCGGCACGACACTTCCATCGGCCAATGTCCTTGTAGTATTGCTCCAACTCTTGCCCGTGTAGTAGTACATGGACAAGCTTCCGTATTTGTTAACTTCGAATGCGGTAGGTTGCGGCCTTGGCTTTACCTTGGCTACAGTGGGGGCCAGCACATTCAATTTGGCCAGGCGCGCGGTCACCCAACTCTTTTCCGTTCCATTCGGATAGAGCTTCAAATAGGATTCAAATTCAAGTTTAGCCTTAGCCGGTTGCCCAGAACGCTCCTTGGCGATGCCTATCCACAGTTGTGCATCGGCGGAATACTTGTTTGCAGGCAGGTTCAGAACCGCATTCAGGGCTTCGATGGCACCAAACAGCTCTCCTCTTAACATGGAATCTCGTGCTTTTACCATGAGGCCACCCGCCTGGTTATTGGCTACCCGCACTTCCTCCTCCAGAGTCAAAACTTCGCCGGGCTTGATGTTTGGCATTTCTTTTTTGACAGGATCCACCATCGGAAAGAAAGGCAAACCGTCTTTCCCGCCAAGTTGCGCGGTCGCCTCAACTGGAGTTGGCTGGTTCGTCGCTTGTGGGGGAGTTGAGGGAGCAGTTTTTATGGAAGAGACTGCAGGTGTTGCGACAGACTGGCCTGTATCGGATGCGGCAGCTCCCGCAGTAACTGAGCTCGAGACTGTTACTGGTGCGATGACCGGCGCAACAAGCCCCGCTGCTCCTCTGGCCGACAAACCGCTGGAAGAGGCATCTTTTGGCTGTACAACAGCAACGGGTTTGATGTGTACAAGAATGCTCTGACTATCCTTGCCGGAGGACACGCTGTATTCCACCGGTTGATGAAATTCAATCTCGATGCGGGGACCTGAACTCAAGTCGCGTGTCGTGACGCGAATTGAGCGGATAGTTGTGGAAGTTGCGGTGCGGCTTGATTCGACGTTCAGCCACTGGTCGCGCGGTACGCTACCCGGTATGCTGAAATAGATCACCAGATTCTGCGATTTCTGCTGTGGAAAGTGGCGCAAATACTGGACGGGAACCGAGAACTTGATGGTGGCATCCAGTTCGTTGTTTGCATCCCTGCGGAGACTGATGTCGTCAACGATTTCGGCCGATGCATGGAATGAAACGGTCCACAACAAAGCAAACTGAAATAACAGAATGAGACATCGGTGAAATTTTCTATAGTTCATGATGTGTATGATCGTTTTATTATTATGCCCAAAAAGTCGACCTTATCCAGGTCGACTCAAAACTAGAATTGAAGATTGGGTTGAAATTAAGGTTTACACCAATTTGTATAAAGACTCCAACATTTATTGTGGCAATTACTAGTGCTGCAATCCTTACCAGACTTGTGTGAACTGTCTTTCTGATCGAGCGACGTGACCATGTATAACGAAGGTTTTTGGTGGCAAGGGTTACATCCGGTCTTCGCACCGTTGTGATCCATTTTTGTCACGGTGTCCCAGCAACTTTTTCCGCTGTAGCAGGTGGATTTATGGCAATTTGTGCACGGAAGCGCGGAAGGATTTGGTACGTGAAGCTTGCCCGAGACGGAAAGCACGCCAAACGGGCCGCCTCCAGAACCTTGCCCTTTGTAGATCTTCGTATCGTCATGACATGTTGTGCAAGACGATGCCGCCACAACTGAGTGGCCGCTGGCATTCATGAGCCCTCCGGAAAAGCTAAGCGGGCTTATTTTGTGACAACCACCTGCATCACATGAAGTAGAGGCTGGAAGAGGAACATGTGTTGCAAAATCCTTTGTGCCTTTGGCATTTACACCATTGTGGCAGGACTGACATTTGTTGGCGTCAGACGCACCATGAATATGGTTGCTTTCGGCCCCCCAACTTGTGTAATTCCCGGTGCTGTTTAGAGTGTGGCACGAATCGCAAGTGAGCCCGTTGCTAGCCGCATGTGCCGCAATTGCAGTAGCCTTTTGTGCATTGGCCGTTCCCATAGCAATAACCCCGTTGTGACAGGTTATGCACGCACCTGGCGTGAGCGAATGCTTGTAAATTCCCCCCACAAAAGTCGTGGTGTTACTGTGGCAGATATCGCATGCCATATTGGTGATGACATGCGGGGTGGCGGGTGCTACCGGTCCAAATTTGCCTTGTGCAGTAATCCCGTTGTGGCAGGTTGAGCACACACCTGGTGGGGTCGCATGCTTATAAAGGCCATTTGCAAAAGTCGTGGTTCCACTATGGCAATTATCGCATTCCAAATTGGTGGAGATGTGTGGCTTGGGGGGGGCTACCGGTCCGGCTGTGCCTTGCGCAGTAATCCCGTTATGACAGGTTGAACATGCGGCCGTTTTTTCGTGCGGCGAGTAGCAGGTGACTGGTGTCGGAGCGCAAATGAAACTCGTGTAATTCGTCGTGGTTGCAGCCGTATGACAGTTGCTGCACGGTGAACCCGTCACCACATGGGTTGCCGATTTACCCTTGGCTTTAGTGCCGTCATGGCAGGTTGAACATACGCCGATGGGTGGTGTGTGCGTATAAGGAACACCGGAAAAGGTCGGGGTTGCGGTATCGATGTGACTGTACTTAAGCTCGTGGCAACCGCTGCCATCACATGCTGCATTGGATGCCGTTATTACGTGGAAAGTAGGTTTGCCGGTGGCTTTAACGCCATCGTGACAAGATGAACACACCCCGGGAGTTGGGCCGTGTGAATATGTCGCTCCCAGGAATGACGTATTGTTCTTGTGGCAAGCGTCGCAAGCCAAAGTAGTGAAAGCGTGCGTGCTCGACTTGCCCAGTGCTACGACATTGTTGTGGCAGGTTGAACATGCGGCCGTCGATTCATCATGCTTGTAGCAGTCGACCGCGTTCGGTGTGCACTTGAAACTCGTGTAATTACTCGTGGTTGCACTCGTATGACACTTGCTGCACGGTGAAGTGGTCAGCACATGGTTTGGTTTTTTACCCAGCGCATTGGCATAAGTGCCGGTATGGCAAGTTGAACACGAATCAGTCGCCACATGTGGATAGCTGGCTCCTTCAAAGTAGGTATAGTTGCCTGTGCTGGCCGCGGTGTGGCAACCGCTGCCGCACTGGGCTGTTGTCGGGAAATGGTTTGGATTTTTACCCAGGGCGTTGGTATAAGAGCCGGTATGGCAAGTTGAACACGAATCGGCTGCCTGGTGTAAATAGCTGGCTCCTGTAAAGTCGGTATAGTTTCTCGTACTGGACACGCTGTGGCAACCATTGTTGCTGTCGCATTGGGAGGCTGCCGGGGGTGTCGGAAAATGACCGGTCGGCTTTGCTGTCACATTAGGTTTAACGCCGTGGCAGGTATTGCAAAGGCCGGCAACTGGAACCGAATTGTGATCGAAGAATGCCCCTCCCCATGTTGTGAAGTTCTTCGTGATGCTGGGAGTATGACAAGACTCGCACACGAGAGAATTGCTGGAGTGGGTGGGCAATCTGCTTTCGGCGTTGGGGTACTGTCCGTTATGACACAAAATGCAATTGGACGAAATGCCGGTATGTTGCATGCGTACGTTGGCAAAACTGGTCACACTATTGTGGCAATTCTCACACGGAAACATAGTGGGCAAGTGCGAAGCGGCCTTGCTGACGACGCTGGGATACTGACCGTTGTGGCAGGAGGCGCACTTATCTGAAATGTTCCCATGGTTATAGCTTTTCACCAGAAAACTGGTCGGGCTAGTGTGGCAGGCATCGCATTCCAGGTTGGTTTGTACATGTTGGGCCGGCTTGGGGGTAGCGCCGATGCGGCTACCTATGGCATGACATCCTGCGCAATTCCTTGGCGTATTCTTGAAGATTCCTTCAACGTGGCATTGCTCGCAGCGCAGGGTGGTATGGATGTCGCGGAGCTGGAATCCGGTTTTTGCATGATCAAACGAAACCGAATTCGAAACTGGAACCGTTGCAGCTTCTGCGGGAAGCGTCAATAAAAAAACCGCACACGCAAACAGGGTCGCAACAATCCCGCCAGTCTTTCTGGCCATCAGTTCAAACATGGTTATCTCCCAAAGTCAGCTTCAATTGTGTACATAGCCGCACTGCATAAAAGGCTTTATATTTTTTCAAACTTTCAAACTAGTCTAGCGATGAATCGCCATCCTCAATACAACCATTCATCCGATGCAGGAAAACGATGAGCGGGCAATGACAGCGATCCTCTATTTCTGGAACCACCGTTGGCCGCCGATCTTGATTTCCTTCCAACCGTCTCCGATGATCGTCTTCCATGAAGATCCGACATGGCATTGCTCGCATCGCCTTCCGAACGAGCCGTCGTGTTTGTCGTCCTTGTCATGACAGCTGGCACAACTGGTGGCCAGTTTCAGTTTCTTGTTTACAGGTGTCTTGTGACAATCGATGCATTTAAGATCCTTGTGCTTGCCCTGCAGCTTGAAACCGGTCTTGTCGTGGTTGAAATCCCAATTCTTCCAGTCGCGCGTGTTGTGGCAAGTCTCGCAATCCGTACCCAAAGTGCGCTTGTGCGTGTCCTGTTTTTCGTGGCAGGACCAGCAATCTGACTTTGCATCCTTGTATTTGGGTGTCAGGTGGCACTTCTTGCACTCGACAATCAGATGTTTTCCGGTCAGCGGGTAACGCGACTGTCTGTGGTCGAACACGGCCTTTTTCCAGGATTGCTCACCGTGGCAGGTCTCGCATTTTTTGCCTTCCTGACCTTCATGCTTGTCATCTTTCTCGTGACAGGAGAGGCAATCCTGCTTCAGCTTGTCCTTGTACAGATCGCCTTTGTGACAAGCGACGCATTTTGTCTCGCGATGCTTGCCTAGCAGCTTGTACTTGGTCTTTCCGTCATGATCAAAAGTGATCTCTTTCCAACTCTTGTCGTTGTGACAGGTCTCGCATTTGGGGCCGAATTTCCCCTTGTGTCCTTTTTCCTTGTCATCGTCTTTTTTATGACAGGAATAACAATCCATCTTGAGCTTGTCTTTATAGATGTCGCCCTTGTGGCAATCGACACATTTGATGTCGTGATGCTTTCCACTCAGGGGAAATTTTGTCTTCCTGTCATGATCAAATGGAATTTCTTTCCAGCCGCGTTCGACATGGCAAGATTCGCACTTGGGTCCGAATTTGCCCTTGTGTCCTTTTTCCTTGTCATCGTCCTTCTTGTGGCAGGTGACGCACTCCTTCTTGAGCTTGTCCTTGTACAGATTGCCCTTATGGCAATCGGTGCACTTCGTTTCCTTGTGTTTGCCTAGCAACGGATACTTGGTGCTCTTGTCGTGATCAAAGATGACCTCTTTCCATCCTTTCACGTTGTGACAGGTCTCGCATTTGGGACCGAACTTTCCTTTGTGCCCCTTTGCCCCGTCATCGTCCTTCTTGTGACAGTCGTTGCACAGCTTGAGTGTGTCCTTGTACTTATTATCGATGTGGCACTTTGTGCATTTCACATCTTTGTGCTTGTCCAGCAGTTCGAACTTGGTCTTGCTGTGGTCAAAGTGTAGGGTCTTCCAGTCCTTTTCTTCATGACAGTTCTGGCACTCCGGTCCAAGCCCGCCCTTATGCTTGTCCGCCTTCTCATGGCAGCTGTTGCACTTGGTGGGCGCTTCACGATATTTTTTCTGCGGGGGGTGACAGTCCTTGCAAAGGACTTTGCCATTCAAATGGCCTCCCTTGAGGATGTATCCGGTTGTCGCGTGATCAAACCCCACGGTATTCAGTTTTGCCACGCGAGCATCCCGCCCTTTGTGCTCGGTATGGCACTCCTTGCAGGGTTTTTCTTCCAGCATTAACCCGTGGTAACGCTGCTTTTGGGCAATGTCCTTCGCGACTTCCTTGTGGCAGTCTTTGCACAACCCGGACTGTGCCGATTTGTCGTAGGGTTTGTGGCAGTTGTTGCAATCACTCTCATACTTCAGATGCCCTTCAATCACTTTACCCGGCATCAGCAGATCGTTAGAGTCCGCATGCGCCTGCACTGCGAAAACAAGCAAGACTCCCGCAAGGGAGAGCACCCTGATCAAAGTCTGGCTGTTGAAAAATTTACTCATCTAGTATTTATGAACCGATATCACATGCCAGATCGAACTGAAGACCAGCATGTATACCAATGGAACGTGAAATATATGCCACAGGGAAAATAACTTTTCATAGGTCGAAAATTGGGCAAGGTCCTGCACTGTGCTCAAGTAAGACCGGATGAAACGCTCATTCTGGAAAAACAGGTCGTCCAGACGCTTCATTTGGGCGTCGTTCCACTGTTTCTCGTTGGCGTCGGAGTACATGATGTCTTCCAGCTCAATGACGAGATTCCTCGCGAGCCACTCGACCCGCACACCGAGTGTCATGAACTTCCATGCTCCAAGCTTGCCGCCCTTCGAAGACTGCATCGCATACTCGTGAAACTCGGCCAATTTTCGTTCGATATTGGGCGCAAAGCTAAGCACTGATTTGACATCACCTGAACCGTGCAGATCCTCCTGCAATTGCTGGAACGATGTGTTCCTGCCATACAGGCCATTGTGAATCTTGGTGTAGAAGAACCGACCGAATATCCCGCTACCGGAAACCAGCAACATACACACCATCGCCACGCCCGCATTGATGGATCTCAGTGAGAAGGTTGAGTGAAATACGATGAGCGCCGGGCCGAGTACGCCGAACACCATATGCCATTTAAACCAGGTAGGAAGCAGGCCCCAATTTCTCATCCAGCCAATACGCTTGCGAATCGGATAAATGAGCAAAGTCACCATCATGATGCCGCCCACCAACCCGATGTTGTAGCCTACGTTATCCCCGGGCTTGTACCATTCGTCGCTTGAAATCAGGAAACCGATAACCATCAAGCCGGTTATCACCAGCATATACAGCGTCCAGCCATAGTCTTTGGCCGGATGCTTTGGTCTGGGTTTGCGTTTTTCCGTCAGATTTTGAGTTGCTGTTTGTGTGCTCATTTAAAAACCAAAATTACAATGGAGTCTCCGACAAAATCCGCATTCAAGCATGCAATACGGTTCGCTGATTTTGCATTAATAATCACGCAAATGTCATCGTCGCCGTTGAAACTAACCGACGGCGTCTATTTTTCGTCAACAGCTGTCAGGAATTGGTCAACCTTAATTGAATTGCCGATTTTTCACAATCCGTATTAAGAGTCATACGTTATAACACAGGAGATTGCTAAACCCTTCGAAATGCCCGACACATATGGCTTTCGAAGGGTTTGCTGTGCAATAATTTACCCGCACTAAAAGTAGGTGAATGCAGTGAATTTTGGGTAAAACCGAAAACTGTATTAAAAATTCAACTGAAATTGAGTTGGATAGAAGGCGAAGGAATGCCAAATGTGGTGCTTGTTATCTCCTTGGTGAAACTCAAACGGAAAGCATGCGCGACTTTTCGACGACACCGTTTCTCTTCAGCATCGTGAATAATTCCGCTTCATCGTGGGCGACAATCTTTGACAGATAAGCCATGTTTTTCTCAATCGCTTCCAGATAATAATTGTTGCTCACGCCCATCGTTTCCCTGAAGTGAAATTCGAAATTCTTGTATATCCCGCCAAGCGCCCCATCCAGTTTCTCGCGAGTCATCTCATAAAATCGATTGGTTCGGCACAGCAGGTCATACATACTCCGGTAACTTCCGAAATGCGCTTCCTTGAACTCCAGATACAGGAACAACAGTTTTTCCAGATAGATGCGATCCGCCATCTGGCCGGTTATATCAGCCGTGGCGACAATGCGTGCCAGCATACGGGCTCGGTCATCTTCGAAATTGATGCGCGCAAAAGGACGGTTGTGCTCGGTACCAAGAATCATCGTGGCCAAGGATGCCGCCACTCTGCCAGGAAAATTGCGCTCTGCAACATACCCGCGCATGAATTCGATGCCGCGTTGGACGTGGGTCTGTGTGAACTGGGCACCGGTTCCATTTTCATCGCCTTTGCGCTGCGCATAACCCACGTCATGCAACATGAGGGCAATAACGATCAGGGTTATCTCCTCATCGTTCAGTTGTTCGCCGGAAACATGCACACCATGCAGCAGACGTACGCCGCAGATCAAGACTTCAAGGGTGTGCGAAAGATCGTGATACAGCGTACCGATAGGGCCGTAACCGGGGTAATCTCCCCGAAACAGACGCAAGACGTCGTCAAAAATTGACTTGAGTAGCGTAAAGTCGAAATCGGGATTCACGCAGCGGATCGTAGTTTCCACCTTCGACCAAACGATCACCGGATCGTCGTCGTTGCTGAATAGATCTTTGACCTCGGCAGGCGTCGGACTATTTTTCATATCCGTAAAATCCCAGCATCACGCAACCTTTTGAAAACCTGTTCCAATTGAACTTGGCCGGAGTCTAACCCACGTGTTTGTCCGAACACAATTTACCTGATAGGAAACTGGCAAAAATGATAAGGGTCGCCCCCATCCAATCGCGCGCCCCCATCGCTTCGTTCGCCAGAAAATAGGAAGATATCGCGGCAATCACCAATTCAAACTGGAAAAGGACCACCGCGCGATTTGCCGGCAGATGGGTCACACCGTATTGAACCGCAAAACTTGTGGCACACAATACACCGCCCAATATGATAAGTAACATCCAGGATTGAACCGTGATCGCCCAAACCTGCGCCATGACCCCGCCCTGCCACAGAAGAAACGGCAATGTCAGCAGGGCAGTCCCCAACCACAAACTGAAGGATTTCGCCTCAACAGAAAGGTGTGCAGCCCGGCGAGACGTCACATTGGAAAGTGCGAACCCCATGCCGGCGGAAAGGCCGAGCCACTCTGAGACATTCTGAGGCAGAGGAAGACCCTGTGAGGGCTTCCAAAGCATGACCATCGCCCCAGCCAGTGACAAGGTGATAACAAGATATCCGAAACGATCAAGTCGTTCGCCCAGCAGCCAGAAAGAGAACAGGATTGTCCAGACTGGCGCGAGATAGAACAACAGCAGGACGCGCATCACCTCACCATGCAGCATTCCCAACACATAGCCCAGGTTCGCCCAGCCCGCACTGAACACCAGCAACACAGCCCACCAACCGAAAGATGACCGTTCACGCCAAACGCGCGGCAGCATGAATACACCGCACAACATGGCCAGTAAATAGGTGAGCAGCGTCGCTGTAGCACCGGACACGCCAATACCCTGCAATATCCGATAGGGATACCAGATCAATCCCCACACGAGCGCTCCGCTCAGGACACCCAGCACTGGCATGACATTTTGTTTTGATGGCACTTGCCCGCCCCTTATAATGCGTAACGCATTTGCCACTGACAAGACAGACAACGATGAATCCGGATCTGCAACAGCTTCAACCTTACCCGTTCCAGAAACTCGCCAGATTGTTCGGCGAAGTGACGCCAAACAACTCGTTAAAGCCGATCAGCCTGCATATTGGCGAACCGAAACATATCACCCCTCAATTCATCAAGGATGCGTTGATTGCGGGTCTCGACGGGTTGGCGAATTATCCCACAACCATCGGCAGCGACGCGTTGCGTGCGTCTATCGCCGCCTGGTTGGCACAACGTTACGGGATCCCGACGCCGGACGCCAAGACTCAAATACTTCCGGTAAACGGCAGCCGCGAGGCCTTGTTCGCCTTTGCCCAGGCCGTGATCAACCGCAACGAGGACGCCCCGGCCGTTATCTGCCCCAACCCGTTTTACCAGATCTATGAAGGCGCGGCGATACTCGCCGGTGCCACGCCCTATTTCCTGAATACTTTGCCGGAAGATGATTTTGCGTTGAATTTCCCGCAATTGCCAGAAACGGTGTGGCAGCGCACCCAGCTCATCTACGTGTGCTCTCCGGGCAACCCGAACGGCCGTGTGATGCCGCTGCCCGAATGGAAGACACTGTTCGAGATGAGCGACCGATACGGGTTCGTCATCGCGTCGGACGAATGCTATTCCGAGATCTACTTTGGGGAAGACAAACCACTGGGCGCGTTGCAAGCCGCCCAACAGCTGGGGCGGGGGGACTACAGAAACCTCGTGGTGTTCTCCAGCCTCTCAAAACGATCCAATGTGCCTGGCATGCGTTCGGGCTTTGTCGCGGGTGATGCCAGAATATTGGAGAAGTTCGCGCTATACCGCACCTATCATGGTTGCGCGATGAATCCAGCCATACAGGCCGCGACAATCGCCGCCTGGAAGGACGAGGCGCATGTCGCGGAAAACCGCCGGCTGTACGGGGAAAAGTTCACCCAGGTCATCACCCTCCTCGAATCCGTCCTGCCGGTATCCAAACCGGATGCAAGTTTCTATCTTTGGATCAGGACGCCCATCGCCGATACTGTCTTCGCGCAACGACTGTACCGCGACTATAATGTGTCCGTGTTGCCCGGCAGCTTCCTTGCCCGCGAAGCGCACGGGGTCAACCCGGGTGCGAACTTCATCCGACTGGCGCTGGTCGCCAATCTGGAGGAAACACTGGAAGCAGCACGACGCATCGCCGAATTCACCCAAAAACTAAACTAGGAACCGCCATGCCCCAATTACAAGCCATCATCGAAGAAGCCTTTGAACGCCGTGCCGATATCACTCCGCGCAATGTGGATGCTCAACTGAAAGAGACCATCAACACGGTTATCGAGTATCTCGACAAGGGCAAGCTGCGTGTGGCTGAAAAGATCAATGGCCAATGGGTCACCCATCAATGGATCAAGAAGGCAGTACTGCTGTCCTTCCGCATCGAGGACAATGCGTTCATCAAGGGCGGCTTTACCAACTATTTTGACAAGGTTCCCTCCAAGTTCGCCGACTACAACTCCAAGGAATTCCGCGAAGGCGGCTTTCGCGTGGTTCCCCCCGCCGCCGCCCGCCGCGGTGCCTACATCGCCAAGAACGTGGTGTTGATGCCCTCTTACTGCAATATCGGTGCTTATGTGGATGAAGGCACCATGGTCGACACTTGGGCCACCGTCGGTTCCTGCGCACAAATCGGCAAGAACGTGCACCTCTCAGGTGGCGTTGGCATCGGCGGCGTGCTGGAACCGGTGCAGGCCAACCCCACCATCATCGAAGACAATTGCTTCATCGGCGCGCGTTCGGAAGTGGTCGAGGGCGTGATCGTGGAAGAGGGTTCCGTCATCTCCATGGGTGTGTTTATCGGCCAAAGCACCAAGATCTATGACCGTGAGACTGGCGAAGTGCATTACGGACGCGTACCTGCCGGTTCCGTCGTAGTCAGCGGCAGCCTGCCTTCCCCTGACGGCAAGTACAGCCTCTACTGCGCGGTGATCGTAAAGAAGGTTGATGCCAAGACATTGGCGAAGACCGGCATCAATGAATTGTTGCGCGGAATCTAACCAGGATTTGGGAACTGGGAATTTGGATTTATCCAAATCCCAAATCCCAAATCCTGCATCTGAGGTGAACCCATGATCATTACCCCGTTACTGCAACTGGCCGCCGACAAAAAGGCATCCGACTTGTTCCTGTCTGTCGGCGCACCGATCAACATCAAGATCGATGGCGTGGTCATGCCGGTGAATGCCCAGAAGCTCGACGAAGAGACGGTCAAGCGCATCGTTTACGAGATGATGACCGAACAGCAGATCACCGAGTTCGAGTTGCGCATGGAAATGAACTTCTCCTTCCGCGTCGCCAGCATCGGCAATTTCCGCGTCAACGTGTTCCGCCAGCGCAGCAGCGTCGCCATGGTGGTGCGTTATGTGCGCGGGGACGTGCTCAACGTGGAAGAACTGCATCTGCCGCTAATCCTGAAAGAACTGGTCATGGACAAGCGCGGACTGGTCTTGATGGTCGGTGCCACGGGTTCCGGCAAATCGACCACTCTCGCCGCAATGATCCAGCATCGCAACGAGACCCAAAGCGGCCACATCCTGACCATCGAGGACCCGCTCGAATACATGTTCCGACACAACAAGTCGATCGTGAACCAGCGCGAAGTCGGCACCGACACCGCCGACTACGGCAGCGCCCTGGTGAGCGCCATGCGCGAAGCCCCGGATGTGCTGATGGTCGGTGAAATCCGCGACCGCGAGACATTGAAACACGCGCTCATCTTTGCCCAGACCGGCCACCTGTGCCTGTCCACCCTGCACGCCAACAACAGCTACCACGCGCTCAACCGCATGGTGAACTTCTTCCCTTACGATGCCCGCCCCAGCATTCTGTCCGACCTGTCGCTATGCATGCGCGCTGTCATCTCGCAGCGCCTGATTCGCAATGCCCAGGGCAAGCTGATGCCTGCGGTGGAAGTCCTGCTGAACTCGGCTTTGATCGCAGAGCTCATCAAGACCGACCAGATCGACCAGATTCGCGATGCCATCGAACAAAGCGTCTCCCCCGGATCGCAGACCTTTGAACAGGCGCTGTACAAACTATTCAAGTCGGGACACATCAGCAAAGAAGAGGCGCTGCGCAATGCCGACTCGGCCAGCAACCTGTCTTCCCTGATCGACTACTCCCAGACCAGCAAGATGAAGGCGTACGATCCCAACGCCAGCCAGCCCGGCCAAACAGCCAAACCTGCGGTCAAATTCGACGGCATCAAACTCAACCTTGAAATGCCGGATTCCGGAGCATGAAGTTGTACGGCATCCCCAACTGCGGCACAGTGAAGAAAGCCCGCGCCTGGCTGGATGAACACGGCATCGAATACCAGTTTGTCGACTTCAAGAAACAGGCGGTCACGGAAGCTTTGGTCTCCGGCTGGATAAAGCAGGCTGGCTGGCAGAAGTTGCTTAAAAAGACTGGCCCCACGTGGGGGCAGTTACCGGACAACATCAAAGCATCCATCAAGGATGATGCCTCCGCGCTGGCCCTGATGCTGGAAAAACACAACGTCATCAGACGCCCGGTGCTGGAGCGCAAAGGCAAAGTGCTGGCGACCGGTTTCGACTCCGCCGATTACGAAAAACTCGATCTTTGAAAATATCCACAATGAGCAACACACTCGACCTGGCCAAACAAATCATCGCCCGCCGTTCCCTGACCCCGATGGACGACGGCTGTCTCGACATACTCGGGAGTCGCCTTTCGGTGCTGGATTTCAACCTGGAAAAGATGCGCCACGGCGAGGTGGACAACCTGTGGGCGCGCCGCGGCAAGACCTCGCCGCTGCTCTGCTTCGCGGGGCACACCGACGTGGTGCCTACCGGCCCCGTGGACAAATGGAGCAGCGATCCTTTCATCCCCACCGTGCGTGAAGGCATGTTGTACGGGCGCGGCGCGGCCGACATGAAAGGTTCCATCGCAGCCTTTGTCACTGCCGTTGAGCGTTTCGTTGCGGATCATCCCCGGCACAACGGTTCCATCGCCCTGCTACTGACCTCTGATGAAGAAGGTATTGCCGTGGACGGCACAGTGCGCGTGGTCGAGGCATTGCAGGCGCGCAAGGAACTGCTGGACTACTGCATCGTCGGCGAGCCGACCTGCGTCACCAAACTGGGTGACACCATCAAGAACGGTCGGCGCGGCTCGCTCTCCGGCACGCTCACTGTCAAAGGCGTACAGGGCCATATCGCCTATCCGCATCTGGTCAAAAATCCCATCCATCTGGCCGCGCCCGCCATCGCCGAACTGGCTGCCACCGAATGGGACAAGGGGAATGAATACTTCCCGCCGACCTCCTGGCAAATATCCAACATCCACGGCGGTACGGGTGCCACCAACGTCGTTCCCGGCACCGTCGAGATCCAGTTCAACTTCCGCCACTCCACCGCCAGCACGACCGATGCACTCAAAACAAGAGTGCATGCCATCCTCGACAAACACGGCCTGGAATACGACTTGCAGTGGGAGATGTCAGGCAAACCCTATCTGACCGCGCGCGGTGACCTGGTCGATGCCGTCGCCGCCGCCGTCAAACAGGTGACAGGAGTCGAGACCGAACTCTCCACCAGTGGCGGCACCTCGGACGGGCGCTTCATCGCGGATA
This sequence comes from Sideroxydans sp., assembly GCA_043744345.1. GTDB lineage: Bacteria > Pseudomonadota > Gammaproteobacteria > Burkholderiales > Gallionellaceae > Sideroxyarcus. The sequence continues at coordinate 69,327 of JAYTUW010000015.1, read as the reverse complement.
TCTGCCCGCAGGTGATCGAACTCGGGCCTCTGAATGCAACTATCCATAAGATCAACGAATGCGTTTCCGTTGACGATCTGGATGCACTATCCGAGATCTACTATTTCACACTGGTCAAACTGCTCGCACATCAATAACGCTCTCACGCATAGACAGGGAACACCAAATGGACATCAATCACTTTTCAGAAGCCAGCACCTCGCTCAAAACCGTTCGCGATTGCCTGCGTTTCTCGGTAAGCCGATTCAATGAGGCCGGGCTATTTTTCGGGCACGGCAGCGAGAACGCCTACGACGAAGCGGCCTACCTCATTCTGCACACACTGAATCTGCCACTGGACAGGCTCGATCCCTTCCTAGATGCCAGGCTCACACAATCCGAGATTTACGATGTGCTGGATGTCATTGAAAGGCGTACTGTGCAGCGCATCCCTGCTGCCTATCTGACCAACCAGGCCTGGCTGGGTGATCTCTCCTTTTACGTGGATGAGCGCGTCATTGTGCCGCGCTCTTTCATCGCCGAGCTATTGCGCGAGCAGGTTTCGCCCTGGGTCGCGGAGGCGGAGCGTGTGGGCAACGTTCTGGATATGTGTACCGGCAGCGGCTGTCTTGCCATCCTGGCAGCGCATGCTTTCCCCAACGCCCATGTCGATGCCGTCGACCTGTCGGCCGATGCGCTGGATGTCGCCCAATACAACGTGAGCGACTACGGACTGGAAGACCGCATCTCACTGATCGAGTCCGACCTGTTCGCCAAGCTCAGTGGCAAGAAATACGACCTCATCGTCAGCAACCCCCCTTATGTTGATGCGCCCTCTGTCGCCGCACTGCCGCAGGAATACAAGTACGAACCCAAGCTGGCGCTGGGCAGCGGTGCGGACGGCCTGAACGCGACCCGTGTCATCCTTGAGAACGCTGGAAAACACCTCACTGACAACGGTATTCTCATCGTCGAAATCGGCCACAACCGCGATGCGCTCGAGGCCGCTTACCCGGGCCTGCCGTTCATCTGGCTGGAAGTAAGCGCGGGTGACGAATACGTGTTCATGCTGCACCGCAACGATCTGCGTTAATGGCCGTCGACCACTACGAGAACTTCCCCGTTGCCTCCATTCTCATGCCCAAGCGGCTGCGCAAGCCGGTGGCGGCCATCTATCATTTCGCCCGTGCCGCCGACGACATCGCCGACGAAGGCGATCTGCCGGACAGCGAACGCCTGCAGCAGTTGGATGACTTCCGTGACGAGCTGAACCATATCGCGGTGGGCGAAACACCGCTGCTGCCGCTGTTCCGGCATCTCGCTGCCGAAATCGATCAACACGCCCTGCCCTTGCAACCCTTGCATGACCTGCTCGATGCCTTCTCGCAGGACGTGACCAAGAAACGCTACGCCAATTACGCCGAATTGCTGGACTATTGCCGCCGTTCCGCCAACCCGGTGGGAAACCTGCTGCTGTATCTTTACGAGGAAGCCACTCCGGTAAACATCGCCTATTCCGATGCCATCTGCAGTGCGTTGCAGCTCATCAACTTCTGGCAGGATGTGGCGAAGGACTGGCGCATCGGGCGGGTCTATCTGCCGCTGGACGACCTCGCGCGCTTCGACATCGACGAAGCACAAGTCGCCGCCGGTCGACCTGATGCTGCCTGGCAGGCATTGATGAAGTTCGAGGTGGATCGCACCCGCGCGCTGATGCTGCAGGGCGCCCCGTTGGGTTCGATACTCACCGGACGCATCGGCCTGGAGATGCGCATGATCATCGCGGGCGGCTTGCGTATCCTCGATAAACTGGAGGCGGCCAACTACGACATGTTCCGGCACCGCCCGGTCTTGAAGCCTTTCGACTGGGTTATCATGCTGGCGAAAAGTGCCCCGTTGCGTTTCTGATATGACTCCAGACCAATATTGCCAGGACAAGGCCAAAGCCAGCGGCTCCAGCTTCTACAACAGCTTCCGCTTTTTGCCCAATGACAAACGCCGTGCCATCACGGCGCTCTACGCCTTTTGCCGCGAGGTGGACGATGTGGTGGATGAATGCTCGGATGCCAATGTGGCACGCACCACGCTTAACTGGTGGCGCAACGAGGTTGCCGCCATTTACGGCGGTCATCCGCAGCATCCCGTGTGCCTGGCACTGGTTCCTATCGTCAAACAATTCAACCTGGCACAGGAACACCTGCTGGAGATCATCGACGGCATGGAGATGGATCTGGACCAGCCCCGTTACGACGACTTCAAATCGCTGCAGTTGTATTGCTACCGCGTCGCCTCGGTGGTGGGCTTGCTCTCGGTGGAGATATTCGGATATTCCGACCGCCGGACGTTGAAATATGCCCACGACCTGGGTATCGCCCTGCAACTCACCAACATCATCCGCGACGTGGGCGAAGACGCGCGGCGCAACCGCATCTACCTGCCCATGGATGAGCTGCAACAGTTCGGCGTCAGCGCTGCCGACATCCTCAACGGCCACGAGACCGAAAATTTCCAGAGGCTGATGGCGTTCCAGATCGAACGTGCGAAGCATTACTACCTGCAAGCACTTGATCATTTGCCTGCCGTGGACCGCAAAGCCCAGCGCACCGGACTCATCATGGCTGCCATCTACCGCGCCACACTGGACGAGGTCGAGGCCAGCGGCTGCCATGTACTGAAAGAGCGTGTCTCGCTCACACCATCCTATAAGCTTTGGTTGGCTTTCAAAGCATGGCTCAAGAACTGAATCCGGCCATCATCGGCGGTGGTTATGCCGGCATGGCAGCCGCCGTTGAACTGGCCTCGCGCGGCATCCCGGTCACCGTTTTCGAAAGCTCGAGACAACTTGGTGGCCGCGCACGCGGCGTGCTGCACAACGACACGCAGCTCGACAACGGACAACATCTGCTGCTCGGCTGTTACAGCGAAACACTGCGCCTGATCAAATTGGTCGGCGGCGACATAGCCGGGGATTTTCTGCGCTTGCCGCTGCAACTGGATCTGCATGGACACTTTTCGCTCAAGGCACCGCGCCTGCCCGCGCCACTTCACCTTTTAGTCGCCCTCCTTAAGGCCCAGGGACTGACCTGGAACGAACGCATGAAAGCCGCGCGCTTCATGTTCACCTTGCGCCGACTGGATTTCCGTCTGCCCGATGACATAACAGTCGCGCAACTGCTCGTACAGCAAGGACAAGATGCCGATCTGACGCTGAAGTTATGGGAGCCGCTGTGCATCGCCGCCCTGAATACGCCTATCCACAAGGCTTCCGCCCAAGTACTGCTGAACGTGTTGGGAGACTCGCTGAACCGGTCCCGCGCCGACAGCGACATGCTGTTGCCGCGCCTGGATTTCACCGCCCTGTTCCCGCAGCGCGCCGCCACATACATCGAGCAGCACGGTGGTCAGGTGTATACCTCGTGCAGTGTGAAAACCATCGTCCAGTCAGGAGACGCTTTCGAACTTTCCACAGAGCTGGTGAGCGGTACTTTCAGCCATGTCATTTGCGCCACATCACCCACCGTTGCAACCAGGCTTCTGCACCCCATCGCGGCCTTGGATCAAACAGTTGCGCAAATTGATTGCCTGGAACACCAACCGATCTACACCGTCTATCTGCAGTACCCCGCCCGCGTCACGCTGCCCCACCCCATGCTCGGCCTGCACCGCCGCTACAGCCAATGGTTGTTCGACAAAGGGCGGATTTCGGGACAGTCCGGCCTGCTTGCCGCCGTCATCAGCGCGGAAGGTATTCATCAGGAATTGAGCCGGGAAGAACTGGCGCAGACGGTCATTGCCGAACTGCATGAGGAATTCGGCATCACCAACCAACCGGAATGGTTCCAAGTCATCGCCGAGAAGCGCGCCACATTCTGTTGCTCTCCAGACCTGCCACGCCCTGCGCAGCAAACCGCACTGCCCAACCTTCTACTTGCTGGCGATTACACGAAGGGGGATTACCCTGCCACCCTGGAAGGGGCCGTGCGCAGCGGGATACGCTGCGCGAATCTGATAACAGCCCCCGGATAATAGAATCTTGACGCCGCTTACTTGAAGCGGTAACTCAGGGCGATGTAGCCCGTATCCAGATATCTCTGACCCACGATCGGACTTTGCCGGATCGCATCGCCCAGCCACTTGCGACGCACATAACAATTCAGATGATACCCGGCCGACAGATCGACATCGGCTATCAGACCGATGAATTCGTTGTATGCCCCAGACGGGTTATAAACAGAATACAGACTCGCCACCGACTCCTGGGCCGATATTCCGTACAAGTAGCGGACATATCCGCCTGATTGATATTCAGCCCCCAGCAAGGGATAGAACGTCACCCGCGGCAGATCGACTTCACCGGCGTAAATCACCTCGAACAGATTGCCTTTGGAGCGATGTATGTCGTGAAAGGCATTGATCATTATTCCGCCGAACGGCGTCACCTGCAGGGTTCCCACGCCCAACGGTACGGGTGTTTCCCGCTTCCCAAGGCCGAGCAAGGCGGGCGTATCCGTGCTGAACCCGTCCTGACTGATCCGACCAACCAGTTCCAGGTGACCATATCCGAGTTTCAGCGTTTTGATACCCAATGTATCAACCCGGGCGAAGAATCTTCCGTATGCGAAATCAGCGTATGGCAGCACACTGATCTCGTCGCTTTTGCCGCGCACGATACTGTGCGTGTAATAGCCGCTCAGGCCGATATCGCCGTCCAGGTTTTGTGAGAATTCCTCGGCTTGAGCCATTACGGCACCGATCATCAGACCGACCAGGCTAGCTTGCAGAAGCCGGAACGGCGGAGATTTAAGCAGCTGAATGTCCATGTCTACCCGGTCTGAAATAGTTTGTATTGTCGTAATAGCGCTCATTCTCACTCTCTTCCGACCAACCCGGTATACCGAGCAGCGGCACAGGTGTCAGTTCTCGGGTACTGCAGCAGTGTGCAGCCGAATTCAGGTAGTCTGCCAGCAATCGATCCAGATGCGCCAACTGCCGGGCCTGCGGCCAGGCAAAGAATGCTTGCTCTACAGGCAAGAGCAACCCCTGACCGGTCATGCCGACATAAGGGCGCAGCGTCTTTTCGTACAGTCCGTGACCGAACAGATAGAACCCCATACCGGCCCTGACTTGGGCGCGCCTTTGCCAGAACAACTCTTTCCACTGAAAGTTCTTCAATAACTCTCCCAGTTCATTTTCGGCGCAGGCAACGATGACTCCCGATTCATCCAATAAAGTATTGGTGTCGCGCACGGCGCCGCGCTGACTGCGGGTATCAGCATCCATCTCCTCGGTCAGAGCCTGATAGTGGCGCGCATTGATGGCTGCCTTGGACTCTGGAAAGGTAAGCCACACCAATGCATTGAGCAGATCATGCCAGTTGTTCTCGCGTGTCGGCACTTCACCTTTAAAGTAACAGCGCGGTTCATACTGCTCCTCGAAAGGCAGCTTGCCGTACTTCTGCGGAACGAAGCGCAGCGGTTGACCGCTCTGCACGGTAATGGTCGGCTGATACCCCGCGAGCAGTGAGTTGCAATCCTGCAAAGTCGGGAAACGCTGCATTTCAATATTGGCGAGGCACGAGTGTAAGGGCACAAAAGAAGGCATTTCCAACAAAGCCTCTTTGTCCCATTCTGGGGTCGGATTCATGGAGCCTAGTTTAGCTGAAACGCGCTGCACAACACATTCCTCATGGCTTGTGGTAAGTTTCACCCTATTCGCCGCACAGTGTCATCGGGATGACACGCACAGGGAGTAACCATGAACGAACTCGACGCTATTCAAGCCAGTCTCGCCAGTTTCACCAAACGTCTCGATGAGGTCTCGACTGACCGCTTCAACGAACTGCGCAAATGCTCCTTTTTCGATCCCGTTCCCAGCGACTGGCTCAGACCCATCTCCGATCAGGCGGACATCCGGACATTTGCACCCGGTGCCCATATCACCACCGAAGGCGAAGGTATGCACGCTTTCTATGTCATTCTTTTCGGCACTGCCACCGCCTTCTTCAACAACAAAATCGTCGGCACCATACGCAGTGGTGAATGCATAGGCGAGGGGATGTTTTTCTCCAACGAGAACATCTCGCGTTCGGCAACGGTGATTGCCGATAACCAGGTAATTGCGGCGGAGATAAAGAAAGCCGGTATCGAATGTTTGGAGGGTGAAGCCAAGGCCTACATGGATAAGGCTCTGTTGCTGGCCCTGTTCAAGAAGCTACAGGGTGCCAACCGCAAGATCGAAGAGTTGATGCGTTGAAGGGCTGACTTAAGCCGGAACGCGTGTGTTGTAACCGTTGTTTTTCAATCTTGATAAGGAGTCTTTTATGCGCAATATGCTATTCGCTGCATGTCTGGCCAGTATTTCCGTTACAGCAACAGCCTCGTGTGACGATGTCAAAGCACAGATCGATGCCAAACTGCAGGCCAAGGGAATCACCTCCTATACGCTGGATATCGTCGCTGTCGCTCCGGCTGCTGTTGCGCCCGCAGCTTCAGGTGCGGTGGCGACACCCGCCAAGTCACCCGACGGCAAAGTAGTGGGAAATTGTGAAGGCGAAACCAAGCAGATCATTTACAAGCGGAACTGATGTCGTTTTTAGTCCGGACCTCACCGGCCCGGACTGTTTCACCTCGTTATTCCCCTATACGTAGCACCGATTTCGGCTAGAATCTCGGCCGTATGAGCATCATTGCTGTTTTCAATCAAAAAGGCGGGGTCGGCAAGACGACTACCGCCGTCAATCTCGCTGCTGCCCTGTCACGCATCGGTCGCTCCGCCTACGGTATCGATCTTGACCCGCAGGCACAGCTCAGTTCCATCACAAATGTCACTGCCAAGTCGGGCACGGACACGGTACTGAGCATGTTCCAGAGTAATCGTCCCTTGCGCCAGTTGGTTAAAGTATCATCCAGTGGCATCAATGTAATTCCCGCCCACACCGAGCTTTCCAAAGTGGATGCACTGTACGGCAAGGGCTTCAATGTGGTGAACAAGCTCAATACGGCTTTGCAGACCGAACGATTTGGTGGCAAGGAAAGCCCGGTGGTAATCGACTGCAACCCCATGGTCGGCGTCTTGTCCCTGAACGCAATTTTCGCCTGTACCGGTCTGGTCGTCCCTATTTCTGCGGACCATCTCTCCACAAAGGGGGCGCTGCAAATCGAGAAAACCCTGAACGCACTCGAGCAGGTACTCAAAAGGCGTGTGCCGCGGCGCTATCTGCTCACCCGTTTTGACGGACGGCGACGCATGTCATGGGATGTGTTGAAGCTGGTGGAAGAACACTTTGGAGCCGATGTGTGCCGCACCCGCATCTCGGAAAACGTCAGTCTGGCGGAAAGTCCGGCGATGAACAAAACGGTTTATGAGCACGCACCCGACAGCCGCGGCGCGCATGATCACGATGATCTGTTGAAAGAATTGCTGGAAGCCGGATTTATCGAGTGATGCCGGACCGAGTCACTTGGAAATCAGCGAAAGAATGTCCTCGACAGACATCACCTGCTGACTCTTTCCATCCCCGGAGCCTTTTTCATTGCAACTCACAATTTCGCAGTAACGGTACATCTGGCGCAACTTGCGTTCCGCCTCGTCCTGATCGCGACCGGCGATAACGATGCTGTCGACCTTTTGTCCATCCCGGGTCAGAATCGAAAAATCGAATTTCTCCATCACCTTCCCCTCCTGCCGAATCGTTATTATGTGGCTGCTCTCTGCCGCCTTGCTTCATACAAACACACACCGGTACTGACCGAGACATTCAAACTTTCCACGCTCCCCTGCATCGGGATGCGCACCAGCTGATCGCAGGTCTCCTTGGTCAAACGGCGCAAACCCTCGCCTTCTGCCCCCAAAACCCAGGCCACGGCACCTGTGTGCCGCACATCATACAGATTTGTTTCGGCTTCGCCATCCGTTCCGATAATCCAGATGTCGCGCTCCTTCAGTTCGCGCAGGGTGCGCGCCAGATTGGTGACAGTGATATACGGGACAGTTTGTGCCGCCCCGCAAGCCACTTTTTCCACGGTGGCATTGATGCCTACCGCCCGATCCTTGGGGGCAATCACCGCGTGCACACCGAAAGCATCGGCACTGCGCAGACAGGCCCCCAGATTGTGCGGATCCTGCACACCGTCCAGCACCAGCAACAAGGCCGGTTCAGTCAGGGTGTCCAGCACATCATCCAGATGCTGCACCTTCTGCGCGGCATCCACCCGTGCAGCAACTCCCTGATGGCGGGTGTTGCCGGCCATCCCGTCGAGTCGCTTGCCGTCCACCTGAATGATGCGTACGCCGTTGCTCTCGGCCAACTTCAGCAAGTCGCGCGCGCGCGGGTCACGACGGGCGGTATCGACAAACACTTCCAGCACGCTGTCGGCATTCTGGCGTATGCGGGCGGTAACGGCATGAAAACCGTGAATGATGCGTGACTCAGCCATGACGCTTCCCTGCCTTACCCGATGACTTCCCTGATTTCACAGCCGGTTTGGCGGCTTTCTTGGGCGTTGCAGCCCCCCATGCGCCGACATCGATACCTTCATCACCCGGAGCTACGCTGGTCCCCGCCGGGATGGCTTCCGCCTCCAGCACGAAGTCAATCTTGGTACTTTCCATGTCCACCCGAACCACCTTCACCCTGACGCGATCACCGAGGCGGTAACGCTTGCCGGTACGTTCGCCCAGCATCTGGTGCTTGGCCGGATCGAAGTGATAGTAGTCCGCGCCCAGTTCGGACACGTGTACCAACCCCTCGACATAAAGATCATCCAGCGCCACAAACAGGCCGAAGCCGGTGACCGAGGAGATTGTTCCGTTGAAAACGCTGCCCAGATGGTCGCGCATGTAGAAACATTTCAGCCAGGCCTCGACATCGCGTGTGGCGTCATCGGCACGCCGCTCGGTCATCGAGCAATGCACGCCCAGTTCGGCCCACTTGAGCTTTGGCTTGTATTGCTTGCCTTCCAGCACGGCCTTGATGGCGCGGTGAACCAACAGGTCAGGATAGCGGCGGATAGGTGATGTGAAGTGCGCATAAGCTTCGTAACCCAGGCCGAAGTGCCCCAGATTCTCCGGCGCATACACCGCTTGGCGCAGCGAACGCAGCATCACGGTTTGCAGCAATCCGGCATCGGGTCGGCCTTTGATCTGTTTGAGCAGCTTGGAATAATCTCCCGCCTGCGGGTCGTCACCCCCGCCCAGTTGCAGTCCGAACTCCTTGAAAAATTCGCGCACCGCTTCCAGCTTCTCGGGCGTCGGGCCTTCATGCACGCGGTACAGCACCGGATGCTCATGCTCTTTCAGGAAGGCCGCCGCACAGACGTTGGCCGCCAGCATGCATTCCTCGATCAGCTTGTGCGCATCGTTGCGTATCACCGGCACGATCTTTTCGATCTTGCCCTGATCGTTGAAAATCATCTGCGTCTCGACCGTCTCGAAGTCGATGGCGCCGCGTTTGGCACGCGCCTGCAGCAGGGTCTGGAACAGCTTGTAGAGGTTGTTGATGTGCGGCAGCACTTCGGCGTAAGTTTTCGCGTTCTCTCCCTGCGGATTGGCCAACATGTCGGCAACCTTGGTGTAGGTCAGGCGGGCATGCGAGAACATCACGGAAGGGTAGAAGCGGTGTTTTTGTATCTCGCCCTCTGCGCTGATCTGCATGTCGCACACCACGCACAGGCGCTCGACGTTGGGGTTGAGCGAACACAGGCCGTTGGACAGCTCTTCCGGCAACATCGGGATCACGCGGCGCGGGAAATACACCGAGTTGCCGCGATTGATCGCTTCCTTGTCCAGCGCATCACCGGACTTTACATAACTGCTCACGTCGGCGATGGCCACCACCAAACGGAATCCTTTGCCGCTCGGTTCGCAATACACCGCATCGTCGAAATCGCGCGCGGTCTCGCCGTCGATGGTCACCAGCGGCAGGTTAGCTACGCTCTCGCGTCCGGCATAATCGGCCGGTTTTACTTCGGGGGAGAAAGTTTCGGCCTGCTTCTTGGCGTCATGCGGGAATTCGTTGGGCAGATCATGCTTGCGCAATGCAATCTCGATCTCCATGCCCGGATCGGCATAGTTACCCAACACCTCGACAATGCGTCCGATGGGCTGGGCATGTTTGGAGGGTTGCTGCATGATCTCCAGCATCACCACCTGCCCTGCCTTGGCGCCGCCAGAGGCACCCGGTGTGACCAGAAAGTCCTGGCTGATGCGGCGGTTTTCGGCCACTACAAACTGGATGCCATGCTCCTCATACAAACGCCCTACCACGCGGGTATTGGCCGGTTCCAGCACTTCGACGATCTTGGCTTCGCGCCTTCCGCGCCTGTCCTCGCCGCCGGCGCGCGCCATGACGACATCGCCATGCAGCGCCTTGTGCATCTCCTTCTCGCTCAACACCAGATCGGGGCTGCCGTCTTCCGGAATCAGGAAACCGAAACCGTCGGGATGCCCCTGTACTTTGCCCTTGATCAAATCAAGCTTGTCCACCACGCAGATGGCACGCTTGCGGTTGCGCATGATCTGGCCATCGCGCTCCATGGCGCGCAGGCGACGCAGGAACAGCTCTTCCTCATGGTGTTCTATCTGCAGCAGGGCACATAACTCGTCCTGTTCCAGGGGCACCCCTTTTTCCGCCAGCATCTGCAGGATATATTCCCGGCTCGGCAGGGGTTGATCGTACGTTTCGCGCTCGCGCTCCAGAAACGGGTCGAGTTCGCGGATACTTTTTTTCTTTTTCGTCATTGACACAAAATCCTATAGCAATTAAAGTGCGCACCCTCGAAGCAATGCCCAGATGGCGGAATTGGTAGACGCACTAGGTTCAGGTCCTAGCGGTTGCAAGACTGTGGAGGTTCGAGTCCTCTTCTGGGCACCAATATCAAACAAGACGGTTCGCGCAAGCGGACCGTTTTTGTTTTGTACCCGGAACAAGCGAAGCACCTGCGTGCTTCGCGCCAGAACTCGAAAGGCATCCACTGCAACGGATGCCATGGCCTCACTGGCAACAACCAGACAATTCCAGACAGCAATCATTAAATAACCATTTAATTTTGCAGGCTTTTCACCATGAGCGCAAACCCGGGGCCTTGAGAACAATTCCGATTTGCATCCCCTTTTTGATAGACAAATCACTGTCCGGAGACGACAAATTTAAGCGCCGCATATTATCACAGCGCCCGCCCGCCCCGCCCTCCAATTCGAGGCTCAATTTACCCCTGTCGGGCTGCAGTCAGAACGGGAACGATAGAAGGGGAATAAGGCTTACCAAGTCAATACCGCATCGAACAGGGAGGCACGATGCAGTCACTTTTGAATCACAACCGGAATAATCCCGGTGCTAGACCGACTCTTTGTTCAATCCGTTCTTATAGGCGTAGTCCCACAACTCAAGACGGTTGGTGAGTTCAAGTTTTGTATAGATCGAGCTGAGGTGATTTCGCAGCGTGCTCTCGCTGATATGCAGCACTTTGGCGACATCGCTTCCTGTCGCGCCAGCCCGGGTGGTCACCGCGAGGACGATCTTCCGTTCACGCTGGGTAAGCGAATCAATCTTCTTGCGCTCCGGGCTCTTTTCTTCGTCGGATTTCTTTCTGGAGAGCTCCTGGATGATTCTGCCCATTCTGGCCTGATCCATCCATAACTGGCCTTCATGCACCTGCTGGATTGCCGTCAGGATCAACTCGGCGGAATTCTCTTTTTCGAGTATCCCTTTGGCTCCGGCGATGATGGCCTTATCGTGCATCGCCGTATCGCGCGACCCGGTCAGGATCAGTATCTTTGCCTTGGTGAGCGGAATCATTCTCGGGATAACATCAATGCCGTGTTCCACACCGAGATCGAGGTCAAGCAGGATGATATCCGGCTGCAACTTTTCCAGCACGGTCGAGGCCTCGGCAAAGCTGGTGAATTTTCCTATCACCTGCATCCTGGGCTGCTGGCTTTCGATCAGTTTCTCCAATCCCCACAACACACTGCGATGATCGTCGATCAGCAGAACACGAATTGTCTTATCAGTCAGTATGTTCATTTTCAATCCTTGACGAGCGGCAGTGTCACTCTGACAACGGTAAGACCACCGATATCAATTGCCACCTCGGTTTTCCCGTTCAGGGAATTGGCACGTTCACAAATTGTTTTGGGTTTGAATGGTTCCTGGGACTTTTCGTTGCCATCGGTCTTGTTGCCAATCTTTAAGGACAAAGAACGCTCGGTGCAATTGAACGAAACAAATCCCTCTTTGGAATTGGTGTGCCTGAGGATATTGCTTAAAGCTTCCTTGACGATCTGGAAACACGCCTCGGCAATACTTCCCGACAGGTTGGGATCGACACTCCCGCTTACCTCCACGCGAATTCCGTAGAATTGCAGCAACCGTTCCGCCTGGTTCTTGATGGCGGAAATAAGAAAATCCCCGCGCATGAGCGATTTTTCCCGCAGCGTATCCTTGTAGCTTCGCAGGTCATGTATGGTCAGATTCGCCATATTGATGATTTCGTTGATTCTTGACGTCAGCAACTGATCCGAACCGAACTCCCGGGACAACCCATCCAGGGCCAGCGTCAATCCGATGTAGGGTTGAATGGTCGTGTCGTGCACATCCAGGGATATTCTGTGCCGCTCCTGCCCCTCGGCCTCCGAGACAAGATTCTCGATCAACTGCATGTTCTCGATAACTGTAGAGATCACATCCGACACCTGCTGGACGAACGCAATATCCGAACGCGTGAACTCCCTGCCTGCGGCTACCAGGAACAGCCTCCCCGAATCTATTCCCTGCTGCCGGTAAGGAACGGAAATATACGACTCGTCATCGAAGAGGCCGGAAAGCGATTCGCATACCCTGCCAAAGCGGTTGGTGGGTTCCGAAGTCTCAATATCATAGGCATAGTGCTTGTTGAAGTTCCTAAAGCCGTACGTTGTGTTCTCATATGACAGCGCGAGCATCTTGGGAAACACCAGCAGCTCTTTTGCTGTCGTATCCGCGATCTCGTTCGGTTCTTCCGATACGCGTGATTTGCGGCGATCCGAAGTGAACATGACATGCCTCGGAAGAGCGTCAGACCGTTCTATCACGACAAAGCAGCGGCTGCCTTTGAAGAAATCAACCAATCGCATGAGACTGGTCATCATCGCGTGGTTCACGCCGAATCGCGGATTCCAGTTTGTGCCGATCTCCTGCAACAGGCCCAATCTCCGTTTGAGAACGATCCGGCCTTCTCCCCAATGCGCGATCATGTAACCGAAAACGATCAGACAGACCGGACGCACAATCGCCTCGGCCAGATCATAATTTTTGCCGGGGGGAATAAAGAGCAACCCGACAATCGTGAACAACACAACAGATGCAAGACTGACCCGCAGTCCTTCCTTGAAGCCCAGCGAAAAGGATGCCACGATGATCGGAAAGAAAAGAAACATGAAGAAGAGACTATCCGCCCCACCGGTCAGGGCAATCAAACCAAAAAACACGAACACGTCTAACCAGTGAATCGCCCGTTTCGAGGCGAATTCGAGGAGTGTTCCCATGTCGAAGAAAAACACAAAGCAAGCACTGTAGAGACAATACGTGATCAGCAGAATATGGGTTATCTCGCTGGGATATCCCGAGTCCACCGGGTCCACAAAAAACGCAAGCAGGCTGGAAAAAGCAATGATAAACCTGATCCAGACTTGAATTAACAAATCGAAAGATTCATCGTTCTCCTGATACACGCTTTGTGCGGTCTTATACATAAATCAAATTTCCCAATGCGAGGACCTGATTGGTGCTTGTACCCACCTGCCAGAAATGCAACCTGAACACCGAAGGGTCATCAGCATCGCGGAGCAAGCAAGAAATCAATCATGCGCCAATCGTCGCGCCAGAGGTCCATTCTTTTTCCGGGGCATGCTGCCTCACGACTGATTTTTCCCGGCACATGGAATCCGCGGCAGCCCTGAGAAGTTCGTCAACTGTCCGGGTGAAGCCGGTTTCCGTCACGGTTCCGCAAGACAACGACAACTCCCAGCCATTCTTCTGAAAGCCGCTCCTGACAGCATCAATCAGCCGGTTGGCGAGAAAGTCGCATGTCTTCGCGTCAGTATCGGACAATAGTAGCAAAAACTCATCGCTCCCCAGGCGGGATGCGGTATCCACGTCTCTGGAATTCTCGCGCAGCGTGTCTGCCAACTGCACCAAAGCCTGGTCGCCGATCTGGTATCCGTGTTTGTCGTTGAATGCCCTGAAGCTGTCGATATTGATCATAACCAGGGAGTATGGATGGCCTGACCGCTCACTCTGGTCTTGCTTGACCTCGAACCACTTGATGAACTCCATCCGATCAGGCAAGCCGGTCAGCCAGTCTTTTCGGGAATACTGCTTGTCCTTGCGGATCTTTATAAGGACTCGCCCGATGATGGTGAACGTGACGCTGCGCGTAACCACATTCATCAAAAACGCACTGATGGGAAAATTCGGCCAGGTTACCGCCGCTTCAGCCAAACTCCAGGCAAGGGCACAAAAGACCGCGACGATGGCCACGGTGTGCGAATCGCTGTTTCGTTGTTTTTGCAATGCCCCCAACCGGGCAGTCTGGATTACCGGCAAACAATACAACACGTCGAGGGAATAGAAGCTCGATGCCATGTAATAGTCCAGAACGGTAATGAAGAGGACTTCCAGGACAATCAAAAAAATACGCAAGATCATGTTGTTGACCTCCCCTTGTGATTCGTTATAGTTATTTGTGTACAGCGGAAAAATTTTATCATACCGCCCCTCCCCTCGCGCTTTGATCGCTATGCCAACCGTGAAGTGCAAGTGCGCAGTTTCTTAGCCTTTGTCATTTCATGGATATTGTTGTGATCGTCAGCCATTTATTTCTGGTTCTGTGATTTTACGTAAACAAATTTCCAGTCAGAATACTTGTCCTTGCCTTCAAATCCGGCTTCTTCAGGCCTGAAGTTGCCGCGCTTGATCGGTGATTCTTCGGAAAGGCTGTAAACCCCGTATATCCCGCCTCCCGGCAATCTCAATACCCCCCATTCGGAACTGCCGGAGACCGGGTCAATGTATATCGTCCGCAAGTACCTTTGGGTTGACGGGAACCGCGGATCCTTCAGCAAGTCCTCGAGTTGTGTTGGATAGGGCTGTAGCTTGTTAGCCTCCGGTGCATGGGCGCAATACATCTTGATGGCCTGTTTGAACTGGTGCCCGACAAACAACAACGCCTGTTCTTTCTCCCGCTTCCGTGCAACGTGCCAAACCTCCCCCACTGCGAGCAGCGCGATCCCCATTAATGCAACAATCAGCAACAGCCCGATATAGGTAAACCCGCCGTTTGCGGCCTTGAAACCAACCGGGAGCAGACTCCCGCATTGCCGTTCACAGGTCATCACCAATCCTTGTATTCGGTCGCATCCAGCGCAGTGCCCGGCGCCCCGCTCTTGATGTCGTAAACCGCGCCTTTATCGGGCCCCAGAGGCGCAATGACCTGCCAGGTTGAATTGCTTTCCGTTATCGGATCGTAGGGCAAGCTGCGCAGATATTTCTTGTTGACCAAGTCTTCCAGCGCGTCCGGATACTTTCCATGGTCGCTAAAGAATTTATCCAGCGCCTGCCTGGTCAGTGACAAGTTCTGGCGCAGGACAGCTTCCTTTGATCTATCCACACTGTGCAGATATCGCGGAACCGCGATGGTCAACAAAGTGCCGATGATGGCCATGACCACCAGCAACTCGATCAGCGTAAATCCCCTTTTGCGAATTCTATTCATCGCACCCAATCACCATTTCCAGTACGGAACATCATTCATGCCCGTCGCTGTGCTTAGCGAAAACACATCGAACACATCACCGCCCTCCTGCGGCTCATCTGCGCTGCTTTGGTAACTGCGCTTGCCCCAAGTGTTCTCATCGGGAACGCTTGCATCAGCGGCGAAAGGATCACGGGGAATCCTCCTGAGAAAGTAGATCTTCTTGCCGGCGGTCGGACTCTTGATGTCGGCAACGCCCCCGACCAGTGCCTGCAGCGATTCCGGGTAACCGGATCGGTCCGCCGAATGCGCGATATACCCATCGTCATAAGCCTGCTTGTAAGCATCTATCCCTTCCCGAATCTGCCTCAGCGCCAGGCGCAACTCCTGCTCCTTGTTGTGCTGCACGGATAATTCCGCCAGCGGCAAAGACACGGATGCCAGAATTCCGATGATCGCAACGGTCACGATGAGTTCGATCAGCGTGAATCCTCTTTGCTTGAACACCATCATTGCGTCAGCGCAATAACGTGCGCCTCCGGAGCAGCCGCGGATATCGCATCACCATTGGTATCGGTCGCCGTAACAGCATCGACAGAAACCGATGTCCCTTGGGCCGGTGAAATCACTTCCAATACCAGTGTGACGACATTGGCGGCAGCGCCGGAACCGGAACCCGACAAGTCGACCGAAATGCCACCACCCGACTGGTCGATACGCTTGTTCATGCCTGGCTGGACTGTGCCGTGCTTCAGGGAATCCCCCTCGGTGACATCGATCACTTTCAACGATTCGGGATCAAAACCGATTTGAAGTGCGATTTTTTTCAGCCCCTGTGAAGACGGAGTGTTCAGCGCCAACGTGATCTTGTCACCCACTTTGGCCTGATTCGGCCCCTGCCAGGAAAGCACAACCGGGGCAGCCGCTGATTCGGCATTCTTTGCCGGGCTGGCGGCCGGCACCGCACTGGCCACGGGAACCGCACCGGCAGCCGGCACCGCATTGGTGACCGGAACGACTTTGGTAGTTTGGGCTGTGCCCGGAGCCGGGACTGAAACGGCGGCGGGAGCCGCAATAGCCGAGGGTGCCGACGGCACAGGCATCGTTGCCGGCGTTGACCCGGGATTGCTCAGGGTAACCGTGCCCATCTGCTTGAGCATGAGTTGATTGCTGTGCAATGCAGACTCCGTTCCGGACCAGTATTCGGTTTCTCTGGCATCGGCGAGTTTTGCATTACCAACGAGGTGCGGAGTGATGGACAGAATGATTTCCGTCTTCGCCTTGGTCGAATTGTCGCTTGCAAACAAGCGCCCAAGCAGCGGGATCTGACCCAGTGCCGGCACCTTGTCCACGGTACTTCTGTCGTCGTCGGTGATCAGACCGGCAAGAATCTGCGTTTCGCCATCGCGCAAGCGCAGCGATGTGGAAGTGTTGCGGGTACCCACCCGGTATACAACCGACCCCGATGTATTGGTGACAGCCAGGCCGAGTGAACTGACTTCCAGTCCGATCTTGATCGTGACTTCGTTATCCAGATGGATATCCGGCTCAACATCCAGTTTCAACCCCACATCCTGATAGCTCACCGTACCCGTAACGACCGAACCGGTCCCGCCCGTGATGGGTGTTATCGAGTTGGTGATGATCGGCACTCTTTCGCCGATCATGATTTTGGCCTTCTCACGATTGCGCACCCTCAGGCGCGGGCTGGAGAGAATATTGGTGTCGCTGTCCTGCAACATGGCATTGAGCGTGATCGACGGCGCGGGAGTCACGTTGATCATGGAACTATTGATTGCTTTCAGCGCGTCATATGTTGTCGTGGCTGCAGTGAATGAAAGCTTGGACGGATACTTTGCCCCGATCTCTGACAAGCGCGAGCGGCTGATCTCCAGCACTTCGACTTCAAGCATCACTTCAGGATCGGCGATATCCTGGTCTGCCACCAGCTTCTCGGCCAGATGGATCGCATCCGGCGTATCCCGCATCACGATTGAGTTGGTCTTCTCGTGAATGACGATATCCTTGGTCTTCAGCAGCGTCTTGATCATGTTCATGATCACTTTGGGATCCGCGTTGACCAGATGGAAGCTGCGGATTTTCAGATCCTGAAAATCCTTGGCCTTGGCCGGTGTATTCGGATAGATGTACAGCGTGTTGTCGCTGAGGATCTTCTTCTCCAGTTGACTTTGCATAAGGATCAAGTCGACTGCATCCTCGACAGAAACATCCTTCACAAATATGGAAGTCTTTGTATCGGCCCGTATGTCCTTATCCAGCAATACATTGATTCCGGTCAGACGGGAAAGCGCTTCAAACACCATTTTGACGTTTGCATCGCGGAATTGCAGACTGACCGGCTTCTTGAACTTTCTCATCAAAGAAGGCTCGGCCATCTGCACCTTATGTTGCTGCTCATCGATCTGGCGCAGCAGAGTCACGGCCTGACTGTTCTTGGCGTTTTCCAGAAATACGGGCTTGAGGACAGTGCGGGCCGCATCGAATTCTTCCTTTTCAAGATACTTTCTGGCTTCACCTATCAGCGCATCGTGACGCTTGTTCATCGCCAGGGCCTCGATGGCAAGACTTGCATTTTTGTTGTCGCTGTCGATCTTCAGTATCCGCTCGTATATGGCTTGCGCGGCATCATAGTGACCGACCGCCAGCTCCCCGGAAGCATTGGCCAACAAACGGTTGGTAACCTGTGCCTTGGTGCGCAGCAAATCGGAACGGTATCCCGGATTTTCCGGCTTGGCTGCACTCGCGGATTCCAGCTTGGCGAGTCCTGCTTCAAACTGCCCTTCCTGCACGAGCTCCATCCCCTTGTTGTGCAGTGCCTGTGTTGCACAACCGGCAAGAATGAACACCGCCGCCATCAGGGCGGCCGCAGAAAGGGATTTGCTTCCAGATATCAATATCGACATTTCTTATTATCCTCAACCAGAATCATTAACGCTTTATTACTTCCGTCACTCTCAAATTCACAATGCTTCGCCGGTGGGCAAATGCTGCTCGATATTCAATGGCAGGTAGGTCAGATTGACCGTGCCATAAGTAAATCTTTCCACCCGGTAAGTACTCTCGATGACTTCACCGACCGTCACGGTGTAGACCCGCTCCCCTTTGGCCAGAACGACTGTGCGCGAAGCAGTGTCGCCATAACGCCCGAGATAGGTGAAAGGCATCGGAGGCGCTTCGGGAACCACGACGACAGGCACAGCCGACACGGCCGGCTGGCTTGGCAGTTTCGAGCGCGCTGCCGAGGGAGTGGGCGCGTCCCAGAACGCCGTATTGAACGCATCCCCGACTTTCTTCCTGTCATTGTGTTCCAGCGCCAGCTTGTCCAGCCGATCCAGCTCCACATGTCCAATTTCTTTATTCCGCGAATCGGCAGCTGGCGTATCACCCGAACGCTGGCTTCCCGGTCGAGCCGGTGACTTGCCGACGGCTACATCGTCGGATGGGGCCATCACGACCAGAAGTAATGTCGCGATTCCAATGGCTCCCCATTGCAGTCGACCCAGTCTCATGATTCCTGCACCATATACAACTGCAGTCTGATCTTGACCTGAACGTCCGAATCCAAAACATCCTTGCGCTGAAACTGGACGTTTTCCAGAGCCATGTTCGGGATTTCGATATTCAAAGCGCTTATGAATTTGCGTATCTGTGTGTACCGCGCCTGAACCGGCAAGGTGATCTTGAAGCGTATCAGGCGGCCAACTTTGTCCCGGGTCACAATATATTCCCCGTGATTCAGATTGATTCCATTCCTGGTCGCGATCTCGGCCATCTTTCCCAGCCATTTGGGAGAATTCTTCTCCAGGGGGAAGTGTCGGTAAAACTCCTCCAGCTCATCCACCGGGTTACCCGTCCCGTGATAACCATTGTTGGCACCCGCGGATTTTTCACTCAAAGCATTGTCGGCCCGCTTCAGCAAATTCAGCCGGTCCTGCATCGGGGCCAGCATCGAGAAATACAGGGGAATGCACATGACCATCAAACCAATCGCCACGATTCCGGGCCAGCCCAGTAGCGGCAACCAGCGGCGCGAGATCCGGCGCAGATATTCCTGTGCGGAAATACCCCGTGACAATCCTGCTCCACTCGAAGAATATCGGGCAAGCACCGCCTTCAGGGAATTCAAACGGGTCATCATGGCTTATCCTGCCATGTGGCGATGAGCGAAAAGCGCACGGCCTTGTCCGGATCTTCCGCCTGCACGTCGTGATTCTGCAGATACACCGAACCGAGAACAGCTTGCCCTTGCAGGTGTGTCATATAACTCATGAGCGTGGCGAAACTCTTTGCCTCGCCGCTGATCTTTACTTGACCTTTCTCGACATCCGGCTCGATAGCCAACAATGTGATGTTCTGATTCCCGGAAGATTCCAGCGCATGGAACAAAGACTCCCAGGGCACCCCAAGGTGACGCAACACGTCGTTCGCATTTTTGACCTCCAGCGCCAGTTCGGCATTACCGCGCGCTGATGACTCGCGTTGCGCACCTCTGACAGTCGTCACTTCAACCCTGACTTCCAGAGCCGTCACTTGCTCGCTCAACCGCCGGTGATGGATAGCGGCCAATGCCAGGGTGGCCGCGACGACGCCAAGCAGGACTACCCCTCCCCAGGGAAAGGGTGAGTAGGGTTGATAATCCAGATTAAGTTCAGCCATAGTCTTCAATTACACAAGGCAAGCGCGAATCGCTCGTCAAAATCGGGAGCAAAAGCGGGCCGGATTTCGGGTTTCACTTTCTGTACCTTCCAGCGGGTGCTTTTTGGCAAGTCTGCCATCAAGCAGGTTGGTGCCCACAGGAACACCTTGTCCGATGCAATATCGGCATCTGACAAATAGGATTCCCGTTCCAATATCTCATTCAGCTTCAGGATCCAGTCATCGGATACTTTCATCGATCTGATCCCGCCCAACCCCCCCTGCCTGACCGTCCCGATGCACAGATTGTCATCTTCAACCAACACAAACCACGCATCCTGGTGTTGCAGCTCGGAATGGCTATTGTTGTACGCTGCCATCAGACAGGGTTGCACGGATTCGAGCCTGATTCCGGCCCGTGCGAATACTGCGCGGAGGTTCTGCAGGAACATCGCATCCAGCGCGCTGGCAAGTTGCCGGGTGCCCGGGTTTCCGCTCAGCCTGATCTCCCAGGATTCCGCACCGGAACCGTACAACTGGGTGAAGCAGTGCTTCGCATAAGCCAGTTCCTCCACCTCACCATTCAAAGTTTGATTCAGTTCAACCATTGCGTAGTTCATGAAATGATTGGAAAGGATCACACTGGCAAAGGCCGGCTTGCTTGCCAACGCGGAAAGGGAGGATTCAAGTGCCTTGATCGCGCCATCCGCATTCGAACCATCGACGGACAAATATGGGTGGTTTGTCTTTTCCAGAATGCCTGATTTTCGGCCGCGAAGCGTGAGCTGCCGTCCAACCCGGACAAGCTGGATCCGGTCGCGATACACAACCACGCGCAATTCATCACGCAACGAAAGTGACACGGTTTACCTCCTGCAAAGTTGATTCGCCGCGGAATACCAGATCAAGGGCGCCTTCGCGCAGAAGCCGGGTCCCGTTGCGCTTGGCCGCCTCGCGCACCAGCCGCACCGGCTGCCTGGCGATGATGAGTTCCCGGATCTCGTCGTTAAGATAGAGTACTTCGGCGATCGCCTTGCGTCCCTTGAAGCCTGTTCCGCGACAATGCCCGCAACCGCGTCCGGCGCGGAATCTGATTTCTCTGGCATCAGGCAAACTGATCCCGGACTCCTCGATCAAAGCATCGTCTGGAAAATCGTCTCCCAGACAATGCGTGCAATTCACCCGCACCAGGCGTTGGGCAACGATGCCGTTCAACGCCGAAACGAAACTGTACGGGTCGACTCCCATGTGCATGAAACGGCCAATGACATCGAACACGTTATTGGCGTGCACGGTGGTAAATACCAGGTGGCCGGTCAGCGCCGATTGCACGGCGATCTGGGCGGTTTCGGCATCGCGGATCTCGCCCACCATGATCTTGTCCGGGTCGTGGCGCAGGATGGAACGCAATCCGCGCTCGAAGGTCAGCCCTTTCTTCTCGTTCACTGGAATCTGCAACACGCCGGGCAACTGGTACTCGACCGGATCTTCGATCGTGATGATCTTGTCCTTACCGTCATTGATCTCGGTGATGGCGGCATAAAGCGTCGTCGTCTTGCCGCTACCCGTTGGTCCGGTCACCAGCACCATACCGTAGGGTTCCTTGGAAAGACGGCGAATGAAAGCCATCGATTTTTCGTCAAAACCCAGGTGATCAAGACGCAGGCCTTTCATCTGGTCGGACAGTGTTCGCTTGTCCAGAACACGCAACACCGCGCACTCGCCGAACACGCTGGGCATGATGGAGACGCGCAAGTCGATCTCGTGCCGTTGCATGGACACCTTGAATCGCCCGTCCTGCGGCGTGCGGCGCTCGGTGATATCTAGGCCCGAGATCACCTTGATGCGCGAGATGACCTGCTCTGCCAACTCCACACCGTCCTTGGAACCCACCGGCACCAGCACCCCGTCTATGCGGTATTTGATGACCAATCCAGAAGGCGTCGTTTCAAGGTGGATATCGCTGGCCTCGGCCTTCAATGCATCGTAAACCGTGGAGTGCACCAGTTTGACGATGAGACTGGCTTCTTCGCTGATGGATTTGATCGACAGGTCTTCCACGATCTGGCCGTCTTCCGAGGTCGATTGACCGGAGACATCCTGCATGCTGTCCATCGCGTTGAGCGACTTCTCGTGGTTCGACAGGTATGCCGCGACATCGGAGCGATGGGCCAATCCCCAGGCGAATCCCGCGGGAATACGATGCTCCAACCAAGTCTGCAGGCCGGTGTCGAAGGGGTCACTCAAGACCACGAGGATTTCATCGTTCCCGTTGCGCAAGGCGATGCATTGCCGCTCGACGGCTTCTGAAAAAGTCACGACCTCGAATGCCGAAGCCAAACCATTCAGACCATCCATGCTGAAGACCGGATAATGAAGAGCCCCGCCCAATGCTTTCAGGAATTCGGCCGCCCCCAGACCTGCCTGGTCTTCCAGAATGTCTGTGACGCTGCGTTTTGTTTGCGCGGCAACAAGGCGGGCTTCACGCACCAGTTGCGGAGAAATGAGCGGCACAGACTCTGTGGCCGGGGAAGCAAGCTGGCTCATTTGATACTCCCCGCCAGTTCAAAGATCGGGAAATACATCAGCACCACGACGATACCCACCAACAAGCCCACAAAGAGCATCAGCAGCGGCTCAAACAGTTTCACGAACCGTTCGATCCAGCGAACTGTCTCTTCTTCGTAAAATGTCGCGATACGTTCCATCATTTCCCCCATCCGCCCCGTCCGCTCACCCACTCGCAGCAAACGCAATGCCAGCGGTGTTACCAAACCGTATTTTTCCATCGCTTGCGAGATCGAGCCCCCCTCCTGAATGCTCAACTCGGCCAGTCGCAACTGTTCGCGCATCGACTCTTCAAGAAGCCCCGACACCATTTTCAGCGCCACCAGAATCGGCATCCCCCCTTGCAACAGCATGCCCAAAGAGCGGAAGAACCTTGCCATCTGGTAAACATACATGCGCTTGCCCAGCGCCGGGATATCCCACATTTTCCTTCTCAGCCAAGTCCTGGTAGACGGCTGGTTGAAGATAACGAACAAGCCTACAACTGTTGCAAGGGCGGCCAAACCCAACAGCTTCGAATGCGCTTCCAGGAATTTCCCCCACTGCATCAGCAAGCGCGACATCAGCGGCAGATCCCCCCCCATGTCTTCATAGATATGGCTGAAACTGGGCACCACAAACACCATCAGGAACACCACCACCAGCGTGCCCACGACAGCCAGCAAGACCGGATAAATGGACGAGGTAATGATCTTCTTCTTGATCCCCTCCATTTGCGATTCATAGACAACATAGCGCGACAGCACTTCGGGCAGACTGCCTGTCTTCTCGCTGGACCGTACCGTTGCCACATACAGCGGAGGAAAATATTTGGGGCATTGCTCCAGGGCGTAGGACAGCTTATGTCCCTCGTAAAGCAGTCCGATGATCTGCTCCAGCGTCTTCTTCACTTCCGGCTCATTTTCCTTTTCGGCCAGCGTCTCAAGCACCTCGATCAAAGACAATCCGGCCTGCAGCAGCGCCACCAATTCCTGGCTGAACATGACCAGGGGAAACCTGTTGTTTTTTCCCGGCCTCAACAGCGTCCATTGTTTCCTTGCGGAAAGCGAAATGACCGAATAGCCCCTGGCTTTTGCCTGGGCTGCGGCATCTTTGGTATCGGTGGCTTCAAGGGATAACGAAGTCATTCCTTCGTTACCGCGCAAGACCCTCAGCTCATACTGCATAAACTCCCCGTCGGTTCGAATTTCCCGCTTCTATTTGGAAAACAATTACCAGTTAACGATATCCGCCGCCTCTCCTTCGCCCCCAAGGTGACCGTCTTTGCCGTATGAAAGCAGGTCATATTCGCCATGTTCACCCGGCGACTTGTAGACATAGGGGTTGCCCCACGGATCCATCGGAACATTCTTTGAGAGATACGGGCCATCCCACTTGGCCAGGCCGGAAGGACGCGACATCAAAGAAGCCAACCCCTCTTCCGTGGTGGGATAGCGTCCGACATCCAGGCGGAATTGATCGATGGCTTTGCCCAAACCGTCAATCTGGGCCCGCGTCGCCTTGACCTCGGATTTTCCGATCTGGGAAAAATACTTGGGACCCACATAACCCGCTAGCAGACCGATGATGACCATCACCACCAGTAGTTCAAGCAGGGTGAAGCCCCGCATCCGCGGACGCGATGAACGACCTTGCATCGGCACCTTCTCCATATTCCTGTTCATACCGTTCCCCCGTGAAATCCGCCAGCCGGACTGGCGTACCCCTTTATTTGTTCGCGGCCAATTTATCAAATTCGTTGAGAATCTGCTCGCCTTCGACCAATCCCTCCATGCGCAACCACTTGGTCGCCGAGCCTTTTGCTTTCAGAAAGGTGATCGGCTTGTGGTTCATTTTTTCGCCGGCAAAAGCATTGAATGATTTTTGCACCGACAGGATGTCTTCCAGAGATCCGGTCAGAAACATCCATTGCGCACCGGCTTTATTCTTGGATGCATACTCTTTGAGTTTCTTGGGCGTATCGTTTTCCGGGTCGATCGAGATAGACACCAGGCGCACGTCCTTGCGGTTCTTGCCCAGGTTTTCCTGAGCCTGATGGAATGAAGAGGACATCACAGGACAGATGGTGGTGCACGTGGTGAAAATGAAATTCAACATGACCGGGGAATGGCCATCGGCAAGTTCCCGCAAAGATATCTTTTTTCCATTTTCATCCACCAGTTTCACATCGGGAACGGAGTAAGACATTTCAGAAATGGTATAGGCACCGCGTTTCGACATGCTTTGCTGATGGGCGGAATGATCCATATGCTCCATACCCTGCATATCCCCCATGTCCGACATGTCATGCATAGAATGCATATCGTGCATTGAGTGCGCGGAGTGGTCTTCCGCCCACACATTGGATATGGTTACTCCGGCACCGAAGCTAACAAAGAAAGCCAGCGCTCCCGCCTTTGCGCACAACAACTTCAGGCTACTGCCAAATTTCCGACTTCCGTTTGAACTTGTTGAATTCAGCATTGCCTCTCCTTGATTGTTCTCTTTCACTCAGATGTATCTGCGCATTTGGTCAGATGTATGTGCACAAAACATGCCAACCTCACATTGTCAGGCTATGTAAGGGTTTGTAAGCATAGGTTGGTAATGTAGCAAGCTAACCGCATTCGAATGTCAACTTCAGGTGAAATTCGCAATAAACCCTGCGTTGAACTTCACGAAGCAAACTATCCGAAGTGAATGCTAAAAAATTTGAACTGAAATGTGACTCCGTACAATGACTGATTCCGGTACTGACCTGACCGGATATCGACAACGCACGCCTTGAAACAACCTGCTCTCCCGCTCTTACGGCACGATCCAACCGCTCTCCGCTACCAGCTTGTCGCTACGGCCATCCTCAAACCTGACGATGTAGCCCCCTTTGGATGCAAAACGCTGTCCCGGACCGGAGCTCAAGTGGGGATAGATTGTCGTGCCATGACTGACGGCGGCATTGTTTTCCTGACCTACAATGGGCAACCGCACGGACTCTCTTGCGGTCATCTCGCCGTGCTTTCTGACCAGGTCACCCGGGTTCCCCAGAAACAGCCTGTCCCTTGTTTCCTGCTCCGCTTTACTTCCCTCTCGCTTGTCCATCATGGTCTCTGCCCGCTCCACCAAATAGTCACGGTACAGGTTGTTCAACATTTCGGCGGTGGTATCCGTCAGGTAGTTGAGTGAAAAAAACACTTCAGACTGCATGGCCTCATCAACCAGGGGGAATTTATGCATGTTGGCCCATGCATGGAAATACGTCATGTTCAATTCACGTTTGGCAGGCAACTCATACAGGTAAACCAAGCGCGCATTTGCCTTCCATGCGGCTGGCAATGGGACATGCTCCGCGTTGGCCAGTCTGGAAGAAAAGAAATATCTAACACCCGGGACTGGCTTTAACCTTTCCAGCAATTCAACATCATCTTGCCGCACCCAAAATACAACCGCATCACCCGGCTTTGCATTCGCCAGTATGGTGCGAAGTGAATCCCCCCCCGCAGCCGAGTCCGCCAACAATGACCGATTTTCTATTTTGACATTGGAGCCCTCAAGCGCCGACTCCAATTCACGGGACACGGAATTTCCAACAACATTGTCGCGGTAAATCTGGAACAGGTGCTTCGGCAAGGTTTGGCCATCCAGCAAATGCCGGGCAAGCACTTTTGCCTCCAGCATGACACCACCGGAAAAATAGAACGAATACTGCGACGGTTGCTTTACCGGCAGATCGACACTTGGAAACCAGCATGGAACCTGCTCGTGCTCACAAAAATCATGAACAGGTTGCCAGGTGGAATTGGACAATCCGGAGATCAGAGCGAATACAGGATGCTTCTGGTAGAGCGCCGCCAACTGTTCACCCCAACTTTCCGGCGCACCCTGCAGCTCCCAAATATCCAGCTCCCAGTGGCGCTCGGTCCCCAAAACCAGCTCGGCCGCCGAAGTCATATGGCGGCGCGCATTGCCCTTGGTCGCAATCGCGGTACTGCCATTCTTCTGATGGATGATCGTATGCATCATATCCACCATCACTTTGCGCCGAATTGGGTCGACATCCGGGGTGATCACGGTCGCGAAGCGAATCGAGTGTTCGCCTGCACCCGGCGACCATTGCGACGACAGTTGACTGAGATAGCGGGTCAACGCCTGCAACTCGGACTCATTCAATTGAAAGCGCGGCATGGCCACATTCATCTCGCGCCCCCGGTTGTTCTTGCCGAAAAGGATCGCATCGGCCAGGCTCTGCTCGGTATAGGGATCATGGGCCTGGTTGAAGAACTTGCTTACGCGGGGATCCATCATCACCAGCTGCTTGTCGGCTTTTGACGCAAACAGAAAATTGCCGCTTATGGGCGGAATCTGGAGGTCACCTTCAACCTGACCCATCCCGCTACGGCGATGGCAGTTAACGCATGCAGCCTTGGCGCCGGATACCTTGGTTCTGCCAAAACGGATCCCGGTCAGTTCAGCCCCGGATGGCAGGATGCCTTCCTGATATATCCTCCGCCCCGTTTCCAATTCGTCCGCGTCTGCCAAAGAAGATTCTTCAGAGGCTGCGGCCGAACCGGACAGACACGCTGCGACCAGCAAAACGAGAAGCGATGACAGCAACCGCCCCACCGAATTTTTTGATTCGATTTCGTTAGCCCCGCAATCAATTGATGTATTTCGCGTATATAGCAATTTGCATCCCATTTCCCGCATGTTCGCGGACCCACTTCTGCCGCCTGCAAAATCAAAAAGGCTGGACAGAACGATCCGCCCAACCTGTCTGGATGAATTCAAACTTTTTCCGGAAATTCAGAAAGCCAAACGGGCCCGGACGAGTGGAATATTATTTGACACCCAGTATTTCCATTTCGTAGATCAGCACCGCATTCGGGCCGACACCGCGATTCCCGAATGCCCCATAGGCGAGCTGGGGAGGAATTACAATCTCCCACTTCGATCCGGTTGGCATAAGTTTGACCGCTTGCTTCAGGCCTTCCAGAAAGCCCGCCACCCGCAGCGAAGAAGGTTTTTTTGCGTCGGACTTGTCGATGACTGTTCCGTTGATCAGCGTGCCCTTGTAGCGGCAACGCACGGTGTTGTCTTCCGTCGGCTTGGTGCCGGACCCCGCCTTCAGAATCCTGTATTGAACGCCGCTTGGCAAACTGACCACGCCCGGTTTTGCAGCATAGGTCGAACGGAATGCCGCCCCGTCCTGCAAATTGGCTTCCCCGATCTCCGCCTTGGCAACTGCTGCTTTTTCCCTCGGGCTCATCTTGCCCCCCTTGAGAAAATGCTCCCTGTTCGCGGCATTGGCATCCGCCCTGGAATCAGGGGAGGCTGCACCATTCGCATCTGCCTTGGCCGGTTCGCCCACGGATTGGGAATCAATCACGACCGCCTGTTCTGCCTGTGCGTTCACGCCGGATGCGCAGAGGCAAACCAGCAAAATCCATTTAATTTTCATTTTCAATATCCTTCGCAAGGTCATAGGTCCAAGTCAATCAGATCACTTGATCGCAACCAGTTCCACATCAAATACCAGTACCTCGTTGGGACCAATATCGGCTCCAACACCGCGTTCGCCGTAAGCGAGCTGGGACGGAATCACAATATGCCATTTTGAACCGACAGGCATCATGCTTAATGCCTGCTTCCAGCCGGCGATGAGTGCTGACGCCTTCAATGTGGCCGGACGGCCGGGTTCGGTCGCGTCAAACTCGGTTCCATTGATAAGCGACCCGCGGTAGTAGACCTCGACCAAATCCGAATCGAGCGGCTTCTTGCCGCTTCCTTCCTTCAGCACTTTGTACAGCACGCCGCTGGGCAATGCCTGAACACCTTCTTTAGCCTTGTACTCGGCCAGGAACGCATCGCCCTTTTGCTTGTTCTCCACGATCGCCTGTTGCTTGGTGGCCGCCGCATGCTGGCGCATCTGTGTCTGGTAATCATTCATCACCTGACGGATGTCCTGGTCAGACATGACCAGCTTTTCACCGGCAAGGCTGGCCTTCAAGCCCTTGATCAACACATTCACATCGATGTTCGTGCTTTCCTTCTTCAGGTTCTTGCCGATGCTCGCGCCTATGCTGTAGCTAAGTTTATCCTTGTCGGTCTTGAGAGCCGTGTTGTCCGCTGACCACACCTGGTTAGATGCAACGACCAGACTGCAACAAATGAGCCAATTCAATTTCATGATCGCATCCTTCAATAATTTTCAGTTCGAACAGTACACGAATTTATTTATCAGATCACTTCAAAAAAATAATGCCGCCCTGTTTTTGCCTTGACAGGTGGGAAGAACCACCAACCAGCCAAAAACCGGCGACACTAAAGATACCAAGATTCTGCCGAGTATGGCGATGCCGTCTTTGCCGGCATCGCCAGTTCCCGAATTACGGGGCCGCTACGGCTGCGGAATATGCCGAAACAGGCCCGTTGGTTCCGGCAGCATTCGCAGCCGTCACACGGTACGAGTAGTTACCCGCGGCCGGTGCGGTATCGGTGAAGGAGTATGTTGCCCCTGCATTCGTTACAGTCGCCACGGTCGTCGTCGCAACACCCCCCACCCTTCTTTGCACAGTCCAGGCCGTAATGTTGCTCGAAGCATTGGTCCAGGTCACGGTGATTTGCCTGGAACCCGGTGCTCCCGCAACAGCCACCGGCGCGGTCGACGCTGCCGGAGGTGTCATCACCGCAACAACATTCGAGGCGGCGGACTGGGTGGTCAAACCATACTTGGTGGTCTGCGCCAGCACCTGGAAGCTGTAGCTGTTACCCGCCGCAATCACCGGATTGGCATTCAGCGCAGTCGTCTGCGGCAAGCTGGTGAAAGCGCCACCGTTCGTGGAGACTTGAACCACATACGATGTTGCCCCCGCAACCGCAGCCCAGGACAACGGTGCACGGGTTGCTGTTTGTACACCGGCAATCACAACCGGAGCGGCAGGAGCGACCGGAGCCGACAGATTCACAGTTGTCGTCACAGCAGCAGAAGTACTGGTTACCGCACCCGTCACATTGACCGCGGTGACAGTGATCGTGTAGACGTTGCCGGGAGCAGTCACCAGGTTTGGCGTCAGGTTAACCACGCCGTTGATCGCTGTCCTCTGGGCTGCGGTACGTGTGATCGTGGTGCGTGTTGTCGTTGCACCCGTGGTCACATCGACCCAGTACGCCGTCTCGTTGTTGGCTGTATCCGTCCACCTTACTGTCGTCGAAGTACCGGCGGCATTGGGTGTGGCTGTCAGACCGGTGGGTGCGGACACCGGAAGCATCGGTGTTGTCACAGAAAGCGGCGCAGTGGATACGGAACCGAACGCGTTCGAGGCCGTGACCACATAGTTGTAGGTCGACATGGCCAAAACGGTAGTGTCGACATAGCCGTTTGCCGTACCTGCCAAGGTGGCGATCGGGACACCGTCACGGGTCACCACGAGTTTATTCGTGGTCGATTGACCGCTCCAGGTCAGCGTCACTGAGTTGTATGCCACCGGACCGGCCAGGAATGTCGTTGGTGCCACCGGAGCCACTTCGACGAAACTTGTCGAAGGTGCAGAGTCCCCCTCCGCGTTGTAGGCGACAACCTCGTAAGCGACGCCGGCAACCGCACCGCCCGGCTGGGCCCAGCTGGTCACGTTGGCCGGCACTCTGCCGACTTCGGCAAAGGCACCGGCGTTGCCCATAACATCCAGGGGCGCTTGCATGATCTTGAAACCGATCTCGTTCTGAACGTTGGCCAGCGAAATGGCGGCAGGCGTCGGGTCGGTCCAGGTCAGCTTGCCGTTACCCAGTGCATCAGTCAGATTGGTCGGGGCATCCGGTTTCACCACCGTCGCGTGAAACACGATCGGACGCATCAAGTCATCTTCCGAATGGCTGAGGATGGCGGAGTACCAGGCAAACTCGTTGTCGTACTCGGCTTCCGCGTTAGTGTTCGACGAGAATGTCGCGGTCAGCGCATTCAGCGCCGCTTGTTCTGCGGGCGTTACAGGACCAGCCGGAGCAGCGGCAACAACGGTAAAGCCCATGCCGGAACCCAACGCGCCAGCCGCCACGGATGGATCCTTGAGGCGCTTGCTGCGCGGCAGGCCGAACGGCACGGAGGCGCGCTTGGCTCTGACCGCCAACACCACGTCTTCGAGCGGGTTGAGCCTCAGCGTATCTTTCCATCCCACTTCGTTGGATGCAGGCGCCTTCACGGTGCCGTCCCAACCCACGCGGTTGATCAATTGCACTTCGACGAATCCAAAGTGGATCGAATTGGTAAACAAACCGTTGTCCACTATCTTCCAGATTTGGGTTTCTCCGTCATTCAGCACTTCGGTAGCCGCATCAATATAGTTCAGCGGGATCGTGGTCTGGTTGACCGCGTTGGTGAACGGCATCTCTATACCGCCGGTGGAGTTGTAGCGGCCGGAAGTGTCAAACAATTCCTGCTCGGCTTTGGTTTGCACCGGGATCGAGCTGGAATTCAGGGAAACGACCGTAGCCTGTGCGCCAACACCACTGGTTCCCGGAGGATTTGTGAAGGTGACGGTCGGTGCGCAGGTATAGCCGGAACCACCGTTGAAATTGATGATCTTGGTAACCTGAAGTGTGCTTGGAACAGCCGGTGTCTTGATCGAACCGTCCGGATTGAGAACAGCCGGTGTTCCGGGATCCACAACTGCAGTGGCCGACGCGGAAGCGACGCCAGGCATGAGGTTGCCCGCCGCGTCCTTGGGCAGGCATGACACGCCATTCACATCATTATTGAATGTAACGACAGGCGGATTGGCCGGGTCATACCCCATACCTGAACCGGAGGCCGCACCGCTGGAAGTGATCAGGTTCAAACCGGTGATGCTGATCACGCCGGACGAGAAATCCAGAGTCGGTTGGGCGACAGAACCCGTCGCAACGTGCGCGTAGATATCTGTATCGTTGGTTCCGAAGGCATTGTTGTATGCAACCGCGGGAACGATCGGCTTGGGCTGGGACACGCCGTATGCCGCCGGCAACGCCACCTTCAAGGCATCCGCATTGAAAGGAGCGGCCGGTGCTGTTGCACTCACCTTGATCTGCATCACGGTGCGGATGTTCGGGCCATAGCCGGGCAAGGTGCTGTATGCACCACCGATACCGGTCAGGTCGGGATTGCCGGTGTAATAGTCCAGGCGCTGGTCATTGAACGGCACCGGTGCCGGAGCGTCGTTGTACAGGATCAGGGTTTGGCCGGCATACGCGGAGAAGTCGACGATGGTATCTGCACGCTCGGATGGTCCCAGCAATACGCCGTAGCTATAGATATTCGACACAGTGATACTGCGGCGATTCTGTTCGTAGAGGATTGGCTGCGATGGGATGTCTACCGGGTTCGGCAGGAAACCACCGTCGTTACCGATGGCGATAAAGTCCGGACCAACCGCGGCCGGATCAGGCGCACCACCGACACGGCCATCCTGCGGCCATGCGCGTGTCGGACCGGAAGGGGCGGAGTTGTTCACCTGCACTAAGTTGGGGTATTGGCACAGACAATTCTGGTCGGCGTAAGAGGTCGGAACCAGCGGGCTGCCGTTGATATCTGCCGTCGCGGGAACCATCTTGACTTCAGTACCCGTGAAGTATTGTTGAACACCGGCTGCATTGACGATCGGGTTGCCGTTTCGATCCAGCTGCGGGGCGATATTCGGCGTTGTATCAGCCTTGTACAAGCCCAGGTTGAGGTAACGGTCGTTGCTGGCGTTCAGCATGCGGAAACGATACGCCTTGGGTGCAACCGTCAGCGTCGGATAAGCCGTGCCGTTGACCAGCGGCGTGTCCATGAATGCTTCCGGCGTGAAGCTTACGTCGCCATGCGCCCCCGTTGGCAACGGAGTCGTATTGGGGAATATCGGCCAGAACCACGGGCCCCAGTCCCAGCGTCCCACGGGGTTGGTACCGTCGATGGAGTTTGGATCCTGGTTGGCTTCATACACGTGCGGGAACCACAAGTCGCCGGGCTGACCCCAATTGAGCGTGTCCCACTTGGCATCCTGCTGCGCGATATTCGCGGGCACGAATGTCTTGTCTTCGATGATGAGCGGAATCGTGTCCGCTGCGGCGGGGATGGCTCCGCTTGCGATCAGCGTTTTTTCGGCATTGTCCGTAATCGAATAGGCTGCTTCCAGACCCGCATAGGAGTTGAGGCGTGTAAGTCCGGAGCTGCGATCCTGGTAGAACGTGAAACGCGCGCTCAAGTCGTTCGGGAAGTAGAGGGTGGTTGATCCGTTGCCGGGATCGGCCATGTCGGGCACGTTTTGATTGCTGACACCCTTGCCCAGATTTGCCAGGTAAGCGGCGGTCTCACCAGCCGGAGCAACCCACTGGTGCGGTGTTCCCGCGCTGATCCAGGGCGTGTTGCCGCCAACCAGATGGATCTCGGCCCGGTTTTGCGTGTATTGGACTCCTGCCCCCGGGATGGTGGTGTCGACCGGAATGAACAGCTCGCCGCCTAGCGGCAGGTAGTTGGTGAACTTGACGCGTACTGCCGTACCTTTGGTGGCGTTGATGATCGGGCCGAGGTGATGCGGCTTGTCGTGTGCAAATACTTGTGCGTTATTGGCATCCAGAACCGGTGTGCCGTTGGGATAAGTCAGTGCAATGTGTGCGCCCGGATTCTTCGCGGTGGACAATTGCACATAGCCGCGCTGGTGGGTCGCTTTCGGCAAGTCGCTGTGCATCTTCTCGGTGAACTCGACCGCCGCGATCTCGATGTAGTCGTCAGTCGTCGTGACTCCGTTCAAATCGACCCATTTTTCCGGTACGGCTACGGGGATGTATTGCCCCAGATTATTTGTCTTGGCCGCGCCAAAACCGGGCAGCGTATCCACGAATTTGCGCAGTGCTTTACCGGTATCGACCTTGATCGGCAACTTGGTGACCGCGTCGATTTGCATCGCACCGGCCGCATCCAGCACGGGAACAGGTCCCACCGGGCTGTTTGCGTAGTATGTCGGCACTTTTACCTGTGCGTTGTTCAGGTTTGTACCCGCACCCCAGCCGGAACCGGCTTGAGCCACGTTGGCGGGAAATTGCGAAACCAGAGCGACTGCGATCGCAGCGGCAATTGGATTGAGCTTAAAGGTACTGTGTTGTACTTTCTTCACGATGTCTGACTCCCTGACAAAATTAACCATTGTGTACAAATCCTGCTTGCATCAAACGCTCTCTGTCCTTGTGATGCGCCCTGCAATCCCATGCACGTCTATACAAAGTGCCGGTGCCTGTTAGTCAAGGCACCGGCGGGTCAGCTTATGGTGCTGAAAGCCCTCTTACAGTCACTGCCGCAGAATTTCCAAAAGCGCTATTTGC
Organism: Sideroxydans sp.; assembly: GCA_043744345.1. Lineage (GTDB taxonomy): Bacteria > Pseudomonadota > Gammaproteobacteria > Burkholderiales > Gallionellaceae > Sideroxyarcus. Next base: position 35,095 of record JAYTUW010000015.1, on the reverse strand, counting down.
CACGAGCGTGAAGTTGTAATCCTTATCACGGCTCAAGTTGACAATGGTGGTACCGGTATCTGTCACAGCGAACGTCTTGCTGCCATTGGTCGTCGACGCACCGCCACCACGCAGGGTCCAGGTCAGCGTCAGGCTGGTCACGTTCTTCAGGTTCATCGGGTTATTCGCCCAAGTAAGGGTGATTGAACCCGGTGGATTTCCGTTGCCTTGATTACCCTGACTTGCAACCAGTGCGACAGGTGCGTATGCGATACCGTTATACAAATACGATGCTGCCGAATTGCCACCCGCAGTCACTGCAACGACCGTGATCACGGCACCGGTTATCCCGGGGATGGTCATCGTGGTCAGCGTAGTCATGGGCTGTGCGACACCGCCGATGGTAACGATGTAACCGGTGGCGCCGGGAACCGCATCCCATGTCAGCACCGTTTGACCAGCAACCAGAGACTGCGTCAGGCCTGTCGGTGCGGCTCCCGCACCGGCGACCGGCAATGTCGTCACCGCAGCAACCGCCGCTACCGGCGCAGTCTGCACATTGACGTTGGCCGGGTTGGAGTCACCCGCGACGTTGTACGCGATCACCTGATAGTCAGCCAGCGTGCCACCGGCAACCGTCAGGCTGGTTGTGTTCGCGGCAACCGTGGTCAGCAGATTCCCCTGGAACAGCACCTTGAAACCGATCTCGTTCTTGGGATTGTTGGTTGGTTCCACCTTGATGTTTCCCGCGCCAAGGAATCCCCCGGTCGGCACGCCATTGACGTCCACACCATTGCGGGTCGTAACATCAAACAAACCGTTGTTGACGATCGTGTACTGTGCCGGAGTCGGATCATTCCAGGACAGCGTGGTGCCCGCCAGCGCCAGATTGGTCGGCATATCCGGAACCACTACTGTCGGACGGAACACGAAGGGGCGCATGAAGTCGTTTTCTTCGTGCCCCAGAATGTGGCAGTGCCAAACATATTCATTGTCGAAGTCCGCCTTGACGTTGGCATAAGGAGTCAGCGGAGCCTGACCGGTTGTTGGATTGATCTGGGTGAAGCCCAGCGAGGAACCCTCGGCTTGTGACGGATCGAGAACGCGGTTGCTCTTGGGAATGCCGAATGGCGTAACCGGACGCTTGCCCTTCACCGCAACGTAAACGTCTTCGAGCGGGTTCATGCGCAGTGTTTCTTTCCAGCCCAGCTCGTTGGCCTCGGGCGGTTTGATCGTACCTGCCCAGTCGACTCGGTTGATCACCTGCGCGTTTACCAGGTGGAAGTGAACCGGGTGAGTGTCCACACCATTGTGCGTGATCTTCCAGATCTGGATCTCGCCATCGCGCAGGACATCCAGGCTGTCCACCGGTGCATCAACATAAGCCAGCGGGATGGTGGTCGCGATTGTTGCACTGGAGAACGGCAACTCTACCGCCAGTGTCGCATTCATGCGGCCATAGACCGGCTCGAACAACTCCTGGATGGCCTTGTTGATGACGGGCAGTTGCTTCGTTGTCTTGACCAATCCGTCCACAGGGTCCGTATACGGGGGGACGGTGATGGTGAACATCTTCTGCGTATTGGATCCCGTGAAGATCTGCGCGTAGTTGTTCACGCTGGTTGTGCTAAACGGCACGTTGTAGGCAACTTCCGGAATGATGGGAGCCGGCTGCGTCTTTGCGTAGGCGACGGGCAGATCCTGTGCCAGTTTGGCCACATTCAAAGCCGCTGCGGGAGCTGTGTTGCTCACCTTGATTTGCATCACGGTACGCGTGTTCGGACCATAGCCAGGCAGTGTGTCGTAAGAACCACCCGCCGCGGTTTGATCGCCCTTACTAGTGTAATAGTCGATACGCGGATCGAAGCCGGGCTGCGGAGCAGGCGCATCGTTATACAGGATCAGGGTCTTGCCCGCGTACTTGGAGAAGTCGATGAGTACATCGGCACGCTCGCCTGCGCCCAACAGCAAGTCATGCTGCAATACGTTGAGGATGGTGATGCTGCGCACGTTCTGGTCGTAGCTGACGGGCTGGGATTTGAGCACCACCGGCGCAGGCAACAAGCCGCCTTCACTGCCGATCTGCACGATATCGGGGCCCGCGGTTGCGGGGTCAGGCACGCCGCCGACTCGACCATCGGTCGGCCAGTTGGCCGGGAACCCCGCGGTCTGGGTCGCCGGCACCATCTTCACCTCGGTACATATCGCCAGCACGCCGGTCTGCCCGGGTGCCAGAGAAGCAGGTGCCGGATTGGTATTATTGGCATCGCAAACCACGCCATTGGCGTCCACGGCAACATACAGGCCGAGATTTTGCGTGCGGTCATTGCCGATGCTCAGAATACGGAAACGGTACGTCTTGGGATCCACTTCGAGGAACGGATAAGCCTGGCCGTTGACTGTGGGCGTATCCATGAACGCTTCCGGGGTGGCGGTCGCGTGACCATAGTCACCCGACGGCAACGAATATTGCGCGGGGAATACCGGCCAGAACCACGGACCCCAGTCCCAACGACCTACCGGGTTTGTGCCGTCGGCCGAGTTTGGATCCTGGTTGGTTTCATAGACGTGCGGGAAGAACAGGTCGCCCGGTTGACCCCAGTGATCCAGGCTCCACTTGGCATCCTGAGATTGAACCGGCAAACCGGCGCTGTTGGTCGGATTCGGGCCGACGTTCTTCGGTACAAATCCTTTGTCCTGGATGACCAGTGGAATGCCGACGGAATCCAGCAGCGGAATTGCCGAGGCGAGTGTCAGACCATCTGGCAATGCCAGAGGTGCGCCAATAGCGCCTGCAGCCAGTGTCAGTTCAACCGGATCCACAACCACATATCCGGCCGCTTCGCCCATATAGGCGTTGACTTTGGTCAAGCCGGAAACGTGGTCGTGATACATCATCAAACGACCGCTCAGATTGTTCGGGTAATACAGCGTGTATGAACCGGGGCCGGGTTCGGGCATATCCGGAACGCTCGCTGCCGAGTCCCCCTTGCCCATACCGCCCGGATGCGATGCATCTTTGACCGAGTAAGAAACGTCGCCTGCCGGAGCAAACCACTGGTGGGGAGTGCCGTCACTCATCCAAGGGGCATCACCACCGTGCCAGTGAATGGCAACCCGGTTTTGCGAGAACATGATGGGGTGGCCGTTGTTGTCAAGCTTGGGGCTGCCGTCTGCGTTCACGACAGGACCGCCACCGGCGATCAGTTCATCCACAGGGATCGGCATTTCACCGCTGATGGATCGGCCTGCCGCATCATAGGTCGTGGGGCCATGCGCGATTCCGTTGGCATCGGTGTAGGGCAGATAGTTGGTGGCCTTGAAGCGTGCCGGCTGGCCGGAAAAGGCAACAATGGTCGGGCCCAGATAGTTGGGTTTATGTACCAGGTAAACCTGCTCGTTTGATTCAGCCCATACACCGGTGACCGGATCTTTTTTCCACTTCAGGATTGGCGAACCATCCAGATATGTCGCGGGAATGTGCTCACTGCCAACCACACCCGTGACATCTTTCAGTCCTTTCAAGCCACCGAACGCCACCGGCAACAGGTCGGGAGTCTCGATCTGCGCATAGCCGCGCAGACGCGTCTTTTTGGGCAGGTCGGGATGCATCTGCAATTCATACTCAATAATTGCATATTCATAATAGTCATCGCCGGTCACATTGCCGTTGCCATCAACCCATTTTTCAGGGATGCCAACCGGGATACCATCACCATCCAGGCCGTTATATGCGCCGGGAAGCTTCTTGACGAATTTGCGCATGGCGGTACCAGTATCCACCAACACGCCCGCGGCAACCGCTTCCGCGATACTCGCATAAGCGACTCCAGTCGCGGGATTAATGCCCGCCATGATGTCCGCCACGAAAGCCGGGTTCCCCGCCGCGTTCAACACGGGAAGATGGTCTGCACCCAGGGCAACTTGTATGCCTTGCGGGCTGTTCGCGTAATATGTTGGAACTGCGATCTGAACACCCGCGATATTGGTGTTGGGACCGAAGCCTGCGTTTGCATGCGCCAGGTTGGCGGCAGATAGTGCGACCATCGCCAGTGCGATCGAGGCAGCCAACGCATTTAGCTTGAAGGAACTGCGCTGGATATTCTTCATGTCTATAACCTTCATTCCTTTAACTCCCTAAAGTTAAGTTGACCGCTCGATGACCCGGCATCTCATTGGCCTCCTGGCCCGCTCAATACCTTTTTTCACGGTACAGATGCTATGAAAGTGGGAAGCGATACACATGAAAGTAACCGACAAATTTGCATAGGCGGTTCCTGTGAAAGTATTTGCGAATTCACAGTACATTTGTACTGCGTTGATCGCAGTACGATGAATTAATTAGGCAATTACGCTCAGTGAAATCTCTGTGAAAGTCAGCTTATTTCGGCTTTCCATCTTTTGACCAGGACAGCGGGTAATTCAGAACGGGACAACAACGCAATACGGAAATTTCAAGCAAGGACAAAGTCAATCTGGTTTGGTTGCCACCAAAATTGGATATGACGCGCGAGTAGTGATACGCAAAATGAGCAACGCACCGACTGGCGGTGCGTTGCTTTGATACTGGGACTAACAGGGGAATTTCTACACTTTGAACGGATGCCGCAACACGATGGTTTCATCACGGTCCGGTCCGGTAGAAACCATATCCACCGGCACTTCACAAATCTTTGCGATGCGCTCCAGGTAGTTGCGCGCTTCTTTCGGCAGTTCCTCGTAGCGCTTCACGCCGACAGTGCTTGTGCTCCAGCCGGGCATGTCCTCGTATACCGGGACGCACCCTTCCAGTGATTCCGCACCCACCGGCAGGATGTCGCTGAACTGGCCGTCGATGTTGTAGCCCACACCGATACGCACGGTTTCCATGCCATCCATCACGTCCAGCTTGGTCACGCACAGGCCGGATACGCCGTTGATCTGGATGGAACGCTTGAGGGCAGCGGCATCGAACCAGCCGCAACGACGCGCACGTCCGGTGGTGGCACCGAACTCATGGCCTTTGGTCGCTAGCATCTTGCCGATGGGATCCTGCTTGTCGACCGCATCGTACAACTCGGTCGGAAACGGACCGGAACCGACACGGGTTGTATAAGCCTTGGTGATACCAAGCACATAATGAAGGCTCTGCGGACCGACACCGCTACCCGCACAGGCCGCGCCGGAAATACAGTTACTGGAGGTCACGAACGGATAGGTGCCATGATCAATATCCAGCAACGTACCCTGCGCACCTTCAAACAGCAGGTTCTGACCGGCCTTGTTGGCTTCGTACAGCGCGCGCGGCACATCCAGTACCAGCGGTTTGAGGCGTTCGGCCAGCGCCAGCGCCTCATCCATGGTTTTCTGGAAGTCCACCGTTTCCGCTTTCAGGTAATTCTTCAAAACGAAGTTATGGTAGTCCAGCACTTCGCCCAGTTTGGCGGCAAAGCGCTTGCGATGAAACAGGTCCTGCAAGCGGATGGCACGGCGCGCGACTTTATCTTCGTAAGCAGGGCCGATGCCGCGTCCGGTGGTGCCGATCTTGCCGGCGCCCTTGGCGACCTCGCGCGCCTTGTCCAAGGCTTCGTGATAAGGCAGGATCAGCGGGCAGGCTTCCGAGATGCGCAGGCGCTCGTAGACTTTCACGCCCATCTCGGCCAGCTTGTCCATTTCCTTGAGCAGCGCGGAAGGCGACACCACCACACCGTTGCCGATGTAGCACATCACGTTATCGCGCAAGATGCCGGAGGGGATCAGGTGCAACACGGTCTTCTCGCCGCCGATGACCAGCGTATGCCCCGCATTGTGACCGCCCTGGAAGCGCACCACGCCCTGTGCGTGGTCGGTCAGCCAGTCGACCACCTTGCCCTTGCCTTCATCGCCCCACTGGGTCCCGATCACTACCACGTTTTTAGACATCTCTCGTTCCTAAATGATTAGTTAAATTTTCAATTCGACGACGAGCCACTTGCCGTCACGTAACACCAGTTGACGATCACAATTCAATTCGGACTGAAACTCGGGATTGCCCAGCAGGTCGACCACGACGATCTCGCCCTTTCCGCGCAATCTGGCGATCTCCGCGTCCAGTGCGGCATCCTCACGATACGGCGCATAGATCCCGGACGCTTGCGCTTGCTTGGTCAACAGACCGTGCAACTGGCGCAAGTCCATGCTGAATCCGGTGGCCGGACGCGCACGTCCAAAAGCCTTGCCCACGTCATCGTAGCGTCCGCCCAGGGCGATGGCATCGTGACTCCCCGCATGGTATGCCGCAAACACCATGCCGCTGTGATAGTGGTAACCGCGCAGTTCGGCCAGGTCAATGCCGATTTCACTTGCCAGATCCTTTAGATGCGCTGCTGCTTGTTCAAGTTCGTTCAATGCCGCGGTTACTTCCGGGTAGGACGGCAGAGCCTTGCGCGCACGGGCGATCACTTCCACCCCGCCGTACAGCTGCGGCAAGGCCAGCAGCGCAGTTTGGACCTCCTGCGGGAGTCCCTTCACCAGTTCGCGCAGGGTTGGCACATCTTTGCGTTGCAAGGCGCTGAACAATTCTGTTTCGAGCTCACTCGCGATCGAAGCGCGGCGTGCCAGAGCATTGAATACCCCCACATGACCGAGATCCAGGTGCACGCCTTCGATGCCGATCAGCGCCAGCGTTTGCAGCATCAAGCGCTGGACTTCCAGATCGCTTTCCACGCCAGTGTGACCATACAGCTCGGCACCGATCTGCAACGGCTCGCGCGTGCGCATCAATCCGGCGGGCTGGGTATGCAAGACACTTCCGGCGTAGCACAGGCGTGTGACGCCCTGGCGATTCAGCAGGTGTGCATCGATGCGCGCCACCTGCGGTGTGATGTCCGCGCGCAGCGCCAGCGTCCGGCCGCTCAACTGGTCGACCAATTTGAAGCTGCGCAGGTCCATGTCCGCGCTGTCATTGATCAGCAGCGATTCGGCGTATTCCAGCAATGGGGGGAAAACCAGTTGATAACCCGAGCGGCGCAGCAGCTCGAGCACATCGCGGCGAATGCCCTCGATGCGCCATGCTTCATCCGGCAGCATGTCCTGGATGTATTCCGGCAACAGCCAATTCATCTAAACAATTCCATTATTTCATCCAGTAAATCAGCAGCAACCCGCTCAGCATCAGTGTCAGTCCGATGAAACGGGCTTGCCCGTCCTGAAATTGAGAAACCTTGCGCAACGTTTCGCGCCAGGAGGCGGGAAACAGAAATGGCATGATCCCTTCAAGCACCAACATCAAGCCCAGTGCCGCCAGCCAGTAGTTGCTCATGCGCTATTACTTGCCGTCTTTGCCGGAACCCTTCAGATACTTGAAGAACGGCGAACCGGCATCCAGAACCATAATGTCGCTCTTGTTTTTGAAGCCCTGCTTGTACACGTCCAGGCTGCGGTAGAAGGCATAGAACTCGGGATTACGTCCGAATGCGCCTGCGTACAATGCAGATGCCTTGGCATCGCCCTCGCCCTTGATCTTTTGCGCATCGCGGTAGGCTTGTGCCAATGTCACTTCCCGCTGACGGTCGGCATCGGCGCGAATCTTTTCACTTTCGGCGTTACCGGTGGCACGCAATTCGTTGGCGACGCGCTTGCGCTCGGCATCCATGCGGCGATATACCGAATCGCTGATCTCCATGGGGAAGTCCACGCGTTTCAGGCGCACATCCAGCACTTCAACACCGATCTTGCGCGCATCGACATCGGTCTTTTCCTGGACAACGCGCATCAGCTCCTCGCGCTTGCCGGAAACCACTTCATGTATGGTGCGTTTGCCGAACTCTTCACGCAGGGTCGAATTCACCGTTTGCATCAGCCGCGTTTGTGCACGTGATTCATCGCCGGTCACGCTGATGTAATACTGCTTCACGTCGACAATGCGCCACTTGATGAACGAATCCACCAGCACGTTCTTCTTCTCGGCGGTGATAAAGCGCTCGGGTTCGTCGCTATCCAGCGTCAGGATACGTGAGTCGAAGAAACGCACGTTTTGAACCAGCGGCATCTTCCACTTGATTCCGGGGGTTGTTTCGATGCGCATCACTTCGCCCAACTGGAACACGATGGCTGTCTGGCGCTGGTCGACGATGAAGACGCTCATGCTGGCCAGAATCAGCACGACCACGGCTCCAACCAGGAAATTTGTCACATTCAGTTTCATTAGCGGGACTCCCTATCACGACCGAACAGCGATTCGCGCACACGCGGGGCGGGCGCTGGAGTTGTCTCTCCCGGTGCAGAATTCAGCTGTTCCGTTGGTTTTGCCGCAGGCGTTTCAGCACCCGGATTGGTGCTCTGGATCAACTTGTCCAGAGGCAGATACAACAGATTGCCGCCCCCGCTTTTTTGATCCACGATGACTTTGCTGGTGCTGGAGAGTATCTGCTGTTTCATATCCTGATACATGCGCTCGCGCGTCACTTGCGGTGCTTTTTCATACTCGACCAGGATCTGCTTGAAGCGGCTGGCATCACCCTCGGCATTGGCAATCACGCGCTGCTTGTATCCGTCCGCCTCCTGCATCAAACGCGCCGCCGCACCCTTCGCGCGGGGCACCACATCATTGGCGTAGGCCTGGCCTTCGTTCTTCTGGCGCTCCCTGTCCTGGCCGGCTTTCACCGCATCGTCGAAAGCTGCCTGAACCTGCTCTGGAGGTTGCGCATTCTGCATGGTGACCTTGCTGACCACGATGCCCACCTTGTATCGATCGAGTATCTCCTGGATCAGCTTGGTCGTTGAGGCGGCAACCTGCTCGCGCCCCTCATACAGCACAAAGTCCATCTTGCTTCGACCCACGACCTCGCGAATCGAGGTTTCGGCAGCCTGGCGCACGATCTCCCTGTCATCGGACATGCGATTATTGAACAGATACTCGGCAGGATCTTTCAGAAAATACTGCACAGCGAACTGGATATCGATGATGTTCTCGTCATCGGTCAGCATCAGCGATTCCTTGAGCATCTTGTTTTTGACATTCTCGCGGTAGCCGACTTCGACTGTGCGCACCTGACTCAGATTCACCACTTCCACCGTCTCGACGGGATAGGGCAAGTGCCAGCGCGGACCGGATTCAGTGATTTCGACCTGTTTGCCGAAGCGCAACACAACACCGCGTTGGCTGGCGTCCACGATATAGAAACCGCTGGCGATCCAGACCAGCGCCACGATCAGCACGATCAGACCGATGCCACCTGTCAGGCCGCCGGGAGTGTTCACGCCCCCGCCCTTGGGCGCACCGCCGCCAGACTTGCCGCCGAACAGCGATTCGATCTTGCGGTTGATTTTGCGCATCACCTCTTCCAGATCGGGAGGGCCGCCGTTGTTTTTGCTACCCCATTGCGGGTCGTTCAATCCCATAGTCCATTACCTTTTGGTTTGATCAATTGTCATTCAGCGGATGCCATTCCTGCAGTTGCACATCCGATTCCGGCGCATCGCGCACTTCGGCCAGCGCGGCCCGCAATTCTGCCAGGCCAGCTCCCGATATTGCGCTCAAGTGAATGCTGGAGATTTTACCATATTCGTCGCGCTTCACGCCCGCTTCCAACCCCTGCAGGTCGATCTTGTTGTAGACCACGATCTGCGGGATGTTCTGCGCCCCGATCTCGGCCAGGACCTTGTTCACTTCGGCGACCTGATCGTTCCGTTCCGGGCTGTTCACATCCACCACATGCAACAACAGGTCGGCCAGCGCCGTTTCTTCCAGCGTACTGCGGAAAGCGGCAACCAGTCCGTGGGGCAAATGGCGGATGAAGCCCACGGTGTCTGACAGCACCACCTGGCACGGGCTGTCACCTTCAAGAAATATCTTGCGCGCCGTGGTATCCAGCGTGGCGAACAACTGGTTGGCAACGTACACGTTGGCGTTGGTCAAGCGATTGAACAGCGTAGACTTTCCGGCATTGGTGTACCCGACGATGGAGACCGACAACACATCGGAACGGTTTCGCGCCTTGCGCTGCAACTCACGGTGACGCTTGAGTTGTTTGAGGCGCTCATTGAGCAAATGCACCCGCCTGTCCAGCTTGCGCCTGTCCAGCTCAAGTTGGGTTTCTCCGGGGCCGCGCGCGCCGACAGCGAATTTCTGCTGCCCCATATCCATGTTCATGCCAACCAGGCGCGTGGAAAGGTACTTGAGCTGTGCCAATTCAACCTGAACTTTGCCTTCGTGGCTCTGCGCGCGTAACGCGAAAATATCCAGAATCAGCATGGTGCGATCGATCACGCGGGTCTGAATTTTTGCAGTGAGATTGCGCATCTGTGCGGGAGACAGATCGTGATTGAAAATCACCAGCGGCGCCTCCAGCTCTTCGACCAGGGCGGCAATCTCGTCCACTTTGCCGCTGCCGGCAAAGGTTGAGGCGTCGGGACGCTGCCGCTTGCCTTCCACCAGCGCGAGAACGCGCACACCGGCGCTTTCTGCCAGCAAACGCAATTCTTCCAGGCTTTCTGAATAATCCGGAGCGCCTAAATCAAGACTGACCAATACCGCCGTATTGGCGGCAGTCGTTGACTCGTGCATTACTCGGCGTCGAACGGGATGGTGACAGCGCGTGCGGGGACGATGGTGGAGATGGCGTGCTTGTAGACCATCTGGGTGACGGTGTTTTTCAGCAATACCACATATTGGTCGAAAGATTCGACCTGGCCCTGCAGCTTGATGCCGTTGACCAGATAGATGGCGACCTGCACATGTTCCTTACGCAACGCGTTCAGGAACGGGTCTTGTAGTTGTTGCCCTTTTGCACTCATGATGTCCGCTCTTGTTGTTCTCGGGGCGGCTACTTTACTGGAAAACCCCTCACTACGGAAGAGCATAGGCAATTTTGACGTCTGTCACCTGCCGACCGGATGCTTTATTCCGCGACAGAGAAGCCCCTTCGCACAACACTGCAAATTACCTGATGCGTGCGGGATCCTTGGCAAGCCCCAGTTCGGGCGGTAGCGCACTTGAACGCCCCATCAGGAAGCGCCCCATTCCCTCCAGAATATTCGTTTGAAGCAAATCGGGCTTCAATGAAGTGTTCATTGCACCAAATCCATCGAGGTTATTACTTTCAAGAGTCACAGTTCCATCAGTGTAGTTACCCAGAAACCGCATCCAGATGATGAACTCCGGATCCAGTTGGGTCTGAAAAGCTGCTTTCTGCGTTCTGTTCTTCCACAACTCCTGAACATCATCAACCGTTTTCAGGCCGAAAGCGTTCAGATCCTTCCTGATCTCTTCGAACTGCTCCCAGCGTCGCGTGACGGTCACCGGGTCCAGCATGGTCATCCGCACCTGAAAGTAAACATGGTTCATCAGCGCGTTATCCGCGATGCTTTGCTTGCGGTATTCCGCCATCCCGCTCTTCCACTTCACCCGCGAGAGACGTGTCTTGCCGTCCAATGCGTAGATGCGCGGCACTTCCGGCTCAAGCGCATTCAGATGCTGGGCGAAAATATTGAAGAACTTGAATGTGCGCTCAAGGGCGGTGCTGACACCCTGAATCATTGCCAGGCGGTTTTGCTCGCTGGCTCGCTGCGCCTCCAGCTTCCGTGTGGCTTCCCCGGCCAGTTCTGCCAGAAAACTGCTCATTTCATTATTGGATTGGCTCATGCTCGTTACTTTCCAAAATAGCTGTTGGAATTTTGACGATTTTCAAATCAACCGTACAGCCTGCGTCCCCGAATGCGGGCTCGGTGGGCGGCTCGCTCTTCGCTCTCGGTAAGCACATGTTTCTTGTCGGCAAAGGGATTTTTGCCGGACTTGAACTCGATGCGCAAGGGCGTGCCCTGCAGTTTGAATGCGTCACAGAAAACCTTTTCCAGGTAGCGGCTGTAAGAGTCCGGCACCTTGTCCAGTGCACTGCCGTGAATGATGATAAGCGGAGGGTTGCTGCCCCCCTGGTGGGCATAGCGCATCTTGGGACGGTACGAACCCACCCGCGGCGGCTGTTGTTTCTGCAACGCCTCTTCCAGTACACGGGTCAGTTGCGGTGTAGGCAGTTTTGCCATCGCCGCGGTGTAGGCCTGATTCACCGATTTGAGCAACGCATCCACCCCCGTACCGTTCAGTGCGGAAATGAAGTGATGCTTGGCAAAACTCAGGAAATGCAGCTTGCGCTCGATATCGCGCTTGGTCGTGTCACGTTTATATTCGTCAAGACCGTCCCATTTGTTGATCGCCAACACCAGTGCGCGCCCCGCTTGCAGCACGAAGTCTGCCAAGTGCGCATCCTGTTCGGTGATCTGATCCCTCGCATCCACCACCAGCACCACCACATTGGCATCCTCAATGGCTTGCAGGGTCTTTACAACGGAAAACTTTTCAACCGCCTCGTCGATCTTGCCGCGGCGGCGCACACCGGCGGTGTCGATGATTGTGTATTTTTTACCCTCGCGCTCGAAATCGATGTGGATCGAGTCGCGAGTCGTTCCCGGCTGGTCAAACGCGATCACCCGCTCTTCCCCCAGGATGGCATTGACCAGTGTCGACTTGCCCACATTGGGGCGGCCGACAATGGCCAGTTTCGGATGGTCGGATTTCTCCTCGATTTCGATCTCTGCGGCAGGCAGCTCATCCAGTGCAACTTCGATCATCTCGGCGACATTGTCGCCATGCGCGGAAGAAATTGGAATGGGTGTGCCCAGTCCGAGTTCGTGAAAGTCGACGGTGGCACGCGCGCTCTGCATACCCTCCGCCTTGTTCACCAGCAGCAAAAGCGGGCGGCCTGTCTTGCGCAACTGCGTGGCGATGATGCGATCCTGCGGCGTGACACCGTCCCGCCCGTCCACGATGAACAGCACCATATCCGCCTCGTCCACCGCCTGCCGCGTCTGTTTGGCCATCTCGTGCAGAATACCCTCTTTGGCCACTGGCTCGAGGCCGCCGGTATCCACCACCAGGAACGGTCGTTCACCCACACGCCCGCGACCGTAGTGACGATCGCGCGTCAATCCCGGCATATCAGCCACCAGGGCATCACGACTGCGCGTGAGGCGGTTGAATAACGTGGATTTTCCTACGTTGGGACGGCCGACAAGTACGAGGGTTGGTAGCATTTTCTTCTAGTGAATTGCGACGGAATAAAGTTCACCATCGCTGGTTTGAATCAGGGCCCCGTTACCCAGTGTGACGGGGGTGGCCAGAATTGCGCTGCCATCGGTCGCGCTGCGGGCGACAAAACTGCCGTCCTCGTTTTTCAGCACATGCAGGTAACCTTCGAAATCGCCCAGCAGCAGATAGTCATCCAGCGGATATGCCGCTGTCACCTTGCGCAACAGGAGTTGATTGTTCTTCCAGAGTGTCGTTCCGCTATTCTTGTCCAGTGCCACCAGGTTGCTGTCCGAATCGGTCACGTACAAATTCTTGCCGGATAGCGCCATCCCTTTGTCGCTTGCGATATCGCGTGTCCACAGCGCACCACCTTGAACTGGGTCGAAACAGGCAAGACGCCCCTGAAATGCGACCGCGCATACCTGAACATCGTCAACCACTGGCAGGCTGGTGATATCGCTGATGCGCTCCAGTTCGGTATTGCCGCGCGGCTGCGAAACGGAGGACTCCCATACGACGATACCGTTCTTCAGATTGATCGCGGCCAACTTTCCCGCGGCAAAACCCGCATACACCAAGCCGTTGCGTATCACCACACCGGCATGACTGCGCACGATCAGCGTCGGCGTTGCGCGCTCATACAACCACAAGCGGCCGCCATCCTTGGCACTCAAACCGGTGATGCGCTGGTTGCCGGTTCGCACCACCACCACACCATCGGCGACCCTGGGCGCGCTCAACACGTCGCTGGAAACCTTGACCTGCCATTTCAACCTTCCGCTATCCTCGTCAAATGCAGCCAACTCACCCTTCTCGCCACCCACCAGGACCATTCCTTCTCCCGCGCCCACGCCGCCCGTGATGGCAAAACCGCTATCGGCGCGCCAGATTTCTTTTCCGGTATTTCGGTCGAGACGGACCAGTTTTCCCTTTGCATTCGCGGCAAACACCGCCTCGCGGGTCGCGGCGGGAGACAGCACGCTTTGTCCGGCATTCCCGATATCGACGCTCCAGCGAACTTCGAACTTCGCGGCCGGTTTAAAATCGACCAACTTGGCAGGTTCAACCTTGGGCTTGTCGCTGCTGCACGCAACCAACAGGACCGGAAGTAGCGCGGCTACGAATCGGATATTCATATTCATTTGGTGCCTAGCCCGTCCATTTTCAGCTGGATCAGATTGCGATATGTGCTCTTGGGGTCTGTCTTGTCCAACGCCAGCTGGTATTCAACACGCGCCTCGGCAACCTTGCCCTGAGCGCTCAGCACATCACCTTTCAGATCCGCATACAACCCGGTAAAGGACTCGGGATGAGCAGCGTCAAGTTGCTTCAATGCTTCATCGTACTTTTTCTCGTCCAGAAGCACACTGGCCAGCTTCAGACGCGCGGCGTCCTGCAACCCCGCTTCTCCCGCATGTTCGACCACCCACTGCAGTTGCACTTTGGCATGCGCCACATCGCGCGCCTGCAAACTCGCCTGCGCGGCCAGAAGTTGGGCCCGGGGTGCGTAAGCACTCCCGGCGTAACGGCTGACCAGTGCGTCCGCAGCATCCCCGATGCGTTTGGCATCGTTGCTGGAAACCTGCTTCACCACTTCGGCGTAAAGTTTGGCAGCTTCGGCAGCCTGACCGGCTTGATGATTCTTCCAGAATTGGATACCCGCAAATCCAATAAGACCGACCGCCACCGCGCCAATCACCCAAGTGCGATTCTCTTTCCACCACGCCTTCAGCGCGTCGACTTGTTCCTGTTCCTGCAGATCCAAACTAGACATATTCATTTCCTCACTTGATCAATTCACGAATTTTTTGCCGCAATCCATCCAAACCGACTCGCTGCTGCTCTCCACCGCCCCGCAAGGGCTTGAGAGTAACCTCATTCGCCGCCACTTCATCGTCACCGACAATGACGGCGCACGCCGCGGCGCTCGCGTCTGCCTTCTTCATCTGCGACTTGAAACTGCCGCCACCGCAGTGCAACAGCACGCGCACCCCGTCATCACGCAGCGATTCCGCCACGCGCCAGGCAAGATTCTGTGCCTGTTCGCCCTGGTGCACCACATAAACGTCCAAAGGTGCAACGGGGTTCTGCAATCCGTCTTCCTGCAGCAGGGCCAGCAACCGCTCCACCCCCATGGCAAATCCGCAAGCGGGTGCCGGCTTGCCGCCGATCTGCTCGATCAAACCATCGTAACGCCCACCGGCGCAGATGGTGCCCTGCGCGCCGAGACGGGTCGTCACCCATTCAAACACGGTACGGTTGTAGTAATCCAGCCCCCGCACCAGCCTTGGATTGATCTCGAATGTGATTCCGTGCCGTGTGAGGATCGCCTGAACCTCCCCGAAATGGCAGAGCGCTTCGGGATCCAGCTCATCCATCAGATTCGGTGCCGCTGCCACCAAATCCTGCATGGCCGGATTCTTGGTATCCAGAATACGCAGGGGATTGCTGTACAAACGGCGTTGCGCTTCTGCGTCAAGCTTGTCCTTGTGCTGTTCGAAATACGCAATCAATTTTTCGCGGTGGCGTTGGCGCGAAGCCGCATCCCCCAGCGTGTTGATCTGCAATGCGACATCCTTGATGCCCAATTCCTTCCACAGGCGCGCGCACATCACGATCTGCTCGGCATCGATATCCGGCCCGGCGAACCCCAGCGCCTCCACACCAATCTGGTGGAACTGGCGGTAACGGCCCTTCTGCGGACGCTCGTGACGGAACATCTGACCTGCATACCACAGCCGCTGCGGCGCGTTATACAGCAAATTGTGCTGCAGTACAGCGCGTACACAAGAAGCCGTCCCTTCCGGGCGCAACGTGAGTTGGTCGCCGTTGAGACTGTCCTCGAAACTGTACATCTCTTTTTCGACAATATCGGTGACTTCACCGATGGCCCGCTTGAACAGCGCGGTCGGTTCCACCAGCGGCATGCGAATATTGCGGTAGCCGTAACCCTCCAGCCAGTCGCGCACTGTATCCTCGAACCACAGCCACAGCGTTGCCTCATCGGGGAGGATATCGTTCATGCCTTTTACGGCCTGCAATGTCTCTTTGCTCATCTGTTCGCTCAAACTGCCTTGATATCGATACGCTTGCCGGGTTTGTTACCCGCCGCACGTCTGTCATACTTTTGTGAAACGTAGTCGTCAACGATCTGCTGAAACTCCTGCGCGATATGTTCGCCGCGCAAGGTGACCGTCTTCTCGCCGTCGACATACACTGGCGCGGATGGTGTTTCCCCGGTTCCCGGCAGGCTGATACCAATATTGGCCAGCTTGCTTTCCCCGGGGCCGTTGACGATACAACCCATCACCGCCACCGTCATATTCTCGACACCGACGTATTGTTCGCGCCATACCGGCATCTGTGCCCGCAAGTAACTCTGTATACTCTGCGCCAATTCCTGGAATACCGTGCTTGTTGTTCGTCCGCACCCCGGGCAGGCCGTCACCATCGGCGCGAACGCACGCAACCCCATGGTCTGCAAAATTTCCTGCGCCACCACGACCTCTTCGGTGCGCGCTCCGCCGGGTGCTGGCGTGAGCGAAACCCGTATCGTGTCGCCGATACCCTGCTGCAACAATACCGCCAGTGCCGCCGTTGAACCCACAATGCCCTTGGAGCCCATTCCGGCCTCGGTCAACCCCAGATGCAGGGGATAATCGCAACGCTTGGCCAGTGAGTGGTACACGGCGATCAGGTCCTGCACGTCGCTCACTTTGCACGAGAGCACGATGCGATCATGCGGAAGGCCTAATTCCTCGGCACGCCCGGCTGAATCAAGTGCCGAAACAATCAGCGCTTCGCGCGTCACTTCCGACACGTCTTTGGGTTGCGCCAGTTTGGCGTTCTCATCCATCAGGCGCACAACCAGTTCCTGATCCAGACTCCCCCAATTGACACCGATGCGAACGGGTTTGTCGTATTGTTTTGCCACCGCGATCATTATCGCAAACTGGTCTTCACCCTTGCGGTTCCTGCCCACGTTGCCGGGGTTGATCCGGTACTTCGCCAGCGCCTTTGCACATTCCGGAAACTCAGTGAGCAAACGATGACCGTTGTAGTGAAAATCACCGATCAGTGGCACATCGCAACCCATCGCGTCCAGCAGCTTGCGGATGCGGGGCACTTGTATGGCCGCCTCGGAAGAGTTCACCGTGATACGCACCAGTTCGGAACCGGCCCGCGCCAACTCGAAAACCTGATTCGCCGTACCTTCCGCATCGACCGTATCGGTATTGGTCATGGATTGCACCACGATGGGCGAGTCACCACCGATAGCGACGTCTCCCACGCGGACACACTGCGTCGGATGACGCGGGATAGCGGGATGGCTCATATAACTCACTCCAGCTTCAGGTGCACGACATCCATTCCCGAGTATGCCGACAGGTCGATCTCTTTGCCCCTGAAATAGAGTTTGACGTTGGCCGGGTGGGCGATGGAAATATCGTACGGTTCATGCCGCGGCCCTCCGACCCACTTTTCAGTTCCGCGCGGATTGGTTCTTGAAAGCAGAACGACACCGCGCGAATCCAGGACTTCGGTCCATGAGTTTTCGTTGAACACAAAGTGTAACGGGCGTCGCATGAGCACTTCCAGAGGCACAGACGGATTGGACGCCACGGGAGCTGACACCGCATCAATCTTCGGCACAGAACTCACTGCAGCCTGAACGGCCTTGACCGGATCAGACGCTTTTTTGATTTCAGGGATTTTTTTGGGTTCCGGTTGTTTTACCGTTTCATCCGGCTGCTTGCTTTCTGCAGGAGCGGCGATCCCGGCATCATCGGAACGAACTCCGGCAGCCGCCACAGCCGAGGCCGCTTCTCCTTCCGCAGGCAAAGTCACAGGCTCGACCACGACTTCCGACACCTTCACAGTCGGTTCGTTATTGGATAACCATACAAATACACCCAGCAATAGCGCGACGCCAAGCGCACCAGCCAGCCATAGCGTATTGGCGCTCCGCAAAGATTTCATGGTCGGGAAAGCCACATTGACAGCCTGAGTCCGCGCCGCAGCCTGCCGGACCGGTTCACTTGGCAATGCAGCAAGCAAAGCCGCCTCGTCCACTTGCAATGCACGGGCGTAACTGCGCACAAAACCACGCAGGAAGGTAGCCTGCGGCAGATGCGCGAAATCGTTCGCTTCCAGAGCTTCCACCTGTTTGGGAGCAAACTTGATCCGCTCCGCAATATCATGCACGCTCATTCCCAGAACTTCCCGGGCATCGCGCAATGTCACGCCCACATTGATTGTCGGCCGCCCTGGATCGCTCGATTGATTCTGGGCAGTAGCCGGGTTAGAAGTATCCATCATTCACCTTGCGATAACAGTTGGGTCTCTCGGGATAACGGAAAGCGCTTGCGCAATTGCAGCGTATAACTGGCTTCAGAATTGCGGTCTCGCATCTTGCGTTCGATACGCACCGCCAGCAATAACTGTTCCGCCGACAATTCACCGGCGACCTGCGAAAAACGTGAGAAATATGCTTTTGCACCGGCAAAATCACCGCTGGAATAATTCCAGTTGGCCAAGCCATACAATGCCTCCGGCATACCCGGACGCAAGATCAAAGCCCGTTGCAGGTTGCTTTCGGCCTCTCTCATCATGCCCGCCTTCTGGGAACACACACCCAGATTCACGTAAGCCATCTCGGGAGAAGAGTAAAGCGGGTTTTTTAGCGCATCCTTGAATTGATTGAGCGAATCTTTGGCTCGCCCGCGCTGGCACAAATACCATCCGAAATTGTTGTGCGTCTCGGAATTTGTGTCATCCAGATCCAGACTACGGCGAAAGTCAGCCTCAGCCTGCTCATCCTCACTCAGTGCCATGCGCACCATCGCGCGCACCGTGTAGGCCGGGGCGTACCCTGCCTCAGCCTGCAACGCAACGCCCAACTCCTGCAAAGCAATCGCGTATTGGGCTCTTTCGTAGTACGACGCCGCCAATTCTGTGTGTATCCTGGCACTGGCCTGGGCCCGTGTCTTGTCCCCTTGGGGCGTACCGCCCGCCCCCCCGCCGGAAGAAGCGCACCCTGTCAGCAAGATCGCAACAACAAAAAGTCTGTAAAGCATCATTGATTCGCCTCCATCAATCGAATTGTTCTTTTGGTCTTGTCCTGCACCTGCCCGGCCAACTGGCCGCAGGCTGCCGCGATATCATCACCGCGCACCTTGCGGATGGTGGTCACAATATTGGCCTGCATCAGCACATCCCTGAAACGCAACACTGCCTGCATATCGGAGCGCTGGTAAGGTGCCTGAGGGAATGGATTGAACGGGATCAGATTGAATTTGCACGGCACGTCAGCGACCAGGTCGATCAATTGGCGGGCATGGTGCACGCTATCGTTTACGCCGGCCAGCATCACATACTCGAAAGTTACAAAGTCGCGCGGCGCTTTCTCCAGGTAGCGACGGCAAGCCGCCATCAATTCGCGCAGGGGATACTTCTGATTGATTGGCACCAATTCATTACGCAGCGCATCATTGGGCGCATGCAAAGAAACAGCCAGCGCGACCGGACACTCATTACGCAACTTGTCCATCGCAGGCACCACGCCTGAAGTGGATACAGTCACGCGGCGGCGCGACAATCCATAGGCATTGTCGTCCAGCATCAGCCTCAAAGCACTTACCGTACTGTCAAAATTCAGCAGCGGCTCGCCCATACCCATCAACACTACATTGGTAACAGGCCAGTTGCCGTCGGAGTTCTTGCCGAGCTCATGGTTGGCCCACCAAACCTGGCCGATGATTTCGGCGGTGGACAGATTGCGATTGAAGCCCTGCTTTCCGGTGGAGCAGAATGCGCAATCCAGCGCGCACCCAGCCTGGGTGGAGACACACAGCGTGCCGCGGTCTTCTTCAGGGATAAACACGGTCTCTACCGCATTTCCCGTCCCCACATCCAGCAGCCATTTGCGCGTGCCGTCGGTCGCGACTTCCTCGCGCACCACGGTGGGGGCCTGAACACAGGCGATCTGCTTGAGTTTTTCGCGGAGCGATATAGCCAAATCGCTCATCGCGTCGAAATCGGACTCCCCGCTTTTGTATATCCAGCGCAACACCTGCTTGGCGCGGAAGGCTTTTTCGCCCTGTTCCGCAAACCAGGTGGTCATTGCTGCCGGTTCAAAATCGAGGAGGTTTTGCTTCATCAGTTGCTGCTTAGCGCGAGTAGACGTTCAGCGCCGGGAAGAAATAGGCAATCTCTACCGCAGCAGTTTCTGCCGCATCGGAACCGTGTACCGCGTTGGCATCGATACTGTCGGCGAAATCTGCACGAATAGTGCCTTTTTCGGCCTTTTTCGGATCCGTTGCGCCCATCAGGTCACGATTCTTCAAAATGGCACCTTCACCTTCCAGCGCCTGGATCATCACCGGGCCGGAGATCATGAAACTGACCAGATCGTTGAAGAATGGACGTGCTTTGTGCACGGCATAGAAACCTTCCGCTTCGGCGCGCGACAATTGAGTCATGCGTGCGGCCACGATCTTCAGGCCAGCCTTCTCGAAACGGGAGTAGATTTGACCAATGACGTTCTTGGCCACTGCATCGGGTTTGATGATTGAAAGGGTACGTTCGACAGCCATGCTTCTCTCCAAAAATGAATGTGCCTTCAGGAAATTCTGAAGGCACGATTCTAGCAGGCTTTGGCCGCCCTGTCGCAGGGCGACAAGGCCTCCAATCAAGGTCTTGCGGGCTTCCAACCGCTACATCGCCCCGATCAACCTCGGGAACCACAGCGACAGCCCCGGCCAATAGGTGACCACCAGCAGGAACCCGAGCATGGACAGCAGCCACGGCCAGACGGCGATGGTCAGCTCGGTGATGCCCATCTTGGTGATGCCCGACGCCACATACAGGTTCAGCCCCACCGGCGGGTGGCACATCCCGACTTCCATGTTCACCACCATGATGATGCCGAAGTGCACCGGGTCTATGCCCAGCTTGACCGCCACCGGGAACAGGATGGGGGCGAAGATCAGCACAATCGAAGAAGGCTCCATGAAGTTGCCTGCCAGCAACAGAATGACGTTGCAAGCCAGCAGGAAGGTGATCATGCCCAGGCCGTTACCCAGCATCCAGTTGGCCAGCGCCTGCGGGATGTTCTCGTTGGTCATGATGAACGAAAACAGCATGGCGTTTGTGATGATGTACAGCAGCATCGCCGACATGTTGGCCGAATTCAGCAGAACTCTGGGCACGTCCTTGAAGCTCAGGTCCTTGTAAACGAACACGGCCACAAAAAAGGAATACACCGCGGCCATGGCCGCAGCCTCGGTCGGCGTGAACAGGCCGGTATAGATACCGCCCATGACGATGATGATCAGCAGCAGACCCCACACCGACTCGCGAAAGGTCTTCACGCGTTCAGCCCAACTCGCCTTGGCCAGGCGCGGATAGTCGAACTTGCGTGCCCTGTAATAGGTTACACCGCCCAACACCAGCGCCAGTGCGATACCCGGTACAACACCCGCCATGAACAGGGCGCCGACCGAGGTGTTGGTCGCCACCGAGTACATCACCATCACGATGGAGGGCGGGATCAGGATGCCCAGCGCGCCCGAGGTGGTGATGATGCCGGCCCCGAAGTTCTTGGGGAAGCCGGCCTTGACCATGGCCGGCAGCAGGATGGAGCCGATGGCCACCACGGTGGCCGGGGAAGAGCCGGAGATCGCCGCAAACAGGGCACAGGCCAGCACGCCGGACAGGCCGAGACCGCCATACAGGTGCCCCACCATGGCCGAGGCGAACTTGATCATGCGTTTCGCCACCCCGCCGTGGGTGAGGAAGTTACCGGCCAGAATGAAGAACGGGATGGCCATGATCTCGAATTTCTCGATGCCGGTGAACAGCTTCAGTGCCACCGACTCGATGGGCACCTGGGTGAACATGAACAGGAAACTCAATACGGTAAGACCGAGCGAGATCGAGATCGGCATACCGGTCAGCATGAGCCCCAACAGCAAGAAGAAGATGATGGAGGCGTTCATTTTGGCTGATCATCCTTATTTTTGTGTTCGCGCATGCTCCCGTCCGCATGACGATCATGATCAGCCGGGTGCAAGTTATCAGTCAGGGAATACACATTCACGTCGACCGACGGCTTCTCATCCTCCAGCCCGTCAACATGTCCATGATCGTGGTGCGGCAAATCTCCGGTCTTGATGAAGCTGACCAGTACTTGCAGAAAACGGAAGCACATCAGGCTACTACCGAACGGAATCGCCAAGTAGACCATCCAGGTCTGCCACTCCAGGTCGGGCGTGGTCGGGCCTTCAGGGACATCGCCGTAGGGTTGCCCTGTCAGGCCGAGAAAGGCGTGGTGGGCGCCGTTCTCCCACACGAAGTAGCCGCCCAGCGTGGCCACGATGCCGGTAAAAGTCGCTCCGGCGAGCAGGCCGAAAATGATGAACTTGGAGCGCATCTTATCGTCCAGCCGGTTGATCAGTACATCCACCCCGACGTGGATACCAGTTCGCACCCCGTAGGCAGCGCCGAATTTGGCCATCCACACGAACATGATGATGGTCAACTCCTGCGCCCAAGTGAAATTAAGTGTCAGCAGCCAGTCCTGCAAAACAGGGATGCTGGCACTGTTGCTGGCAGCATAGCGATGAACCACGGATACAAAAATGATCAGCGTCGCGCCGGCCATTAGAAAGGTAATCAACCATTCCTCAAGACGATCAAGAAATTTCACTAACGGCCCCCCCTATATTGCAGCAATTCTGCCTGACTAACCCCTGCATCACGCCACCACACACGAGCGGGGTGGTGTGATATCCGAAATTACAATTTGCTTGGATCGGTACCGGTTTCCTTGTAGATGGATTGCAGCAGGTCGGCTCCCACACGATCCGCCATTTTGGTATGCACCGGTGCCATCGCCTTCTTGAAAGCCAATCTTTCTTCTTTGGTCGGTGTATAGACCGTTGTCTTGCCGCTCTTCTTCACTTCTTCCAGCGAAGTGTCGTTTTCTTCCTGGGCGATCTTGTTGGCGTAAACGGTGGCTTCCTTCATCGCCTGTTCGAGTTGGCCGCGTACGTCAGCCGGCAAGCCATCCCAGAACTTCTTGTTGACGATCACGGCGTAACCCAGATAACCGTGGTTGGTCAGGGTCAGGTATTTCTGCACTTCGTGCATCTTCTGCGTGTAGAGGTTGGAGATGGGGTTCTCGGTACCGTCCACCACGCCGGTCGACAGGGCCTGATAAACCTCGGAGAACGCCATCACTTGCGGCATTGCGCCTATGGAGCGCATTTCCTCTTCCAGCACTTTGGAAGACTGGATGCGCATCTTCTTGCCTTTCAGGTCGGCCGGTGTCTTGATCGGCGTATTCGCCGAGAAGGACTTGAAGCCGTTGTCCCAGAACGACAAGCCCTTGATGCCTTTGGGTTCCAGTTTGGCCAGCAGGCTCGCACCGATCGGGCCCTGGGTCACTTTGTGCAGGTCTGCGTAGTCGTCAAAGATGAATGGGATATCGAACACTTCGAATTCCTTGACGCCGAGCGGGCCGAATTTAGCCAGAGACGGTGCCAGCATCTGCACGGCGCCGATTTGCAGCGCCTCCATCTCTTCTTTATCCTTGTACAGGGAGCTATTCGCATAGACCTCCACCTTGACCTTGTCTTTGGTCAGTTCGGCCGCCCGCTTGGCAAAGAAGTCCGCTGCTTTGCCTTTGGGCGTGGCGTTAGCCACAACGTGGCTGAATTTGATGACTATAGGATCCGCTGATACGGCAAATGACAGACTCAACAACAGGGCAGTGCATAGCAAGCTTAAGTTTTTCATGATCCCCTCCTCGGGTGGATTAGTGGCACAAGTACAACAACTTATTTATTTTTTGCTTTTTTAATACGGGCATCATAATCCAATTATTCGCAACACACCAACAGCCCCCCCTCGTTTGGTCGAGCCTGATATCCGGCATTCACGGCAACCCCCACCACGCTGACCAGTTCTTCTCCGCAATACAACAAAGGCAGGCGTTCCCGCTGCCATGGAGGCACGCGGCGCTCCTGCAGCAGGTTCTTCAAGCTGCGGTTTGCTGCGCCAGGATGCGGTCGCAACGATTCACCGCCACTACGAATCCGCAAAGTCACCGGGGCAATCCACAATTTGCTCAAATCAATACCCACTCCGCAAGCATTGCTAAATGCAATGACCTTGCCGAGCGCTGGCCATGGCAACTCCCGTTCACCCGCCCAGCGCACTGCCAATCCTGCTTCAATTTTTGGTAATTCCGGAAAAGCATAAACCTTGTCCTGATAGCGGCGCACCTGCCACCGGCCATAATCCACGCACACTCCCGCATCCTCCCTTGCATGCAGCAATTGATGCAAAATTTCCTCAAGTTGCGCGCTCTGCGGCATAGGCGCACCCTGCGTATGCAGAAAGAACCGCAGCAGATTCTTTGCCCGTGGGGCGGAGAGATTCCGCAAGCAAGTTACATCCAGCGCGCTATTCAAGTCCGAACCCTGCGCATCCTGTTGCGCCAGTTCGTCCAGCAACACTCCCGCCTCGGCGAAATTCTTTGTGCAGCGCGTCAAGATCTCGCGGTAAGCAGGGAATTTCTTCCCGAGTAGCGGCAACAGCCGGTGTCGCAGAAAATTCCGCGGATAACTGTCGTCGGCATTGCTTTCGTCATCAACCCATAGCAGTGAATGCTGCCCGGCATATTCGAGCAATACGCTTTGCGGAATATCAAGCAAAGGACGCACAGTCGCGTGGTCGCGAGAAGTGGCGGGCTTGTACATGGGCATCGCAGCCCCACCCCGTATCCCGGTACCGCGCAATAGCTGCAGCAATAGCGTTTCCGCCTGATCATCTGCATGGTGAGCCAGGGCAACGCAGTCACATGCCTGGTTGAAAAAAGCAGCGTGACGCAATTTGCGCGCGGCGGCTTCTACTCCGTGGTCTGCTCGCAAGGTGGAGATATCGACATGTTCGATGTGCAGAGGAACGTCCAGACGCGCGCAGTATTCGCCGCAGAAACTTGCCCAATCATCGGCATTGCGGCTGATGCCGTGATGGATATGCAGTGCGGAAAGACGCCAGTCGAAACGTGGCGCAATGGTGTGCAACAGGTGCAGCAGCACGACAGAATCCATGCCGCCGCTCAAACCAGCGAGGATGTGAGTGTGTCGCGGGAGAAGCGGCGCAAGTCGCGCCGCCACGGTGTCAGTTAAGTTCGATTTCCTTGAACTTGCCATAACTCATCAAACGGCTGAAGCGCGTCTGCAACATCTCATCGGTGGATTGAGATTGCACTTGCTTGAGCGCTTCCTGCAAAGCCTTTTTCAGCGACTGCATCATCGCCGGATAGTCGCGGTGCGCCCCGCCCAACGGTTCGCTGATGATTTTGTCGACCAACCCCAGCGTTTTCAGGCGTGTCGCCGTGATACCCAGCGTCTCGGCCGCATCCGGTGCCTTGTCAGCGCTCTTCCACAGAATGGAAGCGCACCCCTCGGGCGAGATAACCGAATAAGTGGCATATTGTAGCATCAACAAGGCATCGCCTATCGCGATGGCCAATGCGCCGCCGGAGCCGCCTTCACCGATGATGGTGCAGATGACGGGAACCTTCAATTCGGCCATCACATACAGATTCTTGCCGATCGCCTCGGATTGCCCGCGCTCTTCCGCGCCCACGCCGGGATAGGCACCGGGCGTGTCAATGAACGTCATGATGGGAATGCCAAACTTTTCAGCCAGCCGCATCATGCGCATCGCCTTGCGGTAACCCTCGGGACGCGGCATGCCGAAATTGCGGTATTGGCGTTCCTTGGTATCGCGGCCTTTTTGATGACCGATGACCATCACGCTTTCGCCGTTGAAACGTGCCAGCCCGCAAACGATGGCGGGATCATCCGCATAGTTGCGGTCACCGTGCAGCTCTTCGAAATCCGTAAACAGGTGCTGGATGTAGTCCAGCGTATAGGGGCGCTGCGGATGGCGAGACACCTGTGATATCTGCCAGGGCGTCAGCTTGGCGTAGATATCCTTGGTCAGTGATTGGCTTTTCTTTTGCAGCCTGCCGATCTCGTCGGAGATATCCAGTGCGGAATCATCCTGCACGTAACGCAACTGTTCGATCTTGTTCTCCAGTTCGGAGACAGACTGCTCGAAATCCAGAAAGGTAACTTTCATCTGCACTATATCCTTGTTGTCCGGCTCGAATGATACAGGAAGGCGCCCCGCCAATTAAACCCTAAATTTCGCTCGGTTATTTAACTGAGGGAAAAGAAGCGCTTGATCGTGGCGAGAATCTCATTGCGCTGCTGCGACAGATCTTTGTGAGCACCCGTCGCATCCAGATTCTGCAATGCCGCATCCAGCTCCGCCCTGCGGGCCACAAGAAGACTCGATATCTCGTCGGCAATGCCCGGGCGGGCCTGCAATATCTCCTCAATCACATCCTTATCGATGCGATAACACTCCACATCGGTCCTTGCCACAACCGACGCCGAACGCGGGGCACCGGTGAGCAAGCCCATCTCGCCAAAGAAATTGCCGCGTTCAAGGATACGCACGGAACGCCGCTTTCCGTTGGAAAGATCGACATACACCTCGGCTTCGCCGTTGATGATGATGTAAAGCCAGTGCGATCGCTCGTCACCCTGCCGTGTGATGACATTTCCCCTGGCGAACGGCGAATACCTCAAGCGCTCGGCCATCCGGGTCAGCTCGGCATCATTCAGTTGCGAGAACAGCTCAACCTTGCGCAGTGTCTTGATACGCAGCGTCACCTCGCGCTGCCGCACCGCTTCGTCGTACTTTTCGTTTTCCTTGGTCAGGTGGATGCTGTGCTCCTCCACTGCCAGCTTGATACCGGCGCGCTGCAATGCGCTGATGATGTGCCAGCGCAGCATGGCATCGGTAAGATCGTCCGGCCCCAGATCGGTCAGCCAATAACGCAGCGCATACCGCGCAAAACCTTTGCTGTCCGTATCCATCAATATGCAACTTGGCGCCGGGTTCTTCGCCACATTCGCGATATCGGTATGCAGGACTGAATCCTCGACCACCCCCACCACCCGGGTCGGCGCGACATCCAGTCCCACGTTGAACCACACCCAGCGCCGCCATTGCACCGGCTGGTCTGCGCGCCGCCCCAAAACCATGAATTTGTTTTTCATCAACTGGCTGTTGGGAAACACCACCGTCTCCCAGTTGCGTGTCTCCACCAGTGTGGAACGCCAGCGGATATCCACCACCTTGCCGGAGATATCGTCCACCTTGATCCAGTCGCCGACCTCGACCGAGTTATCCAGTTGCAGCGCCAACCCGCCCAGGATGTTGCCCAGCGTATCCTGCATCGCGAACGCCACCACCGCCGTGATCATTGCCGATGTCGCGAGGATGCTGCCCAAATCGAGTCCGGCATAGCGCAGGCGCACCATGAACCATGCGATGTAGGCGATGATGACGAAGATGTCTTCGGTGATACGCGGGGGAGTCAACCTGACAGCCGGCATCACGATGCGAAACACCAGCAACCCCCACAACCGTATCACCGCGATACCGGCCCCGATGACGAAAACTTCGTGGGTAACGTCCGCCGCACGCGGATGTTCCAGGGCATGTAAAACGCCGCTGACGAGTTGTCCCGCTAGGCAGACCAGAAAAAAACTGACTGTATTGACGAGCGCCGCACGGTCTTCTCGGCGAAATTGAAACAGGACCAGCGCCAGAAACGCCACCATGAACAGCAACGGGAGCGACACGTCGCTCCAGAAGAAATCCATCATGTTTTCCCAAAAACCCATACTGTCGCCCCCCGCCAATTGATGTTGCATATTACACCGCGTACCGGGCCAATGAACGCTCGGGGCGCCACAGCTTCCAGGCATCGCTGCGGGTCAAACCGTAGCTGCGCGCGCCCTCATCCAATGACAGCTGCTGCAATCGTCCAGCCTGCAATGCTTTCAATGCGGGCAGTGCAATCTCACTCTCGATACGCTGAATCGCTTGCCGCCATGCGTGCAGATCACCAAGCTGCAGTGCTTCGCCCGCCGCGACGCTCACCCACAATCCGTTTTCGGAGCGGGCATCCAGCATCTCCCGCATTGAACCAATCTGTGGCACGCAGGACATCTGCACAAATGCCGCGGCCAGATCGCTATCCCCACCATATATGTCGAAAGCCTGCCTGAGTGGGGCGGCCCTTCCCCCGCCCCACAGCCACAAGCTGTTGACCAATGCCTCGCCCCGCGCCTCACGCGCCTGATTCAGAGGATGCCCATACATAAGCATTTGCATCTCGGTGGCAATGCGCTGCCAGCGCAGCAAATCTGCACCCCGCGGCTGGTAGAACTTTGCGTCCTGCCATAACACTTGCCGCAGGGGCGTGGTGGAGATCTGCGGCTCCTCATCCATCCGCACATACCAGCGCATCGGGTGTGGTGCATAAAACCGCAGTCCTATTTCGGAAAAATGCCCATTCAGTGTGTCGCACAAGGAATCGGCATCCGACTTCACCGGAACCGCCCCGGGAAGAACCAGCATCTGGGCGCGCTGTAACCGCAAACTCACCGGGTCGGCACACAACCAGTACGCATCTTCCACTTCCAGACCGTCGGATGCGGCACGCACCGGTGCTACAGCTTGTGCGCCAAACAGCGTGCAAAGCCGGTCTTCCAGAATGCCATCCGGAGAGGTGCCCGCATTACCGCGTGCCAGCAATTTTTCCAGCGCGGGCAGCTGCAGCCCCGCGCACACTTCGGTGGCGATATCCTGCGGGGGGATCAGACCAGGAATGACAAGTTCGAGTTGTTTCATGCCCGCAGTTTACCATCCCGCAATTCGAGCTCTTATGGCACACTAGCGCCCGTTGACATTTCGAGCACCCGCCTTGCAACCTTACGAATTATTCATCGGCCTGCGTTACACCCGCGCCAAACGCCGCAACCACTTCATCTCCTTCATTTCGATGATCTCCATGCTGGGCATCGGTCTGGGCGTGATGGCGCTGATTGTGGTGCTGTCCGTGATGAACGGGTTCCAGAAAGAGATTCGCGCCCGCATCCTCGGCATCACTCCCCATCTGCAGATCACCAGCGACGGCGGCCAATTGAACGATTGGCCGAATGCATTGGAGATATTGGAGAACCATCCCGAGGTGCGCGCCGCCGCGCCCTACGTCAACGGACAGGGCATGGTGTCGCTGAACGGAAGCGTGGAAGGGGTCATGGTGCGCGGCATCCTGCCGGAAGCTGAGCAGAAGCTGATCGCACTGGGCGACAAGATGAAGCACGGCACCCTGAACGACCTGCGCGCGGGTTCATTCGGTATCGTGCTTGGTGTCGACCTGGCACGTTCGCTGGGAGCCCATGTCGGCGACAGTGTCCTGCTCATCACGCCCCAGGGCCAGTTTACCCCCGCCGGGATGATGCCGCGCTTGAAGCAATTCCATGTCGTCGGCATTTTCGAAATCGGCATGTCACCGTATGACAACGCGCTGGCAATCATCAACCTGGAAGATGCGCAGAAACTCTTCCGCATGGGCGACAGCGTCAGCGGCATCAGCGGCAGCCTGCACAACCTCGATCTCGCCCCCAAAGTGGCCTACGAGCTGGAAGACAAATTCCCCAACAACACCTATGTCAGCGACTGGACGCGCCAGAATGCCAATTATTTTGCCGTGGTGGCGATGGAAAAAAAGATGATGTTCATCATCCTCTCGCTCATCGTGCTGGTCGCCGCCTTCAACATC
Source organism: Sideroxydans sp. (assembly GCA_043744345.1). Taxonomy (GTDB): domain Bacteria; phylum Pseudomonadota; class Gammaproteobacteria; order Burkholderiales; family Gallionellaceae; genus Sideroxyarcus. The sequence continues at coordinate 5,351 of JAYTUW010000015.1, read as the reverse complement.
GTCTCCACGCTCGTGATGGCAGTCACCGACAAGCAGGCCGATATCGCCATCCTGCGCACACTGGGTGCATCACCAAAGAGCATCATGCAGATTTTCATGGTGCAGGGCATGCTGATCGGCCTCATCGGCATGGCGACCGGGGTCATCGGCGGTGTGCTGCTCGCCCTCAACATCGGCACGATCGTCCCCTTCATCGAGCATCTGTTCGGCGTGCAGTTCCTGTCCAAAGAGTTCTACTACATCAGTGAGCTGCCGTCCGATTTGCAGAAAGCCGACGTATTCATCGTCGCCGGCATGTCTTTCCTGATTAGCCTGCTGGCCACGCTCTACCCGAGCTGGCGCGCAGCCAAGATCCAACCGGCGGAGGCGCTGCGCTATGAGTAGCAGGACCGAAGATCAGGCATCCGGGATTGAGGCTGTCATTTCCTGCCGCGACCTGTGCAAGACCTATGCACAAGGCGATCTGAGCGTCAGCGTTCTGAATGGTGTGAACCTCGAATTGAAGCGCGGCGAGCGCATTGCCATCGTCGGCGCCTCCGGTTCCGGCAAGAGCACCCTGCTGCATCTGCTGGGCGGGCTCGACACCATCACCGGCGGCAGCGTGAGCATACTCGGGCAAAACGTCACGACAATGGACGAGACGCAACGCGGTGAGTTGCGCAATCGCTCGCTCGGTTTCGTCTACCAGTTCCATCACCTGCTATCGGAATTCACTGCGCTGGAGAATGTCGCCATGCCGCTGCTGATCCGCGGCATGAAACCCGCCGAAGCCCACCCGCAAGCGGCAGCAATGCTGGAACAGGTGGGACTGGCGCAGCGCGTCCGTCACCTGCCCGCCGAACTCTCCGGCGGCGAACGCCAACGCGTTGCCGTGGCACGCGCCCTGGTTACACAACCTGCTTGCGTTCTGGCCGATGAGCCCACCGGCAATCTGGATCGCGCGTCTGCGTCCACCCTGTTCGACCTGATGCAGACGCTTAACGACAAACTCAACACCAGCTTCATCATCGTCACCCACGATCTCGAACTCGCGAGCCGAATGCAGCGGCAGCTGCGTCTCGTGGATGGCATTTTACAATCGGGCTAGAGATTTCTCGGCGCTCCCGGAATCGCCGGCAAACGCAGCCGTTTCTGTTTGCCACCTTTCTGTCATCACCATGTAACAAGCAGGGGATAGAGTGCGCGTCATACCAACGAACGGAGCGACGAACATGATGCCAATGCCCTCTCAAACTCTTCCAAAACCCAACCTGCCCTTTGCCGAGGGTTTGATGCAGCCTTTCGAACAACTGCTTGATTTCAAGACGTTCGCCTCGCTGCGGCGCATGGTTTCGTATCAGCAAAGCAAACCGTTGCTCAAACGCGCCGACTTCATGAAACTGATCACTCTTTATCTGCCGGAAGTCGCCGCACGCATCGAGGAGAGTGATTTTGGCATCGTACACCTGGAAATCGGCGCCATGAAGTTGGCCACCCGGGATGCCTTTAACCGCAATGATTTTGCCACCGTTCGCAAACACCTTCTTCTGATCGCCGACCTGTTCGAAAGGGCCGATGCGGATCTGTACGATGCGATCCGCATCTCGTATCTGGAAGCGCTATTCCTGGGCGATACCTCAGCCGCCCACATCGTGGCGCGCGGCATGTTGTCTAATGCCCTGTCCAATGCACTAAGACAAGCCGAACTGCGCCAGGAAAAGCAGCGTGCCGTTACTGCACACTAGTGACTGCACTGTGATGCACCCCACTTCTGCATACCGGAGGAAATAGTCGCTTGTGTCTGGAAAAGCTGCCTGACATCTTCCCGGAAATACAGCCAGGCAGAAGTCAGTACTCGTTTTGTGCCACGAGCTTTTTCAATAGCACAGACAACTCAGAAAGTTTCATCGCGCTCCATGACACCCGTATAAAACAAAACGCCCCGGCACTTGCGCACCGGGGCGTTGGTTATTGATGGAGTTTTAGATGGAAGAGCCGACGGAAGTGAGCGTCGGTAGTGCAACGATAATCGCAGCCATGCCAATCAACGCCCAACGAATCAACTTGGCCACATCTTCATATGCTTTTTTCATCTGACACCTCTCTTGGTTAACAAGATATCCGGCCTGTTACTTCCGGACGCAATGTCAGATACGAATAGTTGAGCAAAGTTCCTTGTTAATTCCTCCCGCGACTGTGCCATTTCCACAACACCAATAGACGCCAAATCATGCGAACAGCGATATAGCCGATAATTGACAGCCCTAATGCCAGTATGGGTAAACCAATCAACAATGGCTTGCCCAATGCGACCAGCCACGCCCACATTTGGGCAAACCCGTCATGCCAGTGCAGTTCCGGGAACCCAGGTACAAGCGCCGTGTTGGCGGAACCTGTTACCTGAATGCCGATCTCATACGCCAACAGGTATAAAGGCACAATCGTAAAAGGGTTTGTATAGAGCGTGGTAAACATCGCCACCGGCAAATTGACGCGGAACACGATCGCCATCAACACGGCAGAGATCATTTGCAAAGGTCCCGGGATAAGCCCGCAAAACAAGCCGATCGCCACCCCTCCTGCTACAGAGCGGCGGTGCAGATGCCACAAATTGGGATGACGCAACCAATGTTGCACCGGCCTCAACCAGCGATGATTGCGTATGCTGTCATGGCTGGGTAATCGGTCTCGAAAAAATCTGCGCATGCGCTGATTCTATATTTATTGGGGGACGCTTCGTATATGGTTTCTTTCGCGCTCTCATTCGCTATCGGCGTGTGGTATCTCCAACAGCAGGCTGTGTTACCCGCACTCCCCTCCATCTGGCCGCTTTTTACACTACTCCTGCTTATTCCCCGCCCGCGCAAAAATACATATGCTTTGACCCGCAGCGCACTGATTCTGGCCGGTGCCGCCATGCTGGGGTTCTGTTATGCGGCCTGGATGGCGCAGCAGCGCCTGTCCGATTCGCTTCCCGCCGAATGGCAGGGAAAGAATATTGTCATCACCGGCATCGTGGCGGAAATGCCGCGCTTGCATGAGCAAGGCATGCGCTTCGCTTTTGATGTTGAGCGTGTGCAGACTGAAGGCGCGCACGTTCCCCACCGCATCCAGCTTGCCACTTACGACGGCGACACCAACGAACCGTTAAATATGAGTGCGGGCGCACGCTGGCAGCTCACGGTGCGCCTGAAACAACCTCACGGCACCAGCAACCCGTACAACTTCGACTTTGAAGCCTGGGCGCTGGAACGCGATATCCGCGCCATCGGTTATGTGCATGCCCGGGGAGAGAACCGTTTGCTGTCCGAGCAGACTTCCAGCCCTGCTTACTTCGTCCAGCATCTGCGCGAAAGCGTGCGCACCCATTTCCTGAAGACACTGGGCGAAGCGCCTTATTCGGGCGTGCTGGTTGCGCTGGCCATCGGCGACCAATCCGGGATATCGCAGGCGGATTGGCAGGTGTTCACCCGCACCGGTGTAAATCATCTGATGAGCATTTCGGGACTGCATATCACCATGCTGGCGGGGCTGGTCTTCGCTGTCGTATATTGGCTATGGCGGCGCAGCATACGCCTCACACTCCGATTCCCCGCGCGCAAGGCCGCGGCCTTGGCGGGCCTGTTTGCCGCGCTGTTCTACACACTGGTATCGGGTTTCGAAGTGCCCGCCCAGCGCACGTTGTACATGGTGACAACCATCACCGTGATGATGCTGTTCTCGCGCAACGTCTCTCCCTCGCAAATGCTCGCAGCTGCGCTGACGGTGGTGCTTCTCTCCGATCCGTGGGCAGTTCTTTCGCCCGGATTCTGGCTCTCCTTTGGCGCTGTCGCACTCATCTTCTATGTCACTTCCAACCGCTTGCAGCATGCCCACTGGCTCAAGGAATACGGCAAAGTGCAATGGGCGATGATGATCGGACTGATCCCGCCGCTGCTGGCCATGTTCCAGCAATTGTCGCTCGTGTCTCCAGTCGCCAACGCATTTGCCATTCCGCTGGTGAGCTTCGCGGTGGTTCCGCTCACACTGCTTGGAACTCTGCCACCGTTCGAATGGATGCTCTATGTCGCGCACCAGGCGATGGTCTTGTGCATGTACCTGCTCCAACTGCTGGACAAACTCCCCTACGTCGTGTGGGCACAACATGCGCCACCTGTCTGGGCGATCGTAGCCGGTAGCGGCGGCGCGTTATGGCTGCTCGCTCCGCGTGGTTTTCCCATGCGCTGGCTGGGCATCCTGCCGCTGCTGCCGATGTTCCTGGTCGTGCCCGCAAAGCCGGCTGAAGGCGGCGCGCGCGTAATCGTGTTTGATGTCGGGCAGGGGCTGTCAGTGGCCGTACAAACCCGGAACCACGCTTTACTCTACGACACCGGCCCCGCCTTCTCCGGCGAGGCTGACAGCGGCAACCGCATCCTGCTGCCCGCATTGCGCGGAATGGGCATCGCCCAACTGGATGCGCTCGTTTTATCACACGGCGACACTGACCATATCGGCGGAACCGAATCCATTCTGCGCGGGATTCCTGTGGTGAATGTCATCTCATCATTGCCTGATACCCACCCCGCGTTGCGATTCGCCGCCCACAATGAAGCGTGTGCCGACGGACAATCCTGGAATTGGGATGGTGTGCGTTTTGAAATCCTGCATCCTCCCAAAGCGGACATGACCGGGCCGCTTGAGCACAACAACGAACGAAGTTGCGTATTGCGCATCAGCACCGGACGAAACAGCGCATTGCTTGTCGCGGATATCGAGCAGGAATCTGAATTGCGATTGTTGAACCTGCATCCCGGGGAATTGCCAGCAACGCTATTGGTTGTACCGCACCACGGCAGCAAAAGCTCCTCTTCGCAGGCATTCGTGGATGCTGTTCATCCGCATTTCGCGATTTTCACCACGGGCTACCTCAACCACTTCGGACATCCAAAAGAAGAGGTGGTGGATCGCTACCGCAAAGCGGGCAGCACTGTGCTACGTTCGGATGTGGATGGGGCGGTCAGCATCGAAATGGGCACGGAGGCGTTCAAAGTGGACAGTTATCGCAGTAGCCATCCCCGCTATTGGCAACATGTCGCTTCGACATAGCATGGCTGCGTTCAAAATGCAGATCCCCAAAACAAAACGGAAGCCAGATCACTCCGGCTTCCGTTCAGCAACTTGTGTCGCATCAGTGCGGACTGCCCTGATACGATCCCGCTTCTTCAGCTTTTCAATGCCACGAACACTTCTTCCAGCATCTTCTTGGCATCGCCGAACAACATGCGGTTGTTCTCCTTGTAGAACAACGGATTGTCCACGCCCGCATAGCCGGTAGCCATGCTGCGTTTCATCATGATGGAAGTCTTGGCCTTCCAGACTTCCAGCACCGGCAT
>JAYTUW010000014.1:0-33643 GCA_043744345.1 Sideroxydans sp. | reverse complement strand
GGAGCGCCGACGTCCTCGTCGGCCGGTTTTGAACTTCATGCCGACGAGGACGTCGGCGCTCCCAGTTAGCCTTCCAGCTTCTTCTTCAGAATATCGTTCAACTGTGCCGGATTCGCCTTGCCCTTGCTGGCCTTCATGGCGAGGCCGACGAAGAAACCGAACAATTTATCCTTGCCGCTGCGATATTCCGCCACCTTGTTGGCGTTGCCCGCGATGATCTCGTCCACCAGCGCTTCGATCGCGCCGGAATCCGAAACCTGCTTCAGCCCCTTCGCTTCGATGATGGTATCCGCCGATCCTCCTTCTGCCCACATGGTGCGAAACACTTCTTTCGCGCCTGAGTTGGAGATGGTGCCGTCGGCAACTCGAATCAACATGCCGCCAAGTTGCTGTGCGGTTATCGGGCATTGCGTCATGTCCAGACCGTCGCGATTCAGCTGCGCGCTGACCTCGCCGATGACCCAGTTGGCGCAGATCTTCGCTTGGCCGGTGGTGTTGCCGAGTGCGGCTTCGAAGAAATCGGCCATCTCGCGCGAACTGGTGAGCACGCTGGCGTCGTAAGCGGACAGGCCGAGATCGTTTACATAACGAGCCTGCTTGGCTTGTGGCAATTCCGGCAAGGTGTCGCGCACCTGATCGATCCACTCGCTCGATATCTCCAGCGGCAACAAATCGGGATCGGGGAAATAACGGTAGTCGTGCGCGTCTTCCTTGCTGCGCATGGCGCGGGTTTCGCCGGTCTCCGGATTGAACAGGATGGTGGCCTGATGGATCTTGCCACCATTCTCTATCGTGTCGATCTGCCATTGCACTTCGTAGTCGATGGCCTGCTGCATGAACTTGAACGAGTTCAGGTTCTTGATCTCGCGGCGCGTGCCCAGCGGCTGGCCGGGTTTGCGCACCGACACATTCACGTCGCAGCGGAACGAGCCTTCCTGCATGTTGCCGTCGCAGATGCCGATCCAGCGTACCAGCGAGTGCAAAGTTTTCGCGTAGGCCACGGCCTCGGCAGCGGAACACATGTCGGGTTCGGACACGATTTCCAGTAGTGGTGTGCCGGCGCGGTTCAGGTCGATGCCGGTCACGCCCTGTGAATCGCCGTGTACTGATTTGCCTGCGTCTTCTTCCAGATGGGCACGCGTAATGCGAACCGTCTTTTCGTAAGGCTTGGCGTTACCGGAAAGCGGTTCGACCTGGATGGTCAGTGCGCCTTGTCCGACCACGGGCAGATCGAACTGGCTGATCTGGTAACCCTTGGGCAGATCGGGATAGAAATAATTCTTGCGCGCGAACACCGAACGTTGAGCGATGTGCGAACCGGTCGCCAGGCCGAACTTGATTGCGCGTTCCACCGCGCCTTTGTTCAGCACCGGCAACACGCCCGGCAACGCGATGCTCACCGCATCGGCTTGCGTGTTCGGCTCGGCGCCAAACGCGGTCGACGCGCCGGAGAAGATTTTGGTGTTGGTCGAGAGCTGGGTATGCACTTCCAGCCCGATGACGATTTCCCAAGTCATTATTTGCTCCGGGCTTTCAGGGTGGACGGCAGGGCGGAGCGCACGCCGTCCCAGAACGCGATGCGCGCCTCAATGGCTTCACATCCCGCCTTGGATGCTGCACGCAGCTTGGTGTCGCTGCCCTTGCACAGATGACCCAGCAAGCGCAGGGACAATGGGCCGTGCAGCTCGTCGTCGAGGTGAATGTGACGTTCGAGGTAGTAATAGAACAGCGGCGCTTTGCGCTTGCTGATGTTCATGTCGGCGATCAATGCGCGGAACATGCCGGGAATGACTTGTTCGCGACCCAGCGCAAAAGCGGCAGCCACCATATGGTTTTTGTCGGTAGCGATGAAGCCGAAAGTCGTTTGCATGAACTGGCGTGCAGGTTCGGGAATCTTCGCGATCTTCAACGCCTTTTCGATGCCGTTGCGCTGTACCGACTTGAGGAAGGCTTTCACCGGGGCCGTATCGGCGCCCACTTCTTCCATCGCACCGATGTACAGGTCGAAGTGGCTGATGAAGGTGGGATTGCCCTTGGCATCCGGCAGGCCGTCATCGGTCTCTTCGCCGACCACGATCTCGTTGATGAAACGCTGTGCCGAAGTGACAGCGGCGTCTCCGGTTGGCATCCAGGGCTGGTGGGCGGGTGCGAGATTGTGCTGCAAGTATTTCAGCAGAGACATGAAATCCCATACCGAATACACATGGTGTTCCATGAAGGTGCGCAGGTCATCAATGTTGCGTACCGCGCCATAGACGGGGTGACGGTCGAGCTGTCGTTTCAGTGCGGGGACGCCGGTGAATTTGGTGATTTTCATGAAGGCCTCAAAGTTTGGGCGCGCGGCTGTGCCAGTCGGTTGCCAGTTGGAATTGGTGGGCGACGTTGAGCATGCGCGCTTCGTCGAAATAGTTGCCGATGATCTGCAATCCCACCGGCATGTCGTTCGCGCCAAAGCCGCAGGGGATGGACATGCCGGGCAGACCGGCCAGGTTCACCGCGATGGTGTAGATGTCGGACAGGTACATCTGCACCGGATCGTCGCCCTTCTCGCCCAACTTGAAGGCAGTGGAAGGCGAGGTCGGTCCCATGATCACGTCGCACTGCTTGTAGGCTTCGGTGAAGTCCTGCGCGATCAGGCGGCGGATCTTCTGCGCTTGCAGGTAGTAGGCGTCGTAGTAGCCGTGGCTCAGTACATAAGTGCCGATCATGATGCGGCGTCGCACTTCCGCGCCGAAGCCCTGAGCGCGGCTCTTCTCGTACATGTCGGCGAGATCGGTGTAATCCGGGGCGCGGTAGCCGTAGCGCACGCCGTCGAAGCGCGACAGGTTGCTCGATGCTTCCGCCGGTGCCAGCACGTAATACACCGGTACCGAGAGTTTGGAATTCGGCAGCGAGATGTCGACCACCGACGCGCCGAGTTTCTTGTATTCGGCGATGGCCGCTTCCACGGCCTTGGCCACGTCCGCGCCCATGCCTTCGGCGAAGAACTCTTTCGGCAGGCCGATGCGCAGGCCGCTCAAAGGTTTGTTCAAGTCGCGTGTGTAGTCCTCTTTCTCACGTTGCAGCGAAGTCGAGTCGCGCTCGTCGAATCCCGCCATGGTGTTGAGCAGCAGTGCGAGGTCTTCGGCGCTGCGCCCCATCGGCCCGGCCTGGTCGAGACTGGAAGCGAAGGCGATCATGCCGTAGCGCGACACCACGCCGTAAGTCGGCTTCAAGCCGGAGATGCCGCACAGTGCCGCGGGTTGGCGGATGGAGCCGCCGGTGTCAGTGCCGGTGGCGGCTGCGCACAGGCGCGCGGCAACCGCGGCCGCCGTGCCGCCGGAAGAGCCGCCGGGTACACGTGCCGTGTCCCAGGGGTTCTTCACCGCGCCGTAATGCGAGGTCTCGTTCGATGAACCCATGGCGAACTCGTCCATGTTGGTCTTGCCGAGATTGATGGCGCCCGCGTGATTGAACTGGGTGATGACATGCGCGTCGTAAGGCGAGACGAAGTTATGCAGCATCTTCGAGCCGCAGGTGGTCAGCCAGCCCTTGGCGCAAAAGATATCCTTTTGTGCGATCGGGATGCCGGTCAGTGCGCTGGCGGAACCCGCAGCCAGACGGGCATCGGCGGCGCGCGCCTGTTCCAGCGAGGTTTCCGGCTTTACGGTAATAAAAGCGTTGAGTGTGGGGTTAAGTTGAGCGATACGATCCAGATAAAGCGAGGTCAGTTCGACGCTGGAGATCTTCTTGGCGCGCAAAGCCGCGCCCAGTTGTGTGAGGCTGGATTGGATCATGGCGCTTACTCGATGACTTGCGGAACCAGATACAGGCCGTTCTCGACCTGCGGGGCGATGGACTGGAAAGCCTCGCGCTGATTGGGTTCCGTGACTTTATCCTCGCGCAGGCGCTGGGCTACATCCTGAGCGTGGGACATGGGTTCTATGCCTTTGGTATCAACCGCCTGCATCTCGGCGATAAGGCCGAAGATGTTGGACAGTTGGGCTTGGGCGGCTTGAATTTCTTGGTCGCTCATCGCCAACCGGGCAAGGCGGGCGACTTTTTCGACATCGGCTAAGCTTAGGGACATAACGGGTTTAAAGCTTTATCAAATCAGGCGCAATAGAGTATCATAAACGGCTTCTAGGGCGCATACCTTCTACCTTTCAGGACCTGACATGTTAAGTTACTTCAACGGCTATTTCTCCAACGACCTCGCTATCGACCTCGGTACGGCGAACACACTGATCTGGTTGCGCGGGCAGGGGATCGTGTTGAACGAGCCGTCCGTCGTGGCGATCCGTCAGGAAGGCGGACCCAACGGCAAGAAAGTCATTCAGCAAGTCGGACTCGCCGCCAAGCAGATGCTGGGTCGCACACCCGGCAACATCACCGCCATTCGCCCGATGAAAGACGGCGTGATCGCCGACTTTACCGTCACCGAACAGATGCTCAAGCAGTTCATCCGTCGCGTGCACAAGTCCAGCATCTTCACACCCAGCCCGCGCATCGTCATTTGCGTGCCCTGCGGTTCTACGCAAGTTGAACGTCGTGCCATTCGCGAATCCGCGTACGGCGCCGGTGCGCGCCGCGTGGAACTGATCGAAGAGCCGATGGCCGCCGCGATTGGCGCCGACCTGCCGATCGAAGATGCCACCGGTTCCATGGTGGTCGACATCGGCGGCGGCACCACCGAAGTCGGCGTGATCTCGCTGGGCGGTGCGGTGTATTCCGGTTCCGTGCGTGTTGGCGGCGACAAGTTCGACGAAGCCATCATCAACTACATCCGCCGCAACTACGGCATGCTGATCGGCGAAAGCACTGCCGAGAACATCAAGAAAGAAATCGGTTCCGCCTTCCCCGGCAGCGAAGTGCGCGAGATGGAAGTCAACGGGCGCAACTTGGCCGAAGGCGTGCCGCGCAGCTTCACTATCTCCAGCAACGAAATCCTCGAAGCATTGACCGACCCGCTGAACAACATTGTGAGCGCAGTGAAGACAGCGCTGGAACAGACTCCGCCGGAGCTGGGCGCGGACATCGCCAGCAAGGGCATGGTGCTGACCGGCGGCGGTGCGTTGCTGCGCGACCTGGACCGTCTGCTGATGGAAGAGACCGGCCTGCCCGTGGTGATTGCCGACGATCCGCTGACCTGTGTGGTGCGCGGTTCCGGCAAGGCGCTGGAACGCATGGACAAGTTCAACAACATCTTCACCAGCGATTGATCATACGGCAGCACCTTGGACGATACCCGTCAACTTCGGTTCTTTAATCGCGGCCCCAGTCCGGTCACGCGTCTGGTCTTCTTTTGCGCGCTGTCCATGTTGTTGCTGTTCGTGGATGCGCGCTATCAGTACCTCGAATCGACTCGCACCGTCCTGTCCGTCATCATCTATCCTTTTCAACGCCTGACTGCGCTACCCGGAGAGGTGGTGGGGAGCATCTCGGTCTACTTCGAGACGCAAAGCAGACTGCAGGAAGATAACGCACAGCTGCGTCAGCAACATGACCTGGATGCAGCCCAACTGGCGCAGTTGTCCTCGATCCAGGCCGAGAATGCGCAGTTGCGCACCCTGCACGAGCTCGAAGCCCGGGTTGATTTTCCGATGCAGATGGCCGAGATCGTCTATGTCGAGCGCGATATCTTCAAACGCAAGCTGATCGTCAACAAAGGATCGCAGGCCAATGTGATGGCCGGCCAGGTGGTGATCGACGACTCGGGGGTGGTGGGACAAGTCACCCGTGTTTATCCCTGGTTGTCCGAAGTCACACTGGTCACCGATAAGGATCATGCCGTGCCGATCCAGTTCGTTCGCAATGGCTTGCGTGCTGTGGTGTTCGGCTCCGGGGATATCGGCGAAATGTCTCTGCGCTATATGCCGGTGAGTTCGGACATCGTTGAGGGAGATATCTTGGTCACATCGGGGATTGACGGCACCTATCCGCCTAATCTGCCGGTGGCCAAGGTGGTCAAGATCGAACGCGACCCGGCTTATCCTTTTGCGCGCATCGTTTGCGCGCCGCTGGCGGGCGTGGATCGCAATCGTTCGTTGCTGATCGTATCCGGACTGCCGAAACTGACCAAGCGTCCGGATTCGGCTGAATCAAACGACGAACCCGACCACGCGAACGACAGAGCCAAGAAGCGACTCAAGCGGAGGAAGCCGTGATCACCAGCGGACCCAAGGATCAGGAATTCCTGCTGCCCGCCAGCACGGGCTTTATCGGGTTGAGCCTGTTTGTGGCCGTGATGCTGAACTGGCTGCCATGGCACGGTTGGGGGCTGATACTGCGTCCTGATTTTGTGGCGCTTGTCTTGTTGTACTGGTGCACACACAAACCGCACCGGGTGGGTATCGGTATCGCCTGGATGGTCGGGATATTTGCTGATGTGGCGGATGCCAGCCTGTTCGGCCAGCATGCACTGGCGTATACGATCCTGGCATTCGGCGGTATCGTGTTGCACCGTCGCGTGCAGATGTTCGAACTGCGCCAGCAGGCAATTCATGTGCTCCCGCTGTTGTTGCTGGCCTATGCAGCCTACGCCATCGTCCACTGGCAAGTGCGCGGCTATGTCGCGTGGGAATACTTCCTGGGTTCCGTGGTGTCGGCCTTGCTCTGGATACCGATGACCTTGCTGTTGCAGGCGCTACGGCGTCCAAGCCGGGACCCGAACGAACTATGAAGCGTTACATCGAGCTGAAGAACCATCAGCGCGAAATCTACTATTTCCGTCTGCGGCTGGTGTTGAGCTTGGGATTCGTGGCAGTGATGCTGCTCATCCTGTTGTTGCGCTTTTTCTATTTGCAAGTCATCCGCCACGATTATTTCCATACGCTCGCGGAGAGCAATCGTATCTATGTCGTGCCCATCGTGCCGAATCGCGGACTGATCCTGGATCGCAACGGCGTGGTGATGGCGCAGAACTATTCCGGTTACACGCTGGAGATCGCGCCCGCCAAAGTGACGAATATGGACGCGCTGATCGAGGAGCTGTCCAAGCTGGTCGAGATCACTCCCAAAGACATCAAGCGCTTCAACAAGCTGCTCACCGAGCGGCAGACACTGGAGACCATGCCGATACGCAGCCAGCTCAGCGATGAGGAAGTTGCGCGCGTGTCGGCGCAGCAATTCCGTTTTCCCGGTGTCGAGATCAAGGCGCGTCTGTTCCGCGAGTATCCTTTTACCGAGGTGACCTCGCACCTGATCGGTTATGTCGGCCGGATCAACCAGAAGGATATTGACCAGCTGGCCGAAGACGAGGTTGTTTCCAATTACCTCGGTTCCGACTACATCGGCAAGACCGGGGTTGAGCAAAGTTATGAGAAGGCGCTGCACGGAACGACAGGTTTCGAGCAGGTCGAGGTGGATGCGGGGGGGCGCGCAGTGCGCGTGCTGTCGCGCACCGCGCCGGAATCCGGCAGCAACCTGATGTTGACGCTGGACGCGAAACTGCAGGAAGTGGCGGAACAGGCGTTCGGCGAATACCGCGGCGCGCTGGTGGCCATTGATCCCACCAACGGCGAGGTGCTGGCCTTCGTCAGCAAACCCGGCTATGACCCCGGATTGTTCATCGACGGTATCGACACCGAAACCTGGGACGAGTTGAACAATTCTCCGGATACACCGCTTAACAACCGCGCCCTGCGCGGGCAATACCCGCCGGGTTCCACGATCAAACCCTTCATGGCGCTGGCCGGACTTTATTACGGAACGCGCTCGCCGACCCGCAGCATCAGCGATCCGGGCTATTACATGCTGCCCGGCAGCCGGCACCAGTACCGCGACTGGAAAAACGGCGGGCACGGTGCCGTCGACATGTTCAAATCCATTGTCATCTCTTGTGACACCTATTTTTACGGGTTGGCAACCGAACTGGGCATAGAGAATATGCACAGCTACCTCACCCGTTTCGGTTTTGGGCAGAAAACGGGTCTGGATATGGAGGGAGAATCGAGCGGGTTGATTCCTTCGACCGAATGGAAAGCCAAGCGCTACAAGCAGATATGGTATCCCGGCGACACGGTTTCGGCGGGTATCGGACAGGGCTACAATCTGGTTACCCCCGTGCAATTGGCGTTCGCCACGGCGGTCTTGGCTAACGATGGGGTTGCGTTCCAGCCGCACCTGGTGAAAGAAATCAGACGCGCCAGCGGGAGCCCGGCTCTGACCGAGAACAAGCAATTGTTTGATCTGACGATCGAGCCCGCTCACTTGCAACTGGTCAAGGGAGCAATGGAAGCAGTTACCAAGCCCGGCGGTACTGCGGCGGGTTCGTTCTACGGTGTCGGCTATCGCGCGGCGGGCAAAACCGGTACCGCGCAGGTGGTCGCCATCAAGCAGGGCGAGAAATACGATGCCAAGAAACTTTCCGAATACAACCGCGACCATGCCTGGTTCATTGCCTTTGCGCCGGCAGACAAGCCGCGTATTGCACTGGCCGTGCTGGCTGAGAACGGCGGCCACGGTGGATCCACCGCCGCGCCGATCGCGCGCAAGGTAATGGACTATTATCTGCTCGGCAAAGTGCCCCAGCCCCTGCAGAAGGTCACGGAAAAAACCGGGGCGGAAAACGATTGAGCATGATGAACGCGCGACAACTCAAACAACGCTTCATGCAGAATCTAGACCCTGTGTTATTGGCGGCACTGGGCGGATTCGCGCTGGTGAGTCTGGTGCTGCTGTTCAGCGCCAGCGACGGCAATTTGCTACGCGTGCTGGGACAGTTCACCAACCTGCTGGTGGCGTTTGCCGCGCTGTGGGTAGTCGCCAGTATGCCTCTGCACTACCTGATGCGCGCCGCGGTACCGATGTATGTGCTCGGCATGTTCTTGCTGCTGCTGGTGATGACGCCGCTGGGCGTGAACAGCCACGGCGCGACGCGCTGGCTCAACATCGGCGTGGCGACCATCCAGCCGTCCGAGCTGATGAAGATCGCCGTGCCGCTGATGATGGCGTGGTATTTCGAAAAGAATGAAGCCACCCTGAAGCTCAGGAATTACTTTGTGGCGGCAATTCTGCTGCTGATGCCGGTCGGCCTGATTGTAAAACAACCGGATCTGGGCACTTCCATCCTGATCGCGGCAAGCGGATTTTATGTGTTGTTCCTCGCGGGACTTTCCTGGCGCATCATGATCGGCGGGGCACTGGCCGCGCTGGCCAGCGCCCCTTTCCTGTGGTCGGCGCTGCACGACTACCAGCGGCACCGCGTCCTGATGCTGTTCGATCCGTCGCAGGACGCGCTGGGCAAGGGTTACCACACCATCCAGGGGATGATCGCGGTGGGCTCTGGTGGCGTGCTTGGCAAAGGCTACATGAACGGCACGCAGACTCACCTCGACTTTCTGCCCGAACGCACCACCGACTTCATCTTCGCTGTCTGGTCCGAAGAGTTCGGCCTGATCGGCAATATGCTGCTGCTTGGCCTGTATGTTTTTGTCATCGGACGTGGATTCATCATCACCGCCAACGCCTCCACCTATTTCACGCGCCTGATGGCGGGCAGCATCACGCTGACTTTCTTCACCTATGCCTTCGTCAACATGGGCATGGTCAGCGGTATTTTGCCGGTGGTGGGTGTGCCGTTGCCTCTTATCAGCTACGGCGGGACGTCGCTGCTTACCCTGATGCTGGGATTCGGCATGCTGATGAGCATCCATACCCACAAGCAACTCGTTAAAACCTGACAGGAGTATCAAATGAAGATCAAATCGGTGATGGTGATACTTGCCGCGCTTGTATTAAGCGCCTGTTCCACCGTGCGGGGGCCGGCAGAGAGGCAGCAAGGCGCCGCACCCGTGATGGATGCGGCCAACGGCCCCGGCGGCAAAGCGACTCGCGGCTCGACTTCCGGTTCCGGCAGCGCAACTGCCGCAGCGGGTAGCGGTGGATACCTCGCTGGCGACGGTCCCGGTGCAGACGCACCATCGAATCTGGACAACATTCCCGATGCCGTGCCCAAAGCCGAGCCTTTGCATCGCTATGCCAACCGTCCCTACACCGCGCTGGGCAAGACTTACACGCCACTGCAAACAACTGGCAACTTCACGGAGCGTGGTACTGCCTCCTGGTACGGGAAAAAGTTCCACGGCCAGCGCACCTCCATCGGCGAGGTGTATGACATGTACGGCATGAGCGCCGCGCACCCCACGCTGCCCATCCCCAGTTATGCGCGCGTCACCAATCCGGCCAACGGCAAATCCGTCATTGTGCGCGTCAACGATCGAGGCCCTTTCCTGCATAACCGCATCATGGATCTGTCCTATGTTGCCGCGTACAAGCTGGGCTATATCAACCAGGGCAGTGCCGAGGTCGAAGTCGAGAGTATCGCCGTGGATGGCAATACCCCGGTGACGTCGGCCATCGTGACGTCCGGCGTCACCGTCGAGCCGATCTCAGTCGAGCCCGTCACGGCAGCCCCCGGCATGCCGGTCGAAGTGGCAGGTACGCCGACAGGCCAGGCATTCTTGCAACTCGGTGCTTTCAAATCGGCACAAGGCGCGGAAAGCTTCCTTGCCAGGATTCGCGCCGAACTGGGCGATGGCGGCAAACGCTTGTCGTTGTATGAGAAAGACGGCTTGACCCGCGTCCACCTCGGACCGTTCAGGAATGCGAACGAAGCCCGCAGTGCCGCCGGCAAATTTCAAGCCAAACTTGGCTTCAAACCGTTTGTGAGTATGCACTGATGCACGCCGCCGCCAATATTGTTGTCGCGCTCGTTGCGCTTATCCACATCTACATCCTCGTACTCGAGATGTTCCTGTGGGAAAAGCCCGCGGGGTTGCGCACGTTCGGCCTGACCAAAGAATTCGCCGCCGCGAGCAGGGTGCTGGCTGCGAACCAGGGTTTGTACAACGGGTTTCTGGCCGCGGGGCTGATCTGGGGCTTGTTCGCGGGTTACGTCGACGTGCAGAGATTCTTCCTCGGGTGCGTGCTGGTGGCCGGGGTTTACGGGGCGATGACCGCGAATGTGCGGATACTGTTTGTGCAGGCGGTGCCCGCCGGATTGGGGTTGGCACTGCTGGCACTGGCTTGATTCATCGCGCCGCTTTGATGCGACAGGCACGAACGGCTATGGTTTCTGCACCCTGAGAATCAATAAATACAATTCCTCGACTTTGGCCCTGGCCCAGGGCGTTCTCCGCAGGAATTTCAAACTGGATTTGATGCTCGGTTCGTGCATGAAGCAGCGCACGGGTACTGCTTCAGCCATCGCTTCCCAGCCTATGCTCCCGGAAAGGTACGTGACGATCATCTCCAGTGTGACGCCCTCCAGAGGAGGTCGGTTGGCGGGGGTTTTGTCGGTATCCATGCCGGGATTTTACAGGTTAACGCCGGGGCAGAGCGCTTACAATGCATGCCCTAAATCCGGTTTACTTTCCATGACGCCCCCTGTCCGCCTCACCAAACGCCTCGCTGAATTGGTCTCGTGTTCACGCCGCGAGGCGGAGTTGTATATCACGGGTGGCTGGGTGTCGGTGGACGGGCAGGTGGTGGAAGAACCGCAGTTCATGGTATCGGAACAGAAGGTCGAGTTGCATCCCGATGCCACGCTGGTGCCGGTGGAGCCGGTGACGATCCTGTTTCATCAGCCACCCGACACGGAAATGAATGCAGACTCGATCAGGCAACTGCTCAGTGCCGATACGCGTGCGCCAGACGATCATTCAAATATCCGTCTGCTCAGGCAGCACTTCTTCAAATTGACTCAATGCACGCCGTTGGAGCCGCATGCCGGCGGTCTCACCGTGTTTACCCAGGACTATCGCGTGACGCGCAAATTGACTGAAGATGCCGCGGCCATCGAGCAGGAATATGTAGTGGAGGTTGCGGGAGAACCGGTTGAAGACGGACTGAAGCTGCTCAACCACGGGCTCAGCTATAACGGTAAGCCGCTACCTCCGGCCAAGGTGAGTTGGCAGAACGAGACCCGGCTGCGCTTTGCACTCAAAGGCGTGCAGCCCGGGCAGATCGCCCATATGTGCAAGGCTGTCGGCTTGCCGGTTGTCTCGATGAAGCGGCTGCGCATCGGTCGCGTGCCGATGTCGAAGCTGTTACCCGGGCAATGGCGATATTTGCCGCCGTATGAAAAGTTCTAAGGGATTGGAGATGTCATCGTTCTGCCAATGGGACGGTGACACGCTGGTGTTGAACATCCTGGGCCGTCCGCGCGCGAACCGAACAAGGATAGGCAAGGTGATTGGCAAACAACTCGAGATCCATGTTGCCGAGAATCCGGTGCGCGGCAAGGCGACTGCGCATCTGGTGAAGTTTCTGGCGGGGGAGTTCGACGTTCCCGAAAGCGCGATCAGGGTGGTGTTCGGGGTTTACAACGTGAACAAACAGGTGCGCATCAAAGCGCCAAGACATTTGCCCGCAGTCATTGCGAAGCAGCCGCCGTTGCTTCTGGCAAAGTGAATCAGCCGAAGAACTTCTTCAGTGCGTAACCAACCCAACCGCCCGCGATTTTATTGTGGTTACCTTCCAGGCCCAGCATCGTCTGGATACTTTCCACGTAGTCCGCATCGTCGCCCTTGATGTGGTTTACCAGCCAGATCTTCAGCATGGAGAGCAGTTCCGGAGCGACATTCTCGCCGGCAGCGGCACGTTTCTGGAATTCGGCCACGCGTCGGGTAAAGATTTCATGCACACGCTTGTGGGCTTTCAGGAACGGGTATTCGGCCTTCTCTTGAAGCTCCTCTTCGAATGCAAAGTGGGTGAGGGTGTAATCAACCAGTTCCCCCAGGACATGGTTCGTAACCGACTGGTCGCCGCTTTCATTGGCGGTGTTGAGTTCGTTCAGATAGGCGACGATGCGCTGGTGCTGCTTGTCGATCACGTCGATCCCGGTGTCCAGGTCACTGGACCAATGCAGGTATGCCATAATTCCTCCTGATGATGCCTATTTTATTCTGTTCGACTTTATTGAGCGCCGCATTGTTTCTTACCCCCAACTTTGAGTCAATCACATAAAGTTTGAGCAATTCCATCGGGTTATAAGCATGAGCACTTCCTTACCCGCAAAGCCACGCAGCTTGTTGCGCCGCTATCTGGTGGCGGGATACGCCACGTTCATTATTTATGCAAGCCTTTCACCGTTCCTGGGATGGCAAGAGCAGGGATTGGCGTTCATGGAGGTGCTGGCCTCCCCGTTGGGCCTGACCTATTCCGGCTTCGACGCGCTGAGCAACGTGATCGCCTACTTTCCCTTCGGCCTGTTGCTGGCGCTCACGCTGCTCATCAATGTGCGACCGGTTAACAGTGTGTTGCTGGCGACGTTGCTGGCGGCGGCACTGTCTGTGTCGCTGGAATATCTGCAGATGTACCTGCCGAGCCGCACCAGTTCCAATGCCGACATTCTTGCCAACAGCGCCGGTGCATTGGTCGGGGCTGTGCTGGCCGCGATGATCGCGCACCGCGCCTGGTTCCTCCGCATGACCGAATGGCGCATCGGCTTGTTCCGTCAGGGGGCGGCAGTTGATTTCGGTTTGGCCTTGGTGATGTTGTGGATGTTCGCGCAGATCAATCCGTCACTGCCGATGCTGGGTAACGTGTTCATCACCGAACCAGCGTATCGCATGTTCGCCGCCATTCCGGAAGAACCCTTCAATATATGGGAAAGCATCGCTGTTGCATTGAACCTGTTGATGATAGGGGCACTGCTGCTGACGTTGCTGAGTATAAGGCGCAATGTGGTGGTCGGATTGGTACTCCTGCTGAGTGTGGTGGCATTGGCCAAGTTCATCGCGGCGGCTCTGCTGTTAAAATCGTGGGCCTTGCTGCTGTGGTTGAACGGCGAGGCGATCCTGGGACTCGTGATCGGTGTGGTTCTGATCACGGGGATATCCTGGTTGCGGCAATCGAAACTGATCTGGGCGACCGCCCTGGCGGCATTGAGCTACCTGATCCTCGCCAACTGGGTGCTGGACAGCGGCACCCCGTCTGCCGCGATGCGCCTGTATCAGTGGCGGTTCGGGCATCTGCGCAACTACAACGGACTGTCGCACACGGTATCGCTGGTCTTTCCGTTGCTGCTGGGCGGATATCTGCTGTGGGCGCAAGCCACATACAAACATAAGGGAGAGTGATGAGTCATTTCGATAAACACGTGTTCTTCTGCGAGAACCAGCGCGCGCCGGGCGAAGACTGCTGCGGCAACCACAATGCAAAAGCGGCGCGCGCCTACGTTAAAGACAAGGTGAAGCTGCTGGATATCTCGACCGATGACAATTTCATACGCATCAACTCGGCCGGATGTCTGGGGCGCTGCGATCAGGGCCCCGTTTTGGTGATCTATCCGGAAGCGGTCTGGTACACCTATGTCGACCAGACGGATCTGGACGAGATCATCGAAGAGCACCTGACGCACGGGCGCGTGGTGGAGAGGCTCAAGATCTGATGACGAGCGAGCTGCGCAAGTTTTCCCTGACCGGCCCCGCCGGGAATATAGAAGGGGTCGTGCACCTGCCGCATGATGCACCGCGCGCGATTGCGGTGATCGCACACCCGTTGCCGACGATGGGTGGCACCATGGATAACAAGGTGGCGGTCACGCTGGCCAAGACTTTCGCCGAACTCGGCTGCGTTGCCGTGCGTTTCAATTTTCGCGGTGTGGGTGCAAGCGAGGGCGAGTTCTCCGGCGGTGACGGCGAAGAGCAGGATCTGATTGCCATCACACACTACGCGCGCGATCAATTCGGCGAAGACCTGCCGCTGCTGCTGACTGGCTTTTCTTTCGGCGGTTATGTCGCGGCGCGCGCCGCGAACATACTGCATCCGCAGCATCTGGTGCTTGCCGCACCGGCTGTGGGCCGCTTCGAAATGCCGGCCGTTTCCCCCGACACACTGATCATCCACGGCGAACACGACGAAGTCGTTCCGCTCGCCGACGCTTACGAGTGGGCGCGCCCGCAGCATCTGCCCGTCGTCGTCCTGCCGGGGGCGGGGCATTTTTTTCATGGACGCCTGACTCAGCTGCGCGACCTCATCAAACGCCACTTCACCGGGGTTGTACTGTGAGTGCGGTCATCCGGGCAAGCGGACTGCAGAAATCCTACGGCGGCCAGCGCGTGGTCGACGGCCTGGATCTCTCCATCCGCAAAGGCGAATGCTTCGGTCTGCTCGGCCCCAACGGTGCGGGCAAGACCACCACCCTGCGCATGCTGCTGGGGCTGATCGCGCCGGATTCGGGAACGGCCATGCTGCTCGACCTGCCCGTGCCGCAGGCTGCACGCGAAGCGCGCATCCGCGTCGGCGTGGTGCCGCAGATGGACAACCTCGATCCCGATTTCACCGTGGCGGAGAATCTGCTGGTGTACGGCCGCTACTTCGGCATGCAGGACAGCGAGATCGAGGCGCGCATTCCGTCCCTGCTGGAATTTGCCAGCCTCACCAGCAAACGCGACGCGAAAGTGCCGACACTGTCCGGCGGCATGAAGCGCCGCCTCACGCTGGCGCGCGCGCTGGTGAACGATCCCGATGTGGTCTTCCTCGACGAGCCCACCACCGGGCTGGACCCGCAGGCGCGGCATGTCATCTGGCAGCGTCTGCGCGAACTCACGCAGCAGGGCAAGACGCTGCTGCTCACCACGCACTTCATGGACGAGGCGGAGCGCTTGTGCCACCGCCTGGCGGTGATGGACAACGGCAAGCTCATCAGCCAGGGCTCGCCGCGCGAACTGATCGAGCAGAACATCGAGCCGCAAGTGGTGGAGGTGTTCGGGGAAACTTCGGGTGCGTGGGCGGGCGAGCACGCCGCAAATTTCGCGCAACGCTTCGAGGTCAGCGGCGAATCGGTGTTTTGCTACGTGAAAGATGCACAACCGCTGGTCGCCCATCTGCAGCAGCAAACCGCGTTGCGTTACTTGCACCGCCCGGCGAATCTCGAAGACGTTTTTCTCAAGCTCACCGGCAGGGAGATGCGCGAATGAACCTCATCTTCCGCATGCTGTGGGTGATTGTCCGCTCGTTCTTCATGGAACGGCTGGAGGGTCGCTACACGAGTTCGCTCACGATGCGCGTGCTGCCCAACGACATCGACATCAACTTCCATATGAACAACGGGCGCTACCTCACTATCTGCGACCTCAACCGGGTGGACGTCTTCGCGCGCAGCGGGCTGCTGAA
This sequence comes from Sideroxydans sp., assembly GCA_043744345.1. Classification (GTDB taxonomy): domain Bacteria; phylum Pseudomonadota; class Gammaproteobacteria; order Burkholderiales; family Gallionellaceae; genus Sideroxyarcus. The sequence continues at coordinate 17,542 of JAYTUW010000014.1, read as the reverse complement.
AGCCATGTTCAAGCGCGGCTGGATACCGGTGATCGCCGAGCACACCATGACTTACAAAAAGCCGCTGAACATCTTTCAGCGCTACGAGGTCCAACTGGAAGTGGAGCGCTGGGACGAGAAATACTTCTACATGACGCATACCTTTCTTTGCGGGGGGCGCGTTGCTGCCGAGGGCACCTCCAAAGGTTGCGTGTACGAGCGCGGCGTGGGTGTGGTGGCACCGGAAAAAGCATTTGCGGCGGTGGGGGAGGATAGAAGCAAATGAGCAGCCGCTATTACGCATTGCCCAAATTGAGCCTGCGCTTCTTTCCCATCTGGCGGCGGCATTGGCTGGTATGGAAGAAGATCGCCGCGCCTTCCATATTGGGCCACCTCGCCGATCCGGTCATCTATATGCTGGGTCTAGGCTACGGTCTGGGCAGCCTGTTGCCGGAGATGGGCGGCATGTCATACATGGCTTTTCTGGCCGCCGGAACGGTGTGCTACAGCACCATGAACAGTGCGAGTTTCGAAGCGCTGTATTCCGGCTTTGCGCGCATGCACGAGCAGCGCACCTGGGAAGCCATCCTGAATACACCCGTATCACTGGATGACGTGGTGCTGTCCGAGATCCTGTGGGCGGCGACCAAAAGCCTGATGTCGGGCGCGGCGGTACTGGCCGTGATCTGGGTGCTGGGCCTGTCGCACTCGCTGATGTCGTTGTGGATGATCCCGCTGGCCCTGCTGATCGGCCTGACCTTCGCCGCCATCGGCCTGATCATGACCGCGCTGGCACCGGCCTATGACTTCTTCATGTACTACTTCACGCTGGTCATCACCCCGATGATGCTACTATGCGGCGTGTTTTTTCCGGTGACCCAGCTGCCGGAGAGCATGCAGATGGTTGCCGCCGCCTTGCCGCTGACACATGCAATCGATCTGGCGCGACCGTTGATGAACGGCGCAATCCCGCCGCAGGCAATACTGCACATCGGGGTGTTGCTGGCGTATACACTGATCGCTTTTTATGTTTCGCTGGTATTGTTCCGGCGCAGGTTGTCGAGGTAATTGTCATGTTGTGGCTTAAAGCTTTTCATATCTTCTTTGTCGTCAGCTGGTTCGCCGGGCTGTTCTACCTGCCGCGCATCTTCGTCAATCACGCGATGGCGGAAGAGCAGGCGGTGCGCGAGCGCTTCAAGTTGATGGAGCGCAAACTCTACAAATTCGTCACGCCCATCGGTGCATTGGCCATCATCACGGGACTGTGGTTGTGGTTCGGTTTCAGCGACCAGATCGCGATCAGCGCCTGGATCCATGTCAAGACCGCGCTGGTGGCTGGGCTTGCTGCCTACCATCTCTATTGCGGCCATTTGGTGAAGGTGTTCGCCGAAGACCGCAACGTGCGCAACCATGTCTGGTTCCGCTTCTTCAATGAAGTGCCGGTGTTCGTGCTGTTGGCTGTTGTCATTCTTGTCGTCGTCAAACCGTTCTGATATGCCCGACTTCTTCGCCACCTGTCCGCGCGGACTCGAAAAAATACTCTCCGACGAGCTCGCCGGATTTGGCGCAACCGATGTGCGCCCCACCGATGGTGGTGTCGCTTTCGCCGGCGACTGGCCGTTGTGTTATCGCGCCAACCTGCAAAGCCGTCTCGCCTCGCGCATCCTGTGGCGCATCAAGGACGCGACGCATTTCCGCAACGAGCAGGATGTGTACAAGGTCGTTTACGACCTGCCCTGGGCGCGCTGGTTCGATGTGAAAGACACCATCCTGGTCAAGGTCACCGCCATCAAGTGCCCGCTCAAGAGCCTGGAATTCATCACGCTCAAGATCAAGGATGCCGTGTGCGACAAGTTTCGCGCCGAGAAGAACGCCCGGCCCAGCGTGGCCAAGCTCGATCCCGACATGCGCATCCACGCCTTTTTCGAGGGCGAGCGCTTTACCCTGTACCTGGATACCTCGGGCGGTGCGCTGTACAAGCGCGGCGTGCGCACCCATACCAACATTGCACCGCTGCGCGAGAACCTGGCGGCGGGGATACTCAAGTTGGCGGGCTGGAAGCCCGGCATTCCGTTGCTGGACCCGATGTGCGGCAGCGGCACCTTCCTGATCGAAGCGGCGCAGATGTCGCTCAACATCCAGCCCGGTATCGCGCGCGATTTTGCATTCCAGAAGCTCAAAAATTTTGATTCCAAGACCTGGAACGCGATGCTGGAAGCGGCCATCGCCGCGCAGTTGCCGGTAAGCGAGCTGCCCATCTACGGCAGCGACCTGTATGGCGACGCGCTCGTTGCCGCGCACCAGAACCTGGAAGAGGCGGGTATCCGCCAGACCGTTGATCTGAAACAGTGCAATGTACTGGAGGCTTCGCCCCCGGAAAATGAAGGCATCCTCATCGCGAACCTGCCCTACGGCGAGCGTATGGGCGACGAGGATGAACTGGCCGTGCTGTACCCGCAACTGGGCGACGTGCTGAAGAAGAAGTTCGGCGGCTGGAACGCCTATCTGTTCACCGCCGACCTGCGCATTGCCAAACTGATGCGCCTGACGCCATCCAAACGTACCCCGCTCTACAACGGGGCGATAGAGTGCAGGCTGTTCGAATACAAGATCGTGTCCGGGAGCAACCGCCCGGGCAGAGAGTGAGCCGACATGCGGCTTGTCAGAACCCGGACAAGCGGCCTATTTCTGCATTACAAAAAGCTGAACTTTTCGGTAAGCTAAAGGTCAGTCAAAATATGCTGTTAGATAACTTGAGGTCAACGTGAACATACAAATCAAATCCAGCGAAGTGCTCATTTTGCTGGCGGCGGCGGTCATGAGCCTCCTCGCCAATCTTCCGGAATCCATTACGGGAAGCATAATAGACAAAAGGTTTCTATTGATCGGCCTGGGTGGAATGATCGTCGTGGCGATGTTCCGCTATCTGCAGATATTCCTGCTGCTCGTGATCACCATTCTGGCGATTGGCGCCAACCTGCCACAGGAACTGGCTTCCGGTTTGGGAATCAGCCAGTCTGTGTTGCTTGTATCACTTGTTGCCCTGATCGCGATCGCACTGCTGAACCGTTTTGTGAAATTCCTGCCGACCGGCATGCAAATCTCGCCGGGCGAGATCGTGGATGAGCGTGACGCGATGCTCGACGCTATCGGGAGAGGCGATCAGGTTATGCTGCAACGCCTGCTGGTTATGAATGCAAGTCCGAACTTCACCTTTAACGGTACGACCCCGTTGCACTATGCGGCAGAAAGGGGCTACCCCGAGATGGTGCGCTTGCTCATCAGCTACGGTGCAGACTATCGCAAGAAGAATTCGGCAGGCATTACCGCGCTGGAGGTTGCATTGTCCAAAAAGAAATTCATCCAGACCACCGAGATTCTGCATAACGCGAGCAGATCAAATGCGCCGAATTTTGGACAGTTTGAGACCCGGCGCTTTGAAGCCGACATGTGGCAAAAGCAGCACAGCCACTGAGAACCCCTGCCGGGATGAGCGAATCCCGGGACTTTCGCCCCCTTCACCCAATACCTATTCCCCCGGCAGTGGGAACGCTTGCGCATTGTTGACTGAAAAACTGCGTTTAAGGATACTATTAACGCGTAGTAGCAGTTCCCATACTGAAGTGAATGAAGTCGCACCCCGCAGAACCGGGTTAAATCGGCCGGAACGCAACAGCAAATATCCAGCCGCGCATGTCTACCCCATTGGCCAAATGAGTACAGCCGATGAGTCTCAAGAATCTCAGTCGTCGTTCAACAAGACCGCACAGGGAGAGAACCATGAAAACCATAAAGCAGATACTTGAAGAGAAGACCAAACCGCTGACCACTGTGGTGATTGATGCCTCCGTCCAGATGGCGATGGAATTGATGTGTGAACGAAATGTTGGTGCTGTCATTGTCGTGGAAGGCGCCAAGTTGAAGGGGATATTCACTGAACGCGACTGCCTGCATAAAGTCGCGGCGGTCGGCCTTGATCCGCGCAAGACCCCGGTGCGCGATGTAATGACCTCCAAAGTGCATTACGCGACGCTCGAAATGGAGGTCTCGCAGGGGCTTGTGCTCATGACGGAGCGATTCTTGCGACACTTGCCGGTGCTCGATGCCAAACACAATATTCTCGGCATCGTTTCGATAGGCGACCTGGTCAAGGCGAAGATCGCTGATCAGAACTTCACCATCGAGCAACTTGAGCGTTACATCACCTCCTGACCGGAAAAGTATGCCCGAACGATATGGATGAGGACATACGCCGTCTCTATCGGTCGGTCAGACAACACTGCCCGCCGGAGAGTCGCGTTACAGTGTTGCAGATCGGCGAACTGCAAACTGCAGTCGTTTTTGGCTCGGGTGCCGAGCCGGACAAGGCGTTACTGCTTGCGATCGGTTCTCGCAAGACCGCTGCGGAATTCTTCCTGCATGTCCCGCCTGCACCGGGCGAGATCGAAAATGCCATCCAGCAAGTTGAAGACGAAATAACACGTGCCCGTGCGATCTCGGCCGGGTATCCGGAGTTGGTCAGTGCGGATACCTGCATACACGAGATCTCGGGTATCGGGGCGCACCGCTCCGCGGTGCTAATCTCTGTCGATGCGGTCGAGCGGGCGTTCGCTCTGCTGGCAAGTCATTCACTGGGCCGTCCGGCCTCCATCGCGGGCATCCCCGCTGAACCCGGGTTCGCAGCCTCTCTATTGATACTGCGCGAATTCATGCATCACCTGGGGTATGCAACTATCAGGGTGGTGTGACAGATGCGTGAGTGATGTCAGAGGCGTCTGGAGAGTCTGGCGCCAAGTACCACGCCAATAACGACAAGCGCGTAGAACAGGACATACGCCCCTATCATGCCCAGCAAAGCGACGAACAGCAGCGCCAGCAAAGGCGACCCCTTCAGGGCGTAATTGAAGATTGCAGGTCGCGGCTCTTCCATGTTCGGGGCTTTGAACAGTATCCGGGCAGCCCAGGCGGTGACCAAACCCAAAACCACAAAGAGCAAACCGACCAAGACGGCTTCGTGCCCGACGCGCCCATCAGGGCCGCCGAAAAAAATGCAGAACGCGCCCCAGAGCAGGGAGAAGGCGGAGATACAGCCGGTCGCGACTGCGGCGATGGTCGAGGTCAGGTAGAAGAACATGGGTTCACCGGATTTGAAGAAACGTATGCGGCTACAGGGCGGAGTTGCGCATCGCGCTGACTGAATGTCACGAACGCTGGGCAGCGATGAAGCGCGCGCGGTTTCCCACCGCGCCGAGCAGGGCGACAGCGAATTTGGGATTGGCGCAAACCAGATCCAGGAATTGATTGCGGCTGATTGCCAGCAGTTCACATTCGGTCTTCGCAACGGCGCTGGCCACGCGTTCGGCGCGCGTGATCAGGGCCATCTCGCCAAACATGCCGCCGCGCTCAATTCTGCCCACAACCTTGTTCTGGACGGCAATTTCCACGATGCCCTCCAGCACCACGTACATGAGTACGCCCGCCGTCCCTTCTTCCACGATGACCTTCTTGGCCGGGAAGCGGGTGCGCGCGTTGTCGTCCAGCTCGTCGGACAGTTTATCCAGCAGCTTTCTGTCGAAGACTTCGGAGTCCTTCAGTTCCTCGTCAGATTGCAACGAGCCGTGTTCTTTCAGGAATGCGATGGTGTCGCGCAATCGCGTGATGATGATGCTCATCAGCAGCAACCCGAATTCCGGCGCTGTCGTCAGCGCGGACTGCAGTTGGCTGCCGTCCAGGGTGTACAGCCGGCAGTCTGTCTTCGCCTTGGCAGTCGCGGTGCGGGGCATGCGTGTGATCAGCGCCATCTCGCCAAACAAGTCGCCGCCGCGTATCACCGCCACGCCGTTTCCGTTCAGCGTCAATTCGACTTCACCTTCCACCAGAAAATACATCTTGTCGCGCTGTAGTAACAGCGGATTGCCTTTCTCGTTTTCGGCAAACAGGGTTTGTCCCGCGGGCAAAGTCAGCAGGCTGCCCGATGCCTTGAAGTATTTGAGCGCGACTTTGGTGTCGTAGCTGGGCTTTGCCGGTGGAATAATGAAGTTGAGATCGTCCATCGCAGATTCCGGTTGTCGTTGGTTGAATAGGATGTTTGTGCGCGACGGCGAAATTTACCCGCGCAGGCAAATGTGCGTCAATGGTTTCAGAAATGTGCCGGAACCGGCAACGCGCCGCCCGTCTTGTAGCTGCGCATGGCAAAGCTCGATCGGATGTCTCGAACCGAAGTGAGCAAGAGGAGGCGGCGCAGTATGGTGGATTCATACGTGGCCATATCCGGCACGACCGCCTCGATCAGAAAGTCGATGTCGCCGGAAACCAGCTGGCAGGAAACGACCTCCGGCATCGCCATCACGGCGGAGACGAACGCCTCAGCATTTTCGTCGCAGTGGCGCTCCACGCGAACCCCCGCGAATACCGTCAGGCCGAGGTCGATCGCGGCCCGGTTGATCACGGCGCGATACCCCTCGATGACGCCCGCCGCTTCCAGCATCTTCACCCGGCGCAGGCAGGGCGATGGCGACAGATTCACGCGTTCGGCCAGTGTGATATTGGGGAGTCTGGCATCGGCCTGCAATTCACGCAGGATATTCAAATCAGTCGCATCCAGTGCCAGCTTGGAAGAATTCATCATATTCACCCTATAAAAGTGCCAGTTATGCCAACAAGCGCAAGAAAGATAAATCACATTAGCATGATTGACATCGAAGTTTGGCATAAACTTCATGCAGGAGACTATATGACCAAACAACATACCAATCTGGGATTTTCAACGCGTGCCATTCACCACGGCTACGATCCGCTCGACTATCACGGTGCGATCAACCCGCCCGTGTTCATGAGCTCGACCTTTTCATTCGACAGCGCCGATACCGGCAGCAAGCTCTTTGCAGGCGAAACGCAAGGCTACTTCTACAGCAGGGTCGGCAACCCCACCGTCGCTATTCTGGAGAATCGGCTCGCCGAACTAGAAGAAGGTGAAGCCGGACTCGCCACCTCTTCCGGCATGGGCGCGCTGACCGCTGTCATCCTTACCCTGTTGAAGGCGGGCGACGAAATCGTTGCCGACAAGACGCTGTACGGATGCACTTTTGGATTGCTGCGGCACCAGATGACGCGCTTCGGCATCAACACGCGCTTTGTCGACCTCACCCGACCGGAAGAGCTGAGCGCCGCGCTCACGCCCGCCACGCGTCTGGTGATCGCCGAATCGCCTTCCAATCCCAACATGCGCATCGTCGACATCGCCGCGGTCGCGGAGATCTGCCGCCGCGCGAATGCGCTGCTGATGATAGACAACACCTATTGCACGCCGTATCTGCAACGCCCGCTCACGCTGGGTGCGGACATCGTTGTCCACTCCGCCACCAAATACCTGGGCGGGCACGGCGATCTGCTGGCGGGTGCCGTTGTTGCGCGCAAAGAGCACATCGACCAGTTTCGTTTCATCGGCATCAAGGAAATGAACGGTGCCTGTATCTCGGCACTGGACGCATACCTCGTCCTGCGCGGCATGAAGACACTGAGCCTGCGCATGGACCGTCACAGCGAGACCGCACTCAAACTCGCACACGACCTTGAGGCGCATCCGGCAGTGGAGCGCGTCTACTACCCGGGGCTGGACAGCCACCCCCAAAAAGCACTGGCCAGCCGTCAGATGAGTGCATTCGGCGGCATGATCGCGCTGGAACTCAAGGTCGGCATGGAGGCCGGGCGCAAGTTCATGGATGCAGTCAAGATCGCGACCCGCGCGGTGAGTTTGGGGGACGCGGAAACACTGATCCAGCATCCCGCCAGCATGACACACGCCACCTACGCGGCAGAAGAACGGATCAAGCACGGTTTTACGGACGGACTCATTCGTCTATCGGTAGGGCTTGAGGATTATGAAGATTTGCGCGGGGACCTGCTGGGAGCGCTGGAGCATTGCGCATAAAGCATGTGCCGGAATCCAACCCGCCGGATGGGGATAAGCTAGAATAGTGCCACACACAGAAAATCGAGGATGAATCAGAATGCCGCGCCCAAGGTTGATCATCCTCACCTTCATCACCATGTTCGCATTCGCCGACAACACGTTGTTCTGCCGCATGGCGCTAAAGCTTACGGGTATCGATGCAGCCAGTTTCACCACCATCCGCCTAATCTCTGGTGCAGCCACGCTTTGGCTCTTCGTCGCGTCGTTTAGCGGCCACAAAAGCGGTGCGGGCAGTTGGCGCTCCGCGGCGGCACTTTTCGCCTACTCCATCTCTACGCCTACGTCACTCAGGAAGCCGCGATGGGTGCGTCGCTGTTGTTCGGTGCGGTTCAGGCGACCATGATCGGCTACGGCACAGCAAAGGCGAACGACTGCACGGTTGGCAGATCTTCGGCCTGGTGCTTGCGCTGGTCGGTCTGCTGTTACCCGGACTCACCGCTCCCCCGCTGAAGGGTGCAGCTCATGCTGGTGGCCGGTGTCGCTCGGGGTGTCTATTCGTTGCGCGGCAGGGGAGCGGGTGATGCCACCCGCATCACGGCCGGTAACTTTCTGCGGGCCGAACCGATGGCGGCCGCAGTTAGTCTGCTGACCATCAGTGGCGCCAATCCGGATAGCGCCGGTATCGGTTATTCAATCGCATCCGGTGCTCTGGCTTTCGGCATCGGCTACTCCATCTGGTATTCCGTGCTGCCTGAGCTCAGGGCTGCCTGTGCCGCCACCGTGCAACTCAGTGTCCCGCTTATCTCCGCGCTGGGCGGCGTCCTGATTCTCGGCGAAGCGGTGACACTGCGATTGGCACTTGCCTCCATCTCCATTCTCGGGGGCATCGCGTTGGTGATACTGAAGGGGAATAATATAAATTGAAATGATCCGTCATGCATATGACGGGCACCCGTGGATTCCTGACATTCAGTCATGTATTCTTCAAGTCCTGCCATATTTTGGCTTCTAACCCACGGAAGTAACAGATGGAAGACAAACTACAGAGTATCACGACCATTCTGGCACCTGTGTTGATAGCATATTTCGTGGCGAGCAACCTGGGCAACAAAAAAATCGAACAAACAAAACGAAATGAATTGGCAGGAGCACTCGAAACTGTCGCAAGTATCTTATTGCCTCTGGTGATCCTGGGTATCGTGCGGCATACCGAGATCAGTGGTAGCCTTTGGTGGACGCTTATGATCGGTTTCATGCTGCCCATCCTCATGTTTGTGATCGCCAGCCTTGCCTCAAGGGTGAAATATTTTGCTGAAACAGTTGGACATGATCGTGAGAGAAGCATTCGAGAAATGTTGTTGGCATCCTTTGGTGGTGGCAACAGGGGAAATCTTCTGATACTCACAGCATTCGGTAGCCAGATCGGGAGTCAGTTGGGAGTCTCTCAGCATTTTGTTGTACTGGATTTGGGAAATCTGCTCTGCCTGCTATTTCTGGGTTTCGCCTATGTGAATCGACTCACTGCCTATAGGGCCGAATACAACCTGAGCGAAGTGCTTGAGAGTCTGTTCAAGCACCCCGGTTTTTACATTGTATTGTTGATCTTGTTGCAATTGCCCCTCCTCAGGGACTCCAAGTTGGGCCTGGCCGTCTCCGAATTCGAGACTCTATTCAAGGTTGCAGGACCGACTTTGTCATTGTTATTTTCTTTTCTTGTGTTCCTGTCAATCTTTCTGCGCATCGAAACAGTCTCAAAAGTGATCTTCGGCGGGGGGAAGGTATTCATGCTGTTCTTTATCGTCCGGATATGCGGACTCGCCTTGGTCGTATCGGCATTGGTATGGTTCTCAATGGGTATATCTACGATACTTGCCACGATGGTACTTTGTCTCATGCCACCGAGTTCCTTTCTGTGGGCAAAGACTAAGGATGTGAATATGAAGAATGCAGCGGGGCAATGTCCTCAAGGTCGGGAGCAGGTCTATATCATTCCGAACTTCTTCTATTTCGTTCTGTTGTTCATGGCGATACTTTGGGGTGTCATAGGCCAGACGCTCTTGAGCCGGTTTTGATAGGACAAACGGTACAACAGGCGATTCGTCTGCAATTTATCGCGGAACATCTCGCTTCCACAACCGTCCAATATGACCATCACCCCATCCACAACCGAAACCGTCAACGTGCGCGGCCTGAACTACTGCGTGCGGCATTGGGGCTCGCCCGATGCGCCGCCGGTGTTTTTCCTGCACGGCTGGATGGACTCCTCGCCGACGTTCCAGTTCGTCGTTGATGCACTTAGGCAAGCGTGGCACATCATCGCGCCGGACTGGCGCGGCTATGGCGCCTCGCAATGGCTGGAGAGGCCGTACTGGTTCCATGATTACTACGCCGACCTTGACTGTCTGCTGGATCATTACTCAAGCGACAGACCGGCGCGCATTGTCGGGCACAGCATGGGCGCCAACATCGCCAGCCTGTATGCGGGCGTGCGTCCGGAGCGCGTCTCGCAACTGGTGATGCTCGATTTCATGGGCATGAAACCGGAAGCGGATAACGACGCACCCACGACGATGACCAACTGGATCACTGCCATCCGGGAACAGCCAAAACTGCGCGGTTACCCGGATCACGCCGCGCTGGCGCGGCGCCTGATGACGGCCAACCCGCGCCTGGTTGAGGAGAAGGCGGCATACCTTGCCAACGTCGTGAGTCGCCCGCGGCCGGATGGCAAGATCGAGATGGCCTGCGATCCCTGGCACAAGATTCCATCGCCGGTTCCGTATCGCATCGGGGATACCAAGGCGATCTGGCGCAAGATCGAGGCACCGGTGCTGATGGTGGTCGCGGATTACGGCTATGTACAAGACCGTCTGGGCAACGACCCCGACGAGTTCCGCAGCCGCATCGAAAGTTTCGCCAACGTGCAGGTCAGAACCATAACCGGTGCGGGTCACAACGTTCAGCACGACCAGCCGGAACAGGTCGCGGCGGCGCTGGAGGAATTCCTGCTCAGGGATTGATCCGTCCGATGGCTGAAGTCGACAGCAGAATGCGGCCTATCGTAGAGTGAATCCCGTGTTGCAAGCACTTGCCAACCTGCTACCCTCATCAGTATTTGTCAGCATTCATCAATTCCAGTTCTATAGACTCGTCCGAAGAAGTATCTTCCTGACGCTGCCGGACATGTCTGTGCATTGAAATCTGTTTGAACTCGCCCGGAAAGCTTCCCGCAAGAATGACGAAGTATTTTGCTATCCCTGTAAAGGAGTTGTTGTCGCATACAAGGCGCTTCCGCCCAACGGCAGGTGACTAAACAAATGGTGGAAGCTCAGGCAAACCTCGAATTAAGGGGCATCTCATGGCACAGCTATTTTGGACTTCAGATCTGAACACCGGAATTGATGTAATAGACAAACAACATAAAATGATTGTGGACTACATCAACGACCTTGACGATGCGATTGCCAGAGGGGGGAACAAGGACCGCATCGCCATGGTGATTCACAGTCTGGTGGGCTACACGGCCTCGCACTTTCAATTTGAAGAAAGTTTGCAGCAAGAGGTGGGATATTCTTTTGCGAAAATGCACAAAAAACTTCACGAGCGGTTTGCCAAGCGGGTGGGGGAATTTCAGGAGCGATTGAAGCAGGGCGAGGATATCTCCGAAGAGCTGCACAATCTGATGTTCAACTGGCTGTACGTGCATATCAAAAGCGAAGATATGGACTACGTTCCTTCAATGCAAACAAATTTGGCCCACCAAAAAGACCATACGGACAAGGAAAAAGGCTTCTTCGGAAACCTGTTCCACAAATAGACACGGCCAATCATTGATGCGGTTGTTCGACAGCAATGAACAACTCGGGATCCACCATCACCCCGTTAAGCACCACGCTCCAGTGCAGATGCGGGCCCGAGGCGCGCCCGGTCATCCCCGAGAGCCCGATCTGCTGCCCTTTGCCCACCGCGTCGCCCGGCTTTACGTCGATGCGGTCAAGGTGGCAATACAGGGTGATCAATCCGTTGCCGTGGTCTACAAAGACCGTCTTGCCGTTGAAAAAATAATCTGCGGTTTCCAGCACCAATCCCCGCGCGCTTGCATGGATGGGTGTTCCGCGCTTTACCGCCACATCCAGACCGGAATGCGGCGCGCGCGGGACATCGTTGAAAAACCGGCGAACCCCGAAGCGACCCCCCAGTTTCCCCTCGGCCGGGAGACTGAAAACCGGATCGGTATCCGGGGCCGCGCGCCAGTAGTGCTTGATTGCGGTGATCAGGGCGATCTCGCGTTCGGCTCGCGCCAGATCCGTGGCGGAAAGTTCCACCTTGCTGTTGTCTTTAAGTGTGATGCGCTGCTCAGGGTAATTCTTGCGGTTGACCACGAAAGCATAGGGCGTCAATTCGTTCCTGATCTGAACTCGCAGTTCATGGGCCCCCGGCGTCGTATCCAGCGACAGTCCCACCACCGCAAACCATTGATCATGATCGGCAGCCACCATCACCGGCTGTTCGCCCAGCCATGCCTGAGGGGCATCGGCGCAAGCGGAAATGCTGCATAGCGGCACCACCGCAACCCCGCCGGGAACATTGGTAGATTGGGGAAGGCTTGCATGCGCAAGCAGGGGAAAGAACAATAGACAGAAATGGAAGCCGCTGCGAAAAGTGTTGCCAATAATAGAGTGCATGGTTCTTGCAGTGATGGGGTAAGTGCTAAGCAGAAGCGTCTATTTTAGTTCCTGATCGTCAGGACTAATGAAGAAAATTGGGGCGAGTAATCCGGCGTCGATTTTGTTGCCGGGAGTTTTGCCTGGGTCGAGGCGGGCATCCTGTCTTGCCCGCCGCGGATCTGAACGAACGCCTGTCCAACTATTCTTTGGAAAGCGAGAATGAAGCGCCCTTGTTCCTGTTTGCATCTTCCGCCAGCAGCAGCTGGACGATTGCCTGGTTGCCCTTGCCGGTGGCAATGTCCAGCGCAGTTGAACCGTCGCTATTCTTCAGGTCAAAATTAGCCCCGGCGGCGATCAACAGGGAACAAACAGACTGATGTCCGCGCGTACAAGCCTGCATGAGCGGCGTCCATTTGAACTTGCTCTGCGAATTCACATCCGCATTCTTGGAAATGAGCAAGACCACGATGCTGGACATCCCCAGAAATGCCGCCCAATGCAGCGGTGTGTAACCGTTGATATCGCGGGCAATGAGGCGGGCACCGCTATTGATCAGGAGTTGGGCCAGACTCCCCTTGCCATTGGCGGTCGCGATCAGCAAGGGGGTCCAGCCCCGTTCATCCTTCACTTCAAGATCGACACCACTTGAAAGGAAAACGCGTACCGCTTCATGGTTATCGTTCTCCACCGCTTTTAAAAACCCCTGAGGGGTAAAGTTATATCCCAGCCGTTGAGTTTCCAGGCGTTTCAATTCGGGAATGTTTTGCCAGACATCCTGTGCGTTCCTTCTGGCCTCCAATGACGCGAAAAACCTGCCGAGACGGACGATCTCGGTGGCCGCCTCGGGCGGAAAACCTTGTCGTGTCCCGCCGCGCTTATCCACCATCAGATCAAGCAGGTAAGCTTCGATGAGTTTGGTCTCGCACAACTCCACGATTTTGTTGAATACCCGGGCGAATCTTTCCTCAAGGAACCGGGGATAGAGCTCAACATCGCCATCCAGCACTTTCAATAGACGTTCGTTCATCAAATATCAAGCATGCGTTTGCGTGCTTCATCCTTTCAAAATTGCTGCAGCATCGAGGCTTATTCCACTGCCGAGTGTGCCCTTGTCCGGCTATTCAATCACCTGGAATTCAAGGGTGAAAAACCCGCCAACCGGCGATTTGCCGTCAGAGCCGAAATGACAGGCCCTATTGCCCCAGTCAGTATTTGTCAGCATACATCAGCGCGCGCTCGTTAGACTAATCCAATTTTCAGCCCCGGATTTTGCAGGACTATATGAAGAAGATATTTTGCACATTTGCGTTGGCGAGCTTGTTTCTTGCACACCCCATACCGAGCCGGGCGGATAGTTTGATTGTCATGCCGGGTGATCTCATTTACGGGCATGCCAAGTTTGAAGCGACTTGCGAAAAGTGCCACATAAAATTCGACAAGAAAGCGCAATCCGGATTGTGCGCCGACTGCCATAAGGAAGTCGGCAAGGACATGACCGACAAGCGCGGTTCCCACGGCCGAATGGAAGCCGGCAAGGAATGCAACGACTGCCACCCCGACCACAAAGGGCGCTATGCATTGATCGTTCCCCTCAACAAGGAAAAATATGATCATGCCAAAACGGATTTTCCGCTGAATGACGCCCATGCCGACCCCAAGGTAACCTGCGAAAGTTGCCACAAGACCGGCAAGAAATACCGCGAGACACCGACCGTTTGCAACGAGTGCCACAAGAAAGGGGACAAACACAAGGGCATGATGGGTTCGGATTGCGAGCGCTGCCACACCGAAAAGAACTGGAAGGATTTGGCTTTCAATCACAGCAAGACCGCTTACAAGCTGCTGGGGCGGCACGCTGAAGCAAAGTGCATCAAGTGCCACCTGGACGACAAGTACAAGGAAACGCCCAAGACATGCAATGCCTGCCACAAGCAGGTTGACCAGCACAAGGGCAGCCTCGGGACCCGCTGCGATGACTGCCATATCGAAAGGAGCTGGAAAGAGACGCTGTTCGATCACGACAGGAAATCCACCTACCCTTTGCTCTTCAAGCACAAGCAGGCCAAATGTACGGGTTGCCACGCGGGCGACAAGTACAAGAACACCACCCGGTTGTGCAACTCCTGTCACCAGAAAGACGATGTGCATAAAGGCATTTTCGGTACCAAGTGCGAAACCTGCCACACCGAAATAAATTGGACAGAGTCATCGTTCGATCACGACAGGGAGTCCACCTATCCTTTGCTCTTCAAGCACAAGCGGATCAAATGCGCGGGTTGCCACAAGGGCGACTGGGTTAAAGGCAAGCTCAAGACGGACTGCCTTTCGTGTCACCGGAAGGACGACAAACACAAAAATATTTTCGGGCCCAAGTGCGCGTCCTGCCACATCGAGAGAGACTGGAAGGAAATCGTGTTCGATCACGACAAGCAAACCCGGAAATCCCTGCAGGGCAAGCACAAGCAGGCGAAATGCGCGGATTGCCACAAAAGCGGGCGCTTGAACGACAAGTTGCCGACACTCTGCATGGACTGCCACGAGAAAAATGACAAACACAAAGGCACGTTCGGGCCGATGTGCGATACATGCCATTCAGAAAAAAACTGGAAAGAAACTTACTTCGACCACACTGACCAAACCGGCTATCAACTGGTCGGGAAACACCTGGGCCCCAAGTGTGTGGACTGCCACAAGGTTCGCATCTATGAAGATGAGCATTTCAGAAAAGACTGCATCTATTGCCACACCAAGCAGGACGTACACAAAGGCAAAGAAGGCAAGACGTGCGAGACTTGTCACAACGAAATGAACTGGAAACAGATCATCGGGAAGAAGGCAAAATAACAGGCGACTTGCCCGGTGGGAAACTCAGAATCCAGCGAACTGGGCAAGACCGGCCGACACGACCAAGTAGTAGATGACCGCGAAGACGGCATTGCTGACTGCCAGCGGGAGCCATATCTGACGCATTCCGACGCCCAACCAGCGCAATGCCACCAGAATGGGCTCCTGTCCCACCGCAGCGCAGCCGAGGGTGAGGCCGCCCCAGACCCCGTTTTTTTCGGCATAAGCCACAGCCTTTGGCGTACGCCGCCGCGTGAGCCACCGGTTGATGAATCCGATCTGCGTGCTTTCACCGGCCAGCCAGGCGACGACGAGACCCTCAACATAGCCCGCCACGGCAACTACAGGTATCAGAACCCACGGGTCAAAATGCGCCGCGATGCCCACCCCAACTGCTACCGAAGGCCCCAGTATCAGGTTGGGCGTCATAGACAGTCCAACGATGGAAGCCCATGTCCAGATATCCGTCATAAGAATGGGAAATCGAATTGCATGACACGGAGTATCAGCGACCGCGATACGCCGGTCAACGCAGAATTCGGCCGGAATCGAAGCAGGGGTCATGCTGTAAAATAGCCGTTTTACCCAAGGCTTGAACAATGACGATCTCGGAAACCCAACTCTCCACCATGCTCGAACTGCAGGATGGCATGAACAGCAAGGTCAACCCGGAATGGGTTGCAGCCAACAACAACTGGCACCGTGCCATCCAGGTCGAAGGCGTCGAAGCCATCGAACACCACGGCTGGAAGTGGTGGAAAAAGCAGGAATGCGACCTGGCGCAACTGCGCATGGAGCTGGTCGATATCTGGCACTTCATCCTGTCCGCAACCATACAGGCCAAGTTCGGCACGATCGCGCTGGCGAAAATGGATATGCAGAACGAATTCAATCTGCGCCAGAAATCGGTTCAGTTCGATAACCAGTACTACGTGCTCGCTCAGTTAAGCCTGCTGGACAAGCTCGACTTGTTGGTGGGTCTGGCGGCAGCCAGGCGCACAAACCTGGCGCTGTTCGAGTCACTTTTGCACGACTGCGGCATGGAATGGAACGACCTGTTCAAACAATACGTGGGCAAGAACGTGCTCAACGTGTTCCGCCAGGATCACGGCTACAAGGCCGGAACCTACATCAAGATATGGGACGGCCGCGAGGACAACGAGCATCTGGTAGAGGTGCTGGAAGTCGCCGACCTGGATGCGGCCAATGTCCGCGACGAACTGTATAGCTCGCTCAAGGCGAGATACGTGATCGTTCAGGAAGGGAAGTAACAGCCGTCATGCCAAAACAAGAATCCTTCGAAGAAGAAGTCGCTCCCGCCCTTTCCGAAAAAGAGATGGACGAACTCGACAGCTTCCTCATGTCGGACGCCACGACCAACGAAGTCATGCTGCTGGATTGCCTCGATGGTTTCCTCACCGCCCTCGCCACCGGCCCGGTCATGCCCAAACCCGGCGAATGGATGCCGCGCGTGTGGGGGCCGACCGTAGCTGACGCACCGACCTTCGTCACCACAGCTCAGGCGGAAAGGATCGCCGACCTGCTGACGCGCCACCTGCATGCGATCGTCTGGAGCCTGCAGCAGGATGCGGAACACTTCGAGCCCGTCTTCGATCTGCAAGTTTATGAAGGCGACGAGCGCGAATACATGGACGGCGAAATGTGGGCGCACGGATTCATGACCGGCATTGGCATGCAGCGGGATAGCTGGAAGACCCTGTTTGAATCGAAGCACGGCCCGGTGGCCTTGCGGCCAATCTACCTGCTGGGTGCGCCCGAGATCACCGCGGCGGAAGAAACGCTGGTGGAAACCCCGGCACAGCGCGAAGAACTTTCAAAACAGATCCCGGCCAGCGTCGGCCTGATATACAAATTCTGGGCACCGCAACGCCGCGCGGCAGACAGCGCCAACGGCAAACTCCCCGAAACCGAAGCCCCGAAAATAAGCCGCAATGCGCCGTGCAGTTGCGGTAGCGGAAGAAAGTTCAAGAAGTGCTGCGGCGCGGCCGGGGCCGCAGATTATTGAGCTTTCCATAATTCTCGACACATGAGCCGTCATACCGGCGCAGGCCGGTATCCAGCAAGACAAAAATGCATTTTATTCAAACCCACTGGATTCCGGCCTGCGCCGGATAACCAG
>JAYTUW010000013.1:0-8728 GCA_043744345.1 Sideroxydans sp. | reverse complement strand
CGCGGTTGAACTGCATGAACACGTTGTTCCAGATCTCGATGAAGCGGTCGCCGTCTTCGCCGGGGCTGCCGGGAGGGCCGCCGGGGATGTGTTCGCCGTGGTCGTAGAATATCTCGGTACAGGGACCGCAGGGGCCGGTATCACCCATCATCCAGAAATTGTCGGAAGCATAACGCCCGCCCTTGTTGTCACCGATGCGGATCACGCGCTCGGCAGGCATGCCGATCTCCTTGGTCCAGATGTCGTAGGCTTCGTCGTCCTCGGCATACACGGTGACGGTGAGCTTGTCCTTGGGCAGCTTGAACACTACCGTGAGCAGCTCCCACGCGTAGTTGATCGCATCTCGCTTGAAGTAGTCGCCAAAGCTGAAGTTGCCCAGCATCTCGAAGAAAGTGTGGTGGCGTGCGGTGTAGCCGACGTTTTCCAGGTCGTTGTGCTTGCCGCCGGCGCGCACGCATTTCTGCGAAGTGGTGGCACGGGTATAGGGACGCTTGTCGAAGCCGAGGAAAACATCCTTGAACTGGTTCATGCCCGCGTTGGTGAACAACAGCGTCGGGTCTTCGTGCGGCACCAGCGAGCTGGAGGCAACTATTGTGTGGCCCTTGGAGGCAAAATAATCTAGGAATTTCTGGCGGATTTCACTACTTTTCATCTGGACACCAATCGACGCGATTCATTCAATAAATAACCGCCTGAATGGCGGCATCAAGGTATGAATCATACCATTTGACGCCCTGAATCGGCACAACGTGTCAGCACTCCCCTTCCCCCGCTATTGAGGAAAGCTTCAGGACTTTGAAGATTACATCCATCGAGAACCCACGCGATTGCAGGAAACGTATCTGTTTGGCTTTTTCCTTGGAATCCTGGGGCTGGACACCAAACTTCCTTTGCCAAACGTCACGGGCCGCGTCCAGTTCGGTTTCTTTCAGTTGCGGCAAGGTCTCCGCGATGAGATTTTCGGGGATACCCTTCTGACGGAGTTCATGCGCGATGCGCTGGGTGCCGAAACGACCGCGTTTGGCGTCCACCCATTGCGTGGTGGCGCGTGCGTCGGAAAGCCAGTTGCGTTTTTCCAGCTCGTCCAGCACGGCATCGAGGTTTTCACCCTCCTGCACATGCGGCTGCAGCTTTTGATGCAGTTCGGCCCGACTATGCTCGCGCCGCGCCAGATACCGCATGGCGCGGACACGCAGGCTTAACTCAGGCTTCTTCTGTTTCTGCACTTGCACCCACCGCTACAACACCTAACGCGGCACGCACTTTGTTTTCGATCTCGATGGCGATGGCCGGATTGCTCTTCAGGAATTCGCGCGCATTGTCTTTGCCCTGGCCGATCTTTTCGCCGTTGTAGGCATACCAGGCACCGGATTTTTCGACGATCTTGTGCAGCACACCCAGCTCGACAATCTCGCCTTCGCGTGAAATGCCTTCCCCGTACAGGATGTCGAAGTTGGCTTCGCGGAACGGGGGGGCGACCTTGTTCTTGACTACTTTGACGCGGGTCTCGTTGCCGATGACTTCGTCGCCTTTCTTGATCGCGCCGGTGCGGCGGATATCCAGACGCACGGAAGCGTAGAACTTGAGCGCATTGCCGCCGGTTGTTGTCTCGGGGTTACCGAACATCACGCCGATCTTCATGCGGATCTGGTTGATGAAGATGACCATGGTGTTGGAGCGGTTGATGTTGGCCGTGAGTTTGCGCAGCGCTTGCGACATCAGGCGCGCATGCAGGCCCATCTGCGCATCGCCCATTTCACCTTCGATTTCGGCCTTGGGGGTCAGGGCGGCAACGGAGTCCACGACCACGATATCGACGGAGCCGGAACGTACCAGCATGTCGACGATTTCCAGCGCCTGCTCACCGTTGTCCGGTTGCGAAATCAGCAGATCTTCCACGCTTACGCCCAGCTTTTGCGCGTATTGCGGGTCCAGCGCGTGTTCCGCATCGATGAAGGCGGCGGTACCGCCGAGTTTTTGCATCTCGGCGATGACTTGAAGGGTGAGTGTGGTCTTGCCGGAAGATTCCGGGCCGTAGATCTCGATCACGCGGCCGCGCGGCAAACCGCCGACGCCCAATGCGATGTCCAGCCCCAGGGAACCGGTGGAAACGACTTCGACATCCTTGATCGCCTCGCCGGGGGCCAAGCGCATGATGGAACCCTTGCCAAACTGTTTTTCGATCTGGCTCAGGGCCGCCGCGAGTGCCTTGCTCTTGTTGTCATCCATTTGTGTTCCCCTTTCAAAAATTCGATGGGGCGGATTGTGGCACAACAATTCGGACTTGTACAGAACGTTCGTTCTCTTTGTGGCTTATGCTTCTTTTATTATGCCATTCAATAAGTTGAGAACGCCCTGCAGGGCGATTTGCACAGATTTCGCACGAATGGCATCGCGATCGCCGGAGAGCTGATGGCATGCCGCCTGTATGCCGTCGTTGGTTGCCCAGGCGAACCACACTGTGCCGACCGGCTTCTCCGGCGTGCCGCCGGTGGGTCCGGCAACACCACTCACCGACACCGCCACTTGTGCCCGGCTATATTGAAGCGCGCCATCCGCCATCTCGCGCACGGTCTGCTCGCTCACCGCCCCGTGTTCTTCCAACGTATGCGGGGCAACCCCAAGCATCTCTTCCTTGGAAGTGTTGGAATAGGTCACAAAACCGCGATCGAACCAGTCAGAACTGCCGGAGATCGCGGTGACCGCTTGCGCGATACCGCCGCCGGTACAGGACTCCGCCGTCACCAGCGTCATGCCATGTTCTTTGAGCGCAATGCCGACCTGTTGCGCCAACCCCCTTGCCAGATCCGGCGCGGCCGCAACTGCAGCAACAACCGGACGTGCCATTTTTTTTGCCCGCTTCATCTTTACAGCCCCCTGATCAGATCATTTTGAATATCTACAATCGCTTCCAGCCCCACCGCGATGCGGATCAGCCCGTCGCTGATACCTGCTGCCGCACGCGCCGCTGGCGAAATGCGGGCATGCGTGGTGGTGGCCGGATGCGTGATGGTGGTCTTGGTGTCGCCCAGATTGGCGGTGATGGACAGCATCTTCGTGCTGTCAATCACCTTCCAGGCCGCCGCCTTGCCGCCCTTGACCTCGAACGCGACGATGCCGCCGCCGGTCTTCTGTTGTTTCATCGCCAGCGCATGCTGCGGGTGCGACGGCAGACCGGGATAGAACACGCGCGAAACGTTGGGCTGCTTCTCCAGCCACTGTGCCAGTTGCAACGCATTGGCGCTGTGCGCCTCCATGCGCAACTTGAGCGTTTCCAGCCCTTTCAGGAACACCCAGGCATTGAACGCGCTCATGGTCGGACCGGTGGTGCGCAGGAAACCATACACCGGCTCCATCAGCTTCTTGCTGCCCAGCACCGCGCCGCCCAGCACACGCCCCTGTCCGTCAATGTACTTGGTGGCGGAATGGATCACGATATCCGCACCGAAGTCGAAAGGTCGCTGCAGGATGGGCGTGCAGAAGCAGTTGTCTACCGCCAGTAAGGCACCGCAACTTTTCGCCACCGCCGAGATGGCCGCGATGTCGGAGATCTCGGTGAGCGGATTGGACGGTGTCTCCAGAAAAAACAGCCGGGTGTTCGGCTTTACCGCCGCCTTCCATGCCGCGACATCGGTAGCAGAAACGAAAGTCGTCTCCACGCCGAACTTGCTCAGCACATTGCCGAACAGGTTGACCGTCGAACCGAACAGGCTTTGCGAGGCGACGATATGGTCGCCCGCCTTGAGCAATCCCATGCACGCGGCCAAAATGGCGGACATGCCGGAGGCCGTTGCCACGCATTGTTCGGCACCTTCCAGCGCAGCCAGGCGCTCTTCGAACATGGAAACTGTCGGATTGGTGAAGCGCGAATAGATATTGCCCGGCTCTTCGCCAATAAAGCGTTTGGCCGCCTGCTCGGCAGTGTCGAACATGAAGCTGGAAGTGAGAAACAAGGCCTCGCTGTGCTCGTTGAACTGGCTGCGTTCGCCACCTGCGCGCAGTGCCAGTGTCTCAGGTTGATATGATTCAGTCATGCTCTCGTCCTTGCGGCCCGCCCACTCCGGCAACACCGCCAATAAAAAACCCGGAAAGCTTAGCGCTAAACCGGGTTTCCCTCGCTTTAGCTGTATTTGTAAGGCGCCCGCAAGCTGTTCCTCAAATCGGCGCAGGTGGAAAATAGCACTCGCCCAGACAGAATGTCAATGTGATCGTGCACCCCTATGAGAACCCAGTGTGGTTTGCACTTGTTGTTGAACACAACATAACAATGAAACCGGTGACGATCTGAACAGTGAGCCAATTATTAGCCGAGTAAAACACTGGGCAAGAAATGTCATTGCGTCTCCCGTTTCAACTATTTTACTATGTCGAATTAGCTTGCAACTGAAAACTTGGCTATCTAAATTATTCCAGCCAAGCAAACTTGATCTGCCGAATGGCCAACCTTTGAGATAACCATGAAAATATCGCACTTAACTTCCTTGTTGTTCCTGTCGCTTTTCAGTTGCGTTTCCCATGCGGCTGAAGTATCCAACTTCGATGAAAAGACTCTGGCTCACGATGCCAATATTGCACTGGCGCAAAAGGACTATGCGACTGCATTTACAAAATTCTCCACATTATCCGAGCATGGAGTAGCTTCAGCGCAATTCAATTTGGGTGCGTTTTATCTCAACGGACAAGGTGTTCAGAAAGACGAAAAACTTGCTTATGAATGGTTTCAGAAATCCGCAGCACAGGGAAACTCGCGCGCCCAGCAAGTGATAGAAAATGCGGCGGCACGAGGAAATGTTTATGCAAAAAACGAACTGGATAAATTGCAAAACAAGATGGCGGCAGCTCAACCCCAATCGCAACCTCAGCCTCAACCTCAACCTCAACCCAAGATTCAACCACTGGGAAACACCAGAACAGCCAAAAACAAGTCGATTGCTACTGAGCCGGGCATGCACGTTGCATTCAATCTGGGGCTCACTTACGGTGGCGACAACATATTCACTGCAACCACCACAACAGGCGACAACAAGAATGTAAAAGGTGGCGGCATAATTCAGTTTGGTCTGGGCGGGCTATATCAATTCGAGAGCGCGCCGATTGCTCTGATGCTGAGTGCGAACTATCACGCCGATAGCGTCACCGCATCCAATGGCGATCT
Organism: Sideroxydans sp.; assembly: GCA_043744345.1. Lineage (GTDB taxonomy): Bacteria > Pseudomonadota > Gammaproteobacteria > Burkholderiales > Gallionellaceae > Sideroxyarcus. The sequence goes on along the minus strand of JAYTUW010000013.1, from coordinate 3,573 downwards.
GTCTTTCCACCGGTATCCGATTGAAGCCTTGAGCTATTACACAGGTATTGAGCGATTCCGCCTTGGTGGCGGGGTGCGTATCGTCAATTCTCCCGAAGCATCCAGGACGATCAATGGCACAACGGATAAGATCGTTTTTGACAATGCAACCGGCTATGTCGCCGAACTGGGCTACCAGTTGGCGCAGAACTCCTGGGTCAATTTCCGTTATGTGTCGGAAAAATACCAAGGCAAGACCCACACAACAACAACCGGCACAAGCATACCCATGACTGGTGCCAAGCCATATGACGGCTCTCACTTTGGAGTAAACTTTTTGTTCGAGTACTAAATTAACGACTCATTTGAAATTGCAGAAGGCGGGCCTAAAGTGAACTCTCAGGCGTAAAGCCAGGGGAAGCAAAATCGATTTCTTTTTGAGGCTGTAAGCAATGAGAGGGCTCTTACCCTCTCACAGCCGCAAACGGTCAACACTTCACATGGAGCTGGCGCTCATCACCAGATCCAGCTCCAGCTGGTCTTCATCTGGCGTCTTGTTCGCCTTGCCGCCCGCCCGCGAGGCTTCGACACGGTCCAGATATTCTGTCGTGATATCCCCGGTGATGTATTCGCCGTCAAAGCAGGAGCAGTCGAATTTGGCGATCTTGGGATTGCACTCCTGCACCGCCGCTTTCAGGTCGTCGAGATCCTGGTAGATGATGCGGTCGGCGCTGATCTCCTTGCAGATCTCTTCGTCGGTGCGTCCGGTGGCAATGAGTTCCTGGCGGCTGGGCATGTCGATGCCGTATACATTGGGAAATTTGACGGGAGGCGCGGCGGAGGCGAAATACACTTTGCGCGCCCCGGCATCGCGCGCCATCTGCACGATTTCGCGACTGGTGGTGCCGCGCACGATGGAATCGTCCACCAGCAGCACGTTCTTGCCCTTGAATTCGACGCTGATGGCGTTGAGTTTCTGGCGCACCGATTTCTTGCGCATGGCCTGCCCCGGCATGATGAAGGTGCGTCCGATGTAACGGTTCTTCACGAAGCCCTCGCGGAAAGGGATGCCGAGGTGGTTAGCCATCTGCAGCGCGCTGGGACGGCTGGAATCGGGAATAGGGATGACCACGTCGATGTCGTGATCCGGCCACACGCGCTTGAGTTTCTCGGCCAGATACTCGCCCATCTTGAGGCGCGTCTCGTACACCGAGATACCGTCGATCACCGAATCGGGACGCGCGAAATACACGTATTCGAAAATGCAGGGATTCAGTTCGTGCTTCTCGGCGCATTGCTGGTTGTGGAAGTTGCCGTTGAGGTCGATGTACACCGCTTCGCCGGGTGCAATATCGCGCAGGTATTTGAAGCCCAGCGTATCCAGCGCCACGCTCTCGGATGCCACCAGGTATTCCACACCCTTGTCGGTCTGGTTGCTGCCCACCACCAGCGGACGGATGCCGTGCGTATCGCGGAAGGCCAGCAGGCCGTAACCGGAGATCATCGCCACCACCGCATACGCGCCTTGGCAGCGGCGATGCACAGCCGAGACTGCCGCAAAGATGGCTTTGGTATCGAGACGGAAGTTGGTGGCGTTGGCTTGCAGTTCGTGCGCCAGCACGTTGAGCAACACTTCCGAATCGGAGTTGGTGTTCACATGGCGCATGTCCTCGAGGAATAACTCTTTCTGCAACTGCGAGGTGTTGGTCAGGTTGCCGTTATGCCCCAGCACCACGCCGAACGGCGAGTTGACGTAGAACGGCTGCGCCTCGTTGTGGTCGACGGCGGAACCGGCAGTCGGGTAGCGCACATGGGCGATGCCGGCATTTCCGGTCAGCGCGCGCATGTTGCGCGTGCGGAACACGTCGTGCGCCAGTCCGTTGCCTTTGTGCAAATGGAAAGTATTGCGTTCCAGCGTGGCGATACCCGCCGCATCCTGACCGCGATGTTGCAACACCTGCAGACCGTCATACAACAGCTGATTGACGGGACTTTGCGCTACGACACCGAGAATGCCACACATGATTCGTTCCTAAATGATCCAGTTATTACTTCTTGGCAGTTTTTTCCGGCAAATAATCCTGCGCGTACAGCGCTGCTTCCTGCAATGGCTTGCTCGACAGAGCGTTGCGCCAGAACGGCAGCTGCGGAAAATCGGTCAGCCCGCCCAGCCACACCAGCGCGATCACCACCAGACACCCGCGCAACATGCCGAAGATCGCACCGAACTTGCCGTCCATCCCGGACAACCCGGCAAACTTTGCGAGCCGCGCCAGGAACCAGGCGAACAACGCGCCCACAATCAGCGTCACGATGAACAGTGCCGCAAATGCGGCCGCGGAGCGGATGTTGTGCTCACCCACTGCGGCCGGCACGTAAGGCAGCAGCTCCGCCGAAAAAGTCCGTGCCACGATATACGCTGCCAGCCAGCCGATCAGCGAAAACAATTCGTACATGAAGCCGCGCCACCAACCCACCAACGCCGACACCAGGACAATCGCGATGACCGCGTAATCGAACGACGTCACGCGCGAACCTTATTCGAGAGTGACCACATTGCCCTGCGTTCCCTGCGCCGCCAGCTTGCCTTGAATCTTTTCCGCCGCCTCACGCGTCGGATAGCCGCCCACGCGCACACGGGTCACATTACCGGCTTTTTCGGTATAGGCGTGATAGCCCTGCTTGCTCAGTTTTGCTTGCAAGCCTTTCGCGGTGTCCGTATTGGCGAATGCGCCGACCTGTACAGCAAAGCCGGTCTTGGGCACAGCTTGCGGCTTGGCGGCCGGTTTAGGTTCGACCTTGGGCTTGGGAACGGGTTTGGGTTTCACCTCAGGCTTCGGCTTGGCTTCCGGCTTGGGCTGGGCCACGACCGGAGCCGCCGCGACTGGCTTGACCACCGGCGAAGGCACGATGGCAGCCTCCGGCATGACAGTCACAGCTGGTGCACTCGCCACTGCGGAAGTCGCAGCGACCGCGGAAGCCATCTTGTCCAGTTCCGGCAGATCGATCTTGGGCTGGAACTCGCCCGCATTGTCTTTGTTGGGGATGCGCAGTTCGATGTCGTTTCCCGTGGCCGGAGCCGGTTCGCTATCGAACACAACAGGCAGCAAAATCACCACCAGCAGGACCAGGGCTACCGCACCGATCAGACGGCGCCGGGTGATGCGCCGCAAATTGAATTCTTCTTCCGTCGTCTGTTTTGCCATTGCTTTCAAGGAGAAACGTCAGCCGCCGCGCAATCCGCGCACCCGCATCACTTCCGCCACCGTATAGAATGATCCGAAGGCAGCGATTCTATCATTTTCGCCTGCCTCATTGCTGGCCTCATGCAGTGCTTCGGCAATGGAAACGCAGGACTTAACCTCGCCGCGGACTTGTGCATTTTGCAGCACCTGCACCAGTTCTGCAGTCGTTGCGCCGCGTGGCGCATCTATCCCGGCCACCAGCCAGACATCGACCTGCGCATCCAGCGCCTTCACAACGCCGTCTATATCCTTGTCCTTGAGCATGGAAAACACCGCAAACGTCTTGGCCGGCGGCAGATTGGCCAGATTTTGCGCCAGCGACCGCGCCGCGTGCGGGTTATGACCCACG
>JAYTUW010000012.1:0-34068 GCA_043744345.1 Sideroxydans sp. | reverse complement strand
GAAAAGAAGGTGCGGCATCTGTCCGTGGTCGATGACGAAGGGCGCATGGTCGGCCTCGTGAGCGAGCACGACCTGACGCAGACCATGGCATCGGGGATGCTGGACGAGAAGTTCGAGATCGAAGAGATGTTCCTGCGCACCTTCATCGACGCCATCCCGGACCTGGTCTGGCTGAAAGACAAGGACGGCGTGTTCCTGTCGTGCAACCGGAGCTTCGAGCAACTGGTCGGGGCCAAGAAAAGCGAGATCATCGGCAGGACCGATTACGATCTGGTCGGCAAGGAGCAGGCGGACTATTTTCGGGAGCATGACCTCAAGGCGATGGCCGCGGACAAGCCAAGCGTCAATGAAGAATGGCTGACGTTCGCCTCGGACGGCCATCGGGCGCTGTTTGAAACCATCAAGACACCGATGCGCGACAGGCGCGGACAACTGGTGGGCATCCTCGGCGTGGCGCGCGATGTTTCCGGCCGCGAGCGCAGCGATCATGCGCTGTTTGAAAGCGAACGGCAGTACCGGACACTCGCGGAAAACACCCCGGACAACATCATTCGTTATGACAGCCAATGCCGGGTGCTCTACGTGAACCCGGCCCTAAAGGAGAGTCTGGCGGCAGAATCGCTGCCGGTTCTCGGCAAGAGCAGCAGGGAGGCGCATCCGAAGGCCATGTCTGCCATCGAGATGCAAAGGGTGCTAGAGCGCGTCATCGCAACCGGGCAGCGCGCCGAGCTGGAAGTTTCTGTGCCCAGCCCCGCAGGCGAGATGCGTACCCACCATATCATCTATATTGCAGAGCGTGACAGCAAAGGCGGGATCGTCGGGGCACTGGGTATCGGCCGCGACATCTCCGAGCGCATCCAGGCCGAACGCTTGTTGGCGCTCAGCGAATACCGCTACCGCACCTTGATCGAGAATTCTCCCTTCTGTATCCACGAAATCGACCGGCAGGGCCGCCTGCAATCTATGAACCGTGCCGGATTGGGCATGATCGGGCAGGAAAACGAGGCGCAGGTCCGCGGTATGCGCATGCTGGACTGGGTCGGCGCGGCGGACAAGACGCGTATTGGTGAGCTGTTGCAGGAGGCGATAGCAGGCAAACCCAGCCATTTTGAATTCATCCCGGTCGGCGATCCACAGCACCATTTCAAGTCCTGCTTCATCCCCATCCTTGGTGTGGACGGAAAGGTCCAGGAGTTGATGGGGCTGACCGAAGATATCACCGAACGCAAACTTGCCGAGGAAGCGCTGCGCGACAGCCTGAAGGAATACAGCGACCTCGTGCGCAGCATCCCAGTCGGAGTGTACAAATACCGCATGCTGGCTCAGGGCACCGTCGCGTTCGATTATGTCAGCCCGCGCTGGTGTGAGCTGCTGGACGTGCGCGAGGAGGAGGTCACGCGCGACCCCGGCGCCGCGTTCGCCCGGCTCCACCCGGAAGAGAGAGCGCGTTTCGTCCGCTTCAACGAGGAGGCCAGACAGCAGTTCAGGCGCTTCGAGTGGGAGGGCAGGATACTCAGGAATGACGGCGAGGTGCGCTGGCTGCATATCGAATCGCAGCCGACGCTGCTTGAGAATGGCGACATCCTGTGGGACGGCATCCAGTATGACGTCACCGACCGGCGCATGGCGGAAGACGCGCTGCGCCTCACCGCCAGTGTGTTCGACAACAGCCAGGAGGCCATTGTTATCACCGATGCGAACAACAGGATCATCGACGTCAATCCCGCTTTCACGGTCATCACCGGATACCACCGCGACGCGGTATTGGGCATGGATCCCAAGTTCCTGAGTTCGGGACGGCAGGATGCCGCGTTCTATTCGTCCATGTGGGGCACGCTCAGGGAAAAGAAAGCCTGGCGCGGCGAGATATGGAACCGGCGCAAGAATGGCGAAGTCTATGCGGAGCTGCTTTCGATCTCGGCGATCTGCGATACGGCCGGCAATGTGCGGCGTCATGTCGCCGTATTTTCCGATATCACGTATTTCAAGGAACACGAGGCCGAGCTGAGCCAGGTCGCCAATTACGACGCGCTCACGGGGGTGCCCAACCGGCGCCTGCTTGCCGACCGTCTGCGCCAGTCCATCGCGCATGCGCAGCGCAGCGGAAAGACGATGGCTGTCTGCTACATCGATCTGGACGGCTTCAAGGATGTGAATGACCAGTACGGGCATGAAGCGGGAGACCTGTTGCTGGTTGAGATCGCCGAGCGTCTGCAGGAGGTGTTGCGCGCCGGGGATACGCTGGCCCGGCTGGGCGGGGACGAATTCATCGTGCTGTTTAACGAGCTGGCAGCGGACGAAGAGTGTTTCCAGGTGCTGGATCGCATCATGCTGACCATCGCGGCGCCCGTGCGATTGGCCGGGCACGATGTCGCCGTTTCGGCCAGTATCGGTGTCACCTTCTATCCCGCGGACAACGAGGACGGCGACACACTGTTGCGGCATGCCGACCAGGCGATGTATATCGCCAAGCAGACCGGCAAGAAGCGCTATCACATCTACGATGCCATTCATGATCAGCGCGTGCGCACGATGCACGAATCCAGACGGCGCATCCTGCAGGGACTGGAAAGCGGCGAGTTCGAACTCTATTACCAGCCCAAGCTGGAGTTGGCTTCAAACAGGATCGTCGGCGTCGAGGCACTGATTCGCTGGAATCACCCGGAACGCGGGCTGCTGCAACCGGCTGATTTCCTTCCCGTCATCGAGAGCTCCGAGTTGGAGTGCAAGCTGGGCCGCTGGGTGATGGGCGCGGCGCTCGCCCAATTGCATGAATGGGAGAAAGCCGGTGTGTCGATGCAGATCAGCATCAATATTTCCGCGCGTCACTTGCAATCTCCCGATTTCGTCTCGGAACTGAAAAGTCAGCTCGGGCAATACCCGAAACTGGAACACGGCCGCCTGCAGATCGAGGTGCTGGAAACCGCGGCGCTGGAAGACACCAGTCATACTTTCGAGATCATCAAGGAATGTCGCGAACTGGGCGTCAGCTTTGCCCTGGACGACTTTGGCACCGGCTACTCTTCACTGGTTTACCTGCGCAGACTCGGTGCCGATACACTCAAGATCGACCAGTCGTTCGTGCAGAACATGGCAACCAACGAGGGCGACCGCGCCATCGTGGAAGGCGTGATCGCGCTGGCCAAGACTTTCAAGCGCGAAACCGTGGCCGAGGGGATGGAAGACCCCAAACTCGTGAAAAAACTGTCGGACATGGGGTGCGGCTACGGGCAGGGATATGGCATCGCCCACCCGATGTCCGCGGGAGAGTTTCTCGACTGGTACAAGAAGCGCTGATCCTGGCGCGCCACCAGTGCCGCGCCAGGCGGACTGCGGCAGCGCTTCAATTCTTGAACAGCCTCCGAGCGCCGGAGTAGAATCCCCGTCAGTTGTACACGCGTTCAATCGAGGGGTACGGATCGCCTGATGGACTTCATGAGTGTTTTGCCGCTGGATGTGGTTGGCTGGCTAGTCCAGTTCTGGATCGTGCTCGGCGTGGCGGGACTGGTGTTGCAGCGCGCCCCGCAACTGATCAACAACATCATTTTCCCGCTGAGTGCCCTGGTGTCGCTGCTGCTTGCGGCAACGGGATTGTGGGCGCTCGCGTCCGCCCCCGGTGTCATGGTGTTGCCGCTCGGCTTGCCCGATCTGCCCTTTCATCTTCGCCTCGATCCGCTGTCCGCCTTCTTCCTGATCCTGCTGGGCGGCGCATCCCTTGGAATATCCCTGTTTGGTGCGGGTTATTTCAAGACCATGGCGGGGGCAACGCTGGGTCTGCTCTGTCTTGAATACCACTTGTTTCTGGTCGGCATGACACTGGTGTTGCTGGCGGATGATGCCTATATGTTCATGGTGGCTTGGGAAACCATGGCGTTATCTTCGTATTTTTTGGTGACCACCGACCACGCCATCCCCGACATCCGCAAGGCCGGTTATCTCTACCTGCTGATCGCCCACGTCGGCGCGATCTCCATCCTGCTCGGCTTCGGTGTGATGCAGGGCGGCAACGGTATCGCCGCCTACACTTTCGATGCGATGCGGTCCGCGCATCTCACCGAGTTCTGGTCTTCGGTGGCATTTTTGCTGGCATTGTTCGGCTTCGGTGCCAAGGCGGGTGTGCTGCCCATGCATGTCTGGTTGCCGGAGGCGCACCCGGCCGCGCCGTCACCGGTATCCGCACTCATGAGCGGCGTGATGCTGAAGACGGCCATCTACGGCATCCTGCGCGTGACCTTCGATCTGCTGCCGACGCAACTGTGGTGGTGGGGCGTGCTGGCGCTGGCGCTCGGTCTGATCACGGCGATCTTCGGCGTGATGTTCGCCGCGGTGCAGGGCGACATGAAACGGCTGCTGGCCTATTCCTCGATCGAGAACATCGGCCTGCTGCTGGTGGGCATCGGCCTGACCATCATCTTCCATGTCTACGGCAAGGATGCGCTGGCCGCGCTGGCACTCACCGCCACGTTGTACCACAGCCTGAACCACGCCATGTTCAAGAGTCTGCTGTTCGTTGGCACCGGCGCGATTTTGCATGCCACCGGCGAGCGCAACATGGGACGTCTGGGCGGGCTGATCCATCACATGCCGTGGGCGGCGGCGCTGATGTTGGTCGGTGTGCTGGCGATCTCGGGTTTGCCCCCGCTCAACGGTTTCGTGTCCGAATGGCTGCTGTTGCAGGCTTTCCTGTTGTCGCCCGGCTTGCCCAACAGCTACATCAACATGCTGGTGCCCGTGGCCGCCGCGGTGATCGCGCTGGCCGCGGCGCTGGCCGCCTATGTCATGGTCAAATTCTACGGCGTGATCTTCCTGGGGCGTCCGCGCGAAAGAGTGCTGGAGCATGCGCATGACGCGGGCATCTGGGAACGCATTGGCATGGGCTGGCTGGCGCTGGCCTGTGTCGCGCTCGGCCTGGCGCCGGTGTTTGTGGTGCAACATCTCGACCTCGTGTCGCACATGCTGATCGGTGCCGGTCTGGGCAATGCGGCGACCGACTGGGTGTTCCTGGCGCCGGTCGACACCGAGCGCGCCAGTTACAGCCCGCTGTATTTCCTGCTGGCCGTGCTGGGCGTGATGCTGCTCGTGAGCATACTGGTGCGGCGCTTGTATCACGGCCGTCTGCGGCGCAGCGACGCGTGGGATTGCGGGTTCCCGGCCCAGACCCCGCGCATGCAGGATACCGCCGAAGGTTTCGGCCAGCCGATACGCCGCATCTTCGAACCGTTCTTCAAGATCGAACGCGAGGTGCCCAGCCCGTTCGACACCCACCCGCGCTATCACGGGCAGACCGAGGATCGCCTGTGGTACATCCTGTATTTGCCGATCAAACAGGTCACCGAGCGCCTCGCGTCGCTGGCCGGATTGCTGCAACACGGGCGCATCCATTTGTACCTGACTTACACGTTCGTCACACTCATCGTGCTGCTGGTGTTCGTATGATGGAAATATTTATTCAAGAAATCCGATTGGGAGCGGTAACCCGCTTCCCCCTTTGCAAAAGGGGGAGTGAGGGGGATTTAGTATTTTTGAAAAGTAATCAAATCCCCCCCAGCCCCCCTTTTCTAAAGGGGGGAATCCTGCCCGCCGCGCGAATTTGACTATGGAATATAAAGACCTGCTCTTCGCCATCCTGTTCCAGCTTGCGCAATTGCTGCTGGTGGTATTGCTCGCGCCGTTGCTGACCGGATGGGTCAACCAGTGCCAGGCCTGGTTGCAGAACCGCTCCGGTGCCGGTGTGCTGCAGCCCTACCGCGTGCTGCGCAAACTGTTCCACAAGGATGCGGTGCTGGCGCACAACGCGTCCTGGCTGTTCCGCGTCACCCCTTATATCGTGTTCGGTTGCATGTGGCTGGCGGCCGCGATTATTCCCGTCATCGCACTGGATCTGCCGTTCTCCAAGGCGGCGGACGTGATCGCGCTGGTCGGCGTGTTTGCGCTGGCGCGCGTGTTCATCTCGCTGGCCGCGATGGATATCGGCACAGCATTCGGCACGCTGGGCGCAAGGCGCGAGATGCTGGTGTCCTTCCTGGCCGAACCGGCGTTGCTGATGGTGCTGTTCACCGCCTCCATGATCAGCCATTCCACGCAGTTGCCGAACATCGTCGAGACACTGGCGCATCACCAGTTCGTGCTGTATCCGAGTCTGGCGTTCGCCGGACTGGCGTTCGTGATCGTGCTGCTGGCCGAGAATGCGCGCATCCCGGTGGACAACCCCAGTACCCACCTCGAACTGACCATGATCCACGAGGCGATGATCCTGGAGTATTCCGCGCGTCACCTCGCGCTGATCGAGTGGGCCAGCAGCCTCAAGCTGTTCGCGTATATCTCCATCGGCATCGCGCTGTTCCTGCCGCACGGCATTGCCGAAGTGGGCAACTGGGCCGGTCTGCCGCTGGCGATCCTGGCCCTGCTGATCAAGCTCATGCTGGCGGGTGCAGGGCTCGCGGTGTTCGAGATCGTATCGGCCAAGCTGCGTATCTTTCGTGCGCCGGAGTTCCTCGGCACCGCTTTCCTGCTTGCCGTGCTCGGCCTGCTGATCCACTTCCTGTTGGGTGCCTGAGATGCAGATGTCGCTTACATCGCAATTCATCAACCTGCTGGCGGCGATGCTGCTGCTGGTGGCATTCGCCATGCTGGCGCAGCGCCGTATCCTGTCGCTGATCAATCTGTTCGCCTGGCAAGGCGGGTTGCTGGCACTCAGCACCTTCATCGTGGCATATTCCACCGACCAGCATCATCTCTACTATTCGGCCGGACTGACGCTGTTGCTCAAAGTGATGTTGTTGCCCTGGTTGTTGCACCGTCTGATACGCAAACTCAACGTGCGCTGGGATGTCGAGACACTGATCAATATTCCCGCCACCATGCTGGTCGGCATCGCCCTGGTGATCTTTGCGTTCAATCTGGCCGCACCGATCTCGCATCTGGCCGAGGGCGTTACCCGCGGGCTGATCGGTATCGCGCTGGCCAGTGTGCTGTTGTCGCTGCTGATGATGCTCACACGGCGCAAGGCGGTCTCGCAGGTGGTCGCCTTCCTTTCATTGGAGAATGGATTGTTCTTCGCCGCCACCAGCGCCACGCAGGGAATGCCGCTGGTGGTGGAACTGGGCATCGCGCTGGACGTGCTGGTGGCCACTTTCATCTTCGGTATCTTCTTCTTCCAGATCCGCGAGACCTTCGACAGCCTGGATATCACCCATATGGAGAAGTTGAAGGATGATTGAACATGGCGACATAAATCTACTGGTGGAACTACTAGCCATTCGACTAGGTGGGCAAACAACGCCCACCAAGTCGCTGGTTATGCGCGAACCGGCATCGAGGTCGCGCGGTGCTCGGCATCCTCATGTACTGCGTGTACATTCCGGTGCCTGCGCTCCGGGCTCCCCCGATGTCGGCCCGCTCGCTACGATTTCTGCCGCCATGTTTGGGCGTTCTGGAGTTGAATAATGATTGACCTGCAACTTCTCGCGCTGTTGCTTACCCCGCTGCTGGGCGGCGGGTTGCTGGCCGTGTTTGGCTCGCGCAAATGGGCGGCAGAGCTCAACTCGTTGATGAGCTTCCTCACGTTCGCCGCCTCGGTGGTGCTAACCATGCGCATCATCGACTCCGGCCCGCAAGTCGCCTTCAACGAGCAGTTCTTCATCGACCAGTTCAACGTGTTCCTGGTCGCGCTGACCGCTTTCGTCGCATTCACCACCTCGCTGTTCTCGCGTCCCTACATGCGCATCGAGCAGCATCACGGCAAGCTTTCCGTGGGCATGCTGCACTTGTATTACAGCATGTACCAGTTGTTCACCTTCGCCATGCTGGTCGCGCTCACCACCAACAACATGGGCATCGTGTGGGTCGCGATGGAAGCGGCCACACTCACCACCGTGCTGCTGGTGTCGTTGTACCGCACCCCGGCCAGCCTGGAAGCGGCGTGGAAATACTTCATCCTGTGCGGCGTCGGCATCGCGCTGGCGCTGTTTGGCACCATCCTGCTGTACTTTGCCGCCGAGCGTGTGCTGGGCCAGGGCGGCACCGCGCTGCTGTGGACGCACCTGAACCAGGTCAAGGGCGATCTGGAACCCACCGTCCTGAAACTGGCCTTCGTGTTCCTGCTGGTGGGTTACGGCACCAAGGTCGGTCTGGTGCCGCTGCACAGCTGGTTGCCGGACGCGCATGCCGAAGGCCCGACGCCGGTCTCGGCCGTGCTGTCCGGCCTGCTGCTCAATGTCGCGCTGTGCGCGGTGGTGCGCAGCAAAGTGCTGGTGGACGGTTCTCTGGAGAATCACTTTGCGGGCAACCTGATGATGGGCTTCGGCCTGCTCTCGGTGGCGGTGGCATCGCTCTCTCTGTTCCGCCAGAAGGACATCAAGCGCATGTTCGCCTATTCTTCCATTGAGCACATGGGGCTGGTCACCTTCGCTTTCGGCATGGGCGGGCCGGTGGCGACGTTCGCGGGCATGCTGCACATGACGGTGCATTCGCTCACCAAATCGGCGATCTTCTTTGCGGTGGGCCATGCGGTGCAGAAGACCGGCACGCAGGTGATGGCAGATATCCGCGGCCTGCTGCAAGTCAGCCCGACCGTGGGCTGGGGATTGGCGCTGGGCACATTCGCCATTTTGGGCATGCCGCCGTTCGGCGTGTTCGCCAGCGAGTTTCTTATCATCACCACCGCCATGCACGAATACCCCTGGGCCACGCCGATATTGCTGGTCTCGCTGGGCATCGCTTTTGCCGCCATCTTCGGCAAGATACAGCCGGTCGTGTTCGGCGAGACCACCGCCAAACCCTTGCCGCATTCGCCAGCGTTGGTGCCGGTGTTCCTGCACCTGCTTCTGGTGCTGATGCTGGGTGTGTACATGCCGCCGTACCTTGCGGACTGGTACCGCCAGGCGGCGGCCCTGTTAGGATAAAGCGATGCCGATCAAACACCCCAACCTGAAACTGACCCGACTGACCGACGCACTCCCCGCGTGGACGGGCGAGATAGGCCCGGACGACCTGCACGAAATCTGCCAGCAGGTGCGCGATGGTGGCGGCAGGCTGGTTGCGCTGTGGGGCAGCGATGCCCGTCCGCGCGGATTCATGTTGCATGTGGTGTTGGTCAACGAAGCCGGAATGGTGTGTCTGAACGCGCTGCTCTCTGCAGAGCAACCGGTGTATCCCGACCTCAGCCAGATTTTTCCGGCCGCCAACCGCATGCAGCGTGCAACTTATGACCTGCTGGGCATCTATGCGCACGAAGGGCACGACCACCGCAAATGGGTGCGCCACGGTGCATGGCACAGCGGCAGCTTTCCGCTGCACAAGGATTTCGATGCGGCGGCCAGCCGCACCGCCGAGGCGGACGACTATCCCTTCGTGCATGTCGAAGGGCAGGGCGTGCACGAGATACCGGTCGGTCCGGTGCATGCGGGCATCATCGAGCCGGGGCATTTCCGCTTCTCCATCATCGGCGAGCGCGTGCTGCGCCTCGAAGAACGACTCGGTTACGTGCACAAGGGCATAGAAAAACGTTTCGAGAGCATGAGCGTGCAACAAGGCGCAAAGCTGGCCGGCCGCGTGAGCGGCGACAGCACCGTGGCCTATGCCTGGGCGTATGCGATGGCGGCGGAGAGCATCGCCAAGGTCGCGCCGAACAGCCGGGCGCTGTGGATGCGCGCCCTGTTGCTGGAGCGCGAGCGCGTGGCCAACCATCTGGGCGATCTCGGCTATCTGGGTAACGACGTTGCGCTGGCATTCGGCTTCGCCCAGTTCTGGATACTCAAGGAGCAGGTGTTGCGCAACAATGCCACCCTGTTCGGCCACCGCTACCTGATGGACAAGATCGTGCCCGGCGGTGTCACCGTGAATCTGACTGCCGAAGGCAAACATATCATCGAGCAGGAATGCGACATGCTGCAACAGCAGGTGACTATTCTGCGCGGCATCTACGACGAGCATGCCGGTGTGCAGGACCGTTTCATCAGCACCGGTGTGGTCACGCCCAAACTGGCCGCGCAGCTCGGCCTGTGCGGACTTGCCGGCCGCGCCAGCGCCCAGGCCTGGGATGCGCGCGTGCAGTTCGCCTGCGCCCCTTACGACAAGCTGGATGTGCAGATGGCGACCTACCGCAACGGCGATGTCGCGGCGCGCGTCATCGTGCGCTTCGACGAGCTGTTTGAGTCGCTGCGCCTGCAGCAGGAGATACTGGCCAACCTGGTGCATGAAGAAGACGAACCGGTGCTGATCGAGAAGTTGCCCGCGAACGGTTTCGGCATCGGTATCGTGGAAGGTTGGCGCGGCGAAGTGCTGGTGGCCATCCACACCGATGCGCAGGGCAACCTCACGCGCGTGCATCCGCACGACCCCTCATGGCAGAACTGGCCGCTGCTGGAACACGCCGTCATCGACAACATCGTGCCGGATTTTCCGCTCATCAATAAGTCGTTCAACCTGAGTTACTCGGGGCAGGATCTCTGATGTACCAAATACTCAAACAGATATACAAAACCGGCATCAAGACCGAAACGCCACCCCAGGCCGACGAGGCCATGCGCGCCGTCACGCAACGACTGCAACAGGAAATACTGGAAGCATTCGGCGGTGCGCTGGCAATCCGGCAGGTGGATGCCGGTTCATGCAACGGCTGCGAGCTGGAGATACACGCCGTCAACAACGCCTATTACAACATCGAAGGCCTCGGCATCAAATTCGTCGCCAGCCCGCGCCATGCCGATCTGTTGCTGGTCACCGGCCCCGTCTCGCAGCATATGGAGATCGCCCTCAAGCGCACCTACGATGCCACGCCCGAACCCAAACTGGTGGTCGCCATCGGCGATTGCGGTTGCGACGGCGGCATCTTCGGCGAAAGCTACGCGAGTTGCGGCAAAGTCTCCAACGTCATCCCCGTGGATGTGGTGGTGAGCGGCTGCCCGCCAACGCCGACAGTCATTCTGCAAGGCATACTCACTGCCATCAGCGCGAAGAAATAGTCAGCCTGCTGTTCGTTTTGGGCTGCACTGATTCGGGCGCGGGAGTTGCAATCCAGAACAAACACTTTTTAGCAATCCCTCACCGCCCAATTCACTCATTCTTCCCGTACAGGCGCACCACCGTCCCCTTGCTGAGCTCTGAGACTCGGCCGTGTACATGTCGTCACTGCTCTGTCGATGGGTATTGCGGAATAACCTGACAGAAATCAGGCGCGGCCTGGCGTGGCGCGACTCACTGGATGGGTGAACTCGCGGAGCAATACGCCTGTGGTCAAATTCACAAGACTTTGATTTAGTCCAAATGGACTATATGTCATAGATCGCACACATCCTAGAATTGGTACCAATTCAAATGTCCGGGAGGTGGTTATGACAACAGCACGTTTTGTTCTGAATGCAGGGTTTCTTTTGGGGCTGGTTTTTGGAATCACTGCCTGTGGCGGTGGTGCGAGCGCAGGCGCAAGTGCAGGAACTGGTGCAGGAACAGGAGGTACTGGAGCTCCAACTACTCCTGCCCCTGCCCCTGTAACGGACATATCAGGTACAGCAGTTACTTGGAGTGATTATAAACTGCTCATGCCAGCGGGTATGACTCTTACTCACGATGGCACAAATGGCTACGTGGCCATGGATATCGGCGCCTGCCGCATATCTCTGTGGCCGAAGGTGGCTGCCGATGCGGATCAGGATGCCCAGGCGCTGGCGCTTCTGACATCGGCGTTTTCAGCGATATCATCCGGAGTGGTGGTGAGTGATTGGGATCATGTCAGAGGTATTGCAGGTGACGGGTGGACTTACGTTGACCTAAAAGGTTATCTGAAAAATTCGAGCGGTATCCAAACACAAGATAAAGTTCGAATCTTATTGGCAAAGCTCGGCAATAACTCTGCCTATATGATCGGTAACGATCGTGGGACTTCGACTGGTTGTCTCGATGAGAGCTACGCCAGCTTCGGAAACTGGGTTCCGATATTTTACTCGCTGTCATTTCCGAACTTTGTAGCGACCGACTCTTCCGCAATGGGTAAAGCACTTATCGGCGGCTGGTTTGGATCAAGAATTGGCACCTCGGTCTCGACTTACTGGAGCGATACTTTTGCGGCCAATAGCCATTACTTGCACACCGACGGAATGCAAAGTCAATTTAGTGCTTATCCCGGAGATAGTCTGGTTTATGTATCCAATGTCAACTGGGCTGGCGATGGGTATTGGGCAGTGAGCGGCAATAAGCTGACAACCTGGCCAAGCGATCCTGCAAAGCAGCCCAAGACAGAGTATGTCCGCGTTTTTCAGTCACTCAACACCAGTGCCGCTACCGGGTGGGATACCTATTTCATGAGATTGGGTACACTCGGCGGTATTCCGGTAGAACAGTACGCAACAAAACAAAAATAACGGCGAATACCAATTGGCGATTTATCCGTGCTTCATCTGTGCTTATCCGTGGCTCAATTGCGTTTTGTCATGATTGGACGGTTGAGGAGGTGGGGTAGCCGCAATGCGATCCCTAACCTTTTCTTTGTTCCAGTTGATGCGTGCAATCCACCGCCGCGAGTTTGTAGCACTCAGCAAGTGTTGGATAGTTGAAGACGTTGCTGACCAGGTCGCGCACGGTGCCATTCAGGTTCATCACCAGTTGGCCGATGTGTACCAGTTCGCTAGCCTGCTCGCCGACGATGTGTACGCCCAGCAGTTTTTCGTTGCGCGTATCCACGATCAGTTTCAGCATGCCTTGTGCGTCACCGATGATCTGGCCGCGCGCGCTATCCTTGAAAAAGGCGCGGCCGATGATGTAGGGGATGTTCTCTTTCTGCACTTCTTTTTCGGTCTTGCCGACGTAGGATATTTCCGGGATGGTGTAGACGGCCATCGGCAGGTTCGCCGCCATGGCCTGTTCGCCGCCGCCAAAGGCATACAGCACCGCCGCGCGTCCCTGTTCCATGCCGGTGGAGGCGAGGGCGGGGCGGCCGATCAAGTCGCCCACGGCGAAGATGTGCGGCACGCTGGTCTGGAAATGCTGGTTGACTTCGATCCAGCCGTCCTGGATGGCGATACCCGCATTGCCAACCTGCAGGCCGGCGCTGTTGGGTTCGCGGCCTTGTGCAAACAGCACAACATCGGTGCGGATCTCCTTGCCGCTTTCCAGCACGGTGACGGTGCCGGTCTCCTCGCGGCGGATATCACTGACACGCTCCTTCATGTGGAAGGTGACACCCATGCCGAGGAAGCTGTCGGCCAGCACCTCCACCACGTCCCCGCTCAGGTACTCGAGCAGTTGCGCATGGCTGTCCACCACGCAGACCTGCACGCCGAGCGCGGCAAAGATGGAGACGAATTCGCAGGCGATGACGCCGCCGCCCACCACCAGCAGGCTGTTGGGCATCTGGCGCAGGTTCAGGATGGAGGTGGAATCCAGCACCGTCTTTTTGTCGAATGGGATGTTGGTCGGGCGGCGCGGCCGTGAGCCGCTGGCGAGGATGATGAACTGCGCGGAAATTCGCCGCGACTTGCCCGCCGCATCGCTGACACTCAGGGTATGCGCATCCACGAACGAGGCTTCGCCGGGAATCAGCGCCACACCGTGGCGCATGCTGCGCTGCAGGATGACCGACTCCTGCTGCGCGATCACGCCTTCCTTGCGCCGCACCGCGTCGGCCAGCAAGCCGTGGCGTATGCGGCTGTCGGGGGAGAACGCCTGGCGCATGCCGCCTGAACGGGAGAGTTGGTAAGCCACTTCGCGCATCGCTTTGCTGGGGATGGTGCCGGTCTGCAGTCCGGCACCGCCTATCTTGGGTTTGCGTTCAATGATCGCGGCACGCTTGCCCATGCGGGCTGCCTGCCATGCTGCATGCTGACCGGCTGGGCCGGAACCGATGATGAGAACGTCGTAGTCCATGATGGTTGTCCTGTGGGGCGAAGGGATAAATTGTTCCCTCTCCCGCAGGCGGGAGAGGGTTAGGGTGAGGGTAGTTGAAACACCGCAAAATTCTTAAGTATGCAAACCCTCATCCCCAGCCCTTCTCCCGCCTGCGGGAGAAGGGAGGAAATCACAAATCATTTGATCCGCATGCCCGGCTGTGCCCCCGCATCCGGCGCCAGGATGAACAACCCCGGCGTCTCGTTGGACGCGGCCAGCACCATGCCTTCTGACAGGCCGAACTTCATCTTGCGCGGCGCCAGGTTGGCAACCATGACAGTCATACGGCCGATCAATCGTTCCGGATCGTAGGCCGACTTGATGCCCGCGAATACGGTGCGCGGTTGCGCTTCGCCGATATCCAGCGTCAGCTTCAATAGTTTTTCCGCCCCCTCGATATGCTCCGCGTTGACGATGCGTGCCACACGCAGGTCGATCTTGCTGAAGTCGTCGATGGAGATGGTTTCGGCAATGGGTGAAATATCGGCATTGGGTTTCTTCAGGGGCAAGGTTGCATCTCCTATCAGGGCGGCTGTTCCGGTCTTGGCGGTGTTATGTTGCTGGTGTTCCGCATGGCGCTGCTCGGATACCGGCGCGGGCGTCGGTTGCAGGCTTTCCTTGTTCGCTTCCACCATGCTCTCGATGCACTTGGGGTCGAGGCGGCTCATCAGGTGCTGGTAGGGATTGATGACATGTGCATCGGGCAGCAGGGTCTGTGCATCGTCCCATTGCAGTTCGCCCACCTTGAGGAATCTGGCCACATCGTCAGCCAGGCGCGGCAGCACCGGCTTGAGGTAGATGGTGATGATGCGGAACGCCTGCACCGCGACGCTGCACACGCCCTGCAGCCATTCCACATTGCTCGGGTCCTTGGCCAGTTCCCACGGCTTCGTGGCGTCGACATAGGCGTTCACCACGTCCAGCAGGGCGCCGATCTGGCGTGTTGCCTTGGAGTATTCGCGCGCCTCGTACAGTTCGGCGAGTTGACCGGAGGCCGCCTGCAGCAGTTCCAGCAGGTTCTTCTTCTCGTTGTCCTCGATCAGTTTGCCGGTGAGGCCGCTGGTGTCGGCGCATTGCGCCAGCAACGCGTGAGTGGCCAGTTTGCCTTCGAAACGCTTGCTGATGAAGCCCGCGCTGCGGCTGGCGATGTTGATGTATTTGCCGATCAGGTCGCTGTTCACGCGCGCCACGAAGTCGTCGAGGTTGAGATCGAGGTCCTCCATCGAGCCATTCAACTTGGCGGCGTAGTAGTAGCGCAGGTACTCGGTGTTCTTCACGTGGTCGACATAGCTGCGCGCGGTGATGAAGGTGCCGCGCGATTTGCTCATCTTCTCGCCGTTGACGGTGAGGAAGCCGTGCGAGAACAGTTTGGTCGGCGTGCGGAACCCGGCATGCTGCAGCATGGCCGGCCAGAACAGCGCGTGGAAGTACAGGATGTCCTTGCCGATGAAGTGGTACAGCTCGGCGGACGAATCCTGCAGCCAGTACTCGTCGAAGTTGATGCCCCTCATGGCGCACAATTGCCTGAAGCTGCCCATATAGCCCACGGGCGCGTCCAGCCAGACGTAGAAGTATTTGCCCGGTGCGCCGGGGATCTCGAAGCCGAAATAGGGGGCGTCGCGCGAAATGTCCCAGTCGGTCAGCTTGTTCTCGCCCTCGGCGCCCAGCCATTCCTGCATTTTGTTGGCCGCCTCGGGTTGCAGCGAGCCGCTGCGCGTCCATTCGCGCAGAAACTGCTGGCAGCTGGGGTCGGAGAGCTTGAAAAAATGATGGTTGGATTGGCGCAGTTCGGGGATGGCACCGGACACGGCCGAGTAGGGGCTGATCAGGTCGGTGGGCGCGTAGGCGGCGCCGCACACTTCGCAGTTGTCGCCATACTGATCCTTGGCGTGGCACTTGGGACATTCACCCTTGATGAAGCGGTCCGGCAGGAACATCTTCTTCAACGGGTCGTAATACTGCTCGATGGAACGGATCTCGATCAGTCCCCGTGCCTTGAGTGCGTTGTAGATGGTGACCGCGCACTCGCGGTTTTCAGTTGAATTGGTCGAGCCGAAGTTGTCGAATTCCACATGGAAAGCATGGAAATCATCGTAGTGCTCCAGCCACACGCGGGCGATCAGCTGTTCCGGGGTGATGCCCTCTTTTTCGGCGCGCAGCATGATGGGCGTGCCGTGGGTATCGTCGGCGCAAACATAGTGGCAGGAGTGGCCGCGCATTTTCTGGAAGCGCACCCAGATGTCGGTCTGGATGTATTCGACGAGGTGGCCCAAGTGGATGCTTCCATTGGCATAGGGCAGGGCGGAGGTGACGAGGATCTTTCTTGGCATTTGCGGCGATTCCTTTGGTAACGGGCATGGCAAAGACCACCCCGGTCGATGAGATGCGCGCCATGCCCATTTCCCTCACCTCAATCCTCTCCCGCAAGCGGGCGAGGAGGCAATCGTGCTGCGCGATTTCCAATCGACGCGCGATTGTAGCAAAACCCACGCGCCATCGCGGAATTTGGGTAAAATCGCGCCCGCACAAACCCCTCAAGGAATCAGGATGAGCATCAAGGCAGACAAGTGGATACGCCGCATGGCGGAGCAGCACGGCATGATCGAGCCGTTTGAGCCCGGACAGGTCAAGGAAGTGGACGGCAAGAAGATCGTGTCCTACGGCACATCCAGCTACGGCTACGACATTCGCTGCGCGCGCGAATTCAAGCTGTTCACCAACATCAACAGCACCATCGTCGATCCCAAGAACTTCGACCCGAATTCGTTCGTGAATGTGGAAGCCGACTATTGCGTCATCCCGCCCAACTCCTTCGCGCTGGCGCGTACCGTCGAGTATTTCCGCATCCCGCGCAACGTGCTGACCATCTGCCTGGGCAAATCGACCTATGCGCGCTGCGGGATCATCGTAAACGTGACGCCTTTCGAGCCCGAGTGGGAAGGCTATGTGACACTGGAATTCTCCAATACCACGCCGTTGCCCGCCAAGATCTACGCCAACGAGGGCGTGGCGCAGGTGTTGTTCTTCGAGAGCGACGAAGTGTGCGAGACCTCGTACAAAGACCGCGGCGGCAAGTATCAGGGCCAGGTCGGCGTTACCCTGCCGAAGACCTGATGTTGCTGAACGAACAAATTATCTGGCATTCTCCCGAGGGCAAGATCATCGCCTGCGTAGAGAAGAACAAGGTGCTGCAGGAGAACCTGGTCGAGATACGCCAGGTCTGCCGCGACGCCCTTGAGGACGCCATCCTGATGGGCTGCGACGAGCAGCAGTTCCTGCGTGTTCTGTCCGAACTGGTTGCCCAGCTCAAAAACCCCTATCCGCCACGCGAATAGCGTCTTTTGTATTTTCCCCGTCGCCGCATAAAACTGCGACAATCTGCGCCACTTATATATAAGCCTTGCCCACCAGGGAGCCCTACATGAAATTCAATTTCCCAATCATCATCATCGACGAAGATTTTCGCTCGGAGAACGCCAGCGGTCACGGCATTCGCGATCTCGCCGATGCCCTGCAAAAAGAAGGGATCGAAGTCGTCGGCATGACCAGCTACGGCGACCTGACTTCCTTCGCGCAACAGCAAAGCCGCGCGTCGGCCTTCGTGTTATCCATTGACGACGAGGAATTCGGCGCGGGCAGTATGGAAGAGACGGAAGTCGCGCTGCGTACCCTGCGCGCATTCGTGGAAGAGATTCGCTTCAAGAACGCCGATATTCCCATCTACCTGTACGGCGAGACGCGCACCTCGCGCCATATCCCGAACGACATCCTGCGCGAGCTGCACGGCTTCATCCACATGCACGAGGACACGCCGGAATTCGTGGCGCGCCACATCATCCGCGAGGCCAAGTCCTACATGGATTCGCTGGCGCCGCCGTTCTTCCGCGCGCTGGTGGATTATGCGCAGGACGGTTCCTATTCCTGGCACTGCCCCGGCCACTCCGGCGGCGTGGCGTTCCTGAAATCGCCGGTGGGACGCATGTTTCACCAGTTCTTCGGCGAGAACATGCTGCGCGCCGACGTGTGCAACGCGGTGGACGAACTGGGGCAGCTGCTCGATCACACAGGACCTGTCGCGGCTTCCGAGCGCAATGCGGCGCGCATCTTCAATGCCGACCATTTGTTCTTCGTCACCAACGGCACCTCCACTTCCAACAAGATCGTGTGGCACTCGATGGTCGCGCCGGACGACATCGTGGTGGTGGACCGCAACTGTCACAAGTCCATCCTGCACGCGATCATGATGACCGGCGCGGTGCCGGTGTTCCTGACGCCGACGCGCAACAACTTCGGCATCATCGGCCCGATCCCCAAATCCGAATTCGAGCCCGCGACCATCCAGAAGAAGATTGATGCCAATCCGTTCATCAAGGACAAGAAGCGCAAACCGCGCATCCTGACCATCACGCAGAGCACCTACGACGGCGTGCTCTACAACGTGGAGATGCTGAAAGACATGCTGGACGGCAAGATCGACGCGCTGCACTTTGACGAAGCCTGGTTGCCGCATGCCGCATTCCACGATTTCTACAAGGATATGCACGCCATCGGCCGCGACCGTCCGCGCGCGCAGGAATCCATGGTGTTCGCCACCCAGTCCACGCACAAGCTGCTGGCCGGTCTGTCGCAGGCATCGCAAATCCTGGTGCGCGACAGCGAGTCGCGCAAGCTGGACCGCGACTGTTTCAATGAAGCCTATCTGATGCACACCTCGACCTCGCCGCAATACGCCATCATCGCGTCATGCGATGTGGCCGCGGCGATGATGGAGCCGCCGGGCGGTACCGCGCTGGTGGAGGAGAGCATCGCCGAAGCGCTCGACTTCCGCCGCGCCATGCGCAAAGTGGACGAAGAGTGGGGTGCGGACTGGTGGTTCAAGGTTTGGGGCCCGGATTATCTATCCGAAGAAGGCATGGCCGAGCGCGAGGATTGGGTGCTGCGCACCGAGGACCGCTGGCACGGTTTCGGCAAACTCGCCGAAGGTTTCAACATGCTGGACCCGATCAAGGCCACCGTGGTTACGCCGGGTCTGGATGTGGACGGTGATTTCGCCGACAGCGGCATCCCCGCCAGCATCGTCACCAAATACCTTGCCGAGCATGGCGTGGTGGTGGAGAAGTGCGGCCTGTATTCCTTTTTCATCATGTTCACCATCGGCATCACCAAGGGCCGCTGGAACAGTATGGTGACCGAGCTGCAGCAGTTCAAGGACGACTACGACAAGAACCAGCCGCTGTGGCGCGTGCTGCCGGAGTTCATCGCCAAGAACCCGCGCTACGAAAAGATCGGCCTGCGCGACCTGTGCGACCAGATCCACGGCATCTACAAGGCCAACGACGTCGCCCGCCTGACTACCGAGATGTACCTCTCCAGTATGGTGCCCGCGATGAAGCCGTCGGATGCCTTTGCAAAAATGGCGCACGGCGAGATCGAGCGCGTCTCCATCGACGAGTTGGAGGGCCGCATTACCGCCGTGCTGCTCACGCCGTATCCGCCGGGCATTCCGTTGCTGATCCCGGGCGAGGTTTTCAACAAGACCATTGTCGACTACCTCAAGTTCGCGCGCGATTTCAACAAGCGCTTCCCCGGCTTTGAGACCGACATTCACGGACTGGTCGCGGAAAAGAACAACGGCGACCGCGTGTATTACGTGGACTGCGTGAAGTAAACAAGCCGGATAATTATCCTGTCATTCCGGCGAAGGCCGGAATCCAGTTTATTAAATACATCCCCGCGTACGCGGGACAACAGCATGGTTTCGTCCGCTACGCGGATATTTGTTCTTGCTGGATTCCGGCTTTCGCCGGAATGACGAGGTTTTCGGTCTAATGGGTTTTCCGGGATCAATCCAGTTTATTCGCGGAGGCTGGCATGAAGGTGTCTCTTTTGTGGTTGATGCTGCTGGCGGTGCTTTTGTTCGTGATGACCGACAGCCTGTGGTGGCTGACCGGTGCGCTGGCTTTGCTGTGGCTGTGGCGTTTCCTGTTTGGAACCTACATGCTGCGCGAAAAGGAGATGCCGCCGCCGGTGATGCTGTATCCGCTGGGCATGCCGCCCGCACGGGATGCGCGCCCAGCATTTCGCAACCTGCTGGGGGCGGTGGTGCAACAGCGCCACGGTGCCTATCCCGACGAGCGCAAGCTCGACAATATCCTGCACGACCTCGGCGAAGCGCCATCAAATTCCGCGCCTGTTACCTTGCCGGACACGCCGTCCGATCTTGCCGTCATCATCGTTTCCGGTGTGCTGTGGGAGTGCGTCTCCGATGTCTCGTTGCCGTTCGGGCGCGGTAAATCGGTGGATTTGGCGACCGAATACGACTATCTCAAGCCGCGCTATTCGGACATTGATGTGGTGCATGTGCGCGGCATCGCCACTTCCGAACACAACGCAAAGATCGTCGAGGAGGCCATCCGCAAACACAAGGATGCCGCCAATGTCATCGTAGTCGCCTACTCCAAGGGTTTGCCGGATACGCTGGAAGCCCTGCGCCGCATGGGCGCAGAAACACCGGCCAACCTGCGCGCCGTGGTCAGTGTGGCGGGCGTGGCCAGCGGCAGTCCGCTGGCCGACTGGCTCAACCGCTACCGGCATTTCCTGGCATTGCTGCCCACCCCCGGCGCGTGTTCGCACGTCAACGAGAATTTCCTCAAGAGCATCAGCCGCGACCGCTGCCTGCACTGGCTGGGAAAGTACTGGCACACGATGCCGCAGGGCATCCATTATTACTCGCTGGTCACCTTCACCAAGCCGCAACGCATGCACTGGTTCCTTCGCATGCTGTATGCCAAGCTGGCCGAAGTAGAGCCGCGCAACGACAGCCACATGCTGATTCACGACCAGGTGATACCCGGTGCCGATCTGTTGGGCTACGTGAACAGCGACCACTGGGCGGTGGCGCTGCCGTTTAATCGTTCCGGCGGCTCGTTCTGGAAATGGCTGTTGCACAACAACAACGCGTTTCCGCGCGAGGTGCTATTCGAGGGTATCCTGCGCTATGTCGAGGATGATCTGAAGCTGTAGGATACCTCCCGCGATTTCGACTACCTACATGAAGCAATCAATCTACAAAAAGAACCTCGCCTGGTTGAAGTCGAAGCCACCGCTGGATGAGTTGTGCTCCAGATTTCCCGCGGAATGGGCGACCGTGCAGGGCGAGATATCCGCCATCGTCGAGCGCGGTGTCGCGGAAGAATTGAAAGCGTATCTGGAGCGCCTGTCCAAACTGGATAAATCGGCAACCGGCAATTCGCAATACAACGAAGCCTCGGCCTTGTCGCAATTCGTCCGCAGCCGCATGGCGCACGAATCGGTCAAGAAACTGTGCCTGTCCACACTGGCTGCGGATACGGGCGTCAAGAATGGCAAATTGCGTTTCAACCTGATCAACGGCTTCATCGCGCAGAAACTGTTGTTCGAGCGCGAGCTGGAGCGCAAGCCGGTCTCGCTGGAATGGTTCCGCCGCTTGTGGCCGCTGGTCTGGCAGAGGAAACGGCTTATGCCGCTGGTGCAGCAAAAAGGCATCTACTGCTTCTATTCGCGCGAATTGGTTGATGCACTGGCCAAACTGATCCAGGGCAGGAGATGTCTGGAGATCGGCGCGGGTGACGGAACGCTGGCGCGCTTCCTGAAGGACAAAGATGTCCAGCTCATCGCGACGGACAACCACGCATGGGAATCGGTCGTGAAATATCCCGAATGGGTCATCAAACTGGGTGCCCGGGAAGCCCTTTCCGCCAGCAAGCCCGAGGTGGTCATCTGCTCCTGGCCTCCGGCGCAGAACGATTTTGAGCGCCATGTCTTCAGCACACCCAGCGTCGAACTTTATATCGTCATCGGCAGCCGTCACCAGTTTGCGTTCGGCAACTGGAAGGACTATCTGCAGCAAAAGGAATTTGAGCTGGTGGAAGACAAGGCACTCGGGGAGTTGGTGCTGCCGCCCGAACTGGAACCGGCGGTATATGTGTTCCGGCGCAGGGCCATAAATGCATGATTGAAGAGAACGAAAAGTTGCGTATCGACAAATGGCTATGGGCTGCGCGTTTCTTCAAGACGCGCAGCCTTGCCGTCGATGCTGTGGAAAGCGGCAAAGTGACAATGAACGAGGCGCGCATCAAGCCCGCCAAGACCATCGGGCCGGGAGACCACCTGGTCATTCGTCTCGGACAATATCATTTTGAGATCGAAGTGCTGGGGATCTCCAACAAACGCGGAGGCGCGCCGGAAGCGCAGAAACTCTATCGCGAGAGCGAAGCAAGCAAAGCACGCCGCGCCGAGATCGCCGCCAATCTCAAGGCGTTGCCCCTGCCGTCTTTCAAAGGCCGCCCCACCAAACGCGACCGGCGCGACATCGAGCGTTTCGAAGCCAAGACAAACACAGCCAAGAAAAGTGCCTGGGGCGACTTCGAGTAATAGTCTATTTTGCGGCCAATCCGGTGCTGGGCGCGGTGGAGAATCGCCTGTTCCGATGATCCGCCGCCCGTTCTATCTGTTGTTTTTTCGCCCCATGCAGCAAGTGCTGCTGGGGCTGAAATACTTCTTATTAATCAGCCGGAAGAGCATCCACGAGTCGAGCCAGCCTACATTAGGCTGAGTCCGGGTTTTGATAGTCCGATTGGACTATTGACGCAAAGCGGCATTTTGGAGAGACTCGGGCGAGTTCTCATTGACTTCGCAGGTATGCGATCTTGAATTCGAGACTGTCGTTTGATCCGTGTCTGGCATATGGTTTTTTGTCGTGTTATTTACTTACAGGAGTTTCAAGAATGAAGAAAATTGCATTGGTAGGCGCAACATTGGTATTGGCGTTGGCTGCTGGCAGCGCATCGGCTGCCGGTAAGGGCGACGCAGCTCCGTCCCACGGCGCTTTTGGTCTGAGTGTGGCGATTGGAACAGCTACTACGCCCTTCGATTATGTGCTTGGTGGTCGCTATTTCATCGCCAAGGACATGGCCATATTGGCTGGAGCCGGTTTGCAGTTAAATGATAGCGGCGCACCTGCGAACGCCAAGTCTACTAACTTTGGGCTTACAGGCGGTTTCAGAAAGTACCTGAAGACTGACGATCTGGCTCCGTTTGTGGGCGGTCAACTCGCCTATGCGTCTACAAGGCAAAATAGTGCAGCCGGAGCTGCACTCGATGTGACCACGTTCGCACTTTTTGCTGAAGGCGGTGCGGAGTATTTCCTGAGCAAGAATTTCAGCTTTGAAGGTTCGGTCCAGATTGGCTACACCTCGAATGATGCCAAGCCGGCTGCAGGAGGAAATTCTCAGAAATCCACGACTTTTGGTACTGCCAAGGGTAATCTGGGTGCGAACTTCTACTTTTAAGCACAGTTGATGTTTTCTTCAACTTCGACAATTTAGATTGAGCGACGGGTAAGGAAGTTTGAAATTAGAGAAGCCGGGATTGCATCAATCCCGGCTTCTCTATTTTTGCGAAATAATTGCGGTCTGGGGTTTTAACCAAACATGACAAACAATGCTGACATCAAGCTGCACCCGGCAAAATGGCACGGCTATGTCATCAACGTGTTGTTTTTTGTCGTGGTCATGGCAGGCATCCGCTTCTGGCAGCAGCGCGACATCGTCAGCGGCCCGGCACCTGCCTTGCAGGGCACTACACTCGCGGGCCAACCCTACACACTACCCGCACATCCGGAGCAACCTGTGCTGGTGCACTTCTGGGCAACCTGGTGTCCGATCTGCCGCGCCGAGCAGGGTTCCATTGCTTCGCTGGCGCAAGGCGACCCGAAC
Source organism: Sideroxydans sp. (assembly GCA_043744345.1). Taxonomy (GTDB): domain Bacteria; phylum Pseudomonadota; class Gammaproteobacteria; order Burkholderiales; family Gallionellaceae; genus Sideroxyarcus. The sequence goes on along the minus strand of JAYTUW010000012.1, from coordinate 10,432 downwards.
TTCATCAGCATCGCCATGCAAAGCGGCAAATCCGAAGAAGTCTCGCGTTATATGCACGAGCAGAAGATATCCTTTCCCGTATTGAATGATGCCGATGGCAGCATCTCTGCCGCATGGGGAGTGCATGCTGTGCCCGCCAGTTTCATCATCGCGCCCGACGGGCAGATAAAGTATGTGGAAGTCGGCTACACCACGGGCGTGGGACTCAGAGTGCGGCTTTGGCTGGCAGGCTTGTGAATCAGGAAGGCGTGCGCCGGAAGTCTTCCATGAACCCGGCCAGTCTTTCAGTCGCGGCCAGTGTCAGGCCGTTGTAGATCGAGGCGCGTATTCCGCCCGTGGAACGATGACCGGCCAGACCGGTGAATCCGGCAGTGTGCGCTTCGTCGATAAAACGTTTTTCCATATCCGGGGTGGCAAGATTGAACGTGACGTTCATCAAAGAACGATCAGCGGCTTCTGCCCTGCCCCGGTAGAAGTCATCGCTGCCATCCAGCAGCCGATACAACAATTCCGATTTCGTGCGGTTGATTGCGGACATCTTCTCCAGGCCGCCGATATCGTTCATCAACCAGCGCGTGATCAGCAGCACGACATAGATCGCAAACACGGGCGGGGTGTTGTAGATGGAATGCGCCTTGATATGGGCGCGGTAATCCAGAAATCCGGGCAGATCGGCCGGGGCATCCTTGAGCAGTTCATCGCGCACCAGCACCACCGTGACACCGGCCGGGCCGATGTTCTTTTGCGCGTGCGCGTAGATGAGCGAGTAGCGTTCCGCCTCGCAGGGTTGCGACAGGAAATCCGACGACATGTCGCATACGCGCGGCACATCGTCCCGACCCAATATGCGATGGAACTGCAGTCCTTCCACGGTCTCGTTGGAGATGTAATGCAGGTAGGCGGCCTCCGGTGAAAACGCAAGCTCATCATCGCCGGGCAGGCGGCGGTAGCCGCAGGACTCTCCGCTCCATAACTCGCTGATCTGTCCTTCGCGCCGGGCTTCGGCCAGCGCTTTGCCGCTCCAGTAACCCGTGTGCAGGTATTCCGCCGCGGCTGCCTTTCCGTGCAGCAGCGTCATCGGGATCATGGAGAACTGTTGTGTGGCCCCGCCTTGCAGGAACAGCACGTGATAATTGCCGGGCAATCCGAGCAGCGTGCGAATATTGCTTTCCAGTTCGGCGACGACGGAGGCGAACCAGTCGGAACGGTGGCTGATGCCGAGGATGGAAAGGCCGACGCCCGGCACTTCGAGAATGGACTGCTGCACCTGCAACAGTACGCTTTCCGGCAATGCGCCCGGTCCCCCGGAGAAATTGAGGCTGTTGAGCGGTTTCATCTGCCGGTCACCCGCGCAAGCAAGGCCCGGAACACGTCCCTGACTTTGCGCATATGAACTTGCTTGTAGGGGAATAGCTGTTCCGGGTCCATGGCATGCACGACCATGGTGTGGTCGATCTCGAATATCAGTAACTTGCCGTCACGCGTCTCCGCGCAGTCGATGCAGAGGTATTCCAGTTTGGTGCGCAGGAAAATGGCCTCCAGTGCCTTGAAGTGGCGCTGTGCGAAGTCGTCGAAATTCGCCATGAACGCGGCTTCCTCCCCGCGTTTTGCGGCGTCTTCGTACATACCGGCATTCACGTAGTGGATCATCCAGTTTGCCGACACGCCCATGTGGCTTGCGTAGGGCTTGCCGTCGACCAGCACGACGCGGTATTTCCTGAACAGCCCATCCTTGCCGCTGTAATCAATGAAAGGAGAGATGAAAAACTCGTCATCCGCCACACTTTCCAGATAGGAGGCGAGTTCATTCGCACTTCCGATGCGGGCGAGATCGCGGCCTGCATGCGAACCGAGCGGGCGCACGATGACGGGACCCGCATGGCCGGAAAATTGTTCTGCCAGTGCCGCCTTGCCAGCGGTGATATCCCGCAACAAAGAACGGGGCACGGTCAGTGTCGGCGGGATGAGCAGGCCCGGTGCATCCTGCAACAGCCTGCTGGCCGCTGCGCGCCCCGTGGGTGGGATGTTCTCGGGTTTGTTGATGACCGGCTTGGGCCAGTTTGACAATGCAGGCGTCAGTAAATCAAGGGTCTCGCGGTTGTCATCGGACTCGCAGATTGCAACGAATACGACATCGTGCTCGGGTACGGGTAGCGCCAACGGGTTACCTGGCGTGACGAAGTAGTAAATCAGCTCGACATCGCAATCCTCAAGCAAGCAATCAAGCGGTGTGTTGGCAGAGATGTCTCCCGCAACGGACAGCAACAGCAAACGCAGCCTGGCCGGTTGTTCGGCGGCGGTGAGGCGGAATATCCGTTGCTGTTGCAGGGCCAGATTCTGGACCGACAAGCCTACATCGCGCTGCCCAAGACATTGCAGCACAACCGACAAATTCATCCACAAGGGCGCATTGGCGGTCTCGCGGCCTGCCTCTTCCAGCATTTGTTGTCCCAGCGGTTGCAGATCTATCCCGCCGATATTCGCCCGCAAAAAAGGGGCCAACCCCAGAAACGGCGTTTCGAGCGTGTCGTTGTCCTGCGCTGAGGTGGAAGTCATCATTTGCGTCCGGGTAAGCTCATTAGTAATTGACGGGACGACTCAAAGTGCCCCGGTGTCGCGCTGTCCGGCAGATATGAATGAAACCTGACGAACACAGCCTGCCAAGGGTAGAGCACCGCCGCACTTTTAATGCGGCGAATAGAGGGCGGTATTCGATGCTAAATGAAGAATTGTCGTGCCTGCTTGCCGGGACATGGGGAAAGTCCCGGCAACCGGAGTGCTATTGTTCACCGGCGCAAGTGGCGATGGCGACATTGGACTCCTGTTCCAGGCAATATCGCAGATCCAGGGTGCGTGAACGGTTTCGTTTGGTTGGCTTGTCCCGGTGTACGCTTTTTGCGGCGGGAGCTGCTTCAGGGGCGGCAGCCTGTGTGACGGGTTCCGCGGGCGACTCTGCTTGCGTTACACCTTCCTCGACCGGCATCGCCTTGGGCTCCACGTCGTCAATGGCGAGTGCCATTCCGCTGAGCGACAGAGCAACGATGGCAATCATGCGCGGAATTGTGTTTTTCATGCAATTCTCCTTAAGTAACTGATTTGAAATGTACCCGAATCTTCGGGCTTTGGCCATTCGAGACGGAACGAAAAGGGCGCGTGCATTGGGTCTATCGGGATGGATGGAAAGTCACGCGCACCCCGGAGGGTTGAGCGCTCTTCAGGACATGCTTTTTCAATTTCCCCATCACGTGCATCTCGCACTTCCTGCAATCGAACTCCAGCCGTAGCTTCTCGCTGCCGTTGACCAGCGTCATCGGTTCGGCACGCACCTGACCCTGCACACCGATCACACCCTTGGCCTGCTTCGGGCACAGGCTCAGCGAAAAACGGATGCAGTGGCGCGTGATCATCAGCGGCACTTCGCCCGTGTCTTCGTGCGCCTCGTAGGCTGCAGCGATGAGTTTGACACCGTGCCCTTCGTAGAACTTGCGCGCGGCGGTGTTGTAGACGTTGGCGAGGAAGGAGAGGGTTTCTTCGGGATACTGTGCGGGCGGTTCGATGGCGGCTTTGCGCGGCAGCGGATGATGCGCGGCGAGTCGCGCGGCTTCGAGTTTTTCTACTGCGTCGCGGCGGAGCTGGTTGAGCAGTGAGGTGGGGACGAATTGGGGGTGTGACCATTGTACGGCGACAAGCTCCCCTCGCCCGCCAGCGGGAGAGGGGATAGTGTCGGTGGGGCGCAATTCGAAATCAGTATTCCCCAGCCGCGCCAATTGCCCGCGCACGGCTTCTTCCGCTTCATCGGGATTCTTCGCGGGCTGCTTCTCGAAAGCAGCAGTCGAAGTCGCCGCAATACCGTCTTCATCGGTTAACGTCAGCACATAGCCATCTTGTGTCTCGCCGAACGCCATCTGCACGCCTATCCTGCGTTCCGCCGACTTCTTGCCCAGCGTCATCTCCCAAACATGATCGCTGTTGCGGTTGATATCCAGCCCGACGCGCAGCCCGGCCAGTTCATGCATCTTCTCGTTCGGCCACACGCGCCACATATTGCCAATCTGTTTCACGCTGTTGGCGCGGATGCCGTGCGTCTCGCGCTTGTGCAGGTAGTTCAAGCCGTCGCCGTTGGAGAGCGTCTCGCCCGATTCGATCTCGAACCAGTCCGCCCCGATCTTGCTCACCGTGCCCAACTGCAGACCCACGAAGCTGGGCGCGTCGAACGCACCGATGTCGATCTGGCGGCCCTGCGAAAAATAATCCGTCGCGCCGCGATGGAAGGTCTTGTCCGGATCGGGTGTGAACAATAATTTCGTTTTGCCGCTGGAGGCGGCATGCAGTTCCGGGCGCTCGTTCAGGATATCGTCCAGCAGCTGCCGATAGTGTCCGGTGATGTTCTTCACATAAGGCGCATCCTTGTAGCGGCCCTCAATCTTGAAGCTGCGTACTCCCGCGTCTATCAGCGCACGCAGGTTACCGCTCTGGTTGTTGTCCTTCACCGACAACAGATGTTTCTCGAATGCAACGATCTGGCCTTTGGAATCTTCCAGCGTGTAGGGCAGGCGGCAGGCCTGCGAGCAGTCGCCACGGTTGGCGCTGCGCCCGGTGTGCGCGTGGCTGATGTTGCACTGGCCGGAATAGGCCACGCACAAAGCGCCGTGGATGAAATGCTCCAGCACCGTGTCGGCAGGCACGACGGTGCGCACTGCTTTAACCTCTGAGAGGGCCAGCTCGCGCGCCAGCACCAGTTGCGAGAAGCCGACCTCGGCCAGGAAACGTGCCTTTTCCGGCGTGCGGATGTCGCACTGCGTCGAAGCGTGCAGATCAATCGGCGGCAGGTCGAGTTCCAGCAGCCCCATGTCCTGCACGATCAACGCATCCACGCCGACGTCGTAGCAGTCGTAAGCCAGCTTGCGTGCAAGTTCTAGTTCGGCATCGTGCAGGATGGTGTTGAGTGTGACAAAAATCTTTGCGTGGAAGCGGTGCGCGTATTTCACCAGCTCGGCGATGTCGGCAAGCGAATTGCCCGCCTTGTCGCGCGCGCCGAAGGCAGGCCCGCCGATGTAGACGGCATCCGCGCCGTGCAGAATGGCTTCGCGGCCAATGGCGGCGGTCTTGGCGGGGGCGAGGAGTTCCAAGGATTGGGCAGGTTCAGTCATCGCTGAATTATACCGGAGCGGGTGATGGGGCTCGTGCGGACTGGGCCATACAGTACCCTCCCCCTTGCAGGGGAGAGGGCTAGGGTGGGGGTAGAGTCTTTGGACTCATACAGTTCTATCCCCATCCTAACCTTCCCCCTGGTGCGTGGTTGTTGCCGCTTCAGCGGCTTTACAACCACGGCCTACCCCCTGCGGGTGCATGGGGAAGGAATATGGTTGCCATCACTTCGACCTGAAAATAATCTCCTTCATCTTCGCCAGCTTCGGCGACATCACCGGCACGGTCAGCATGGTGCTGGCCACGGCCATCAGCAGTAGCGCGGTGAAGGTCTCGCTGGTGATGATCTGTTTGTCGAGCAGAATGTTGACGAAGATGATCATGATGAGCGCCTTGGTTTGCAGCAGCCAGCCGATGATGGAGGCCTCGCCCGGTTTCCACTTGAGTATTTTTCCCGCGGCGTGCACGCCGATCAGTTTGCCCGACACCGAGGCTGCCAGCAGCACGGCAGCGACGAGGAATACGGTGCTGCCGCCCATCGCCCAGTTGGTGCGCAGGCCGGTGCTGAGGAAGAACACCGGCATGATCACCAGCAGCACGTGATGGCGCATCAGGTCCATTTTCTTTTGGTCGAACCAGTGGCTGTCGGTGACCGCCCCGGCGAGGAAAGCGCCGACCATGAAGTGCAGGCCGGACCAGTCCGCGCCGAAGCCGCAGGCGGCCAGCCAGATCAGGCCGACATACCAGCGGTCGCGCTCTTCCAGCCATTGCATGAGTTTGCGGAACAACCAGGCGGCAAGTGCGAAGAGCAGCAGGAAGCCGAGTTGTTTTCCGACGCGTTCCCAATCCATCAGGATCAGCGCGAGCACGCCCCAGATGGCGACATCGTCCAGGCTGGCGTAGCGCAGGATGCGCTGGCCGATGGGCTGACGCAGTATCTCCAGCTTTTCCATCAGCAAAATGAGGATGGGTAGTGCGGTCACGGCGCAGGCCATACCCACACCCATCACGAATTGCCAGCTCAAGGCCTTGGGGCCGATCCAGCCTTCATACATCAGCATCCCGGCCGCGACGATGCAGCCAAACAGCAGCGGCGTACCCAGCGCCAGTCCGGCGGTGATGCCGCTCTCGCGCCGGTATTTCCAGGCTTGGCGCAGGTCGAGTTCGATACCCGCGATCCACACGAACACCATCACCGCCCACCAGGCGATGCCGTTGAGCGACTGGATGACCTGCGGCGTGAACACGAAGCCGTAGTAATCCGGGAATGCCGCGCCGAGAATGCCGGGGCCGAGCAGGATGCCGGTGATGATCTGCACCACCACCAGCGGCGCAAAGTATTCCGTTCGGCCAACCCGCCAGATCAGGTAGGGGATGGTGAAGATCAGCGTCATCGCGACGAGGAATATTTCGGTGGTGCTCATACTGGTGTGCATTGTTGCTGCCTCCGTAAATTTAGAATCTTTTAGATCAACCCCATCATCACCAGCGCGACGAACGCGGCAAACAGCACGAAGTGGCTGATGCCTTCGATGGCATTCGTTTCGCCGTCATGCAGGTTGTTCATGACGGTGAGAAAAGTGAGCAACAACATGCCGCCCTGCACCGGCGTGAGCGCCATGACGATGCGTTCGCCCGTGAACAACGCGATGAATTCGATTACCGGCAGGGTGAGCAACACCGTGGCGAGCGAGGCGCCCAGCGCGATGTTGACCGTGGTCTGCATGCGATTCTGCTGCGCGGCCTTGAGCGCGGTGAGGATCTCCGGGCTGGCCGAGATCAGCGCGACCAGCACGGCGGGTATGGCCTTGGGCAGGCTGCTGCCGGAGAGTCCGGCATCCAGCAACACCGACAGGATCTCCGACAGCAGGCCGACCAGCACGATGGCGGCCAGCATGATGCCCACGTGCAGCGCATTCGGGCTGTGGGATTCGTCGTGCGCCTCCGCGTCGGTCTCGCTGGAATATTCAAAGAAGGTGCGGTGTTCCACCGTCTGCAGGCGCAGGAAGGCCATGTACATCACGGCCATGATGCTGATGGAGAATACAGAGTAGATGTGCCATTGCGTGTCCGGCACGAAATCCGGAATGAACATGCCGACGCCGATGGCGACCAGCAGCATGGCGACGAAGGAATTGGCCGAAGAGATGTTGTATTTGGTCTGCCCGTGCTTGATGCCGCCGACGATGGCGGCCAAGCCGAGGATGCCGTTGATGTCGAACATGATGGCGGCGAACACGGTGTCGCGCGCCAGCGTCGGATTCGGTTCGCCCATCAGCAGCACCACCAGGATCACCACTTCCACCGACACGGCGGCGAGGGTGAGGATCAGCGTGCCGTAGGGTTCGCCGAAGCGCACTGCCAGCACTTCCGCGTGGTGGGCGATGCGGAAGGCGACACCGATGATGGCCGCCAGTATCACCAGCAGCAATCCCCACAAAGTGATGCCGCCGTGTTCGATCGCGCCGTGTTCAAGCGTGAATCCGAGTCCGAGCACGATGAGTGCAATGGCGATGGGGAGTTCGGATTTCAGGTATTTCATGGGCTAGCCTTGTTGGAGGTGTCGCGTCCGGGCAAAAATGCGTGGACATGCAGCACGGAATTATACCGGATGAGACAATGCGGGCTGAATCAGTACGGGAGTGGGCAATATGAAAACGGGATCGATCAGGGCGGTATTCTTATATATAGGGCTGGTATTTTGCGGATTGCCGACCACCGCGCAGGCGGAAGGCTGGTCCCTGCGCGAAGCGGACTGGATGGATATGTCGCTCGGGGTCGTTTCCGGCATTGTCGCGCACGAGGTCGGACATTTTGTCGTGGCAAAGAGCAAGGGCTACCAGGTCAGTCACGACGGGCTTTCCATCACCTATCCTGGCACCAACTTCACCCATTCCGGCCAGTTGCAACTGGCCTCGGCCGGATTCCAGACTCAATGGGTATTGTCGGAACTGGTATTGCGCGACCAAAACGGTCGGGAACACATCCGGCCGCCTTCCGATTTCGGTGCCGGGGTGGTGATCTCATACGTGGGCGTTTCTGCCGCTTACCTGACTTTCCTGAAGAATCAGATTACCGGTGATGTCTATGGCATGTCCCACGCCAGCGGTTTATCGCACGACCGCATTGCCCTGATGATGGCGATTCCGGCGGTGCTGGATGCCTGGCGCCTGTTCGGCGACGACGTGCCGGAGTGGGTGCCCGCCGTGTCGGTGATGAGCAAAGGGATCGGTGCGGCGTGGATCTGGAGTTATTAACAAGGTACTAATAAATCCCCCGCTCGCTTCGCTCACCGCCCCCTTTTCAAAGTGGGCTCATTTCAGCACTTCAAACTGGAGGGATACCGCGGCAGTTCCTCCCTTTATCAAAGGGAGGTCAGGAGGGATTTGTCGTTGAACTTGCCAGTGCAGCATGACAACAAACTGTGTTTTCAGGTTTGTCCGGCAACCGCAAATCCCCCGCTCGCTTCGCTTACCGCCCCCTTGTCAAAGTGGGCTCATTTCAGCGCGTCAAACTGGAGGGATACCGCAACAGTTCCTCCCTTTATCAAAGGGAGGTTAGGAGGGATTTGCCTTTGAACTTACTGGTTCAGCATGACAACAAACTGTGTTTTCAGGTTAGTCCGGCAACCGCAAATCCCTCGCTCGCTTCGCTCACCGCCCCCTTTTTCAAAGTGGGCTCATTTCAGCACTTCAAACTGGAGGGATACCGCGACAATTCCTCCCTTTATCAAAGGGAGGTTAGGAGGGATTTGTCGTTGAACTTGCCGGTGTAGCATGACAACAAAATGCTGCTGAGGCATGGGTGCAATGGGGTGGGATGTTGTTTGATCCCATGCCGACGGGGACGTCGGCGCTCCCAGTTTATTTCCTGCGGTAAGTCACAAAGTGAAAATCCAGCAGCTGCGGCGTCTCCTGTGAGCGTACCTCGCGCGCAGTTTCCACCCATGCGGCCTTGTCCAGTTCGGGAAAGTGCGCATCGCCTTCCACCTCCTGCTGGATCTCGGTGATATACAACGTGTCCACCAGCCCAATGGTCTGCCGGTAGAGTTCGGCACCGCCCACGATAAAGACCTCATTGTCTGCGCTACAAGCGGCAATCGCCTCGTTCAGCGAATGCGCCATGACACAGCCCGCAATCTTCATATCGAAATTGCGCGTCACTACCACCGTGGTGCGCCCCGGCAATGGTTTGCCGATGGAGTCGAACGTCTTGCGCCCCATGATCATGTGGTGTCCCATGGTTAGCGCCTTGAAATGCTTGAGGTCTTCGGAACAGCGCCAGGGCAGCGTGTTGTTTACGCCGATGGTGCGGTTCTTCGCCATCGCCACGATGAGGGAAAGTTTGCTCATATCGCCACGGGTGCCTTGATCGCGGGATGCGGGTCGTACCCTTCCAGCGTGAAGTCCTCGAACTTGAAGCCCAAAATATCTTTCACATCTGCATTGATCTTCATCGTCGGCAACGCACGCGGCTCGCGCGACAGTTGCAGCGCGGTCTGCTCCATGTGGTTGGAATACAAATGCGCATCGCCAAAGGTATGCACGAAATCACCGTACTTCAATCCGCACACCTGTGCCATCATCATGGTCAGCAGCGCATACGATGCAATGTTGAACGGCACACCGAGGAAGATATCCGCACTGCGCTGGTACAACTGGCAAGAGAGCTTGCCGTCTGCAACGTAAAACTGGAAGAACGCATGGCAGGGTGCCAGCGCCATCCGGTCCAGTTCGCCCACGTTCCATGCCGAAACGATGATGCGGCGCGAGTCGGGATTCTTTTTGATCGTCTCGACCGCGATCTTGATCTGATCGATCACGCGGCCATCCACGGTTTCCCACGAACGCCACTGCTTGCCGTACACCGGGCCAAGGTCGCCGTTCTCGTTCGCCCATTCGTCCCAGATGGAAACGCCGTTTTCTTTCAGGTATTTCGTGTTGGTGCTGCCCTGTAAAAACCACAGCAGTTCATGGACGATGGATTTCAGGTGGCATTTTTTTGTGGTGACCAGCGGAAAGCCTTTGGAGAGGTCAAAACGCATCTGGTAGCCAAACACGCTGGTGGTGCCGGTGCCGGTGCGGTCGGATTTCTTGGTGCCGTGGTCCAGCACGTGTTGCATCAAATCAAGGTATTGGCGCATGGAAAGACTCGTTGTGTTGCGGCGCCGGGCGGCGCGTTCAGGGGTGTAATGCTAGCACAGGGGGAGGGTGGTCTATAGTCAGCAACAGGAAATAAAGGGTGGCTGTAATGTGAGTCGTGGGAGCGCCGACGTCCTCGTCGG
>JAYTUW010000011.1:0-8896 GCA_043744345.1 Sideroxydans sp. | reverse complement strand
CCCCTTACTCCCCCTTTGTCAAAGGGGGAAACTGCTGGCGATGCCGCCAAGGGCGGCTCACGGTTTTATCAGCGCCTTTGAGGCGCTCACTCAATAAGCCTCCGGCTTTGCCGGAGGTCATTTAACTGACCGATGGAGAAACAGTAACAATGAAAAGATTGGCTTCACTTTCCCTGGCACTTTCAATCACGTTTCCAGTTTATGCTGCGCAGCCATTCACGGGCAAGGATTACAGCGGCGTTTACGACTGCACCGGCAACGATGCCAAGGAAGGCGAATACACCGGCATCGTCACCTTGCAACTCAACCCGGAGCAGAGCAGCGGTGAATACGGTTCCTACGATTTCAAACTGGTCGTGCCGGACTACGGCAGTTATCCCGGACAAGCTGTTTCGCTGGGCAAGACGCTGGCCATCCACTTTGCGCTCACTGATTCCAGGTCCAAGGACTACGGAACGGGGATTGCGACCATGGCAAGAAACAAAAAGGGCAAGTTGACCTTCCACAAGTTTTATTACGAGCCGGAGTTCAAGGGCGGGAATCACGGCGTTGAAGATTGTGTGCAGCGCTAGAAACAAGCAGAGGCATGCCATTTTTTCAACCCGTCGGAAGAGTGCATGGTTTTGCAAAAGGCGAATGCAGCATGCCTGGTGTGAGATTGAGCAACCTGTTGTCGTGCTGGGTTTTAGGGTACTCTGCTCCCGGTAAATAATCCTGCCGATATCCTGAGCGCAAATGGAGAAATATTCCACAAACCGAAAAGCCAGCGAAGAGTTACTGCGGCTGGTTATTCAACGGCTCGCCGAGCATCCGGCAGCGTTCAATCCGCATACTTACGCGGTATGGTATGAATACATTGCAGGTGAGAACGCGCCGCTGAGTGTAGAAATGGACAAGCTGCTGGGAAGCAAACGAGCCGTTGATGACGACATCATCAAATTCCTGTACGCAGATCATGTTTCGGATTGCAACCACAAGATCAGTCTGGCGTTGCGCGACGACATGAAGAACCTGTTGAACAAACTAATCGACGTTGCCACCGAAACCGACAAACGTACTGTCGATTTTGGCAGCAGCTTGCATGAATACGGCAGCCAGCTAAGTGCCAAGCCGGATGTGGCACTGCTGGACAAGCTGATCGCCAAGATGTCGGTTGATACGGAGTCCATGCACAACTCCGTAACCAATCTGCATGCAGAGCTAGAGGTCAGCAAGGACAAGGTCAGCACGCTGCAAAAGGAGCTTGAATCCGCGCGCAAGGAAGCACAGATAGACCCGCTTACCGCCATCAGCAACCGGCGCGGTTTTGAAAAGCAGGTGCAACTCATGTTTGATGATCGTGTGCTGATGGCAAAAGGCGCCTGCCTGCTGATGGTGGACATCGATCACTTCAAGAAGATCAATGACACCTACGGCCATTTGCTGGGCGACCGGGTGCTTTGCGCACTGGCCAACACGCTCAAAAGTTTGATCAAAGGACAGGACACCGTGGCACGCCTGGGCGGCGAGGAATTTGCAGTGTTGCTGCCGGGAACTTCATTAAGCGGCGCACGCGTTGTCGCCGAGAATATTCGCGCAACCATAGAGAAGGGCAGGATCAGGCATTCTTCCAGCCCGGACAGCTTAAGCAGCGGCATCACAGTCTCGGTGGGTGTTGCAAACTACAATGCCGATTACACGCTGACCCAATGGATGGACAGTGCCGACAAAGCGCTTTACGTTTCCAAGGAAAACGGGCGCAATCGAGTCACAGTACATGATGGCGTGCAATCTGCCCAACTGCCGTCTTCTCCCTGATCAAGCGGACTCACAAGAGGAACCCATCATATGAAACGAACAATTTTCAGCACAATGCTGCTTGTCTCAAGCCTGATTGTTTCCACGCCGGTTTGCGCGGTCACTTCGTTAACCATCAGCGATGCCTCGTGCGCCTCTTGGCTGACAGCCAGGGTGCGCAGCGAGCAATACCAGACTGCCTGGTTGCTTGGATATCTTACGGGGGTGTCGGTAGGGGCGAATGTGAATATCCTGAAAGGCGTGGGTCCCGAAGTCATCGAGTCCTGGATGGATAACTATTGCAAGGCCAATCCGCAGTTGAAGATGACGGACGGCACAAGCGATCTGATCGAAGTATTGCTTAAAACGGGCAAGTGATTTTTTAAGGGATGGAAGCCGGAAATATTCGCCGGGCTGGAAAAAAGGAGAAATAATGAACAAGGTCTACATTACAGGCAGCGGACTCTGGGTACCGCCCGATCTCATCACCAACGAGGAGTTGGTGGCTTCGTTCAACGAATATGTGCGGCGCAGCAACGAACGCAACGCCGCCGCCATTGCGCGCGGCGAGGTTGCCGCGCTGCAGGAATCAAGTAGCGAGTTCATCGAGAAGGCCTCGGGCATCAAGCAGCGCTATGTGGTGGAGAAGAGCGGCGTTCTCGATCCTGAACTCATGCGTCCCGTGCTTCCGCAGCGTCCGAATGACCAGATTTCATTGATGGCGGAGATGGCCGCCGGTGCCGCGCGCGAGGCGCTGGCCAACGCCGGGCGCAAGGCGGAAGAGGTCGACCTGGTCATTGTCGCCTGCTCCAGTTTCCAGCGCCCCTATCCGGCCATCGCCGTCGAGGTGCAATTTGCCCTCGGCTGCGGCGGCTATGGTTATGACATGAACGTCGCCTGCTCATCCGCCACCTTCGGCATCGAGCAGGCCGCCAATGCCGTGCGCGCCGGCAGTGCCAAATGCGCGCTGGTGATCAGCCCGGAACTTCCCTCTGGCCACCTGGAATGGCGCGACCGCGATTGCCACTTCATCTTCGGCGATATCGCCACTGCTGTTGTCGTCGAGGCGGAGCCCTCCGGCCAGCAGAAGTCGGCGTGGGAGATACTCGGCTCCAAGGCTGTCACCTCCTTTTCCAACAACATCCGCAACAACAGCGGCTTCCTCGACCGCTGCGATCCCGCCACGCGCGACAACCGCGACAAGCTCTTCATGCAGGAAGGCCGCAAAGTGTTCAAGGAAGTCTGCCCCATGGCCGCCGACCACATCACCACTCACCTTGCCGCCAACGGTTTTGCGCCTGGCGACGTGAAACGCTACTGGCTGCACCAGGCCAACCTGACCATGAACCACCTGATCGCCAAGCGCATCCTCGGTCGCGACGCCACGCTGGAAGAAGCGCCCGTCATCCTCGACAAGTTCGCCAACACTGCTTCGGCGGGTTCCATCATCGCCTTTCATCAGCACAGTGCTGATCTGGCGAAGGGGAGTGTGGGTATCATCTGCTCGTTCGGGGCGGGGTATTCGATTGGGAGTCATGTTTTGAAGCGGGTTTGAGGAGGCTAAGTCCCAACTGCGGGCATACTGCATTAGGTTTCCAATTTCGCGTTTCAGACCCTAGATGGGAATTAATCATGAAGATGATTTTGGTGGTATTTACGGCTGTAATATTTTGCGGGTCTTGCCAAGCTGATTGTATGGAAGGAGCGCAAGCAGCAAATAGTTTCATGAATGCATATAAGCAATTCATGGACGAGAGAAAATCAAAAATTACTCCAGACAAATGGATTCAAGGAAATAAACTGATCACTGACAATTTCAAAAAATCTTATAAACGGTTTGTTGATGGAGCTTACAAAGCTGATCCTGAAATGGGCTTAGATTCAGATCCTATTTTCGATGCCCAAGACTACCCAGACAAAGGTTTCACAATTGATAGCTGTGATGAGAACAATTTTGTGACTTTAAAAGGAGCGGATTGGCAAACCTTTAAGGTGGTTGTTAAGACACTTAATACACCGGTTGGCTGGCGTGTCGATGGTTCCGGCATTATTAATATTCCAGAAGATAAACGCGCCAAACGGTAATCCGCGTAGGATCGGTGGAGCGCAGCAAGTAGGTCGCAATAACCAACGGGCATTGCGCCGTATGAGCTCAAAACATCCGGTGCAATGCGCTACGCTTATTGCACCCTACACTTGTCAATAAGTTGAAAAACCAAGTTTGAAAATAGATCAATAAATTCCGTATGCAAACCATCACCCCCACCCAACGCAAAGTCGTCCTCGCCGCCTGCTTCGGCACTTTCCTTGAATGGTATGACTTCCTCACCTTCGCTTCGCTGGCGACCTATTTCAGCGTGCTGTTCTTCCCGCCCGAGAATCCCACGGCGGCGCTGCTGATGAGTCTGGCCACGTTTGGTGTGGGCATGGTGGTGCGGCCGCTGGGATCAGCGTTGTTCGGCAATCTGGCGGATCGCTTCGGGCGGCGGCCTATCTTCATCACCACCATCGCGCTGATGGGCATCACGACTTTTCTGGTGGGGCTGTTGCCGACCTATGCACAGATCGGTATCGCCGCGCCCTTGCTGTTGTTGCTGCTGCGCCTGTTGCAGGGCTTTGCGGTGGGCGGCGAGATCGGCGGGGTGGCGGTGTATCTTACCGAGCATGCGCCGCAAGGCAGGCGCGGTTTTTATACCAGCGTGCTGCAACTGATGGGGCCGCTGGGCATCCTCGTCTCCACTTTGCAGATCGTGCTGTTGCTGGCGTTTCTGGACAGTGCTGATTTCAACGCGTGGGGTTGGCGCATACCCTTCCTGTTCTCGGCCGTGTTGTTGTTTGTCTCCATCAAGACGCGCATGAGTCTGGAAGAGTCGCCGGTGTTCCGCCAGTTGCAGGCCGAGGGTACGGTGTCCAAGGCGCCGCTGCGCGAATGTCTGCGCGATCGTCACACGCTGAAAGGGATGGCGCTGTTGTTCTTCTGCATCTCGGCTGGCGGTTCGCTGTTGTTCTTTTCTTCGCAGGTGTACACCAATGTTTTTCTGAAGAGCGTGGTGCGCCTGGATGCGCAGACTGCGAGTACGCTGGTGATGAGCAGCACGCTGCTGTTGTTCCCGCTCACCATCTTCTGCGGCTGGCTGTCGGATAAAGTGGGGCGGCGTCCGGTGTTGCTGGCCGGGTTGATCCTCGGCGCGCTCACTATTCTGCCCGTGTTCAAGGGGCTGCAGCATTACGGCAATCCGGCGCTGGAACGTTTCAACAGCGAAGTGAAGGTGACGCTATACGGAACGGCTTGCGACTACAGCCCGTTCCGCAAGGCAGCCAGCGATTGCGAGCGCAACCAGGAGTTCCTCATCAAGAACGGCGTGTCGCATGAGCTGCTGCCGCAGGGCGACCGCCGGGATGTCACGCTGGAGATCGGTGGCGACAGCGCCGTCTCCGGTTTCCAGCCACAGCAGATCACCGCGGCCCTGCAGGCCAAGGGCTGGCTGGAGAAGGCCGACCCCGCACAGGTGAACGGCTTCATGCTGTTCCTGCTGCTGATCGTGCCCGTAGTTGCTGTGGCGCTCATCACCGGGCCGCAGACAGCGGTGCTGGCAGAGCTGTTTACGGCGCGCACGCGCTACAGTGCCGCCGCTGTGCCGCACAACCTGAGCGCGGGCTGGATAGGCGGCCTGTCGCCGTTCATGGTCACGTTGATCTCTGTGCAGGCGGGCGATGCGCTGGCGGGACTGTGGTATCCGGTGGGCATGCTGATCTTTGCATCGGTGGTCGGGCTGCTTTTTCTGCCCGAAACTAAGGATGTCTCCTTGCATCATTGAACTCTCTAACGTTCAAGGCGTGTCGTATTAATTCAGTTAGGCAAACCCCCGGCTATGCCGGGGGGCTCACCAAGGTTTGACCTATGCGGGAATGAAGCGCTTGTTTGGATCGATGCGGAGCTGAATTAGCCTCCCTTTAGCAAAGGGGGGATGGGGGGATTTGAAAGTGTTGAACAATCACACAAGCGAAAAATCCCCCTCAATCCCCCTTTTATAAAGGGGGACGCTGATGGTGTGTGCCGCCTCGGGCGGCGCATGCTTTTATCGGCCCTTTTTTGGGGGGCACCCAATAAGCCTCCGGCTTTGCCGGAGGTCATTTATCTCCCTTCCTATTGGCCCCGATTTCAACCCCAACCCAACCGGTAGTTGTTTATTCGCCCTGAGCCAACCTCGGTTTTGAAAGTGCCGGGTTCTGAGCGAAGTAGCGTTTGACGCCGCCCAGCACTGCACGCGCCATTTTCTCCTGATACGCATCGTCCTTCAGCCGCAGCTCTTCGCTCGGGTTGCTGATGAAAGCGGTCTCTACCAGGATCGACGGCGTATCCGGCGATTTCAACACCGCGAAACCGGCCTGTTCGACGCGGCCGCGGTGAAGCGTGTTGATGCCGCCCAGTTCCTTCAACACATGTTTGGCCAGTTTCAGGCTGTCGCTGATGGTTGCCGTTTGCGACAGGTCCAGCAGCGTGCGCGCGAGGTAGGGATCTTTCACTGCCAGGTTCACACCACCGATGAGGTCGGCCTCATTTTCCTTTTTCGCCAGCCAGCTCGCATTGGCACTGGTGGCGCCGTGTTCCGACAGCGCGAATACCGACGAGCCGTGCGCATGCGCCTTGGGGAAAGCATCGGCGTGGATGGACACGAACAGGTCGGCGTGTGCCTTGCGCGCTTTTTCCACGCGCCCGCCCAGCGGGATGAAATAGTCGCCGTCGCGGATCAGGATGGCGCGCATGCCCGGCGTGTCGTCGATCTGCGCCTTGAGCCGTCGCGCGATGGAGAGCGTCACGTTCTTTTCCAGGGTGCCGCGCCGTCCGTGTGCGCCCGGATCTTCGCCGCCGTGTCCGGCATCGACGGCGATGAGCAAGACACGGTTCCGCAGTTCGGGACGCGCCAACGGCACAGGCTTGGCTGTTTCCGGTTCGGTGATGGTCGGCTTGACCTCAAACGTGGGCACTTCGACGACGCTGCTGGTTGCCGTCTCGCTCGTATCGAGATTGGTCTCGCCCTGCTGCGCCAGCGCCATCAGCGGGTCGATGGGTACCAGCGGGTACACGTCCAGCACCAGACGATATCCGTATTCCGCGACCGGCTGCAGGCTGAACAACTGCGGTTTGACCTGCGCCTTCAGGTCCAGCACCAGCCGCACCACACCCGCCTTGAAGCGGCCGACGCGCACGCTCTTGATATAAGGATCGTCGTTGCCGATCTTGCCGGCCAGTTCGTTCAATGCGGCGTTGATCTCGACATCTTCGAGGTCGATCACCAGACGTTCCGGGTTCTTCAGGGTGAACAGGTTGTATTTGATGGGCGTCTTCGATTCCAGCGTGAGACGCGTGTAATCCTGCGCCGGCCAGATACGTGCGGCACTGACGGCGATCTCGGCGAATGCGGAGGGCAGCCACAACAAACAGAGCAGAAGGGGAATTCTTAAAGCGCGTTCAAGCATCGCTGACCTGCATCGGAGTAGGCGTGAAGCAAGACGTCGCGCCCGTCCTGAAGTATTTCGAAGGTAAGGCTGAGATCCGCAGGGGGCAGCAGTCCGGAGGCCTGTTCCGGCCATTCCACCAGACACACGTTTTGCCCGTCGAATTCATCACGAAAACCGGAACCCTCCCACTCTTCGGCATCGCGAAAGCGATACAGATCGAAGTGGCGCAAGTGTAACCCACCGGCTTCATAGCGCTCAACAAGGGTATAGGTAGGACTCTTCACGCGGCCGGAATGACCCAGCGCCTGCAACACGGAGCGCACCAACGTGGTCTTGCCCGCGCCCAGATTGCCGCGCAGATAGATCACCAGTCCGGGCTGCAAATGCACCGCGAGACGCGCCGCAAAGGCCGTGGTGGCGGCCTCATCGGGCAGGTTTATTCGGCTATGATTCGGTTCATGCAAAACGGGACACCTCAAACGGATTACGACACACTCGCCGCCCGCATCAAGGCGTGGGGCAATGCGCTCGGATTTCAGGCGGTGGGCATCAGCGACACACACCTCGATGCAGCCGAAGCGCATCTGCTGCAATGGCTGGCGGATGGCCATCACGGCGCGATGGATTATATGGCAAAACATGGCGCCAAACGCGCGCGACCCGATGAGTTGGTGCCCGGAACGTTACGCGTCATCTCCGTGCGTATGAACTACTACCCGGAAAAAGTCAGAGATACCCGCGAAGTAATTGCCGACGGCAGCCGTGCCTTCATCTCGCGCTATGCGTTGGGTCGCGATTACCACAAGGTGCTGCGCAACCGTCTGGAGAAACTGGCGCAGCAGATACGTGAAGAAGTCGACTGCCAATGTCGCGTGTTCACCGACAGTGCCCCCGTGCTGGAGGTGGAACTGGCACAGAAAGCGCATCTGGGTTGGCGCGGCAAGCACACGCTGCTGCTGTCGCGCGAGCAGGGCTCCTGGTTCTTTCTGGGCGAGATATTCATCGACCTGCCGCTCCCGCCGGACGTTCCCTCCGAAAATCACTGCGGCACCTGCCACGCCTGCATTGATATTTGCCCTACCCAAGCCATCACCGCTCCCTATCAACTGGACGCGCGACGTTGCATCTCATACCTGACCATAGAACTCAGGGACAGTATCCCGCTGGAGATGCGCCCCCACATCGGCAACCGCATCTACGGTTGCGACGATTGCCAACTGGCCTGCCCGTGGAACCGCTTCGCGCAACAGACCGTGGAGCCGGACTTCGCCGCACGACACGGGCTGGACGACGTATCCCTCATCGAGCTGTTTGCCTGGAATGAGGCAACCTTCAACAGCAGGCTGGCTGGCAGTGCCATTTACCGCATCGGACACGAACAATGGCTGCGCAACATCGCCGTGGCACTGGGCAATGCCCCCACTGCGCCGCCAGTTGTACAGGCATTGCAATCCCGGACACAGCACCCGTCCCAACTGGTGCGCGAACACGTTGAATGGGCGCTGCAAAGGCATTGCACGCGCTGAAGTCGGGCACAATAGCCTTGACAATTTCGGCCGCTCGCATAAAATGCGCGCCTCTTCCGGGTCGTTAGCTCAGCTGGTAGAGCAGCGGACTCTTAATCCGTTTGTCGCAGGTTCGATCCCCGCACGACCCA
>JAYTUW010000010.1:0-35058 GCA_043744345.1 Sideroxydans sp. | reverse complement strand
GGGTCTCCCCGCATTGCACTTTGGTGAACCTGGTCAGGTCCGGAAGGAAGCAGCCACAGCCAAGCGGTGCAAGTGCCGGGGGTAAGGCTCGCCTCCTTATTTATCGAGGGTGTTACACTCGACAGGCCGGAGGGGATGGGCGTATGTCAGCGACTTCAGTGCTAGCGCGCAAATGGCGCCCGAGAAGCTTTGCCCAACTAGCGGGGCAGGAGCATGTGGTGCAGGCGTTGACCAATGCGCTCACCCAGAACCGTCTCCATCACGCCTACCTCTTCACCGGCACGCGCGGCGTGGGCAAGACCACCATCGCGCGCATCTTCGCCAAATCCCTGAATTGTGAGTCCGGCATCACTGCCACGCCATGCGGCGTTTGTGGGGCGTGCACCGAGATCGATAGCGGACGTTTCGTCGACCTGATCGAACTGGATGCGGCCTCAAACACGCAGGTCGACAACATGCGCGAACTGCTGGAAAGCGCGCTGTATGCGCCGACCTCGGGACGCTTCAAGGTCTACATCATCGACGAAGTGCACATGCTGTCGAAGTCGGCGTTCAATGCGATGCTGAAGACGCTGGAAGAGCCGCCGTCGCATGTGAAGTTCATCCTCGCCACCACTGATCCGCAGAAGATACCGGTCACCGTGCTGTCGCGCTGCTTGCAGTTCAATCTCAAGCAATTGCCGCCTGCGTTGATCAATACGCACCTGCAGTATGTGCTGGAACAGGAGAAGATCCCGTTCGAGATGGGCGCCCTGAATCTGGTGGCGCGTGCCGCGCAGGGCAGTATGCGCGATGCTTTGAGCCTGATGGATCAGGCTATTGCCTACTCTTCCAGCAAGGTGGATGAAGCGCTGGTGCGCACCATGCTGGGGGCTATCGACCAGGGGTATCTGTTCGATCTGCTGCAAACGCTGCGTGCCGGGGACGGTGCGGGACTGTTGCGCATTGCCGACGACATGGCCATACGCAGCCTGGCGTTCGAGGCGGCGTTGCAGGATCTGGCGACGCTGTTGCACCGTATCGCACTGGCGCAGACCATTCCACAAGCCATTGCCGAGGATGAGCCGGAACGTGCGCGTCTGATGGAATTGGCGCAACAGTTCACGCCCGAAGAAATCCAGTTGAACTACCAGATCGTGATCCATGGTCGCAACGAGATCGACCTGGCGCCGGATGAATACGCCGGGTTTACCATGACGCTGCTGCGCATGCTGGCATTTGCTCCACAAGGAGCGGGGGCGAGTGCCGGACAGGCTGCGCCAAAACCCGCACCGGCAACTGCGCCCAAAGCCGTGCCAAGTGCTGCCAAGCATATGGCCGCCGAGCCGACGCCCGCGAGACAGGCTGCTGCCCCGGCGCTGAGTGTGTCCGGCGGCACGGACTTGGACTGGAATGCCTTGTTGTCGCAACTCAACCTGCAAGGCATGGCGCGCGAACTGGCGAAGAACAGCGTGCTGGCAAGTTTTGCGGACGGACGCATGGTGCTAAGCCTTGCGCCACAGCACAAGCACCTGCAAACCAACAAGATCGCGCAAGACAAGCTGCAGGCGGCGCTCAGCGAGTATTTCGTCAAGCCTATCAGGCTGGCCGTGGAACTGGGCGCAACCAAAGATGTTGTGACACCCGCGGCCGTCGAACAGCATGAGAAACAGACGCGCCAGCAGCAGGCGGAAGAAGCAATCAAGCAGGATGCCTTTGTGCGCGAAGCGCAAACGCATTTTGGCGCGCAAGTGATCGAAGGTTCGATCAGACCCGTATAACGAAACAGGAGGAAGCGGCAATGATGAAGGGCGGATTGGCCGGGCTGATGAAGCAGGCTCAACAGATGCAGGCGAACATGAAGAAGGCGCAGGATGAACTGGCCACCGTCGAGGTGGAAGGGCAATCCGGCTCCGGTATGGTCAAGGTGGTTATGACGTGCGGGCATGAAGTGCGGCGCGTGATGCTGGATCAAAGCGTGATGGACGATAAAGAGATGCTGGAGGATCTGATCGTCGCGGCGTTGAACGATGCCAACAAGAAGGCGGCTGAGACTTCGCAAAAGCGCATGAGCGGATTTACCGCCGGGATGAACCTGCCGCCGGGTATGAGTCTGCCGTTCTAACGGACAATATCTACTTCGCAAACATGAATCAGACGTGCAATATCCGTTCCCTCACCCCCGTTCCCCCTCTGGTGGGACAACTAGCCATTCGACTAAGCCCGCAAGCGGGCAAGTCGCTGGTTATCCCAGTGGGAGAGGGGTACGGTCGGTCCTCGCTACGCGAGATTCTTGATAAATGAATCCTCCTTCCAGTCTGGAAGATCTGATCAAGGCCTTGCGTTGTTTGCCGGGTGTGGGGCCGAAATCCGCGCAACGCATGGCCTACCACCTGCTGCAGCGCGACCGGCAGGGGGCTTTGCATCTGGCGCATTCTCTGGATCATGCGGTGAAAAGCGTCAAACACTGCAGCAAATGCAATAATTTTTCCGAAGAAGAGGTATGTCCCTTGTGCCGGTCGTCGCGGCGCGAGACGGATCTGCTGTGTGTTGTGGAGATGCCGGCAGATCTGTTGATGATGGAACAGGCGCAATGTTTTCGGGGTATGTACTTCGTGTTGATGGGAAGGCTTTCTCCGCTGGACGGGATGGGAACGCGGGAGCTGCCGCTGGAACGTTTGCTGAATCGTGCGCAGGAGCTGTCGTGTGAGGTGATCCTGGCAACCAATTTCACGGTCGAAGGGGAGGCAACGGCGCACTACATCGCGACTTTGCTGCGTTCACGGGGAATCAAGGTGTCGCGCATCGCGCGCGGCTTGCCGGTGGGTGGGGAGCTGGAACACGTGGATAGCGGGACTTTGGCGCAAGCCGTACTGGAAAGAAGAGCGGTGACAGAATGAATGAGGAAATTGATGACGCTCCCAAAGCCGAGCGTTTGCAAAAAGTGCTGGCCCAAGCCGGCATAGGTTCGCGCCGCGAAATGGAGGAATGGATCAGTGCCGGCCGGGTGACCGTGAACGGCACCGTTGCCACGCTGGGGGTTCGTGTCTCCGACGGGGATAAGGTGCAGGTAGATGGCCGCCAGATTCGCCTGAAACCGCAGGCTGAGCAAACTATGCCGCGCGTTTTGCTCTACCACAAGCAGGAAGGGGAGATTGTCAGTCGCGACGACCCCAAAGAGCGCGCCAACGTGTTCGATGCGCTGCCAAAGTTGCGCGGGCAGAAGTGGATTGCTATCGGACGCCTTGACTTCAATACCAGCGGTCTGTTGATCTTTACAACGTCGGGTGAATTGGCCAATCGGTTGATGCACCCGCGTTTTGAGGTAGAGCGCGAATATGCCGTGCGAGTGCAGGGGCAGATGACGCCGGATCAGATGCATCAGATGATCAAGGAAGGTATCGAATTGGAGGATGGGCCGGTGCGCTTTGAAAAGCTCAGCGACGAAGGGGGGGAAGGATTCAACCACTGGTATCGTCTGGTGCTTAAAGAAGGCCGCAACCGCGTGGTTCGCCGCACCTTCGAGGCGTTGGGGTTGCCCGTAAGCCGTTTGATGCGGGTGAGGTTCGGCATGATCAACCTGCCGCCGCGTATCAAACGCGGCATGATGGCCGAGTTGGGCGAAGGGGAAGTGAGGGCGATTCTCGAGTGGGTGGGGTTGCCCGCGGGTGTTGCTCGGCAGGTGGTGGACGATGGGCGCGGCAACAAGCTGAAAAGGGCTCGTTTAAGGAAAAATTAAAACTGGCGAGATTGGTGGACTGTCGTTAAAATCCGCGAGGTTAAGTGTCATTCTTAAGTGTGAACGGCAACATGGGCGCAATTTGCGAGTGGGAATAAATGGAAGAGCGGGGCAACAAGACCATCATCTGTAGCGTATTTTTTCTGGATATTGTTGAATATTCTAAAAAATCCGTTTCGGGCCAGATTTCTCTGAAAGAGCGATTCAATGCCTTTCTGTCCATTGCTATCCGCGATGTGCCCGTCAACGACCGTATCATTCTCGATACCGGAGATGGTGCCGCAATCAGTTTTCTCGGCGATATTAGCGATGCATTGCAAGCCGCCCTGAGCATGCGCAGCAGTTTGCTGAACGAAGGTGTTCGCATGGAGCCGCCGCTGCTGGTTCGAATCGGGGTCAATCTCGGGCCGGTACGTCTGGTAAAAGATATCAACGGCCAGCCCAATATCGTTGGTGACGGTATCAATGTGGCACAGCGCGTGATGGGCTTTGCGGATCCCGGACAGATTCTGGTTTCTCGCTCTTATTACGATGCTGTATCCAGATTGTCACAGGAATATGCGGGTATGTTCCATTACCAGGGCTCACGCACCGACAAACATGTGCGAGAGCACGAGGTATATGCCATCGGCTACCCCGGTGATTTCACCTCGACACAGCGGAGTCTGGCCAAGCAATCCAGGTATGCCGGAGCAACGGGTTTAAATGCCGTTTTGTTCAAGGCGGAGAATTATTGGGACATGTTCATTGCCACCATGGCGCGCTGGGAACGTCGTGCCGTCGAGGTGTACCACAATGCATCAAGAAGGCAGCGCGCGGGGATGGTCGCCGGGGTGGCAATCGTGCTGCTCTCGTCTTTGGTAGCGCTGACGGTCAAATTGGTGAATCGCCCCGCTGCCAGGCAGGTGGTCGCAGCCGCTCCACAGCAGCCGCAGATCGCCAAGTCTGAGCCGGAACGGCCGCTGACCGCGGTGGTTACGAAGCCCTCTTCTGAAAGCAAAGTCCCCCAGCATTTGGAAGCCAAACCGAAGAGTCCTCCTGAAGCAAAACCCGTTAGAAATGAAAGCAAAAAGTCCAAAAAGGCAGATGTTCAGGAAAAGAAAGTTCAAGGAGTGAAACAAAGTGCCCGCGTACGCACTTTGGTCGAGACGACAGGCGCCCCTGCGCTGGTAAGCATGGTGATCACGCCATGGGGAGAGATTTCCCTGGATGGTAGAATACAAGGCGTTAGCCCGCCTCTGCTGGAACTCCAGGTCGTGGAGGGCAAGCACGTGATCAAGATCAGCAATACAACTTTCCCGCCTGTCACCCAAACCATCACGGTGAAGGCTGGAGAGAGAATAAAAATCAAGCATAAATTCGCCGATAAATAGTCTTTGGCGTTGGCAAAAGGATAGGAGCATTGGGATGTCGGGTCGCCGGAGTGGTTTGCTAGGCGTGTTGTTGGTTTGGGCGCTTAGCGGCTGCCAGGCCCTGAACTCTTGCGACGAGTGCTGGTGGTATAACCGTACTCCCGGTCACAAGCTGAGCAAGGGTGTAGAGAGCTACGAAGAAGGCAACTATTATGCTTCGGTGGAAGCGCTCAACAATGTGTTGCAAACAAAATTGGCCGACAAGGATGACAAGGTGAGTGCTTATAAGTATCTAGCGTTCATACATTGCGTTTCGGGAAGGGAAAAGATGTGCTATGAATCCTTTCGCAAGGCGCTGGCGTTGAATCCCAAATTTGAGCTGACAGCGGCGGAAGCTGGCCATCCCGTGTGGGGGCCTGTGTTCCGAAGCGCCAAGGCGAAATCAGCCAAATAACCATTCCTCTCGGGAACCATGATCAGTCATTTGGGACGTTATGAGATTGTCGGCGAACTCGGTCAGGGGGCGATGGGGGTCGTATACAAGGCTACCGATCCGCTCATTGATCGCATCGTCGCAATCAAGACAATCACCCTGAGCCTGGCGCAGGATGATCGAGAGGAATATGAAGGTCGTTTTTACCAGGAAGCCAAGGCTGCCGGTCGTCTGAGTCATCCCAATATTGTCACCATTTTTGACGTGGGTCGCAGCGGTGACATTGCCTACATCGCGATGGAGTTCCTGCAGGGCAGGGAGTTGCGCGACGTTTTAAATGACGACAAATTGTTGCCGGTCGACCAGGTGCTCGATATCGTGGCGCAAGTTGCTCTGGGATTGGCTTATGCGCACGAGCATGGCATCGTGCATCGCGACATCAAGCCTTCCAATATCATGGTGTTGCGCGATGGACACGCAAAGATCACCGATTTCGGTATCGCACGCATGGCTTCTGCCGCGGTTAGAACGCAAACCGGCATGGTGCTTGGATCCCCAAAGTACATGTCACCCGAGCAGGTGATGGGCAAGCTGACCGACCAGAGGTCAGATATCTTCTCTTTGGGGGTGATGTTGTTTGAAATGCTCACCGGGAATCCGCCGTTCCTGGGTGAGAATGTCAATGCCATCATGTATCAGACTTTGAATGCGATCCCGCAATCGCCGAGTTCTCTGAATCCGGCTGTGCCGGATATGCTCAATTTTATCGTCGCCAAGGCATTGGCAAAGGATATCGAGAACCGCTATCAGAATGCACGGGATCTGGCGAACGACTTGCGAGCCTGTCTGGGTACAATGGCACGCAGCGCTCTTCCCCTGGATGCAGCCAAGCCGCTGGGCACAATATCATCGTCGGGTATCACTTCGCATGCTGGAGAGACCGATGAAAACACGGATCCTGTTGTAACAATGAGGTTGTCCCCGTCGTTTGACTCCGCCGGGGCGACGATGAGGCTGGCCGCGATGACGGCAAGTCCAGAGGATGTGGAAGAACTGTCCAGGACATTCAAAATGGCTCGTCCCAGTGCTGAGGAAATAAACAGCGCAGCACCGCAGTCGGCATTGTTTTCCAAAAATGCGCCCGCGCACTCCATGCATGCGATGGAAGCAGAGAGAATTTCCAACGGCGGGGGCCTCATTCTGACGGCGGCTGTCGCACTCACCCTTCTCGGGTTGATCATCGCCTTGTTCTTCTAGCACCTTCCAGGCACAGCGGGTATGCAACGCTACTACAAATTACGCGCATCCCGCTTTCTGGTGTTCCTTGTTATTAGTCTTTGTGCGGGTTCGCTGGTTTGCTTGTGGACGTTGCCATGGCCGGCAGGCATTTTGTTCGCAGTCTCGGCAGCAGTGATGTACTGGACTGGATACTGCCTGTTGCATGATGCCAAACTGCGTTTGGCGAAATCGTGTGTGGCATTTCGTTTCGAGGATCGCGAAGAGATCGTGCTGGTATTGCGCAGCGGCAGCCACATGCCGGGGCGGGTGCTGGCAAGTAGTGTGGTTACTCCCTACATCGTGATTCTGGACGTCCTGTTGGCCGGGCAGCGCGGAAGGCGCAGCATATTGATATTGCCTGATGCCATGAGCACGGAAAGCTACCGCTTGCTGCGTACCTTGTTGAGATGGGGCGATAAAAATCCCCTTACGGTACCCGACTAGTCTGCCGGAGTCAGTACGGTTGGGATGGCTTCAGGCAGCTTCTGCGGAAAGTCCTTACTGAAGTGCAGTCCCCGGCTCTCGTGGCGGGACAGGGCACTTTGAACAATGAGTTCGGCAGTCAGCACCAGATTGCGCAGCTCGAGCAGATCGGCACTGACATGGAAATTGCTGTAATACTCGTCAATTTCCTCACGCAGCAACTGGATGCGGTGCTGTGCCCGTTGCAGGCGCTTGGTGGTGCGCACGATTCCAACGTAGTCCCACATGAATCTGCGCAATTCGTCCCAGTTGTGCGAGATGACGACGGTTTCGTCTGCATCTGTCACCTGGCTCTCATCCCATTGCGGCAACTTGGGAAGTACAACCGGAGGTTTGTTCAGAATATCAAGGGCGGCCGCCTCGGCGAAAACCAAGCATTCGAGCAATGAATTGCTGGCCAAGCGGTTTGCGCCGTGCAGGCCTGTACAGGCGGTTTCTCCCACCGCGTATAGTCCTTCGACGTTGGTGCGTCCATCCAGGTCGGTCACCAAGCCGCCGCAGGTGAAATGCACCGCAGGAACGACGGGGATCGGTTGTTTCGAAATATCTATCCCCAGCGCCAGGCAGCGTGAATAGATGTTTGGGAAGTGCTCCTGCAGGAATTCGAGCGGCTGGTGCGAAATATCCAGATAGACGCAGTCCAGACCCCGCTTCTTCATTTCGAAGTCGATGGCGCGCGCTACGACATCCCGTGGCGCGAGTTCCGCCCGCTCATCGTGCCAAGGCATGAACCGGGTGCCATCGGGTAACTTGAGTAAACCCCCTTCACCGCGTACCGCCTCGCTGATGAGAAAAGACTTGGCATGCGGGTGGTAAAGGCACGTCGGATGAAACTGGATGAATTCCATGTTGGAAACTTTGCACCCCGCGCGCCAGCCCATGGCGATACCGTCGCCTGTGGCGGTGTCCGGGTTGGTCGTGTACAGGTAGACTTTGCCTGCACCCCCTGTAGCGAGTGCCGTATTTTGTGCCGCTATGGTGATGACCTCGCCGTTCAGGCTATTTAGCGCGTAGGCCCCATAGCAGCGATTGTTGCCTAGCCCCAGTTTCTTGCCGGTGATGAGATCGACCGCGATGTAGTGCTCCAATAGCGTGATATTGGGATGGGAGCGGGCCTTGGCAACAATGGCTTCCTGGACGGCCAGGCCGGTGGTATCTGCGGCATGGATGATGCGCCGATGGCTGTGACCGCCTTCACGGGTGAGATGGTAACCACTGTCCGATCCGATATCGCGCGTAAAGGGAACCCCCTGGGAAATCAGCCAGTCAATAGCCTCCGCACCGTGTTCGATCACGAAACGCGTGGTCTTGGGGTCACACAAGCCGACTCCAGCGACCAGCGTGTCCTGGATATGCTCGTCCAGAGAGTCTTCGGGGGACAGAACGGCAGCAATGCCCCCCTGAGCCCATGCGCTGGCTCCGTCCAGAAGTGATTTTTTGGTGATAACGGCCACCTTTTGCCTGTCTGCCAACTTGAGTGCCAGTGAAAGACCTGCCAGTCCGCTACCGATAATGAGGGTATCAAAACGCAACACGCTACTTGTCCATTCGGGTTCTTAACCTGACGAACTATAGCAAAACTGGGGAGCGGACAGCGTTGGTGAATGAACTTATTTCTGTGTGGGCTGTCCATTTGCCCATCTGGCAAAGCTGACGTTTGTGTACCCGTCCGGTTAT
Source organism: Sideroxydans sp. (assembly GCA_043744345.1). Lineage (GTDB taxonomy): Bacteria > Pseudomonadota > Gammaproteobacteria > Burkholderiales > Gallionellaceae > Sideroxyarcus. The sequence continues at coordinate 26,117 of JAYTUW010000010.1, read as the reverse complement.
ACTGACGAGCCGCTTGTGTTTGGCGGTTCAAATCAATAAACCGGAAGACGGAATGGGTGACAGGGAGGTAGATCAACAGCTCGTGGAACGTGCGCAACGCGGCGACAAGCACGCGTTTGGGCTGTTGGTGGCCAAATATCAGCGCCGATTGGGCAGATTGATCTCGCGTTTTGTGCGGAATGCCGCCGAAGCGGAGGATGTCACCCAGGATGCCTTTATCAAGGCTTACCGTGCTTTGCCCGCTTTCCGCGGGGATAGCGCGTTTTATACCTGGTTGTATCGGATCGGTATCAATACTGCCAAGAATTACCTGGTGGCCCAGGGGCGCCGGGTGCCGACCAGTACTCCGTTTGATTCGGAAGATGCCGAAGACTTTGAGGATGCCGCGCTGTTGCATGAGGTGGCAACCCCGGAGAACGAACTGATGAGCAAGCAAGTTGTGGCAGTTGTGAACTCTTCGCTGCAAGAGTTGCCTGATGACTTGCGTACTGCCCTGACGTTGCGCGAGATTGAGGGTTTGAGTTATGAAGAGATTGCGGCGGTGATGGATTGTCCGATTGGAACAGTCAGATCCAGGATTTTCAGGGCGCGTGAGGCGATAGCAACCAATCTGCGTCCTTTATTGGGCACAAGTGACAATACAAGGTGGTGAACATGAAACAGGAAATTTCGGCTTTGATGGACGGGGAAATGTTCGAGGATCAGGCAGATGCCTTCTTGGACAAACTTAAACGTCATCCGGAAGCGCAGCAAGACTGGGAGAGCTATCATCTCATCGGAGACGCATTGAGGCAGCCTGACCATATCTGCAAGAGCTTTGACGAGTCATTTCGTGAACGACTTCAAGCAGAACCAACCGTCATTGCCCCGCATAACCGCACTTCCCAACGAGTCCGAAATTTCGCGCTATCTGCCGTGGCTTCTGTGATGGCGTTGGCATTGGTGGCATGGATGTCTCTGCAGGTTGCAAGTGAACCCGCACCCCAGATCGCCGCGGTTCAGCAAAACAATATTTCTTCGGTACGTCCGGCATCATCACAGGCTGACGATTATCTGTCGGCACATCAGGAATACTCCCCGAATGCAGATGTTCACGGCGCGGCATCTTACATACACGCAGTGGCAGGGCGATAGTGCAAAGCAAGCAGCCACAATCGAGATTGCTGCTATGGTTGTTTTTGCAGCTGGGGGTGGTGACCGCATTCGCCGATCCGGTACAAGTTGAAGATGGTGATTGGCTGACGGAAATGTCATTGGCGGCGCGGCAGACTGACTATAGCGGTGTGTTTGTGTACCAATCGGGCGGCCATGTCGAAATGTCCCGTATCACCCATGTCTCGGACCAAAATGGCGAACATGAGCGCCTTGAGGGAATTGGCGGCGGCAGGAGTGAACTGATTCGTGACAACGATCAACTCTGGTTGTATGCGGACGGGCGCAAAGTCCGGGTTGAAAAGCGCCAAATAAAAAGGGCATTTCCGGCTTTGTTGCCGGAGCAGCTTTCAATATTGAAAGAGAATTATTCGGTCAGCCGGGCGGAAGAGGATGAGGTCGCCGGATATCACGCCCATGCAGTCGTTTTCTTGCCCAGGGATAATTTGCGCTATGCACGCAAGATGTGGGCACACAACGAGTCCGGTTTGTTGCTCAAAGCGGTGGTGATGGATGACCGGGGTTACATCATCGAGCAATATTCCTTCATGGAATTGATCATTGGCAGCAACATCGATCGAAAATGGATCGTTCCGGAGAATGCTTCCGCAACGGCAATTGCTCACCAGCCCCGCACTTCGCCATCTCCCAAAGTCGAGTTGCTGGAAGAACCCAGCGGTTGGCAAATTGATGCACTTCCGCCGGGTTTCAAAAAAATAGTCGAAATGCGCCGTCCGTTCCGGGGAAACAAGGAGCCTGTGGTTCATATGGTCTTCTCCGACGGGCTGTGCAGCATCTCGGTGTTTTTCGAAAAAGTAATGGATGAGGCTTACATTCATTCCGGCCTGTCCGGGCAGGGCGCTGCACACGTCTATAACCGGGTGGTTGGCCAGCATCTGGTTACGGTAGTCGGGGAAGTGCCATCCCGAACCGTTATTCAGGTTGGCGATTCCGTCCGCTACGCGGGGCAATGACATGCTGGAGATGCGAGCCATCGTCATTCAAACACTCGGCAAGGAAGCTTCGGTGCAACCTCTGGGAACAGGCGGCTGCGGTCATTGCGACAGCGAAGGCGGCTGTGGCAGCGGCAAGCTGACAAAATTGTTCTGTAGCAATACTCCCCGCCAGTTTCTGGTTAACAACGAAGTTCGCGCCAAGGTGGGGGATGAAGTCCGGGTCTCGATTCCGGACGGTGTTTTGCTGCGCGGCACGATCAAGATGTATGTGTTGCCATTACTGCTGTTGTTGGCAGGTGGCATGTCCGGGGTCGCGCTGGCCGGCGGGGGTGCTCAACGCGACGCCTTTGCGGTTGCAGGCGCGCTCGGAGGGTTATTGCTGGGTTTCCTGTTGGCAAAATTGTCGCCCGGAGTCGGGCAGGCTGTCGCAACATCAATTGTTTCATCGCGGTCTGGTTCTTAATCATCGTTTCATCAGGAGGCTAAGTATCATGCTCAGGAAATTTGTTGTTTTTGCGTTTCTTGGATTGTTGTCACAATCGGCAGTGGCCAAAGAGCTGCCTGACTTTACCGAGTTGGTGGAAAAACATGGTGCAGCAGTTGTGAACGTAAGCACTACCCAGGTCAACAGAGCTCCACAGATGTTCCAGGGGGCGCCGAATCTGCCCGAAAACGACCCGTTCAATGAATTTTTCCGACGTTTTTCCCCGCAAGTTCCCCGCGAACAGGAATCTCAATCGCTGGGTTCCGGATTTATTATCAGTGCGGATGGCTACATTCTGACCAATGCCCACGTTGTTGACCGAGCTGAAAAGATTTCTGTGCGCTTAACTGATAAGCGTGAATTCAAAGCCAAAGTGATCGGTGCCGACAAGCGAACCGACGTGGCATTGCTCAAGATCGATGCTACCGGCCTGCCCAAGGTGGTGCTTGGTAATCCGGAGCAAATCAAGGTGGGTGAATGGGTGTTGGCAATTGGCTCTCCCTTCGGCTTTGAGAATAGTGTGACTGCGGGCATCGTTAGTGCCAAAGGGCGATCGCTGCCGCAGGAAAACTTTGTCCCCTTTATCCAGACAGACGTGGCGATCAACCCGGGCAACTCGGGCGGCCCCTTGTTCAACATGAAGGGGGAGGTGGTCGGCATCAATTCACAGATATACAGCCGTTCCGGTGGATACATGGGGCTTTCGTTCTCTATTCCCATCGATGTGGCGATGGACGTTGTTAGCCAGTTGCGTAGCACTGGCAAGGTCACGCGCGGACGCATTGGTGTAACCATCCAGGAGGTGACCAAGGAGTTGGCCGATTCGTTCGGCTTGTCCAAAGCTGCGGGAGCGCTCATCTCCAGCGTTGAAAAAGGCGGCCCGGCTGATAAGGCGGGTGTGCGACCCAGTGACGTGATTCTCAAATTCGACGGCAAGGTGGTGACTACTTCGGCTGATTTGCCGCGTATTGTTGCCGCAACCAAGCCCGGAAGCAAAGTCAGCTTGCAATTGTGGCGCAAAGGCAGTGCTCAGGATGTTTCCCTGGTCATTGGAGAGATACAGGAGGAGTCGGTTGTTGCCCAGAGAGGTAGTCGCGGCGGCGCGGACGGCACTTCCGAGGTTGAAACCCGACTTGGTTTGGTTGTGAGCGAACTGAACGAGCAGCAAAGAGCCGAACTGCAAGTCGAGGGGGGGCTGATTGTGGAGGATTTGAAAGGTGCCGCGACAAGGAGCCAGTTGCAGCGCGGCGATGTGATTCTCGCTGTGGGCAATATTGAAGTTCGCAGCTTGAGCCAGTTCAACGACGTGATCAAGAAAGTTGGTCGAGGTCGCAATATAGCCTTGCTGGTGCGCCGTAGCGAGGGCACGGTCTACGTTTCCATCAAATTGGACGAGAAGTAAAAAGCCCCGGTAACTCAGCGAGTCCCGTCAAAATCGGCTAGAATTCGCGCTTTGCGAAACCGCCGTTTTTGACGGGATTATTCATTTTGAGCCTGCTGCATATCCGTAATTTCTCCATCATCGCCCACATCGATCATGGCAAGTCCACATTGGCCGACCGTATCATCCATTTGTGCGGGGGGTTGTCCGACCGCGAGATGGAGGAACAAGTTCTTGATTCAATGGATATCGAGCGCGAGCGCGGTATCACCATCAAGGCCCAAACCGCAGCTTTGACTTACAAGGCGCGCGACGGCCAGATATACAACCTGAACCTCATCGATACCCCCGGGCATGTGGATTTCTCATACGAAGTATCCCGGTCCCTGTCCGCGTGCGAAGGGGCGCTGCTTGTTGTGGATGCATCCCAGGGCGTCGAAGCTCAAACCGTTGCCAATTGTTACACTGCGCTGGATCTGGGTGTCGAAGTCGTCCCGGTTCTGAACAAGATCGATTTGCCTTCCGCCAATCCCGAGAATGCCATTACCGAGATCGAGGATGTGATCGGCATCGGCGCGCAGGATGCCGTCCGTTGTTCAGCCAAGACGGGGCTGGGGGTAGAAGAGGTTCTGGAAGCGCTGATCGTTAAAGTACCTGCGCCCAAGGGCGATGTCACAGCGCCTCTGCAGGCGTTGATCATCGATTCTTGGTTTGACAACTATGTCGGCGTGGTGATGCTGGTGCGTATCGTCAATGGCACGCTCAAACCCAAAGACAAAATATTGTTCATGGCGACCGGCGCGCAGCATCTCACCGAGCATGTCGGCGTGTTTACGCCGAAATCGCAGGATCGGGAGACATTGAGTGCCGGGCAGGTCGGTTTCGTCATTGCCGGCATCAAGGAATTAAAGGATGCCAAGGTCGGCGATACCGTCACTCACGTGTCCAGCCCTGCCGCCGCCGCATTGCCGGGATTCAAAGAGATCCAGCCGCAAGTGTTTGCCGGACTGTTTCCGGTCGAATCCAACCAGTACGAGGCGTTGCGCGATTCACTGGAAAAACTGAAGCTCAACGACGCCGCGCTGCAATACGAACCGGAAGTGTCTCAGGCGCTGGGCTTCGGTTTCCGATGCGGCTTCCTCGGCCTGTTGCACATGGAGATCGTGCAGGAACGACTGGAACGCGAGTTTGACATGGATCTGATCACTACCGCCCCCACGGTGATCTATGAGGTGGTACAGCGCGATGGCACGGTGCAGATGGTGGACAATCCGTCCAAGCTGCCGGACTTGTCCAAAGTCGAGGAGATCCGCGAGCCCATCGTCAACGTCAATCTGTATATGCCGCAGGAGTATGTGGGTTCTGTCATCACCCTGTGCACGCAGAAGCGCGGTGTGCAGATCGATATGACCTACCACGGCAAGCAGGTGCTGCTGAAGTACGAGATGCCGATGGGCGAGATCGTGCTGGATTTCTTCGACAAGCTGAAATCGGTGTCGCGCGGTTACGCTTCGATGGATTATGAGTTCAAGGAATACCGTTCGGCCGACGTGGTGAAGGTGGACATGTTGATCAACGGCGAGAAAGTGGATGCACTGTCCATCATCGTTCATCGCGCCAACAGCCAGTACCGCGGGCGCGAGGTGGCGGCCAAGATGCGCGAACTGATCCCGCGCCAGATGTTCGACGTGGCGATCCAGGCGGCCATCGGAGCCAATATCATCTCGCGCGAGAATGTGAAGGCCTTGCGCAAGAACGTGCTGGCCAAGTGTTACGGCGGCGACATCTCGCGCAAGAAGAAACTGCTGGAGAAGCAGAAGGCAGGCAAGAAGCGCATGAAACAAGTGGGCAGCGTGGAGATTCCGCAGGAGGCATTCCTTGCCATCCTGCGTGTGGATGACAAATAACCGGATAGGAATTCAGATGACCTTCGCTTTGATCTTGTTTTCCCTGTTACTCGTGACCGGTGCCATCTGGATGATGGACTATTTCGTGTTGCGAACCAGGCGGGCGGCGGGGGAAAAAGAATCCTGGTGGGTGGAATACGCCAAGAGTTTCTTCCCGGTAATTCTGGTCGTGTTTGTATTGCGCTCGTTTCTGGTCGAGCCGTTCAAGATACCTTCCAGCTCGATGAGGCCAACACTGCATGTGGGCGATTTTATCCTGGTCAATCGCTTCACTTATGGCTTGCGTTTGCCCATCATCAACAAAAAATTCCTTGAAATCAACCAGCCGAAGCGTGGCGATGTGATGGTTTTCCACTATCCTGAAGATCCTTCGGTGGATTATATTAAGCGGGTGGTCGGGGTTCCGGGAGATACGCTGGTGTACCGGAACAAGAGGTTAACGATCAACGGCAAGGATCAGGAATTGCAGCGCGATGGTGAGTACAATTATGTGGAGAACGAATTGCGCTTTGTTCACACGGAGCGGTATAACGAAAATCTGTCGGGAAAGGTCCATTCGGTTTTACTGAATCCGGAAATGCCGTTGGTGCATTTGGGTAGCGTGTCGAACTTTCCGCAAAATGAACATTGCAGTTACAGCGAAATTGAAGTGCGGTGTACCGTGCCTGCAGGGCACTATTTCATGATGGGCGACAACCGGGATAATAGCCGCGACAGTCGTTATTGGGGCTTTGTGCCGGATGAAATGATCGTTGGGAGGGCCTTTTTCATCTGGATGAACTTTGGCGAACTGAAGCGTGTCGGTCTCTCGATTGATTAGGCGGGATAAATATGAAAGGGGTGAAGATGAAAACTTTGGCTCGGAAGCAACGCGGCGTCGGCTTTGTCGGAATGATTTTTGTCGCTGTGGGAATCATACTGGTTGCCATCTTTGGGATGAAATTGGTACCCGCATATATCCACAACGCACAACTCACGCAGATATTCAAAACCATTGCTAACGATCAGGATATGAGGGACGCATCTATCATGCAGATCAAGAGTGCATACAGCAAGCGCGCCGAGGTAAACAATATCTCGGATATTTCCTCGGAGGATATCGAGATCACGAAAGCCAATGGGAGGCTGAGTTTGAGTGCAAGCTATTCCGTGAAGATCCCGCTAGTTGCCAATGCCACTCTGGTGCTCGAATTCAATCCAAGCAGCTCTTAATCTTTGCTATGACACATGTTTCATTGTGCAAGCAACTCGGCTATCGGTTTACACAGCCGCAATTGTTGCAGCGCGCGCTGACGCATCGCAGTTACAGTGCCGCACACAATGAACGGCTGGAATTCCTCGGTGACAGCGTACTGAACTGCGCCATTGCAAAATACCTTTTTGAGAACTACCCCGATTCGCCGGAAGGCGACCTGTCCAGATTGCGTTCCAATCTGGTCAATCAGCAGACGCTGGCTGTTCTGGCTCAACAACTGAATCTGGGTGAAAATCTGCTGCTGGGCGAGGGAGAGCGCAAAACCTCTGGTTTCCGGCGCCCGTCGATTCTGGCCGATGCGTTGGAAGCGGTATTTGGCGCTGTTGTGCTGGACAAGGACTTTTCGGCTGCAGAGCAGGTGATTTTGGGCCTTTACGTGCCGTTCATCGTAAATGCAGACTTACAGTCCTTGGGCAAGGATGCAAAGACATTGCTTCAGGAATATCTGCAGGGTCGTAAATTGGCATTGCCGCAATACAATGTGTCCGAGATTAAAGGCGAAGCGCATGCGCAGACATTTGTCGTCTCATGCGAAGTCGCGCAACTCAAATTGACTACCCGGGGCGAGGGCTCCAGCAGACGCATCGCCGAACAAATCGCCGCCGAGCGCGCCTATCAACAAATCAAAGAAAGCCCATGACCGAATCCCAAACCCAACATAGCGGTTTCATCGCCATCGTCGGCCGCCCCAACGTGGGCAAGTCGACCCTGCTCAACCATCTAATCGGGCAGAAGATCAGTATCACGTCACGCAAGGCACAGACAACGCGCCATCGCATCACCGGTATTCTTACCGAGGACAAGATGCAGTTCGTCTTCGTTGATACGCCCGGATTCCAGACTCAGCACACCAATGCGTTGAATCGCGGCATGAACCGCGTGGTGACCAGTAGCCTGCGCGAAGTGAACGTTGTTCTGTTTGTGCTCGAAGCGCGCCATTTCGACGAGCGCGACCAGCAGGTTCTGGATTTATTGCCGCAGGACCGTCCTGTTATCCTGGTCATCAACAAGGCGGATTTGATGGCAGACAAGTCCGAACTGCTGCCATTCATTGAAAAGCTGTCCGCATTGCGGCATTTTGCCGCCATCGTTCCGATCAGTGCCCGCCAGGGCAAACAACTCGACACCCTGCTCGATGCCATCCGTCCGTTCATTCCCGAGGGTGAGCACTTGTACGGCGAAGACGAGATCACGGACCGAAATGAGCGTTTTCTAGCCGCCGAATTGCTGCGGGAAAAGGTATTCCGTTTTACCGGCGAGGAGTTGCCCTATTCGGTCAGTGTGGTAATCGAACAATTCAAACTTGAAGGCAAGTTGCGCCGGATCCACGCGGCTATCCTGGTGGACAAGGATGCGCACAAAGCCATGCTCATCGGCAGCAAGGGTGAGAAGCTCAAGGAGATTGCGACCCAGGCACGTCTCGACATGGAAAAGATGTTCGATGGTAAAGTTTTTCTCGAAGTTTTCGTCAAGGTCCGCAGCGGCTGGGCAGATAGTGCACAGATGTTGAAATCGCTGGGGTATGAGTAACGTATCGTCCAAACAGCGAATTCAGGACGAACCGGCCTTCGTGCTGCACAGTTACCCATTCCGCGAGACCAGTCTGGTTTTGGAAGTGTTCAGTCGGCAGCATGGTCGCGTTCCTCTCGTGGCGCGCGGCGCGCGCCGTCCCCGGTCAGCGTTGCGCGGTTTGCTGATGGGATTCCAGCCACTCACGTTGAGCTGGTTCGGCAAGCATGAACTGCGCACGCTACACGGGGCAGAATGGCAGGGAGGACAGCCACAGCTGCAGGGCACGGCCTTGCTGTGCGGTTTCTATCTGAACGAATTGCTGCTCAACCTGATGGCGCGAGACGATCCTCACGAGGCACTGTTTGATTATTATCAGCAGACCCTGCTGCGTTTGGCGCAGGAAGATGATCACGCATTCACATTGCGCTGCTTCGAGAAACATATGCTGCAAGAACTGGGGTATGCGTTGCGCCTTGAAACAGAGGCAGACAGCGGCAAGGCCATCGTGCCGGATCTCAGTTACCGATATATACTCGAACTTGGTGCAGTAGCGGAAACAGCCGATTCCTCGCAGGGGATGCAGCTCATGGGCAAGACTTTGCTGGACATGGCTGCGGACGATTACCGCGACGTGAATAGCGCGCGCCAAAGCAAACAACTGATGCGTATGCTGCTTGATCATCACCTTGCCGGAAAAACAATGCATACGCGCGAACTGATGAGGGACCTGCAGAAATTATGATCAAACTCGGACTCAATATCGACCATGTAGCCACCCTGCGCCAGGCGCGAGGCGCGCGCTATCCCAATCTGGTGCGTGCCGCGCTGATCTGCGAAGAGGCGGGTGCCGATGCCATCACCATCCACCTGCGCGAAGACCGCCGCCACATTCAGGATGCCGATGTAGACATCCTGCGCGGCATGCTGCAGACGCGCATGAACCTCGAATGCGCGGTTACCGACGAGATGATTGCCAACGCCCTGCGTGTGAAGCCCCACGACATCTGTCTGGTGCCGGAAAAGCGCGAGGAACTGACTACCGAGGGTGGCCTGGATGTGATCAGGCATTTTGATGTGGTGCAGCGCGCCACTCAGCGCTGTACCGAAGCGGGTATCCGTGTTTCGCTGTTTATTGATGCCGACGCAAGACAGCTGGATGCGGCGAAGAAAGCGGGGGCCCCCGTGGTTGAGATACATACCGGAAAATATGCCGATGCCGATAGCGTTCCCGAGCGCGAGCAGGAGCTTGCGCGTATCCATTCCGCCGTTTTGCATGCACATGCTCTGGGAATGCAGGTGAACGCCGGGCACGGCCTTCACTACCATAACGTGCAACCCATCATCGCTATCCCTCACATCGCCGAACTCAATATTGGTCATGCGATCATTTCCGAAGCGGTGTTCATCGGGCTGGAACAGGCGGTCAAGAACATGAAGGCTCTTTTGACTACTGGGTTCCCGCCTTCGCGGGAATGACGGATGATCTTCGGAATCGGCACCGACATCGTCACCGTGGCGCGTATCGAGGCTGCCACCACGCGTCATGGCCCGGCGTTCGCTGCCCGGATACTGACCGAACCCGAGTTGGTCGAGTATGCCACTCAGGCCCATCCCGCTCGGTTCCTGAGCAAACGTTTCGCGGCGAAAGAGGCTTTTGCCAAAGCGACGGGTCATGGCCTGCGTTATCCGGTGAGCTTGCGACGCATCACAGTTATCCATGATGAACTCGGCAAGCCGGCATTCCAGTTCGAGGAGGAACTTTCGGTGCTTTTGTCCGGGCTGGGAGTGGTGCGCCATCATCTGAGCATCAGCGACGAGCATGAGACAGTGGTGGCATTCGTGGTATTGGAAGGAGCAAATTGATGGTTAAAGGGCCGGTGATGCTGGATGTGTTGGGGAAGACACTGACCGCAGATGATGAGCGACGCTTGCGGCATCCGATGGTCGGTGGCGTCATCCTGTTTGCGCGCAACTACGAATCTCCAGGCCAGTTGGCCGCGCTGACCGCAAGCATCCATGCGCTGCGCTCCCCCCCCCTGCTGATCGCGGTCGATCACGAAGGCGGCAGAGTGCAGCGTTTTCGCGAAGGATTTACCAGGATTCCGGCGATGCGCGAGTTGGGCAAGGTCTGGGACCAACATCCGAAGCGGGCCAAACATTTGGCTCACCAAACAGGCTACGTCTTGGCGTCCGAATTGCGCGCCTGCGGAGTTGATTTCAGCTTCACTCCCGTGTTGGATGTGGACTACGGCTCAAGCAGTGTGATCGGTGACCGCGCATTCCATGCCGAGCCGCAGGCCATCGCCGAACTCGCGCACAGCCTGCTGCAGGGATTGAAACAAGGCGGCATGCCCACCGTGGGTAAACATTTTCCCGGACACGGATTCGTCTGCGCCGACTCTCATCTCGAGATCCCCGTGGATGAGCGCAGTTACACCGATATTGAACTTTGCGACATCATTCCGTTTCGGCAGATGGTCAATTTCGGACTGACAGCCGTAATGCCCGCTCATGTCATTTATCCCAAGGTCGACCCGCGGCCGGCAGGGTTCTCCAAAGTATGGTTGAAGGATATATTGCGCGGTGAGCTCGGCTTTGCGGGCTGCATCTTCAGCGATGACTTGAGCATGGAGGGAGCGACTGTTGCCGGCGGAATCGTGCAGCGCGCCGAAGCAGCGTTGAATGCGGGTTGCGACATGGTGCTGGTATGCAACAAACCCGATTCGGCGGATGAGCTGCTGGCCGGATTGAAGTGGGAGATGACGGCCCAAAGCAAAGCACGCCTGGCGCAAATGCACGGGCATCCGCACCCTTGGACCTTGGTGCAATTGCATGAAGATGCCAATTTTGTGAAAGCATTGCATGAAGTGGCTGGCATTGGTATGCGCGAAGGCGAACTACCGCTGGTATGAGCATTTTGCGATAATTGCGGTTATGCGAATCCATAATCCCGGTATGAGACATGAGTGAATTTCAGCTGAGTCTGTTGATCATCGGCCTGGTTGTAGTGGCAGGGGTCTATCTATACGGATTCTGGCAACAGTGGCGTTATCGCCGCGGTCAGGGCGAACCTGTCGTTCCGCACGCCGAAGTGTCGCTTGCCAAAGCGGCTCCTGTGCAGGAACCCCCTGCTGGCGAAGGTGATCCGCTGGCGGGTCTTGAAGGCGATTCGAACAGTGATTCGGTTGACGAGGTATGCAATCTGCTCAACGACGCGACCGATTACATGGTTACTTTCCTTCTTAAGACGCCGCGTAACCCCGAAGTGCTTGATACATTGTGGCAGCGCCGCTTCGATTTCGGAAAAAACGTTCACGCATGCGGCCTGAATACGGGCAGCGGCTTGTGGGAACGGCTGATACCGGAGAGCGGGCAGACTTACCGGGCGTTCAAGATAGGGCTGCAACTGGTCGACCGATCCGGATCTGTGAGCGAAATGAGGTTGGAAGGCTTTCGCGAACTGATGGCCGATATTGCGGCGCAACTGAAGGTCGATGCGCGACTCCCCTCCGTGGAAGACTCCGTGCAGCGCGCGCTTGAACTGGATCGTTTCTGTGCCGATGTTGACCAGATGATAGGCCTCAACCTGTTGACCAGCGGGGACCGGAAACTGTTTGGCAGCGAAGTGGCCAGCGCGGCGGAAAAGCAGGGCATGATGCTTCAAGCCGACGGGACCTTTCATCTGCTGGATAAGCAGGGCGCTACGCTGTTCAGTCTGAGTGCCTCCGATGGATCGACATTTCAGCACCACACACTCAATCAAACCCGCGTGGACAGCCTGACGCTGTTGATGGACATTCCCCGTGTAGTCGGACCCGCGCGCAGCTTCGATGCAATGGTGGTGCTGGCGAATGAACTGGCGAAGTCCTTGCGCACGACACTGGCCGATGACCAGCGCGTGGCGTTGAGCGACGGCGCCATCGCACAGATTCGGTCACAAGTGGCCGTCACCGAAGATCTCATGCTGGCCGGCCATATCACCCCGGGCAGCGCGCAAGCCCGCAGACTGTTCTCCTGATGGCAGCAGCACAACGCATCTCTCAATTGCATTTCGATCTCGAGCGTTACAGTCACGCCTACTATGTTCTGGATTCTCCTGTGGTACCGGATGCGGAGTACGACAAGCTGTTCCGGGAACTTGAAACTCTCGAAGCACAGTATCCCGAGCTGAGGACACCTGATTCACCCACCCAGCGTGTGGGTGGAAAAGTGCTGGAGGGTTTTGCGCAAGTTCGCCACGCTGTCCCCATGCTTTCCATTCGCACCGAGACTGATACCGAATCCAGCGGAGCGGGGGCTTTTGACACGCGTGTGCGCAATGCGCTGGATCTTCGGGAAGGGGAGGTCGAATATAACTGCGAACTTAAATTCGACGGTCTCGCCATCAACCTGCGCTATGAACACGGCCTGCTAGTGCAGGCGGCTACCCGCGGCGATGGCGAGACGGGTGAAGATGTCACGCAGAACATCCGGACCATCCATTGCATCCCGTTGCGACTTGTCGGTTGCACTGCAGAGGTGCTTGAAGTGCGCGGCGAGGTATATATGTCGCGCAGTGATTTCAACCGCTACAACGACAAGCAGCGTGTGCAGGGCTTGCCCACGCTCGTTAATCCGCGCAACGGAGCCGCCGGCAGTATTCGCCAGCTCGATCCCGCGCTGGCAGCTAAGCGGCCATTGTCTTTCTATGCCTACGGGCTGGGTGAAGTCAGGGGCTGGAATGTGCCAACTGCGCACAGCGGGATACTGGATGCATTGCGGCAGTTCGGTATGCCTGTATGCGACGAACGCGCCGTGGTGCAAGGTGCGGCAGCGTTGGTGGACTTTCACAGGAGTGTCGCGGCAAAACGCGACGCGCTGCCGTTCGATATTGACGGTGTGGTCTACAAAGTCAACAGTCTCAAACTGCAGGCTGAACTGGGTTTTGTGTCGCGCGAACCGCGCTGGGCAGTCGCGCACAAGTTTCCGGCAGAAGAACAACTTACTGTTTTGCGCGATATTGAGGTTCAGGTCGGGCGGACGGGTAAGCTCACTCCCGTGGCCAAACTCGAACCGGTGTTCGTCGGCGGTACAACAGTCAGCAATGCCACCCTGCACAACGAGGACGAGATCCGCCGCAAGGATGTGCATATCGGCGATACCGTGATTGTCCGCCGCGCGGGCGACGTGATCCCGGAGGTGGTCGGCGTGATACTAGAACGGCGTCCCCCGGGTGCGCGGCCATTCGTCATGCCGACTGCCTGTCCCGTGTGCGGAAGTCATGTGGTGCGGGAAGAGGGGGAAGCGGCCGCTCGCTGCACCGGAGGATTGTTCTGTGCTGCACAGCGCAAACAGGCCATTTTGCATTTTGCCGGACGCCGTGCGATGGATATCGAGGGTTTGGGGGACAAGTTGGTGGATCAGTTGGTGGATGAGAACATCATCCGTTCGCTGCCGGATCTGTACAGCCTTGACATGGGCACGCTGGCAGGGCTGGAACGCATGGCCGAAAAGAGTGCGCAAAATATCATCCACGCACTGGAGAAGAGCAAGCACACAACACTTAACCGTTTTCTGTTCGCACTCGGGATACGCAATGTCGGAGAAAGCACAGCGAAGGATTTGGCCCGCCATTTCGGCAACCTGGATGTCGTCGTGCGGGCGACGCACGAAGAATTGCTGCACGTACCCGACATCGGACCTGTCGTGGCGCAGAGCATCGTTGATTTCTTTGGTGAGGCGCACAATCTCGAAGTGGTAAAGCTATTGCGCGAGTTGGGAGTGCATTGGGAAGAGCATCAAGGCACTAGTACCAAGGTACTACCCTTGTCCGGAAAAACCTTCGTTCTCACCGGAACGCTCGCCACAATGTCGCGGGATGAGGCAAAATCACGACTTGAAATGCTGGGTGCGAAAGTGGCGGGGTCGGTATCGAAAAAGACCGACTGCGTTGTGTCCGGCGAGGAGGCAGGCAGCAAACTGATTAGAGCGCAGGAATTGAATGTGCCGATTTGGAACGAAGTCGAATTAATTCAACATTTGAAAGAGTGCGAAAAATCATGAAGAACAAAATCACGAAAGCGGTGTTTCCTGTCGCCGGTATGGGCAGCCGGTTTTTGCCCGCCACCAAAGCCACAGCCAAGGAGATGCTGCCCGTTGTGGATAAACCCCTGATCCAGTACGCGGTGGAAGAAGCGGTCGCTGCCGGCATTACAGACATGGTGTTCATCACAGGCCGCAACAAGCGGGCCATCGAAGACCACTTCGACAAGGCATACGAACTGGAAGCAACTCTGGAAGAGCAGGGCAAGAAGGAATTGTTGAAAGTGGTGCAGTCAGTCGTTCCCAAGAACGTGAACTGCATCTACATTCGCCAGGCGGAGCCTTTGGGATTGGGCCATGCTGTGCTGTGTGCCAAGCCTGTCATCGGGGATGAAGCATTTGCTGTGATTCTGGCGGATGACCTGATCGACGGCGAGCCGCCCATCGTGAAGCAGATGGTGCAAGTCTTTTCAAAATATCAAAGTTCCATTCTCGGCGTGCAGGACGTGCCGCGCGAACACACCAAGCAATACGGAATCGTGACCTGCACCAATCTGGCCAAAGACATCGAATGTGTGCACGGCATTGTTGAAAAACCCAAGCCGGAAGTAGCACCCTCCACTCTGGCGGTGGTGGGACGGTATATCCTGACTCCGCGGATATTCCATTTCCTGGAAACCATCAAACCCGGTGCGGGCGGGGAGATACAACTCACGGACGGCATTGCCGAGCTGCTGAAGGAAGAACAGATGCTTGCCTACCGCTTTCATGGCACCCGATATGATTGCGGTTCAAAACTTGGCTACCTTCAAGCGCAGGTGGCTTTCGGGCTCAAGCATGTGGAGATCCGCGACGGATTTGCCGAGTATCTGAAAACGGTCGTTTGATGACTGATAGCACGCAGGCCCGCACCCTATTGGCAGAAGCCGAAATGATCCGCACGGCGGAAGAGGTGCAGGCAGCGGTACGCCGTGTAGCGTTGGCCATCAACATGGAGCTTGCCGATCAGCACCCCCTGATCTTGTCAGTGATGGGGGGCGCGGTGATATTTACCGGCCAGTTGTTGCCTTTGCTTGATTTTCCGCTGGACTTTGACTATCTGCATGTATCCCGTTACGGGAATGAAAAGCAGGGCGGGGAATTGCACTGGAAGGTCGCCCCGCGTGAGAACGTGCGCGGCAGGGTCGTGCTTGTAGTTGACGATATTCTGGACGAGGGCGAGACTTTGCACGCCATCAGGCAACGCGTGATAGCGTTGGGGGCAAGCAGGTTCTACAGCGCGGTCTTTGCGGACAAGGATAACGGCAAAGAAAAGCCCATCCGTGCCGATTTCACCGGCTTGGAACTGCCGAACCGATTTGTGTTCGGATACGGAATGGATATACACGGCGCGTGGCGCAATCTGCCCGCAATCTACGCAGTAAAGGAAAAGTGAAAATGCTTGCGATTATCGGCGGAACCGGACTCACCCAGTTGACCAACCTGAAGATCACCCATCGGCAAGTGATGCGCACACCCTATGGCGAACCTTCCGGACCCGTGACTTTCGGGACCATCAACCAGCACGAGGTGATGTTCCTGGCGCGCCACGGCTACGGGCACACCATTCCTCCCCATCAGGTGAATTATCGTGCCAATCTGTGGGCCTTGCGCGACCAAGGGGCGACGCGCGTAATCGCCGCCACCTCCGTTGGCGGAATACGCGCCGATCTGGTTCCGGGCGCACTGGTCGTGCCAGATCAACTCATCGACTATACATCGGGACGGGATTTCACCTATTTCGACGGCAAGGACAAGGCGGTCACGCACATCGACTTTACGCGACCGTATCACGAGGCGGTCCGCCAACAGATATTGGCGGCGTCCAAGCGGGCGGGTGAAACATGCCTGGATGGCGGCGTGCATGCCGTAATGCAAGGCCCGAGGCTGGAGACTGCAGCCGAGATTAACCGGCTTGAGCGCGACGGTGCGGACATGGTCGGAATGACAGGAATGCCGGAAGCGGCACTGGCCAAGGAGTTGGGGTTGGAATACGCCACCATCGCCGTGGTAGTGAACTACGCTGCCGGACGGGGGAACAGCCGTGACCAGGTTCCGCTGGAGTCGATAGGCGTGGTGATGAGTCCGGCGATGGAACGCGTGCGCAACATTCTGGAATGTGCGGTGGAACAGGATGCCGATTAGGGAAGTCTTGCGTATGGGCGACGCGCGCCTGTTGCGGCTGGCGGGGGAAGTGCACCTGTTCGATACCCCCGAGTTGCATGCTTTGCTGGCCGATATGCGCGACACCATGCATGCGCTGGACGGTGTGGGCCTGGCTGCCCCGCAGATCGGCGTAAACCTGCGCGTGGTCATTTTCGAGGTGGCAGGCAATCCGCGTTACCCGGAGGCGGAAGCGGTGCCGCAGACGGTACTAATCAATCCTGTTCTTACGCCGATTTCGGACGAAATGGATGAGGGGTGGGAAGGTTGCCTCAGTGTGCCCGGCATGCGCGGTTTGGTTCCGCGTCATACCCATCTGCGCTATCAGGGGCAAGACGAATTCGGAGCGATCATTGATCGCACCGTGAGCGGTTTCCATGCACGCGTCGTGCAGCACGAATGCGACCATCTGGACGGAATCCTGTATCCGATGCGCATACCCGATATGCGGAATTTCGGTTTCAGCGAGGTCCTGTTCCCGGATTCCGACGTTCGGGACGAATAAAATGATCGAGCATCGTGAATCCAGAGTGATCCGCAATCTTGAGATTGCCCTGGGCGCACTGGTATTGTTGTTCATCGTTGGCACGGTAGGGTATCGACTCCTCGGCGGATCGCAGCATTCCTGGCTGGATTGCTTCTACATGACCTTCATCACCACGGCCACCATTGGCTATAGCGAGGTGGTTGATGTCACGCGCTATGAATACGGGCGATTATTTACCGTGTTCATCGGCGTGGCCGGAATCGGCTTGTTGGGCTACGTGCTTTCCACTTTGACTGCGTTCATGCTGGAAAACGACCTGAATGTTTCGTGGCGGAGAAAAAAGATGCAAAAGAAAATCGGGCAATTAAAGAACCATTACATCGTGTGCGGTGTCGGCTTGGTGGGCAGCAACGTGGTGCATGATCTGGAGATGACGGGCCGTCCATCCGTCATCATCGACAATGACATGAAAAACATCCATCGTTATCTGGAAACCCATCCGGAACAATTGTATTTGCAAGGCGACGCGACCGATAACGATGTATTGCTGGCGGCAGGAGTGATGCACGCACAGGGGGTGTTTGCAGTTGCGCATGATGACAGTGCCAATCTGGTCATCAGCCTGAGTGCGAAACAGCTTAATCCTGAAACGCGCGTGGTGGCACGGTGCCATGACGTTAAGAATGCGGAAAAGACCCGGCGTTCGGGTGCCGATGAGGTCATATCACCCGATTATAGCGGCGGTCTGCGCATCGTTTCCGCGATGGTGAGACCGAATGTGATGAGCTTCCTGGATGAGATGCTGAAGTCCGACAGCAAGCTGCGAATGGAAGAAATCCTGATACCTGAAAGTCTGGCAGGCAAGCCCTTGACCGGGCTTTATCACGGCAATCAGGATTGTGTCGTATTGGCGGTAAAAAGCGGGCAGGCTTGGCAATTTAACCCGCCGACCAGCTATCTGCTGCGCGATAAAGACGTCCTGATGGTGATGACCACGCCGGAGGGGCGCTACCGTCTGGAGCAGCTGATACAGGGTATCGACTGATTGACAGAGCAACACGGGGCCGGAACCGGCCCTTGCCGGGTAAATTTGATCGTTGGGATGAACCAGGCCGGTGTCAGCTGACCTTCGTCGTGATAAAGTGCAGCATCTCAATGCAATATTGGGGGGCGCGGTGGAACGTACTTTGTTATTGGTCGACGATGAAGAGGATGTTTGTGCCGCACTTGAGCGCGTGCTCAGGCACGACGGTTACAAGATTCTGCATGCAAACAGTGGCCAGCAGGGTCTGGAGATACTGGCGAAAAACGAAGTCGGGGTGATCATCTCCGACCACCGTATGCCGCAGATGACCGGTGTCGAATTTCTGAGCCAGGTAAAAGAACTGTACCCGAAGACGGTCCGCATCGTGTTGAGCGGGACAGGCGATTTCGATTCGGTGACCGAAGCTATCAATCGCGGAGCCATCTACAAATTCTTCACCAAGCCGTGGGACAACGAAGTATTGCGCGTCGACGTGATGGAAGCGTTCTGGCGCCACGAACTGGTGCAGGAGAAAGACCAGTTGTTGCAGCAGATACAGTCCGCCAATGAACTGCTGGCGCAGGTCAATCTGGAGTTGGCGGCGGCAATAGAGCGCAAGGACAGCCAGATCGAACGCATCGCCCATTTTGACCCCCTTACCAATCTGCCCAATCGCCTGTTGTTTCTGGACCGGCTCGATCAGGAACTGACCCGCGCGCATCGCGACCGCAACATGGTTGCCGTTTTGGTCATAGATCTCGACCGCTTTAAACAGATTAACGATTCGTTCGGTCATTCCGTGGGCGACCAGTTGCTGCAGGCCGCAGCCGGGAGACTGACAAGCCAGGTGCGCGCGTGCGATACCGTTGCACGTGTGGCTGGTGATGAATTCACCGTGATATTGACCGGGCTGAAAGAGACCCATGCTGCCGGCGAGACGGCACAGAAGATACTGAATTCATTTTCCCAGACAGGGCTGCTGGCGGATGAGAACGAGATATTCGTGACCCTGAGCATAGGGATCAGCATCTATCCGGTTGACGGGGTCAACTCATCCACCCTGCTCAAAAATGCGGATGCCGCCTTACAGCAGGCCAAGGAAGAGGGGCGCAACAACTTCCAGTATTACGAAGCGCAGATGAACGCAACTGCCTGGCATCGCCTGAAGCTGGAGACTGAGCTGCGCCATGCCTTGGCCCGCGATGAATTCCTCCTGTACTACCAGCCCAAGGTCGATCTGGAAAGCGGCAAAATCGTCGGTATGGAAGCGCTCATACGCTGGCAAAGCCCGGAACGCGGGCTGGTCGCGCCCGGGGAGTTCATTCCACTGCTCGAAGAGACAGGGTTGATACTGCCGGTGGGTGAATGGGTGCTGCGCGCAGCCTGCAAACAAGCCCGCGCCTGGCAGGCCGCCGGCATTCCGAATGTGCATATTGCGGTCAATCTCTCCACGCTGCAATTCAGGCAGCCGGACTTTACCGGCCTGGTGCTGGGCATCCTGAAGGATAACGGCCTGGATCCGGCGTTGGGGACGATAGAGCTGGAATTGACGGAAAGCCTGTTGATGAGCAATGCGGCCGGGGCGGTCGAAACGCTCATCAAGCTGCACCAAGCCGGAATCAAGTTCTCCATCGATGACTTCGGCACCGGCTATTCAAGCCTGAGTTACCTGAAACGATTCCCCATCAGCAGCCTCAAGATCGACCAGTCATTCGTGCGCGACCTTTCCCTGAATCGGGGTGACGAAGCCATCGTGGCCGCGATCATCGCACTGGGACACAGCCTGGGTTTGAACGTCATCGCCGAGGGGGTGGAAACGGCTGAACAGTTGGGAGAATTGCGCAAGAAGGGGTGTAACGAGATGCAGGGATTCCTGTTTAGCCGGCCGGTGCCAGCCGGTGAAATGACGCAGTTGCTGCAAAGCGGGGAGAACTTGGCCTATCCTTTGGGGGAATAATGGAACGTACGCTGCTGCTGGTCGATGACGAGGAGAATATCACCTCCTCTCTAGTGCGCCTGTTGCGTCGCGACGGCTACCACATCCTGCGTGCCAACAGCGGTGAGGGCGGACTGGAATTGCTGGCGCAAAACGAGGTGGGCGTGATCATCTCCGACCAACGCATGCCGGGAATGAACGGCGTGGAGTTTCTGAGCAAAGTCCGCGAGACGTACCCGGATACAGTGCGCATCGTCCTGAGCGGCTATACAGAGTTGAACTCGGTGACGGACGCCATCAACCGCGGTGCAGTCTACAAGTTCCTCACCAAGCCATGGGAAGACGAACTGCTGCGTGCCAATGTTGAAGAGGCTTTCCAGCGCTATGAAATGAGGCGCGAGAATGCCCGCTTGGCGCTGGAGCTCGAAACAGCTAACCAGGAGTTAATCAAAATCAACCGCGAACTTGAGCAACGGGTGGAAGAGAAGACGCGTGAAGTGATGCGCAACCTGAATGCGCTGCGAGTGTCGCAGGAGATATTGGAGCAGCTGCCGGTTGCGGTGATCGGCATCGGTGACGACGGCATCATTGCGGTGGCCAACCGGACGGCGCAACTGCTGTTTTCCGAGGGGGGGCCCAGGTTTTTGCTGGGTGAAGACGCGGTGGATGTCATCCCGGCCGAATTGCTGACTTGTGTGCTTGGCGGTGAAAACAGCCCGCACAACGTAAAGCTCACGTACAACCAGGCCGACGGACGCCAAGCCAAATGCTGGTGTTGTCCCATGGGCGAGATTTCAATATCTAAAGGTGTAGTTCTGGTGATTGATGCCGATATCTGAAGGCATGTTATCTCGTATCAGCAATAAGCAAACCTGGGGGTGAAAGAAGAAATGCCTGCCACTATCAGCAAGAGCACCATCCTGGATAAATTGCATCAGCTTCCCGCCATGCCGCAGGTGGTACAGGAAGTCATGTCCAGTTTCAGGGATCCGAATGTGGGCAGTGCCACGCTGGCCCACAAGATCGAGCTGGATCAGGGGCTGAGCTCCAGGGTGCTGCGGGTGGCGAATTCCTCTTTCTACGGGTTGGCGCGCGAGGTTGGAACAATAAAGGATGCGGTGACGGTGCTGGGGTTCGATACGGTTCGTTCGCTGGTGGTGTCTGCCGGATTCATGCAGGCATTCTTCGAGTCCGGTTCGGGAGACCTGTTTGACCGACACGCCTACTGGATGCGCAATTTCCGGGTGGCGACTTATACAGAAGCGCTGGCGCAAAGCCTGGGAGGCGCGCGGCAGTTGTCCTTCACGGCCGGTTTGTTCCACGATGTCGGCCAACTGGTGATGAGTATCTGTGCGCCGGAGCAGTTTGCCGAAGTATTGAAACGGCAAAAATCATCCGGACTGAGTCTGGTCGAGATCGAAAGAGAGATGCTCGGTTTCGACCATGCCGTGATCGGGGCCGAGATGGCCAAACGCTGGAATTTTCCACCCAAGATCGAGCATGCCATCCACTACTGGCGTACACCGGAGAGCGTGTATTTCGAGCCGATCACCGGCATGGTGCACGTTGCCGTGCTGATCGAAGGCGGCCTGAGCGGGGAAGACTTGATAAACCGCATACCCAAAACGTTGCGCGACCATCTGCAGCTGAGCTGGGAACGTATAGGGGGCGGCTTGCCGCAGCGCGACGAACTGGACGCGGCGGCCAATCTTATGATGTCTGCTTAGGATAGGTTAGGCGCAATTATCGGTGGAAATGCACATGAGTGAAATACAAGAAACCCCGGCAGCACAGACTGATACGGAACACAGTGCGACCCTGCTCTTTGTGGATGACGAAGCCAACGTCCTGTCATCGCTGAAGCGCCTGTTCCGGCCTTCCGGTTACCGTATATTCACGGCCGAGGGCGGAGCCTTGGGGCTGGAAGTTATGGCGCGAGAGAAGATCGACATCGTCATTTCCGACATGCGCATGCCGGAAATGAGCGGCGCCCAGTTCCTGCAGAAGGTCTACGAGCAGTGGCCGGATACCGTGCGCATCCTGCTGACCGGCTATGCCGAGATCAGCGCCACCATCGACGCCGTCAACAAGGGGCATATCTACCGTTATATCTCCAAACCCTGGGAAGACAACGACATTCTTCTTGCCATCAAGCAGGCTTTGCGCCAGAAGCAGCTGGAGCAGGAAAACAAAGGGCTTGAGGCGCTGACTCGCAAGCAGAACGAGGAACTCAAGGACCTGAACGCCAACCTGGAGCAGAAGGTCAAGGCACGCACCGAGGAATTGCGCCAGACCATGGGGTTTCTGGAAGCGGCGCACGAGAATCTCAAGAAGGGATTCATCACCTCGATACGGATATTCTCCAACCTGATTGAGATGCGCGAAGGGGTGATGTCCGGGCACTCGCACCGTGTCGCGGAACTTTCCAGGGCGATCGCGCAGAAGATGGGCATGTCCGATACGGAAGTGCAGGATGTTTTTCTGGCAGCGCTGCTGCACGATGTAGGCAAGATCGGTTTGCCGGATTTCCTGCTGGAGAAGCCGTTCGCCACGCTGACAATGGAGGAACGGCTTGAAGTGATCAAGCACCCGATCAAAGGCCAGACAGCCTTGATGGCGCTTGAGCAATTGCAGGGAGCGGCAAAATTGATCCGCAGTCACCACGAGCATTTTGACGGAATGGGCTTCCCGGACAAATTGCACGGGTTTGAAATCCCGCTGGGCGCTCGCATCATTGCACTTGCGAATGAATATGATGCCGCACAGATTGGCACGCTTTTGAACAAGCGCCTGAAGCAGTCGGATGCGGTTCTCTACCTGCAGGAAGGCAAAGGCCGGCGCTACGACCCCTCGGTGGTGGACGCGTTCATGAAGGTGATGGGCTCAGGTTCCAGTTCGCAGGGTGCGCAGGAACTGGCAGTCCGCCTTGATCAGGCCAAACCGGGTATGGTGCTCTCGCGTGACCTGATGAGCAGTCGCGGCGAGTTGTTGCTGTCAAAGGATCACCGGCTGGACGCATCCCTGATCTCGCAAATCAAGGGTTTCGACCAACTCGGTGACAAGCTGGTCATTTATGTCTATGACAAAAATTAACGATTGACGCTGATGTTCCCGCAGTCAATACCACAAAATGCAGGCATACGAAATTGACAAATCTTGTTGGGGGCCATTCTGGAGAACCGAATCTTGCATAGGCTGCTGGAACGCCAGCTGAAGCGGTTTCTCGGTGATCACGCCGTGCTGTCGGACGAAATGAATGCTTTCGTCGCGGCAGTGGACGATGCATACAGCCGCGCCGACGCTGAGCGCCTCATGATTGAGCACACCCTTGACCTGATGTCTCAGGAGCTGACAGATGCCAATGCAGGGTTACGTAGTCAACTGCTGGAGAGGCAGCGCACCGAATTGGCTTTGCTGAAAGAAAAGGAAGAGCAGAAGTCTTTGATCAGAAAGCTGGAGGACATTCACAGCCAGTTGCTGCAATCTGAAAAGATGGCGTCTATTGGC
Source organism: Sideroxydans sp. (assembly GCA_043744345.1). Lineage (GTDB taxonomy): Bacteria > Pseudomonadota > Gammaproteobacteria > Burkholderiales > Gallionellaceae > Sideroxyarcus. The sequence continues at coordinate 2,293 of JAYTUW010000010.1, read as the reverse complement.
CAGTTGGCCGCGGGTATCGCCCACGAGATTAACAACCCGATCGGTTACGTGTATTCAAATTTGGGAACGCTGGAGAAGTATGTGCAGGATACCTTCAGCATGCTTGAACAATATGAGCAGATTGAAGGATCGATCACTGATTCCGAGGTGAGTGCCATGATTCAGACAGCCCGCAAGAATCTGGACATCGACTTTCTGAAAACGGACCTGCGCTCACTGATGGATGAGTCGAAGGAGGGCATCATCCGTGTGAAGGCGATCGTGCAGAACCTGAAGGACTTTTCGCACGCCGGTACCACGGAAGAGTGGCAATACGCCGACTTGCACACGGGGCTGAAAAGTACACTGCTCATTGTCAATAACGAAATCAAATACAAGGCGGAGGTCGTGAGGGAATTCGGTGACATCCCTCTTGTTGAATGCCTGTTATCCCAGCTCAATCAGGTGTTCATGAATTTGCTGGTGAATGCGGCACATGCCATTGAACAGCACGGGACCATCACCGTCCGCACCGGTCGGGAGCGGGATGAAGTGTGGGTGGATATTGCGGATACGGGGCAGGGCATCCCGCCGGAGAATTTGAAGAAAATTTTTGACCCGTTCTTCACCACAAAACCGGTTGGCAAGGGAACGGGGCTGGGCTTGTCTGTGTCTTACGGGATAGTACAGAAGCACCACGGCAGAATGGAAGTGAAAAGCGAAGTCGGCAAGGGCAGCACGTTCAGGGTATGGCTGCCGGTGAATCATCCGCAACAGTGAAAGGCAAGTTGCAAGGCGAATTTGGAGTTAATGCACCCCAGGTCATCCGGGATTACAGGTGCGCATTCTGAGGGGAATGAAAATGAATACTGCGACTGAAGAAAAAATTGAAGCATTCATCTGGGACAGCAAATTCAACACAGGTGTCGACGTGGTGGACGAACAGCACCGCAAACTGGTGGATATCATCAATCGGCTGGGCTCCATCAACGCGCATATTGCAAGCGCGAACGAGTTGACCGAGATACTGACCGAATTGGGGAATTACACGGTTTACCATTTCGGCACAGAAGAAGAGCTGATGCGGAAGTATTCGGTCGATGCGGGCCATCAGGAGGTTCACCTCAAGGCGCACCAGCATTTCACCGCCCAGGTGGGGGTGGCGGCAAAGATTCTGCTGGGCAGCAAGGATGTGAACAACCAGCTTGTGGCTCCGCTGCTGAAGTATGTGACCAACTGGCTGGTGCAGCATATTCTGGGTTCGGATGCGCGCATGGGTAAGGAGATACTGGCATTGCAGGCCGGGGACAGTCATGAGGAGGCTGTCAGGAAAGCCAACGCATTCATGACCCAGTCTGCCAACGTGCTGATGGAAGCCCTGAACGAGATGTACGGCAAGCTGGGGGACAAGACGCTGGAAGTCATCCAGAAGAACCAGGAACTGGAAGCCGAGCAGAAAGCATTGAAAGTGCTGAACGATCAGTTGGAAGAGCGCGTCAAACAGCGCACAGCCGCTGTGGAGCAGGCCAACCAGAAACTTATGGCCAACAACGCCGAGTTGAAACAGTTGAATGAAAAACTGGAATCGGCCCACGTACAGTTGCTGCAGTCGGAAAAGATGGCATCAATCGGTCAGTTGGCGGCGGGCGTCGCCCACGAGATCAACAATCCTGTCGGGTTCGTCAACTCGAACCTGGGAACGCTGGGGAAATACATCGGGAACATGTTCAGCGTAATCAGTGCTTATGAATCGGCCGAGGCCAAGGTGGGTCCCAATACCTGCCCGGAAGTCTCCCAAGTCAAGAAGACAGTGGATTTCAACTACCTCAAGGAAGACATACCCAGCCTGCTGAAAGAATCACAGGATGGTCTGGCGCGTGTAACCCGCATCGTGCAGGATCTCAAGGATTTCTCGCATGTGGACGAAGCCAATTGGCAACAGGCCAATCTGGAGCAGGGCATGGACAGTACGCTCAATGTCGTTGCGAACGAGATCAAATACAAAGCCGAAGTGGTCAGGCAATACGCCGGTCTGCCAAGCGTGGAGTGCATGCCATCGCAGCTCAATCAGGTGTTCATGAACATGCTGGTGAATGCCGCACAGTCCATAGAGCAGAAGGGCACCATCACCGTTCGCACCGGCAAAAGCGGCGAGGAAATCTGGGTGGAAGTGGAAGATACGGGCAAAGGCATCTCTCCCGAGAATCTCAGCCGCATCTTCGATCCGTTCTTTACCACCAAGCCGATTGGCAAGGGGACGGGGCTGGGGCTGTCGCTGTCTTACGGCATCGTTCAGAAGCATCACGGCCGCATC
>JAYTUW010000009.1:0-35411 GCA_043744345.1 Sideroxydans sp. | reverse complement strand
TTGAATTCCTTGCTGAACTGCCTTCTCTTTACCATTTGCCACCTCCAGTTTGATTAAAACACCTTATCTAGGTGTCTTTCAAACTGGGGATAGGCCATAGCCAACATTGAGCAACAAGCTCCCCTTGTTGTTGCCATTCTCTTCGCTTATGGCAGGCGTGATGCCAAAGTTCCACCCATTAGCCCTGATTCCATTTTGAAAATAGACATATGTAATTCCCAAACCATATCTCGCTTTATTCTTATTTTCGGTGTTTCCTTTATTTATACCTACAGGACCTACGTAAATTCCTAAACCATTTCGATGGTCATCTTTAGATAACAGGCCTGTCCATATCCAGCCTGCTCCAATACCGCAAGGTAAAATCCATCCAGAATTGTCCGAGTGACCTATACCAATACAACCTGCAGCAATATATTTAAAGTCATTCTCATTTTTCAACCCAGCGTTAACCCCAATTCCGCTGTATAAAGCGCCGATGCCAACACCAAAAGAAACTTCACTATCTGCTGCCATTGCCTGATGTGTAAATAGTCCCAATAAAACAAAAAACGCAAAAATATATTTTCTTTTCATTTCATTTCCCCGCTCTCTCTTTCTAGATTGCCCAACGTGGTTCAGACGACAAACATTCAGCAAAGCAATGTTGCCTATTTCAGAATGAAAAATTCAAATACGCTTCCTGTATGGGTATTTCAGCCAGAAGCCGAAATCAGGACAACCTATAATTTACCGGACGACTGTTGAAGCAGTCTCACATGAACTCCGCGCACCTTACCCGAACCCCAAAACAGCCACAACACCGCAAAAGATATAGACCTTCACCCCTTTCCATCACAAACAACTTTAGCTTAATTCTCCAATCCTTTGCTTTTTAAGCATATTTGTTTTGCATTAACTAAGTGCGCTAACTCCTTGTCCCGAAAAGAAAAATTCCGTTTACTCGCTTGACCCCCCAGTTGTTTTTCAATATAGTGCATGCAAGTGGTAAAAAGTGGGTAAAGGTGGGAAATCGGGATGTTCCAAGGGGCGACACAACTTAATCTGGATAGCAAGGGCAGGCTCGCGATACCGGCGCGGTATCGCGACATGTTGCTTGCGCATTGTGCAGGTCAGCTAGTGCTGACTGCCGATGCCGACGGTTGCCTGTTGGTTTATCCGCAGCCTGAGTGGCAACCCATCCGCGAGAAGTTGATGAAACTGTCGGCCTTCGATCCGCGCATTCGCGCGCTGCAACGTTTCCTGGTGGGTCATGCAGAAGACACCGTGATGGACGCTGCGGGGCGTGTGCTGGTGTCGCCGACATTGCGCACGTTCGCTGCGCTGGATAAGCACGCGATGCTGGTGGGGCAGGGCAATAAATTCGAGTTGTGGGACGAGACGCGCTGGCAGGCGCAGAACGAGAAGATGTCTGGGTTCACGGCTGAGAATCTGCCGCCGGAACTCTCGGGATTCACTTTATGAGCGCAGGGCTGGTTCACGCGACCGTCCTGTTGAATGAAGCAGTCGAAGCGTTGGAGATCAAGCCGGAGGGCAGCTATGTGGACGGCACGTTCGGGCGCGGCGGGCATAGCCGGTTGATCTTGGAAAAGCTGGGTGAGCGCGGCAGGTTGATCGCGCTGGATAAGGACCCGATGGCGATTGCGGCGGGGAAGGCGATCGGCGATGCGCGCTTTCAGCTGGTGCACAGCGGGTTTGAACATCTGGGCGAGGTGTTGGGGTCGCTCGGTGTTGGCAAGGTAGACGGGGTATTGATGGATTTGGGTGTGTCGTCGCCGCAACTGGACGACGAACAGAGGGGGTTCAGTTTTCGTTTCGATGCACCGCTGGATATGCGTATGGATACCAGCAGCGGGCAGACGGCGGCTGAATGGTTGGCAACGGCGGACGAAGCGGAACTGACGGAGGTGATATTTGATTACGGCGAAGAACGGTTTGCTCGGCAGATTGCAAGGACGATTGTTGCTGCGCGCCAAGAGCACGCGATCCTCACCACGAAACAGCTCGCCGACCTTGTCGCGAAGTGTGTACATACGCGCGAACCCAACAAAAATCCGGCGACTCGTACCTTTCAGGCTATACGGATTTATATCAACCGCGAGCTCGAAGAACTCGAGAGCGTGTTGCCGCAGTGTGTGGATTACCTGAAACCGGGCGGACGCATGGCAGTGATCAGTTTTCATTCGCTGGAGGACCGCATGGTGAAGCGCTTCATGCGTGACATGGCACAGGGCGACAAGTTGCCCAAGGGTGTGCCTATCCGCGCGGTCGACGTGCCGCAGGGCAAGGTACGGCTGGTCGGCAAACCTGTGTATGCATCGGATGAAGAGATTTCCGCGAACCCGCGCGCGCGCAGCGCGGTGTTGCGTGTGGCGGAGCGCATATAGTGAATATTCTCGCGCAGCGAGTCGTTTGTTCTTTCTCCCGCTTGCGGGAGAGAGTTAGAGAGAGGGCCCGAGGTGGCTAGGCTCAATGTCATATTGCTCATCATCGTCATCGCGTGCGCGTTGGGAGTAGTCACCTCCCAGCACAAGGCACGCAAACTATTTGTGGAATTGCAGAAGGAAAAGGACAGGGCGCAGCAGATGGATGTGGAGTGGGGGCAGTTGCAACTTGAGCAGGGAACGCTGGCGATGCCCGCGCGTGTGGAAAAGCTCGCCGGTCGCCAATTGCTGATGCAAACCCCGCAACCCAGACAGATCCGCTACATCCGTTCCGGTACCAACACGGTGGCGCAACCATGAACTACGCCACGACCACAATTCAAACCTCGGGGCAGATCGCATTGCCGGCATGGCGCTCGCGCGTCCTGTTTGTGTTACTGCTGGCGGGGCTGGCTACCCTGCTGGTGCGCGCGGTCTATCTGCAGGGCATCAACAACGGCTTCCTGCAGCAAAAAGGCGATGCGCGCTACGGCCGCATCGTCCCCATCCAGGCGCACCGCGGCATGATCACGGATCGTCAAGGGGAACCGCTGGCGGTCAGTACGCCGGTGGAATCAGTGTGGACAAGTCCCGGTGATGTGGAAGTCTCTTCCTCGCAGATCGCCCAACTGGCACAGATTGTCGGATTGAGTGCATCCGAGGTGAAGAGCAAGCTCACGGATACCTCGCGCGAGTTCGTATACCTGAAACGCCAGTTGCCGCCCGAGCAGGCGGCAAAAGTCGTGAAGCTCGCCATCCCCGGCGTTTCGCTGCAGCGCGAATATCGCCGCTACTATCCCGGCGGCGAAGTCACCTCGCACATCATTGGTTTCACCGACGTTGATGACAACGGTCAGGAAGGCATCGAGCTGGCGTTGCAGGCGCAACTGGGTGGCAAGGCGGGCAGCCAGCAAGTCATCAAGGACAGGCGCGGTTTCATCGTTGAGGATGTGGCAAGTCTGCGTGCCCCCAAGTCGGGTACCAATATCGCGCTGAGCATCGACAGCAAGTTGCAGTCGCTCGCTTTCCGCGAGATCAAGCTGGCCGTTGAAAAACACAAAGCCAAGGGCGGTTCTATCGTCATATTGGATGCCAAAACCGGTGAAGTGATGGCGCTGGCGAACTGGCCTTCCTACAACTCCAACATTCGAACCAAACCGAATGTGGGCGTGCTGCGCAACCATGCCGTCACCGATCTGTTCGAGCCGGGTTCGACCATGAAGCCGTTCACAATCGCAACGGCATTGGAAGCCGGCAATGTCAAACCCGGGACGGTGATCAATACGGCGGGTGGCGTGCTGACCATCAACGGGCGCACCATCCACGATACCCATCCCGAAAAATCGCTCACGGTGGCGCAGGTGATCCAGAAGTCCAGCAACGTCGGCACGGCCAAGATCGCACTGGGCCTGAAGCCTGAATATTTCTGGCGCGGTTTGAACGAAAACGGTTTCGGAACCGTGACGGGTTGCGAGTTCCCCGGCGAGGCGGCAGGCAAACTGCGCGACTTCAAGACCTGGCGCCCAATCGAGCAAGCGACCATGTCCTACGGCAACGGCATCTCGGTCAACCTGCTGCAACTGGCGCGCGCCTACACCGTGTTCGCCAACGGCGGCGAATTGATGCCGATCACCCTGCTCAAGCAGGAGACGCCTGCTGCGGGCGTCAAGGTCTATTCGGATACGACGGCACAGTCCGTGCGTGACATGATGGAGATGGTGGTGCGGCCGGGGGGAACAGCGCCGCTGGCGCAGATCACCGGCTACCGCGTGGCGGGCAAGACCGGAACTGCGCACAAGCTGGAGAACGGCAAATACGTGGACAAATACGTGGCGTCGTTCGTCGGGATGGCGCCGGCTACAAATCCGCGCCTCATCGTGGCGGTGATGATCAACGAGCCGGGGGGGCGCGAATACTACGGCGGCCTGGTCGCTGCCCCGGTGTTCAGCACTGTGATGGGCGCATCGCTGCGCCTGCTCGGTGTGCCCAACGATGCCCCGCTGGACAATGTGATGCAGCCCACTGCGGCTGACTTGATCGGGGAGGAGGTATGAACGCTCCTTCGACAGAGCTCAGGACAGGCTTCCGCAACGACGAGCTGGGTGCGCTGGGCGTGGATATCACACGACTCACGTCGGACAGCCGCGACGTGCAACCGGGCGATACTTTTGTCGCCTATCCCGGCACTGCGGCCGATGGCCGGAACTATATCCCGAAGGCTATCGAGCGCGGGGCGAACGCGGTGATCTGGGAAGCACACGGTTTTGAATGGAATGCCGCCTGGAATGTTCCAAATCTGGCGATACATGATTTGCGCCATCAGGCGGGCATCATCGCCGACCAGCTATACGGGCATCCGTCACGGAAGCTGTGGATGGTGGGTGTCACCGGCACCAACGGAAAGACATCAATCAGCCACTGGCTGGCAAAGACGTTTGGTGCGCTGGGCAAAAAAAGCGCCGTGCTTGGAACAGTAGGCAACGGATTTCCCGGCGCCCTGCAGGCCACCGTCAACACGACGCCCGATGCGCTGCTATTGCATTCACTGCTGGCCGAGTTTGGAAAACAGGGGGCGACGACGGCGACAATGGAAGTGTCATCGCACGCCCTGACGCAGGGGCGCGTCAACGGGGTGAACTTCGATGTCGCCCTGCTCACCAACCTGACCCGCGACCATCTGGATTTCCACGGCGACATGCAAAGTTATGCCGCGGCAAAACGCCGCCTGTTCGACTGGGAAAAACTCAAGCATGCAGTACTTAATCTGGATGATGCATTTGGCGCGGAACTGGCTGAACAACTGCAGGACCGGCAAGTGGAGGTGGTGGGTTACGGGCTGAATCCGGAATCGCTGGAACTTGCGGAACGCCTTGGTCTACGCATGGTGTACGGAACGCTCTCCCAGATGGACGCACAGGGTCTGATACTGCGGCTGCATACCAGCTGGGGCGCGGAGATACTGCAGAGCAAACTGATCGGGCGCTTCAATGCCTCCAATCTGCTGGGTGCGCTGGCCGTGCTGCTGGTGAGCGAGGCCAATATCGACGATGCAGTACGCGAGCTGGGGCTGCAAAAGGCCGTGGCGGGACGCATGCAAACACTGGGCAGCAAGGGCACACCGACAGTCGTCGTCGACTATGCACACACGCCGGATGCGCTGGAAAAAGTGTTGCACACCCTGCGCGAGGTAACCGAACCACACGGCGGAAAAGTCATCTGTGTGTTTGGTTGCGGCGGAGACCGCGACCGCGGCAAGCGCCCGATGATGGGGACAATCGCCTCGAAGTATGCCGATGTCCGCATCATCACCAACGACAATCCGCGCAGCGAGGAACCCGGTTCGATCATTGCGGAGATCGTGGCCGGGATGCACGGCGAGTACCAGGTGATCGAGGACCGGGCGAAGGCGATCACGCTGGCCATCAACAATGCCAGCCCCAAGGATGCGGTGCTGCTGGCAGGCAAAGGACACGAGGATTACCAGGAGATCAAGGGCGAACGCCAGCCGTTCTCGGATAGCGAGATCGCGCATCGCGTGCTGAGCATGTGGGAACCGCAGGAGCGCTGGTTATGATGCTGCTCTCGCAAGCCGCACAGGCGCTGCAAGCCCGGATGCAGGGGGCGGATGTGCGCTTTTCAACCGTCTCCACCGATACGCGCACGATTGCCAAAGGCGACCTGTTCATCGCGCTTAAGGGCGAGAATTTCGACGGCTCCAAATTTGTCGCAGACGCTTTGAAGGCAGGCGCAGTTGCGGCTGTGGTCAATGCACAAGGCTACGAGCAGATTCGCTCCACCCTAGCCCCCCGTGCTCCGGTTCTGGTTGTGGAAGATACCCGCCTTGCGCTGGGACAGCTCGCCGCGCACTGGCGCGCGCAGTTCGACATCCCGCTGGTCGCCATCACCGGCAGCAACGGCAAGACAACGGTGAAGGAGATGCTCGCCGCCATTCTGGTTGAACACACGGGATCAGACGAAGCCGTACTTGCTACGCGCGGTAACTTCAACAACGACATCGGCATGCCGCTCACCCTGCTGAGGATGAACGCCGCACAGCGCTTTGCAGTGATCGAGATGGGCATGAATCACCCGGGTGAGATCGACTACCTCACGCGCATCGCGCAACCTGATGTGGCGCTGGTCAACAACGCTACGGGGGCGCACCTGCAGGGGCTGGGCTCGGTGGAAGGCGTGGCGCGGGCCAAGGGCGAGATATTCGCCGGGCTGCGTAGCGAGGGCACCGCCGTCATCAATGCCGACGACGTGCATGCGGCGCTGTGGCGTAGTCTGGCAGGCAGCCGCGGCACGATCGATTTTGCACTCGAACACGCGGCGGCAGTGAAAGGTGAATGGACTTCGGCGGGCTACGGCGGCGAACTGACTGCGCGTACGCCGGCCGGACTGTTGCAGGCAAGACTGCAGGTGCCGGGAGAACACAATGCCTTGAATGCGTTGGCCGCGGCTTCGGCTGCGCTGGCTTTGCAGGTGCCGCTGACGACCATCGCCAAAGCGCTGGCAGGATTTGGCGGTGTGGCCGGTCGCCTGCAGAGAAAGCCCGCGGTGAAGGGAGCAACACTGATTGATGATACCTACAACGCCAATCCGGCCTCCGTGCATGCCGCTCTGGAAGTGCTGGCACAGGCGGACGGAAAGCGCGTTTTCGTGCTGGGTGACATGGGCGAGTTGGGCGAGGACGCGGCGCAGTTCCACCGGGAGATCGGTGTGGCCGCCCGCGAGCTGGGCATTGAGCGCCTGTTGGCGCTGGGCAAGCTGAGTGGCGTGGCAGTAAGGGAATTCGGCAACGGTGCGCGTCATTTTGATGACATCGACTCGTTGAATGCGGCACTGGATAAAGAGTTGGATGCGCAGACCACGGTACTGATAAAGGGGTCGCGCTTTATGAAAATGGAACGCGTGGTGCAATTCTGCGCACTGCACAAGGAGGAAACATGCTGCTCGCATTAACCCAGTGGTTGGCACAGGACGTACGCACGTTCAGCGTGTTCAACTACATTACGCTGCGCGCGGTGATGGCCGCGATGACGGCACTGTTCATCTCGTTCATGCTCGGCCCGTGGATGATACGCAAGCTGACTTCGATGAAGATCGGCCAGTCGGTGCGCACCGACGGTCCGCAGACGCATCTGGTAAAAGCCGGTACGCCGACCATGGGGGGCGCGCTCATTCTCGCATCGGTCGCCATCACCACATTGTTGTGGGGCGATCTGCACAATGCCTATATCTGGGTGGTGCTGCTCACCACGCTGGGTGTAGGTGCGGTCGGATGGGTCGACGACTACCGCAAAGTGGTACACCGCAATCCGGACGGACTGTCGGCCCGTGCCAAGATGTTCTGGCAATCTTTGATCGCGTTGGCCGTCGGCGCCTTCCTGTGGTCGCACGCCACGCTTCCGGCACACACGGAACTCATCGTCCCGTTCTTCAAGCATCTGGTGCTGCCGCTGGGCATGGTCGGCTTCATCGTGCTGGTCTATCTGGTGATCGTGGGCAGCAGCAATGCGGTGAACCTGACCGACGGCCTGGACGGACTGGCCATCATGCCAACCGTGATGGTATCCGCCGCGCTGGCGATCTTTGCCTATGTGGCGGGTCATGCCGAGTTCTCCAAATATCTGGGCGAGCCTTCGATCCCGGGCGCGGGCGAGCTGGCGGTGTTCTGCGCCGCCATCTCCGGTGCGGGACTGGCATTCCTCTGGTTCAACGCATACCCGGCGGAAGTTTTCATGGGTGACGTCGGTGCATTGGCACTCGGTGCGGCACTGGGTACGGTCGCTGTGATCATCCGCCAGGAGCTGGTGCTGTTCATCATGGGCGGTGTGTTCGTGGTGGAGGCGGTGTCGGTGATGTTGCAGGTGTCCTGGTTCAAATACACCAAAAAGAAATACGGCGCCGGGCAGCGCATCCTGTTGATGGCACCGCTGCACCACCACTTCGAGCAGAAGGGCTGGAAAGAGACGCAAGTGGTAGTTCGCTTCTGGATCATCACCATGCTGCTGGTTTTGATAGGCCTGGCAACGCTGAAACTTAGGTAAAGAATGAATCCATTGCTCGGACAATCAGTGCTGGTACTCGGTCTCGGTGAGACCGGGCTGTCGCTTGCGCGCTGGTTGAGTGAGCAGGGGGCAAACGTACGCATCGCGGACAGCCGCCGAGAGCCACCCGGTGTGGCTGCCTTGCGCGGCGAGCTGCCGCTGGCCGATCTGCGCTGCGGACCGTTCAGCGAAGATCTGCTGCAGGGTGTGGACCGCATCGCCATCAGTCCGGGGGTGCCGGTGGCCGAGCCGGTGGTGCAGCTCGCGCTGGAACGCGGCATCCCGGTCGAGGGCGATATTGAGCTGTTGGCTCAACTGTTGGCGACCAACGACTACCGCCGCAATACCCGGGTCATCGCTATCACCGGTGCGAACGGCAAGACCACCGTCACCAGCATGGTGGGCGAAATGTGCAAAGCCGCCGGGTTGGATACGCAAGTGGCCGGAAACATTTCACCTGCCGCGCTGGAGGCTTTGCGCGGACGCAGGCACCAGCCGCAGGTATGGGTGCTCGAACTCTCCAGCTTCCAGCTCGAAACGACATCCACGCTGGATGCGGATGCGGCCGTGGTGCTCAATGTGACGGAAGACCATCTCGATCGCTATGCGGGCAGCATGGATTTGTATGCCGCAGCCAAGGCGCGCATCTTTCTCGGCAACGGTGCGCAGGTTGTGAATCGCGAGGACACCCGCAGTGTCGCGATGCTGATCCCCGGACGCAGGCAGTTGAGCTTCGGGTTGAATCCTCCCGCTACCGGGGACGATTGGGGCGTCGTCCGCGAGGGTGCGGAGACCTGGCTGATGCAAGGCACGCAAAAGATACTCAGGACCGACGAGCTGCAAGTCAGCGGCATGCACAATGTGGCGAACGCGTTGGCCGCACTGGCACTGTGCCGTGCGCTCGGCATGCCGCTGCAACCGCTGGTGCGCGCACTGAAAGCGTTCAAGGGGCTGCCGCACCGCGTGGAGAAAGTGGCGGAGGTGAACGGCATCACCTATTACGACGATTCCAAAGGCACCAATGTCGGTGCCACCGAGGCGGCGCTGAAGGGCTTGGGCAAACCGGCCATCGTAATTCTGGGCGGAGACGGCAAGGGGCAGGATTTCTCGCCGCTGAAAGCAGCGGTTGCCACACACGGGCGTGCCGCGGTGCTGATCGGACGCGATGCACCGCAGATCGAGAAGGCGTTGCAGGGTTGCGGCAAACCGGTGCTGAACGCGCGGGATATGGATGAGGCGGTGAAGCTGGCGGCTGCCAATGCTCAATCCGGCGACGCGGTGCTGATGTCTCCGGCGTGTGCGAGCTTCGACATGTACAGGAGCTACCTGCATCGCGCCGAAGTGTTCATCGCGGCGGTGAAGAAACTGCAGCAGGAGGCGGCATGCTGAGCGCGACACTGAATGCCACGCGCCGCTCCGTGCCGGAATACGACAACGTGCTGACCTGGATCGTCACCGCTTTGCTCGCGATTGGTCTGGTGATGGTCTACTCCGCTTCCATTGCGACCGCGGAAGCGGGCAAGTACACCAACTATCAGCCGACTTATTATCTGGTGCGGCATGGCATCTTTGTTCTGACCGGCGTGGCTGCGGGCATTGTCGCATTCCAGGTTCCGACGCAGATGTGGCAGAAATATTCGCCGTATCTGTTCCTGATGGGCGCAGTGCTGCTGATTCTGGTTCTGATACCGGGTGTCGGGAAATCGGTCAACGGCAGCCGTCGCTGGTTGTCGCTGGTCGTCATCAACTTGCAGCCGTCCGAATTGATGAAGCTTTTTGCAGTGCTGTATGCCGCCGACTATGCTGTGCGCAAGGGGGCGGTGAAAGATCACCTGCTGCAACCCTTCCTGCCGATGTTCGGTGTGATGGCACTGGTCGGCGCATTGCTGTTGCTGGAGCCGGACATGGGTGCGTTTGTGGTGATCTGCGCCATCGCGATGGGCACGCTGTGGCTGGGCGGATTCAACCTCAAAATATTCGGCGGTCTGGTCGTATTGCTGCCGCTGGCATTTGCCGCGTTGATCTTCTCCTCCGAATACCGCATGCAGCGCGTCATCGGATTCATGGACCCGTGGTCCGACCCCTACGGCAAGGGTTACCAGCTCAGCCATGCGCTGATCGCCTTCGGACGCGGCGAATGGCTGGGCGTCGGTCTGGGCGGCAGTGTCGAAAAACTGTTTTACCTGCCGGAAGCGCATACCGACTTCCTGCTCGCGGTGACCGCGGAAGAATTGGGCCTGGTCGGCGTGAGCGCCGTCATCCTGCTGTTCGCGGGACTCATCGTGCGCGCCTTCGCTATCGGCCGGCAGGCCGCGATGAACGAGCGCCTGTTTCCCGCACTGGTTGCGCAGGGCATCGCGGTGTGGCTGGGCGTGCAGGCGATGATCAATATCGGCGTGAACATGGGCGTGCTGCCGACCAAGGGACTGACGCTGCCTTTCCTGAGTTTTGGCGGCAGCGGAATCGTGGTGAATCTGGTGGCGATTGCGGTGTTGTTGCGCATCGACTACGAGAATAGACGGGTCGCAAGGGGGTTGCCGGTATGAGCCGCACCATCCTCATCATGGCAGGCGGCACCGGCGGGCATATCTACCCGGGGTTGGCTGTGGCCGATGCGCTCAAGACGCAAGGCTGGAACGTGGTGTGGCTGGGCGCGCCCAACAGCATGGAGGCGGAACTGGTGCCCAAGCATGGCTATCCGGTGGCATGGGTGAATTTCACGGGCGTGCGCGGCAAAGGATTGGGGCGCTTGCTGACGTTGCCCTTCACCCTGCTGCGCGCCCTGGGACAAAGCGCGGATGCGATCTTCCGCCATCGTCCCGATGTGGTGTTGGGCATGGGCGGTTACATCACCATGCCGGGCGGCTTAATGGCGGCAATCCTGCGCCGGCCGCTGGTCATCCACGAACAGAATTCGATCGCCGGTATGAGCAACAAGGCGCTGGCAACGTTTTCGAAACGCGTGCTGAGTGGATTCCCCGGTGTGCTGAGGCGCGCCGAGTGGTGCGGTAATCCGGTGCGTGCGGACATTGCCGCGTTGCCGGAGCCGCAAGTGCGTTATGCAGCACGCAGCGGCAAGCTGAATGTGCTGGTGGTGGGCGGCAGCCTGGGAGCCCAGGCACTCAACGAAGCCCTGCCTCAAGCGCTGGCGCTGATGCCGGAACAGGAGCGGCCAAATGTCCTGCACCAGAGCGGCAAAAAGAATTTTGAAGTTGTGCAACAGCGTTACAAACAGGCGGGCGTGGACGCCGATATCCGTCCCTTTCTAGACGATATGGCGAACCAGTATGCGAAAGCCGATGTGCTGATCTGCCGCGCGGGCGCGCTGACCATCGCCGAACTGGCGGCGGCAGGCGTGGCGAGTGTATTGGTTCCACTGCCTCTGGCGGTGGACGATCACCAGACGCACAACGCGCGCTTCCTGAGCGAACACGGCGCGGCGATCTTGTTGCCGCAAAAGGAAATGAGCGCAGAAAGACTGGCGGGACTGTTGCGGGAAATGACCAGGGAAAAATTATCGGCGATGGCGCAGGCGTCCCGCAAGCTGGCAAAACCGGATGCGACACAGAAAGTAGCGCGGGTATGCGCAGAATTGGCGGAAGCGTGAAAAGCAAGATCAAAAACATTTACCACAGAGACACTGAGACACTGAGGAAAAACCTCGGAGTTAACCTTGAGGCGATCGCTGGCATTTGCCTTTCTCTGTGTCTCTGTGTCTCTGTGGTGAAAGGTTCCTAAATGAAACACAAGATAAAGCACATTCACTTCGTAGGCATAGGCGGCTCCGGCATGAACGGTATCGCCGAGGTGTTGCTCAACCTGGGATTCAAGGTGAGCGGATCCGATTTGGCCGACAGCGCGGTCACCCAGCGCTTGCAGTCGCTGGGGGCGAAAGTGTACCAGGGGCACAACGAGAAGAACCTGACCAGCGCCGATGCGGTGGTGACTTCCACCGCGGTCAAGGCAGACAACCCGGAAGTGGTGGCGGCGCGCGAGCAGCGCATTCCCATCGTGCCGCGCGCGGTGATGCTGGCCGAATTGATGCGTCTGCGCCAGGGCATCGCGGTGGCGGGTACGCACGGCAAAACGACAACGACTTCGCTGGTGACTACCGTGCTGGCCAAGGGCGGATACGACCCGACGTTCGTGATTGGCGGCCGTCTCAACAGCAGCGGGGCGAATGCGCGACTGGGCACGGGCGAGTTCATCGTGGCCGAGGCGGACGAATCCGATGCGTCGTTCCTGTTTCTCACGCCGATCCTTGCCGTGGTTACCAATATCGACGCTGATCATATGGAAACCTACGGTCATGACTTCGGCAAGCTGAAGCAGGCCTTTGTCGACTTTCTGGAGCGACTGCCATTCTATGGCCGCGCCATTCTGTGTTCGGATGACGCGAATGTGCGCGAGATAATTCCGCGCATCAGCAAGCCCATCACCACCTACGGCATGGGCGAGGAAGCACAGATACGCGCCGTGAACGTGCGCCATGAGGGCGGCCGGATGCGCTTCACCGCGCAATGCCGCCATGACGAAAAATGCCTGTTCGAGGGCAAACCGCTCGACCTGGACATCACGCTCAATCTGGCGGGCGAGCATAACGTGCTCAATGCGCTGGCGGCCATCTCGGTCGGCCTGGAAGTCGGTGTTGCCCCGAGCGCCATCGTTGCGGCGCTGGCCGAATTCGAAGGGGTGGGTCGACGCATGCAGCGCTATGGTGAAATCCCACTGGCCAGCGGCGGGTCTTTCACGCTCATCGACGATTACGGTCATCACCCGGTGGAAATGAAGGCAACACTGGCCGCCGTGCGCGGCGCTTTCCCGAACAAGCGGCTGCTGCTTGCCTTTCAACCGCACCGCTACACGCGCACGCGCGACCTGTTCGAGGATTTTGTGAAAGTGCTGAGCGGAGTGGACGCATTGGCGCTGGCGGATATTTATGCGGCGGGTGAAACCCCCATCGTCGCGGCGGACGGGCGCAGTCTGATGCATGCCTTGCGCGTGGCGGGACAGAACGAGGCGGTATTCGTCGAGAACATTGCCGACATGCCGCAGACCATCATGCAAATGGCAAAAGACGGCGACGTGGTGCTGACCATGGGTGCGGGCTCCATCGGCGGCGTGTCGAATTTAGTGAAGCAGTTGGCGCAAAAATGAACATGAGCGAACCGACACAGTTCAGTGCTGCAGGGTTGCGTGGTGAGATGCTCCACGACGAGCCTATGTCGCAGCACGTGAGCTGGCGTGCGGGCGGTATTGCGCGGCAACTGTACCGGCCCGCCGATCTTGCCGACTTGCAGCAGTTTCTGCGGCAGATCCCGGCCGCAGAATCGCTGCTGGCAGTCGGTCTTGGCAGCAACCTGCTGGTGCGCGACGGCGGCTATCGCGGCACGGTGCTGCAGATGGTGGGCGCACTGACCGAGCTGCGCATGGAAGAGGGTTTGATCTACGCGCAGGCCGGCGTGCCGGGCGCGAAGCTGGCACGCTTTGCGGCGACGAACAATCTGTGCGGCGTGGAATTTTTCGTCGGCATCCCCGGCACGCTGGGCGGCATGCTGGCGATGAATGCGGGCTGCTACGGCAGCGAGACCTGGCAGAAGGTGCAGCGCGTGCAGGTGCTGACGCGGAGCGGCGAGCTGCTGGAGCGGACGCCGCGGGAATATGAAGTGGGATATCGGCATGTGGCGTTGAACAAGGCAAGCGAAGAGTTCTTCGTCGGTGCCTGGTTGAAGCTTGAGGCGGGCGATGTTGAGAAGGCGCGTCAGGACATCAAGGAATTGCTGGAGAAGCGCAGCGCCAGCCAGCCGTTGCAGTTGCCGAACGCTGGGTCGGTGTTCCGGAATCCGCCGGGCAACCATGCGGCGAAGCTGATCGAGGGCTGCGGGTTGAAAGGCAAGCGCATCGGCGGAGCAGTCGTGTCGGAAAAGCATGCCAACTTCATCGTGAACGCGGGCGGGGCGACGGCAACCGATATCGAGAACCTGATCGAGGAAGTTAGGGCAGTGGTTGAATCAAGTACCGGGGTGAAGTTGCATCCCGAAGTAAAGATCGTGGGAGAAAGAGTTTGAACAAGTTTGGAAAAGTGGCGGTGTTGTTCGGCGGGCGCTCGGCAGAGCGCGAAGTGTCTCTGAAGAGCGGTGCGGCAGTACTGGCTGCGCTGCAACGCAGCGGTGTGGATGCGCATGCCTTCGATCCGGCCGAGCGCGACCTGTCCGAATTGAAGAAGGACAAGTTCGATCGCGTGTTCATCATCCTGCACGGACGCTTCGGTGAAGACGGCACGGTGCAGGGCGCGCTGGAACTGATGGGCATGCCGTATACCGGCAGCGGGGTGATGGCCTCGGCTATCGCGATGGACAAATGGCGCACCAAGCTGGTGTGGCAGGCGGCCGGTCTGCCCATCCCCGAATACGAGGCCCTGACCGGACCGACCGATTGGAACGCGGTGGCCGACCATCTCGATCTGCCGTTGTTCGTCAAACCTTCCAGCGAGGGATCCAGCGTCGGCGTGACCAAGGTGAAATCGGTGGAGGAGTTGCCTTTGGCTTATGCAGAGGCGGCGAAGCACGACAAGGTGGTGATCGCCGAAAGTTTCATGAACGGGGGCGAGTACACCGTGACGATCCTGAACGGGCGCGCGCTGCCGGTGATCAAGATCGAACCGGCTAACGAGTTCTACGACTACGAGGCGAAGTACCTGCGCGACGACACACGCTATCTGTGCCCGTGCGGCCTCTCCGCGGAGCAGGAAGCCGAGATGCAGCATCTTGCGCTGCTGGCGTTCCAGCTGATCGGTTGTCAGGGCTGGGGACGCGTGGATTTCCTGCGCGGTGAAGACGGCAAGCCCTATCTGCTGGAGATCAACACTGCGCCCGGCATGACCGACCACAGTCTGGTGCCGATGGCGGCGCGCCATGCGGGCATCAGTTTTGAACAACTGGTGGTGCAGATTCTGGAAGGATCACATGTGGGATAACGCGCCACTGCTGCGCAATATCGCGAACCTGCTGTTTGGAATCAGCCTGGCGCTCGTCGTCTACGGCACGGTGCGCTATGTGTTGAGTCTGCCGGTGTTCCCGCTGCGCACGGTGGAATTGACGGCTGAACCGCAGCGCGTTCCGACCGAGTTGCTGGAAAAAGTGGTCCGCGAGCAAATGAGCGGCAACTTCTTTACGGTGGACCTGAATAAAACACGCCAGGCATTCGAGCGCTTGCCGTGGGTGCGCAAAGTGAGTGTGCGCCGCAAGTTTCCGTGGACCCTGGAAGTGGATGTGGAAGAGCACGTCGCGCTGGCGAGATGGAACGACAAGGATCTGGTGAATACCCACGGTGAAGTGTTCAGCGGGAAAGTGGAGCAGCCGCTGCCGGTGTTCACAGGGCAGCCCGACACTTCGGCACAGGTCACGCAGATGTACAGCGAGCTGAATGGCGCGCTACAGCCGCTGCACCAGCAGATCGCGCAGATCAGTTTGTCGCCGCGTTTCGCGTGGCAGGTAAAACTGGACAAAGGCATGGTGCTGGAACTGGGCAGGGAAGAGATGCAGGAGCGCCTCGTGCGCTTCGTGAAAGTTTACCCGTACAGTCTGGCCGCGCTGGTGCGCCCGGTGAACCATGTGGATCTGCGATACCGCAACGGGTTTGCAGCGTATGTGCCGGGCAATGTTTAAGGTGGTAAGGGGATAGCGATGAGCAAGAACAGAGAGAGCAAGAATTTGATCGTGGCGCTGGATATCGGCACGTCGAAGATCGCGTGCATCGTCGCCGAGATCAGGCCGGAAGGCACGCTGGAGGTGATCGGTGCGGGCTTGCACCAGTCATCCGGCATGAAGAAAGGCATGGTGGTGAATATCGACGCCACTGTTGCGGCCATACAGCGCGCATTGGAAGAAGCCGAGTTGATGGCGGACTGCAAGATTCGCGATGTCTACACCGGTATCGCGGGCAGCCACATCAAGAGTTCGAACGCAAACGGCATGATCAAGATCAAGGACAAGGAAGTCGCGCATACCGATGTGGTGCGCGCGGTGGAGACAGCCAGCTCGATCAGCCTGCCGGGCGACCAGCAGATCCTGCATATTCTCGAGCAGGAATTTAGTATCGACGGGCAGGGTGGCATCAAGAAACCGCTGGGGATGAGCGGCATGCGGCTGGAGGTGGAAGTGCACATTGTCACCGGTGCGGTGGCGGCGGTGCAGAACATCCTGAAGTGCATACACCGTTGCGGACTGGAAGTGAACGAGATGATCCTGCAGCCGCTGGCGTCGAGCAAAGCGGTGCTGGCGGACGACGAGCGGGAGCTGGGTGTGTGCCTAGTGGATATCGGCGGCGGCACGACCGATGTGGCGATCTTTACCAACGGTGCGATCCGGCATACGGCGGTGATCCCGATTGCGGGCGACCAGATCACCAACGACATCGCGATGGCGCTGCGCACGCCGACAAAGGATGCCGAAGATATCAAGATCAAATACGGCTGCGCCCTGCGCCAGCTGGCGAACGATGCGCCCATCGAGGTGCCCGGCGTAGGCGAGCGCAGCGCGCGCATGCTGTCGCGCCAGACCCTGGCGGAAGTGATCGAGCCGCGCGTGGAGGAGTTGTATTCGCTGGTGCAGCAGGAGTTGCGCCGCAGCGGCTTCGAGGACCTGCTCTCATCCGGCGTGGTGATCACCGGCGGCAGCAGCGCCATGCAGGGCATGGTCGAGCTGGGCGAGGAGATATTCCATATGCCGGTGCGCATGGGCGTGCCGCGCAGCATCGACGGTTTGTCGGAAGTGGTGAAAACGCCGCGCTATGCGACGGGAGTCGGCTTGTTGTTGTACGGATTGGAGCAACACCAGCGCAACGAGGTGTCGCGCGTTAATTCGGGTTCGTTCGGCGATGTGGTGACGAGTATGAAAACGTGGTTCCAGCGCAACTTTTAGAATTTTGTTTCGGGTTCGGTTTGTATTTTAGATAAGGAGAAAAACATGTTTGAACTGATGGATGCTCAGCCGCAAGGCGCAGTGATCAAGGTGGTGGGTGTGGGGGGGTGCGGCGGAAACGCCGTCGATCACATGATCGACCAGGGGGTGCAGGGCGTCGAGTTCATCGTCATTAACACCGATGCACAGGCGCTGCGCCGCAGCAAGGCGCGCGTGCAGTTGCAGATCGGCGCGAATCTGACCAAAGGATTGGGCGCGGGTGCCAAGCCCGAGATCGGCCAGGCGGCCGCGATTGAGGATCGCGAACGCATCGCAGAGATCATCGGTGGTGCAAACATGGTGTTTATTACCGCGGGTATGGGCGGCGGCACCGGTACCGGGGCGGCACCCATCGTGGCGCAGGTGGCCAAGGAGATGGGCATTCTCACGGTTGCAGTCGTCACCAAGCCGTTTGTGTTCGAAGGCAAGCGCATGTCGCTGGCGCAAAGCGGAATCGAGGAACTTGCAGTTTATGTCGATTCCCTGATCATCGTGCCGAATGCCAAGCTGATGGAAGTGCTGGGCGGCAAGACTACGCTGCCGGAAGCGTTCAAGGCGGCCAACGGCGTACTGCAGGGTGCAGTGGCCGGTATCGCCGAGGTGATCAACGTTCCCGGCATGGTGAACGTGGACTTCGCCGACGTGTGCACGCTGATGTCCGAGAACGGCATGGCGATGATGGGTGCGGCATCCGCTTCCGGCGAAGGCCGTGCACAACGCGCAGCCGAACAGGCCATCGCCAGCCCGCTGCTGGAAGATGTGGATCTGTCCGGTGCGCGCGGCGTGCTGGTCAATATCACCTCGAGCAGCAACCTGACGCTGGAAGAATTGCATGAAGTGATGAACTGCTTCCAGTTCGCGGCAACGGAAGCAACCGTTATCGTCGGCTCGGTATTTGATGAAGCGATGGGCGACGAAATGCGTGTGACTATCGTGGCCACCGGTCTGGGCGCTCCGATGGCGCGCAAGCAGCCGAAACCCTCGCTGGTGTACGAAAAGCAGCAGCGCACGGGAACGCACGATGCGCCCATGGTGAACTACAACGAACTGGATATGCCTGCGGTAATCCGCACCGGGCGTCATCGCGAAGCTGTGGAAGCGATGAAGCAATCGGGCGTCGATCCGCTGGATATTCCGTCGTTCTTGCGCAAGCAGGCGGATTAAGGGCGGGATTTAGGCTTTGGGATTTTGGATATAGGGAGCTGTTCCTTCAAAACCCTATTCCCAGTTCCAAAATCCTGCCTTTGGGGCTATGTTAAACTTCGTACCGTATCAGTCAGGTAATACGAAATGGTCAAGCAACGCACATTGAAAACGATAGTGCAGGCGACGGGAGTTGGTCTGCATACAGGCGAGAAGGTCTATCTGACCTTGCGTCCGGCTGCTATCGACAGCGGTATCGTGTTTCGTCGCGTCGATCTGGCCGCTGCCGTGGATATTCGCGCTGAAGCGTATGCGGTGAACGACACGCGACTTTCGACTTGCCTGGAAGCAGGCGGGGCACGCGTGGCGACGGTTGAGCACCTGATGTCCGCTTTGGCAGGACTGGGAATCGACAATGCGATCGTGGAACTGACCAGTCCGGAACTGCCCATCATGGACGGCAGTGCGGGCACGTTCATCTTCTTGTTGCAGTCGGCTGGAATCGTCGAGCAGGCTGCCGCCAAAAAATTCATTCGCATCACCAAGCTTGTCGAAGTCATAGATGGGGATAAATGGGTGCGATTCGAACCATTTAATGGCTATAAGTTGAACTTTACGATCAACTTCTCCCATCCGGTATTTGCCAATACCAGGCAAACCGTGACCGTCGATCTTGGAGAGCAGTCTTATATAAAGGAAGTAAGTCGCGCCCGAACCTTTGGTTTCATGCAGGAAGTGGAATACATGCGCTCACAAGGGTTGGCACTGGGCGGCAGTCTGGATAACGCCATCGTGATGGACGAATACCGTGTCATCAACCCGGACGGGCTGCGCTTCGAGGATGAGTTCGTCAAACACAAGGTGTTGGATGCCATCGGCGACCTGTACCTGCTCGGGCACCCGCTGATTGGCGCTTTTTCGGGCTACAAGTCCGGACATGCCCTGAACAATGCCCTGTGCAGGGCATTGTTGGCCGATGAGTCAGCATGGGAGTTCACCACCTTCGAGAAGCCGGAAGAGGCTCCCGATTTCCTGCGTTTGCAGCTACAGGCGGCCTGATCCTGAGTCAGCGATGCTCATTCGACTCGCTTTGCTGTTCTCCATACTGTTAATTGTTTCATCCGGGGGGATGTATCTGGTTACCCGCGACCCGCGTTATCCCCGGTTTGCCTGGCAGGTAGTGCGCTTCATGGCCTATGTGCTGTTGGTATTTGCAGCGCTATACCTGCTCGAACGGTATGGTCTGGTTGCGTGGCGGGTACTGGTTTAGGTCTACTTTCGCTTGGACAAGCGCCGCAATGCCGTCTTGAGCGGGGAATCCGGCAGGTTTTCTTCAAGTTTTTCCAGTGCATCCTGTGCCGTTTTGCCCAATATACGTTTCTTGGACGACCCGACGAGCGGCGGAACCGTTACTTGCACCTTGATTTGAATTCCAGTAACCTCGCATCCCCTTGCTTGAAAAAGGGAAATTAATTCATCGGACATTTGGCGCAGCTTGCTGGCAACAGCGCCATTGTCGGCGGCGATGATCACGACCTGCTGGCGCAGCTGTAAAATGCGGCTGCACTGCAGCAAGGTTGGCGGTACAAGGAGTTCATAGTGTCGTTGCAGAGCCGTGACTTGTTCAGCTTTGCGCGAAAGTTGCCGTAACTCATTGGTGGAGGCCAGAAAGGCTTTCAGTCGGTGCGGCAAGATGGGTTCACAGGAATCGCGTCATTAAAGGGGTTTGCGTGAATATTATTCTAGTTTCCAACCGGTTTGCAAAAGCCCGCAGTGTTTCGCTGACCGGAACACATCTGGTTTTGCTGGCAATTCTGGCCGCAGTATTGTTCATCGGGGCGGTGTTTACGGCACAGTACGCCATTGTGCGCTTCCAGCCGGGCTTGATGAGCAATGAATTGCGAGCCTGGATGGCCAGTGCCCAGCAGGACGAACAGCAAAAACAACAGGCTTACCTGCGCAAGAGTCTGGACACGCTTGCGGTTCATCTGGGGCAGATGCAGGCTCAATTGTCGCGCCTGGACGGTTTGGGCACCCGACTGGCCAAACTGACCGGCATGAAACCCCAGGAATTCTCTTTTGGGCAAATCCCGGCGCAAGGCGGGCCTTATCTCCCGTCTTCGATGCCGCAGGACATTTCTCTGGCCGGCATGCAGCAACAGATGGCCGATTTGAACACTTTGCTGAGCGACCGCAGTGACAAGCTGGTGGCGCTGGAGACCCTGCTGATGCAGGACAAGCTGAGCAAGAAGCTGCTGCCTTCCGTGGCGCCCATCACGACGAGTTGGTACTCCTCGAATTTCGGCTGGCGCATTGACCCGTTCACGGGCAAGAACGCCATGCATGAAGGCGTGGACTATATGGTGCCGGAAGGGACCCCCATTTACGCCTCGGCGGGCGGGGTGGTGGTGTATGCGGATACGCATCCCCAGTATGGTAATATGATAGAGATTGATCACGGCAACGATGTCATCACGCGTTATGCGCATGCATCGAAGCTTCTGGTCAAGGTTGGCGATGTGGTGCGACGCGGTCGCGAGATCGCCAGGGTGGGCAGCACGGGGCGTTCCACGGGCAACCACCTGCATTTTGAAGTGAGATACAAAGGCATCGCCCAGAATCCGGTACGCTTCCTGGAAAAAGCCAGTAGTTGACCGTAAAGAAATTGCAGAAGGGTGAGGTGTTTGCCTCACCCTTTTTTATTTGTTCGTAACAGAAGCAGAAGAAAATACAGCATGATCTCCAAAATATTGAAATCCGTCTTTGGCAGCCGTAACGACCGCCTGCTCAAACAGTATCGCCAGACCGTGGCGCTCATCAACGGGCGGGAAGCGGAGATTACGGCACTTTCCGACGATGAACTGCGCGGCAAAACAGCCGAATTCAAGCAGCGCGTGCAAAGCGGCGAGTCGCTGGATGCGATCCTGCCGGAAGCTTTCGCGGTGGTACGCGAAGGCGGCAAACGCGCCCTGCAGATGCGGCACTTCGATGTGCAACTGATCGGCGGCATGGTGCTGCACTACGGCAAGATCGCCGAAATGCGCACCGGCGAAGGCAAGACGCTGATGGCGACCCTGCCGGCTTACCTGAATGCCCTGTCCGGCAAAGGTGTGCATGTGGTGACGGTCAACGACTATCTGGCGGCGCGCGATGCCGAGTGGATGGGCAAGCTGTACAAGTTCCTCGGGCTGACAGTCGGCGTCATCCTGACCAGCATGGAACACGCGGACAAGCAGGCTGCCTACGGCGCGGACATCACTTACGGAACCAACAACGAATTCGGCTTCGATTATCTGCGCGACAACATGGCGGGGAACGCCGAGGACAGATTCCAGCGCGGCTTGAATTTCTCCATCGTTGACGAGGTGGACTCCATCCTGATCGACGAAGCACGCACCCCGCTGATCATCTCGGGTCAGGCCGAAGACAATCTCGATGTTTACCTGAAAATGGACAAGCTGGCGCCGGGGCTGAAGCGCCAAGCCGACGAGAATTCGCCGGGCGATTACTACGTCGACGAAAAGAACCACCAGATATTGCTGAGCGAGATCGGCCATGAGCATGCCGAAAAGTTGCTGGCGCAGGCGGGCATGCTGCCGGTCGGCGGCAGTCTGTACGATCCCGCCAATATCACGCTGATCCACCACCTGTATGCCGCGCTGCGGGCGCACAACCTGTTCCTGCGCGACCAGCACTATGTGGTGCAGAACGACGAAGTGGTGATCGTGGACGAATTCACGGGCCGGTTGATGTCCGGCCGCCGCTGGTCGGACGGATTGCACCAGGCGGTAGAAGCCAAGGAAGGCGTGGCGATACAGAAAGAGAACCAGACGCTGGCCTCGATCACTTTTCAGAACTATTTCCGTATGTACAACAAGCTGTCCGGTATGACCGGCACGGCCGATACCGAAGCTTACGAGTTTCAGTCCATCTACAACCTGGAAACAGTCATCATTCCGCCGCACCGCCCCACAGTGCGCAAGGACATGATGGACAAGGTTTTCCTCAGTGTTGGCGAGAAATACACGGCGGTCATCGCCGATATCCGCGATTGCTACGAGCGCGGGCAGCCTGTGCTGGTGGGTACGACCTCCATCGAAACATCCGAGCTGCTGTCCGGTATGCTCGATAAACAAAAGCTCCCGCATCAGGTGTTGAACGCCAAGCAGCATGCGCGCGAGGCTGAGATCGTGGCGCAGGCGGGTAGTCCGAAAATGATCACCATCGCCACCAATATGGCGGGTCGGGGCACGGACATCGTGCTGGGTGGCAACGTCGAGAAGCCCATCGAACTGGTACGCATGGACGAAAATCTGGATGCAACCGGCAAAGAAAAACGCATTGCCGAATTGCGCGCCGAGTGGCAGCCTGTCCATGACCAGGTAGTGGCAAGCGGCGGCCTGCATATCATCGGAACCGAGCGTCACGAATCGCGCCGGGTGGATAACCAGCTGCGCGGACGTTCCGGACGCCAGGGCGATCCCGGCTCCAGCCGCTTCTACCTGTCGCTGGAAGACCCGCTGTTGCGCATTTTCGCGTCCGACCGCGTCGCGGCGATCATGAATAAATTCAAACTGCCCGAGGGCGAGGCCATCGAGCACACTTGGGTGACCCGCGCCATCGAGAACGCGCAGCGCAAGGTGGAAGCGCGCAACTTCGACATGCGCAAACAGATTCTGGAATACGACGATGTTGCCAACGACCAGCGCAAGGTGATCTACCAGCAACGCGCCGAGTTGCTGGAAAGTACGGATATCACGGAGACCATCAACGCCATGCGTGAAGGCGTGCTGTCAGACACGCTGGCCGAACATATCCCGCCCGGAAGTATGGAAGAGCAGTGGGATGCGGCGGGTCTGGAAAAGACGCTGGGGGCGGAATTCCAACTGCATCTGCCGGTGGTGCAGTGGCTGGAGCAGGAGAAGCAGCTGGACGAACACGGTTTGCTGGTTCGCATCGTGGATGCGGCGCAGCATCAATACCAGGCCAAGGTGGACCAGGTCGGTGGCGAGGTGATGCACGGTTACGAGCGCATCGTCATGCTGCAAACGCTGGACCAGCATTGGCGCGAACATCTGGCGGCGCTGGATCATTTGCGCCAGGGTATCCATCTGCGCGGCTATGCGCAGAAGAATCCGAAGCAGGAATACAAACGCGAGGCGTTCGAGCTGTTCTCGACCATGTTGGAGGCGGTCAAACGCGATGTGACGCAGACTCTTTTGAATGTGCAGATTCGCAGCGAGGCGGATGTGGCGGCGGCTGAAGCACCCCACGCGCCGGAAAATGTGCAGTATCATCATGCCGACTACGAAGAGGCCTTGGCTTCAAGCGACACACCGGCCGAGGAACACAAGCCGTTCGTGAGAGGCGGCGAGAAGGTTGGACGCAACGACCCGTGCCCCTGCGGCTCGGGAAAAAAATATAAACAGTGCCATGGCAGGCTGAACTGAACAAACCAAACCTGGGGAGAAGAAATGCCGACAAACAGTCTGATTTTGCAAACCTTGAACAACTCCACCCTGACCGAGGAGTTGCGCGATGCCGAGATCGAAACGCTGGCGCGATTGTTTGAAGTCAAGGAATTCAAGAAGGGTGCCAGTTTGTTGCGTCCCGGCGAGGAACAGCTGAAAAACTCCCTGATCGTTCTGGCGAGTGGCGAAGTGGAAGCAACCGCGACACTGGGCGGGGAGCAGGCGACTTTGCATCTGCTGCAGCCCGGCGATCTGGCCGGCATCATCACTTTTGCGGGTGGCAATGTCGAGCAGATCAGCGCAACAGTTGTCGCCAAGACCGACTGCAAAGTGCTGCTGCTGGAGCGCTCCAAGTTCGAATCCCTGCTGAATTCCCAGCCAGCCATCGTGTACTACGTGATGCGCGGCATCGTGCGCCATACCCACGGCATCGTGCGCCGCATGAATGCCCAGACGGTCGATATGAGCAACTATATCTACAAGACGCAAGGACGTTTCTAAATTATGCCGGTAAATCTCGCTACGCCCGCTGCGGGTGCATTGCTTCCCATTGCGGGCGTTTCTCTGGGTACTGCCGAGGCGGGGATCAAGCGCGCCGAACGCAAAGATCTGCTGATTATCAAACTTGAAGAAGGTGCCACGGTTGCGGGGGTGTTCACCACCAACCGTTTCTGCGCCGCGCCGGTCACCGTTGCAAAAGAGCATCTTGCTGCCGGGAAAGGGATTCGCGCGCTGGTGGTCAATACCGGCAACGCTAATGCGGGAACCGGCGAACAAGGCATGAACGCGGCCCGCACCACCTGCGCCGCACTGGCGAAACTGCTGGGTTGCGCGCCCGAACAGGTCCTGCCGTATTCCACTGGCGTCATCATGGAACCGCTACCCGTCGACAAGATCGTGGCGGGCATGCCGCAAGCGCTTGCCAACCTGAAAACTGACAACTGGTTCGATGCCGCCCACGCCATCATGACCACCGACATCGTCGCCAAGGCCGTGAGCAAACAGGTGCAGATCGGCGGCAAGACTGTCACTGTCACCGGCATGTCCAAAGGTTCCGGCATGATCCATCCCAACATGGCGACCATGCTGGGCTACATCGCCACCGACGCCGCCATCGCTCAACCGTTGTTGCAGCAGATCGTGAGCGAAGCCGCCAACAAATCGTTCAACTGCATCACTGTGGACGGGGACACCTCCACCAATGACGCGCTGATGCTCATTGCCACCGGCAAGAGCGGCGTGAACATTGGTGAAGCCGAACGCGCCCCGATGCAAGCCGTCATCACTGAGGTCGCCACCGTCCTTGCACAAGCCATTGTGCGCGACGGCGAAGGCGCGACCAAGTTCATCACCATTCAAGTCGAAGGCGGTACAGACGAAGCCGAGTGCAAAAAGATCGGCTATGCGATCGCACACTCGCCGTTGGTCAAGACCGCGTTCTTCGCCTCCGATCCCAACCTCGGCCGCATCCTGGCCGCCATCGGCTACGCCGGTGTGGGTGATCTCAATGTTGAAACGTTGAAGTTGTATCTCGACGACGTGCTGGTGGCCGAGCACGGCGGACGTGCGCAGAGTTATCAGGAAGAGGACGGTGCGCGCGTAATGAAACAGAGTGATATCACCATCCGCGTGGCGCTGAATCGCGGCAAGGTGAATGCGACGCTGTGGACGTGCGATTTCTCCTACGATTACGTGAAGATCAACGCCAGTTATAGAAGTTGAGTTGGAACTCCTGACGGGGGAATAAGGAGGCCTTATGGATAAGTTGGATACTTTCCTCACCCGCGCCGAAGGCCTGCTCTCCCGCCTTGAAACCATCCTGCCCGGTGCGCAGCCACAAACTCCCGATTGGCAATCCGCCGCCGCCTTCCGCTGGGATCACCAGCAACGCACGCTGCATCCCGTTCCCAACTTTCAGCGCATCGCACTGACCGACCTGCTCGGCATAGATGACCAGAAGCAGCGCATTCAGCAGAACACCTTGCAATTCGTGCGCGGTGGCACGGCCAATAACGTGCTGCTTTCCGGCGCACGCGGCACGGGCAAGTCATCACTGGTCAAAGCGCTGCTGAACGAATACTCAGGGCAAGGTTTGCGCGTGATCCAGATCGACAAGCAGGGTTTGATCGATTTGTCGCACATCGTCGGTCTGGTGCAGGGCCGCGCCGAGCGCTTCATCCTGTATTGCGACGACCTTTCCTTCAACGATGCCGAACCCGGCTACCAGGCGCTCAAAGCTGCGCTGGACGGCGATCTTGTGGCCTTCTCCGACAACCTGCTCATCTACGCGACCTCGAACCGCCGCCACCTGATGCCGCAATCCATGCAGGACAATATCGCCACCAAATACGTGGGCGACGAAGTGCATCCGGCGGAAAGTGTGGAGGAGAAGGTTTCGCTGTCGGAACGGTTTGGCTTGTGGATTTCGTTCTATCCGTTTGCGCAGGATGAATATCTCGCTGTCGCCGCGCATTGGCTAGTTCATCATGGCTGGAAAAAAGGCATGACGGATGAGGTGAGGACAGCGGCGTTGCAGTGGTCGTTAATGAGGGGGTCGCGGAGCGGGAGAGTGGCGGGGCAGTTTGCCAGGGATTGGTGCGGACGGTCGTCATTCCGGGCTTGACTCGGAATCCAGTTTTCGGAGGTTGGGAATCGCTACGATTGACTCAACCTTCATAAAAATTTGAGATACAACCTTGAACCCCCACCCCGAAAAACCAAAAATTGTCGAAGTCTCCGCCGCTGTCCTCCAGCGCCCGGACAACTCCTTTCTCCTCGCCCAACGCCCCCACGACAAAATCTGGGCCGGTTACTGGGAATTTCCCGGCGGAAAAGTCGAGCCGGGCGAGACGGCGCACCAGGCTTTGGTGCGAGAGCTGCATGAGGAGCTGGGCATCACAGTCACCACTGCCTATCCGTGGATCACCCGTGTCTTCACCTATCCGCATGCAACGGTGCGCCTGAATTTTTTCCGTGTGACAGAATGGACTGGGGAGTTACATCCGCACGAAGGGCAGCAGTTTGCTTGGCAGGGGTTTGCGGATGTTGTCGAGAGATTAAATCCCCTCCAGCCCCCCTTTTACAAAGTGGGGAGTGAATGCAGCGGGGACTCGCTCTTTCCCCCCGTTGTAAAAGGGGGGCGCAGGGGGGATTTATCGGTAACGGTTTCACCTATCCTTCCTGCCAACGCCCCCGTTCTGCGTGCACTGGCATTGCCCACCGTGTACGCCATCAGCAATGCCACAGAACTCGGAGCTGAGCCATTCCTGACGCGGCTGCAAGCCCGTCTGGATGCTGGGCTGCGACTGATTCAGTTGCGCGAAAAGGATTTGTCGAGGGATGAGTTGCGTACTTTGGCGCAGCGCGTGCTGGCGATGGCGCATGAACGGGGTGCTCGGGTACTGCTCAATGGTGATGTGGCAATGGTGCAGGAGGTGGGAGCTAACGGGGTGCACCTGACTTCGACACAACTGGCCGAACTGAAAGAACGCCCGGCGGTGGATTGGTGCGCGGCATCATGTCACAGCGAAGAGGAGTTGCGCCGTGCCGAGTCGCTGGGGTGTGATTTCGCGTTGTTGTCTCCGGTGCTGGCGACGCTGTCTCATCCGGGTGCGGCGAACTTGGGCTGGGAGAAGTTTGCCACGATGGCGGCCGGGTCGTCGATTCCGGTGTATGCCCTGGGTGGGTTGAAGCAGGAAGATATGACGACTGCGTGGCAGCATGGCGCGCACGGGATAGCTTTGCTACGTCAGGCTTGGTGACCTTCGTCCGGTATTTCCTGCTCGCGTTGCTCGACGCGATATTCCTCGTTAGCCCATTTACCCAGATCGATGAGTTTGCATCGTTCGCTACAGAACGGACGGGAGCGGTTGGCGGTGTCCCATACGTGTTCCTTGCCGCACGTCGGGCATGTCACGACAGGGGGCTTGCTCATGACAGGGAGCAGAAGGTCAGGTCGAAGGCGACATCCTGATCGTAGAGGGCAGTCTTGGCGGTGTATTTGGCCTCGACGAAGCGGATATTGAGGGCATATTTATTGGCGCTGACCTCGGGGACGCAGAGCAGCTCGGTGGTGAGTGCGATACGCAGCATCTGGGCGACGCGGCCGCCCTGCATCTGCTGGAAGCTGCCGTGGAAAGCGGTGAAGTGGTGCACTTTGCCGTTTTCGCGAAGTAGTTTGAGAAGGATGGTGATGCCGTCGCGCAGAGGTAGCAGGGGGCCGATCCAGGCTTCCAGATGGCTGCGGCGGTGTTCCGCGGTCTGGTGTTGCCAGTAGTGATAGGACGGAAGGTCGAACTCGCATACGCCGCCGGGAATGCAGGCGCGCTGCTTGATTCCCATCAGCCATTCGTCGTCGCGCAGGTGTTGGCCGATCTTGCCGGTCATGCCGAGCAATCTGGCGCTGGCATCCTCGATTTCGCCGAGTACCGCATCCAGTGCATCTTCCAGGATTTCCGGGTTGTTGTGCAGGGCGTTCAGCGCCTTTTTCTGGCGCTCAAGTTCTTGCAGCAGTTCGGATTTGAGGTCGGCACGGCTGGCAACTTCCAGAATTTCAAACAGTACGCCCAGGGCCGCGTGGTGGTCCGGGCTGTCGTCGCTTTCGATGAAGCGGCTGATGCGAAAGTAGAGATCCTCAAGACGCAACATGGTGCGTACTCGCTCATTCAGAGGAAACTCGTAGCTGATCACTTTCGCCTAGTCTGGACGGGGTTGAATTGGTTGCGAAAGATATAGGCAGTACCGCATGCCGTCAATCGCTTTCAGCGGCCAAAGCGGACAAACGGCGGTGTATTCCGACGACCTGTGTTTTGAGGTTATCCAGACTGCCATTGTTGAGTATTACCTCGTCAGACAATGTCAGGCGAGATTGCCGACTGAGCTGCTGGGCCATGATCGAGCGCACGGCACGCTCATCCAGCTTGCTGCGCTGCATGGTGCGGGAGATCTGGGCTTCTTCCGGGCAATCCACGGTGATCACTTGCTGCAGCCAGTCGGTGTAGCGCCCGCTTTCGAACAGCAGCGGAACCACAATTATGGTGTAAGGCGCATCGCTTGGGGAGGCCGCTTGTTGCCTGGCCTGGGCATGGATGAGCGGATGCAGGATGGCCTCAAGCCGTTTCTTTGCTTCAGGATCGTTGAAGACCAGCTCGCGCATCCTGCCGCGATCGAGCGCGCCTTGGGTTGTGATGAGGTGCGACCCGAAAGTGTCGCGTATCGCCGGAATGGCGGCACCGCCGGTTTGCGTCAGCTGGTGGGAAATGAGGTCGGTGTCGACGATGTGCACTCCAAGTGCCGCGAACATATCGGCAACGGTGCTTTTGCCGCTACCGATGCCGCCCGTCAAACCGACCAGATAACTCACGGAGCCAGGAGTTGCAGATAGTTCTGCGTCAGTGTCTGCCCCCAGAACAAGGCGATCAGTCCGCCGCCCGCAAGGTAGGGGCCGAACGGGATGGGGATGTTGCGGCCGTGTTTGGTGAAAACGATGAGCGTGATGCCGACCGCGGCACCGACCACGGAGGAGAGCAGAATGACCAGCGGCAACAGCGTCCAGCCCAGCCAGGCACCGATGGCCGCGAGCAGTTTGAAATCCCCGAACCCCATGCCTTCCTTGCCGGTGGTGAGCTTGAACGCCCAGTACACGCTCCATAAAGTGAGATAGCCGACAACAGCACCGATGACGGCGTTTGGCAGCGTGGTGTATGCACCGTTGAGATTGAGCAACAACCCGAGCCAGAGCAATGGCAGAGTGATGTCGTCGGGCAAGAGCTGTGTGTCAAAGTCAATGCAGGTGAGCGCGATCATTGCCCAGACAAATGCGATCGCAGCCAGGCCGGCCAGACCGAATCCAAAATGCCATGCCGCATAGGCGCTCAATATCCCGCTGATCGCCTCCACAATAGGGTAGAGCGCAGAAATGGGGGCTCCGCAACCTTTGCATTTGCCACGCAAGATCAGGTAGCTCAGGAGAGGGATATTCTCAGCGGCACCGATCGCATGACCGCAATGCGGACATGCGGAGCGGGGTACAACCAGATTATAAGGGGGGGCGGACTCGGGTGACTTTCCGTTCAATTCAGCGCACTGGGATTGCCAATCGCGTTCCATCATCTTGGGCAGGCGATGGATGACGACATTGAGGAAACTGCCGACCATGAGACCGATGATTCCGGAGAACACGGAGAACACCAGGGGGGAGGCTTGTAACAAATCTAGCATTCAATCACCCGTAACTACAAAAAAGGCGCGGACAAGGCCGCGCCGGATTGCAAATTGAGTATCGATTAAACCACTGAGCCCATCTTGAAGATCGGCAGATACATCGCCACGACCATGCTGCCGATCAGGGTGCCCAGTACCACCATGATCACGGGTTCCATCAAACTGGAAATCGCCGCTACCGCGTCATCGACTTCGCCTTCATAGAAGTCCGCGACTTTGCTCAACATACTGTCCAATGCGCCGGATTCTTCACCGATAGCGACCATCTGCAACACCATGCTGGGAAAAGCGTCTGTGTTCTGCATGGCGACAGTGAGGTTGGAGCCGGTCGTGACCTCACGCTGAATGGCTTTGGTGGCGTCATAGTAAACTGCGTTGCCGGCGGCACCCGCAACCGAGTCGAACGCCTCCACCAAAGGTACGCCGGCGGCGAACATGGTGGACAGGGTTCGCGACCAGCGCGCGATGGAGGCCTTGCGAATCAGGGGGCCAAATACGGGCACTCTGAGCAATATCTGATCCATGCGTCGCTGCATCATTTTGTTGCGCTTCCATGCATAGAAGAATCCGTACAGTGATCCGCCAATGATTCCGAAGATGGCCCACCAGTAATCCACAAAGAAATCGGAGATGGATATCATCACCATGGTCGGGTAGGGCAGGTCGGCCCCGAAATTCTTGAACAAATCCTTGAATGCCGGAATCACGAAAATCATGATCACGGCAGTAATGACGAAGGCCACGACAATGATGGAGACCGGATAGAATAATGCGGACTTGATCTTGCTTTTGATGGCTAGAATCTTTTCCTTGTAGGTTGCCAGTCTATCTAACAGGGTGTCCAGAATACCGGCAGCTTCACCCGCCCCTAGCAGGTTGCAATACAAATCGTCGAAGTACAGCGGGAACTTGCGGAAGGACTGTTGCAGACTGCTGCCGGTCTCAACGTCGGTTTTGAGGTCTAGCAGTAACCGGGCAACGGCGGGGTTGTCATGGCCTTTGCCGACAATGTCGAATGCCTGCAACAGCGGAACGCCAGATTTCAGCATGGTGGCGAGTTGGCGTGTGAATAGTGTGATGTCCTTTTCAGTGACCTTGCCGCCACCCTTGGTGGCCTTTCTCATCTTGGTGACGGTGATCCCCTGACGGCGCAAATGCGCGGAAACGGAGGCTTCACCCGCGGCGCGCATCTCGCCTTTTACAACCTTACCGCTCTTATCCTTGCCTTCCCAGCTGTATTGGTGTTCTTTGGTTTTGTCTGATTTTGCTGTGGCCATTCCGTACCTCGATTCAGATTCTGTCAGTGTGGACTGCACGACAATTATTAATATTCATGCCGATGCGCCGGATTTCAAAGGACTTTTGCATGATGCATGGCTTTATCCTCTTTGTAAAGGCTGGATCGGCCGGGCCGGAAACAGGCGTGCGACTTTGACTGCCCTATCCTGGGTCTGGATGATCTCGATGGGATAGTCGCCGATCTTCAGGCTGGTTCCCGCCTCCGGGATGTCCTGCAGGTGTTCGAGGATCAGGCCGTTGAGTGTCTTTGCTTCACCCAGCGGGAAATGCAAACCCAGTTTGCGGTTCAACTCACGCAGGCTGCTGCTTCCCTCCAGCAACAGACTGCCATCGTCCTGGCGCAGATATTTGCCAGTCTGGGCGGGCGATTGCGTGGTGAAATCCCCAACAATCTCCTCCAGGATGTTCTCCAGCGTCACCAGCCCCAGCAATTCGCCGTATTCATCCACGACCAACCCTAGACGAGTTTGGCGTTCCTGGAACTGCTGCAATTGTTTGAGTAGCGGAGTGTCGGAAGGGATGAAATACGCGTCATTGAGAATTTCGCTGAATTGCGCGATATCCAGCGCCTCTTCCATCAGCAGGGGCAAGACGCGCTTGATGTGCAGGATACCGATGACATTGCTCGGTGTTTGGGCATACACAGGCAGCAGGGTGTGATGGCAGGTAATGATCTGCTGCCGCAGCTCGGCCGGATCGGCATCGATATCCAGAGCCTCGATCTGGTTGCGCGGGATCATCACATCGTTCACCGTGATGCGCTCGAGATCGACCAGGTTCAGCAGCATCTTCTGGTGTTTGCGCGGCATGAAGTGCTCTGCATCCAGCACCAGTCCGCGCAACTCCTCCAGCGTCATCTTCTGTTTGCTCTGGTCGGTCTGTATCTTGATGCGCAGCAGCCACAGCATGCCTCGCACCAGTGCGGTGGCGATCGAAACGACGGGATAGAACAGCTTGATGACAATGGCCAATCCGTAACTGGAGGGCAATGCGACGCGCTCCGCGTGGCTGGCCGCGATGACCTTGGGCATGATCTCGCTGAAGACCAGAATGGCAAAAGTGACGGTCAGCGAGCCGAGTAACAGCGCGGTGCTGTTGTCGTGACCGAACAAACGGAACACGATGATCTCGGCCAATGTCGCGGCCGCCACATTGAGGAGTGTGTTGCCGAGCAGGATGGAACCGAGCAGTTTGTCGGCATGGGCCAGCAGGCTTGAGGTCAGTTTGGCGCTTTTGTTGCCTTTGCGTACCAGATGATTCAACCGGTAGCGGTTGATCGCCATCATGCTGGTCTCGGACGCGGAGAAGAATCCCGAACAGAGCAGGATGATGAGCAGGGCGAAGAACAGCCAGCCCAGTGAGAATTCGTCCAAAATGACAGCCTTAAACTAACGCAACGAGTGCAGTATCTGGGAGGGAGTGCATGGTGTCAATCACGCCCGGGCTACCATTCCTTGAATACGACCCCGATCCCCAGAGTTGTCTGCCAGTGGTTATAGTCGATCAGGCTATCGCCATATCCGGTAGACATCTGGAAATTGAGCTGTGAAGAGTGACCGACCTTGAACGGACTGGCCCAGTTCAATTGCAGATACCCTTTTTGGCCATGCAGATTCAGATTGCTCCGAATCAGCATAATGATCTCGTCGTCCCGCTCCGGTAGCCAGTGCACGATCATCTCGGCCCGGCCGATGTAGCGGGTCAGGTCGGGATTGTCATCCCGAGGCAGGCTTTCCGGCAAGCGCCACCAGCCGCGCCCCATCACATAGATATCATCCCACTCCCAGCCGCCTTCCAGATACACCCGGTTCCAGCTGCGGGAATCGGGCTGGCCACGTCCATTCGACTGATGCGAGAAACCCAGATTGAGCAGCTTCCAGCCTTGAACATTGCCGGTGCCGAATGTGCCGATCAGCTCCGGCTCATAGTTCGATTCACGGAAGGGTGAGGAGTTGCTCACATTGAATGCCTGCCAAAAAGCCTGTTGGGTGAAAGCTCCCCACAAGCGGAAGTTCTTGAAGCCCAGCAAGTTCATGTCACGGTAATTGCCGATCTCCGACTTGGCGCTGAACTGGAACTTGGTTTCGTACTTCATGTAGGGATAAGGGCTATTCACCGTGTGATTGGGTGACGGTGATGAGGGTGCCTTGTTGATATTGGAGGTGTAACGGATCAGCGCATAGTTCTTGCGGTAGGGTTCCAGCCGCCGTATCCCGTCGTTTCCCGGGTTTCCCTGTCCGTCCAGATCCCAGGCGCGGGTCAAAAAGCTGCGCAGCGGCGGTTTGACGGTAGCCGCATCGTCATAACAACGCAGACGGTCGTTTTTGTTCACGATGCTGGAACAGGCTTCCAGTGCCGGATTCTCGGCATGGGCTGAACAGGCGAGAAGTGCGCCGATGCAAAAGCAGATCAGGGCGCGGGGCATGTATTGCCTAGCGGGAATCCCGGCGATGCGCCCAGACCATCATGGCGATTCCCGCCAGCACCATTGGCAGACTCAGCCACTGTCCCATGCTGACGCCGAACGTCATCAGCCCGAAAATGCCATCATCCGGGTTGCGTGTGAATTCGCCGATGAAGCGGAAGCTGCCGTAACCGATGAGGAACAGCCCGGAAACCACACCCACCGGACGCGGCTTGCGCGAAAAGAGCCAAAGCAGCGCAAACAGTGCGATACCTTCCAGTGCGAACTCGTAAAGCTGGGAAGGGTGGCGCGGAATGTGATCCACCTGCGGGAACACCATGCCCCAGGGTACATCGGTCGGACGTCCCCATAACTCACCATTGATGAAATTGCCAAGCCTGCCAAAAGCCAGACCGGGCG
Organism: Sideroxydans sp.; assembly: GCA_043744345.1. Classification (GTDB taxonomy): domain Bacteria; phylum Pseudomonadota; class Gammaproteobacteria; order Burkholderiales; family Gallionellaceae; genus Sideroxyarcus. Next base: position 1,016 of record JAYTUW010000009.1, on the reverse strand, counting down.
GAACGAGAGGTGCGATGAAATCCATCAGTGCCAGCCACTGGATCTTGCGGCTGCGTGCGAATAAAGCCATTGCCACCAGTACGCCGAGGAAACCGCCGTGAAAAGACATCCCGCCCTCCCATACCGCGAGGATCTTGAACGGATGAGAGAAATAATAGCCGGGGTTGTAGAACAGCACTTCACCCAGGCGACCGCCCAGCACCACGCCGAGCACGCCATAGAACAACAGATCATCGAGAAACTTGTCATCCCAGCCGGGGTGAGAATCGAGAGACTCGCATTGCGCGCCCTTGCCCCTCTCCCCCGCTGGCGGGGGAGAGCCGGAGAGGGAGGGACGGGCTTGCCCGTTCAGTGTGCGCAAACGCTTTCTGCCCAGCCAGATGAAAGTCACGAAGCCGAGCAGATACATCAGCCCATACCAATGGATGCCGAAAGAACCGAGGTGGATGGCGACGGGGTCGAATTGCGGGTGGGTAAGCATGGGGCGCCAATTTACCACAGTCTCTCCCGTTTCCATCCATTCGCAACGGATGGAAACGCGTGCTTCACAAGAACGGGGCAAACGATTAAAGTGCATTGCACTGTCCCATTTTGAAGATCGGGCAATGTTTTGAAAACGCGGACACAGAGCCGCACCTCTGCCGCTCACGGCGTGAGGATATAAAACGGAAAAGTCGCACAGGAGGAAAGCAAGCGGGGCGGGTGCTGATTCACCCATCCCGGCTCAAGTCTCGGCGTAGCCAGCCGATGTTGGCATGTGATGTTTCGGGGAGAAAACACCATGATGCATCAGCCTCGCTTTTCCAGTACCGGCGTTTTCCTTGCGCTGGGTCTTTTGCTGCAGTCCGCAGCCCATGCAGGGGAAAACTCCAATCTGCAGGCACTGCCCCTGCGCGGTTTTGTGGATGCCACCAGCCTCGAGGATCTGGCCAACATGGTGGTCACCGACACCAAAGTGCCGCAGACGCGCAACTCGGTGACGCAGAACATCGTCGTCTTGCGCAGCGAGGATTTCG
>JAYTUW010000008.1:0-9085 GCA_043744345.1 Sideroxydans sp. | reverse complement strand
CCAGTAAGTCAAAAATGCATTTTGTTAAAATTCACTGGATACCGGCCTGCGCCGGTATGACGAACTACTAAGCGCCATCTTCCACCACCCGCAAAAACTCATCCCCATACTTCGCCAGCTTGGCCTGCCCCACGCCGCTGATCTGCGCCATCTCGTCCAGCGTCTGCGGCTTGCGGTTCAATATCTCCAGCAAGGTGCTGTCGTGGAAGATGACGTAGGGCGGCACGCCCTGCTCTTTCGCAAGCTCGGTACGTTTGGCTTTAAGGGCGAGCCACAGCGGATCGTCGTTGGCCCCGGCAAACGCTTCGCGCAGGCGCGAGCCGCGTTCGGCTTTGCTGCCCTTGCGTTTGGCCGGTTCGGCATCGCGGCGCAGCCAGACTTCCTGCTCGCCCTTCAACACAGGGCGCGCGGCCTCGGCCAACTGCAATCCGCCGTAGCCCTCGATATCCACATTGATGTACCCGGCGGCAACGAGTTGCCGGTAGACGCTGCTCCATTGCTGTTGCGTCAGCTCCTTGCCGATGCCAAAGACGGTAAGTTGCTGATGGTTGAACTGCTCGACTTTGGGCGTGAGTTTGCCCAGCAACACGTCGATGAGATGCACGACACCGAAACGCTGTCCGGTGCGGTAGATGCAGGACAGCGCCATCTGCGCGGCCTTGGTCGCATCCCAGGTATCCACGGGCGAGAGACAGTTGTCGCACTCACCGCAGTCGCCGGGATGCGCTTCGCCGAAGTAGCGCAGGATGGTCTGGTGGCGGCAGGTGGTGGATTCGCAGAAGCCGAGCAGCGCATCGAGCTTTTGCAGCTCGACGCGCTTGCGCTCTTCCGGCGCATCGCCAGAGAGCAGCATCTGGCGCATGGAGACGACATCGCCCAATCCATAGGCCATCCAGGCATTCGCAGGCAGGCCGTCGCGTCCGGCACGGCCCGTTTCCTGATAGTAACCTTCCATGCTCTTGGGCAGATCCATGTGGGCGACGAAGCGCACGTTGGGTTTGTCGATGCCCATGCCGAAGGCGACGGTGGCGACCATGATGACGCCTTCCTCGCGCAGGAATCTTTTCTGGTTTTCCCTACGCACGGCAGCATCCAGTCCGGCGTGGTACGGCAGCGCATCCCAGCCCTGCTCCTTGAGCCAGGCCGCGGTTTCTTCAACTTTCTTGCGCGACAGGCAATACACGATGCCTGCGTCGTCTGGGTGCTCGGTTTCCAGAAAGGTCTGCAATTGCTTGCGCGCATTGTCCTTGAGGGTGACGCGGTAGCGGATGTTGGGGCGGTCGAAGCTGGAGACGAATTGCTGTGCTTGTTCCAGCTTCAATCGTTCAACAATCTCGCCGCGCGTCGGCGCATCCGCCGTGGCGGTGAGCGCGATGCGCGGCACGTTGGGAAAGCGTTCGTGCAACACCGTCAGCGCGCGATACTCGGGACGGAAGTCGTGCCCCCACTGCGAGACGCAATGCGCTTCGTCGATGGCGAACAGACCTATGCCGTTGTCTTGCTGCAAACTTTCCAGCAGTTCAAGGAAGCCTTCCGTCATCAGCCGTTCCGGCGCAACATACAGCAGCTTCAACTCGCCGCGATGTACTTTCCGGTAAACCTCGCGTGCCGCATCGGCTTCGAGGCTGGAATTGAGGAAAGCTGCGGCAACACCAAGCTGTTTGAGCGCATCGACTTGATCCTGCATCAGCGCGATCAGCGGCGACACCACGATACCAACCCCCTCGCGCAGCAAAGCCGGGATCTGGTAACACAACGACTTGCCTCCGCCAGTGGGCATCAGCACCAGTGCATCACCGCCGCCGACCACATGCTCGACGATGGCCTGCTGCGCCCCTCTGAAAGAGGTATAGCCAAAGGTGTCGCGGAGGATTTGTTGGGCGGTGCTGGAACTCATGAGGACAGTGATTCGGTAAAGGTTCGTAGCTTAACCTGACCGGCATATTTCGGGGGGAAACTCATCGAACAGATCTCTGGCACCTCCATATAGTTGCATAGCTAACCAATATCACTTATGCTGCTCACCATGTTTGAAGAATGCCTCTATTTCAATACGGTAGCGCTGGCGCGTCGGCTTGAGCGCGAGTGGGCTGTCGCCTTTAAACCATTCGATCTCAGCCCGTCCCAAGCCTTTTTGTTGCGCACTATTCTGAATCAACCCGGTTTACTGCAACGGGAACTTGCCGATTCGCTAGCGATCTCCCGCCCGACCGCAACGCGCGTTCTAGACGGACTTGCGTCAAAGGACTTGATAGAGCGGCGAGATTCGGGGCGTGATGGACGAGAGTATGTAATCTATCCCACACGAAAGGCGTCCGCACTTCAAACACCACTGAATGAGGCCAGCGGAAAGGTCACCAAACGCCTCAAGAAGCAGCTCAGCGAAGATATTTTTGCAGATACCGTCAGCACGGTGCGCGGTGTACGTTCTGCACTTGAGTGAGTTTTTTTTCATTAGTAGTTGCATAGCTAACCATAGAGGATGAGTCATGCCAATTTTAAACGTAAAGGTCAGTGCCAAGAAGTCCGCCAAACTAACCAAAGCAATTTCCGTCATCCTGCTGGAATTGACCACCCGTATACTGCACAAGAAACCGGAAGTAACTTCAATCGCGATTGATTATGTCGACCCGGATGACTGGATCGTGGCGGGACGGTCTCTTACCGAACAGGGAAAGAGCAGTATCTATTTCGACATCAAGATCACGGATGAAACAAATTCCAAAACCGAGAAGGCGCAATACATCAGGGAGGCATTCGCCGCTTTCAGCCAGTTACTCGGCAACCTGCATGAGGAAAGTTATATCTACGTTGAAAATGTGCGCGCCACCGCATATGGATACGGCGGCTTAACACAGGAGTATCGGTATCACCACACTGCATGAATCAGGGAGTATCTGATTAAGCCAGTCACACCGGCTAAGGCCGGTGTCCAGATGTTTGAATAAACTGGATTCCGGCCTGACCAAAGGTCAGTTTATCCTGAGCCCGTCGAAGGGCCGGAATGTCAAAACCGGACTTTATCTGACCTTCCATGGAAAGTAGAAGCCTGCATTCGTGATGGTATGATGTTCGCAGAATAGCGACCCAGGAGAAAACCCGTGAGCATCCGCACCATCTCTACCCAGCCCTTTTCCGACCAGAAACCCGGCACTTCCGGCCTGCGTAAGAAGGTCCCCGTCTTCCAGCAGCCCAATTATCTGGAGAATTTCGTCCAGAGCATTTTCGACAGTATCGCCGCGCCCAAAGGGGCGACGCTGGTGCTGGGCGGCGATGGGCGCTATTACAACCGGGAAGCGATCCAGATCATTCTGAAGATGGCGGCGGCGAACGGTTTTGGCGAGGTGCTGGTGGGGCGCGGCGGCATTCTTTCCACCCCGGCGGCCTCCTGCGTGATCCGCAAATACAATACTTACGGCGGCATCATTCTCTCGGCCAGCCACAACCCCGGCGGACCCAAAGAAGACTTCGGCATCAAGTACAACAGCAGCAACGGCGGCCCGGCCACGGAGACGGTGACTGAGGCGATCTACGCCAAGAGCAAGACTATCTCCGGCTATCGTATCCTCGATGCGGCGGATGTGCCGCTGGATCAGTTGGGTGAGACCACGTTGGGCGGCATGAAGGTGAAGGTGATCGACCCGGTGAGCGACTACGCCGAGTTGATGGAGTCGCTGTTCGATTTCGCCGCGATCAGCACGCTGATCAAAGGCGGCTTCAAGATCAGGTTCGACGCCATGCACGCGGTCAACGGCCCCTATGCCAGAGATATTTTGGTGACGCGTCTGGGCGCACCGGCAAATAGTGTGATGAATGCCGTGCCGCTGGAGGATTTCGGCGGCGGCCATCCCGATCCCAACCTGACTTATGCGCATGATCTGGTGGAGATCATGTTCGGCGCGGAGGCACCGGATTTCGGTGCGGCCTCGGATGGCGACGGCGACCGCAACATGATCCTGGGCAAGCGCTTCTTCGTAACGCCTTCGGACAGTCTCGCCCTGCTGGCGGCCAATGCCACGCTGGTGCCCGGCTACAAGCAAGGACTGGCGGGCGTTGCGCGCTCGATGCCGACCAGTGCGGCGGCTGATCGCGTGGCCAAAGCGCTGAACATCCCCTGCTACGAAACACCGACCGGCTGGAAATTTTTCGGCAACCTGATGGACGCTGGCAAAGTCACGCTGTGCGGCGAGGAAAGTTTCGGCACCGGCTCCGACCATGTGCGCGAGAAGGATGGGCTGTGGGCAGTCTTGTTCTGGCTGAATATCGTCGCAGCACGCAAACAGTCTGTGGAAGCCATTGTGCGAGAGCATTGGGCGAAATACGGCCGCAACTTCTATTCGCGCTATGACTATGAGGGCCTGCCTACCGAAGCCGCAAACGGCGTGATGCAACATCTGCGCGACAGCTTCACCGCGCTGACAGGCAAACAATTCGGCAAGTACACGGTGCAGACCTGCGACGACTTCAGTTACACAGATCCGGTGGACGGCAGCGTGAGCAAAGGCCAGGGCGTACGCATCCTGTTCAGCGACGGCTCGCGCATCATCTTCCGTCTGTCAGGCACGGGTACCGAAGGGGCGACATTGCGGGTGTATCTGGAGGCGTTCGAGGCAGATGTCTCGCGCCATCATCTGGACGCGCAGGAAGCGTTGAAGGAATTGATCCAGATTGCGCTGCGCATCTCCGAACTACAGACGCGCACCGGCCGGGATCAACCCACAGTGATTACTTGAGATTGCCTTTAGGCGGGGTTGCTGCGGTCACACCCGAGGCCGTTGCAGCCCCTTCTCCGCCAACTACCTGAAAAAACACTTCACCCTGCTTGACCATGCCGAGCTCGCTACGAGCGCGCTCTTCGATGGCGTCGGTTCCGCGTTTGAGGTCACGCACTTCGGCATCCAATGCCGCATTGCGCTTCTGGGTCTGTTCGTTGGTCTGCTTCTGAGCCTCGACCTGCTTGCCCATGTCCCACACCTTCAACCAGCTCCCCTTCCCCAGCCAGAGCGGATATTGCAACAGCAGGAGAAGGGCCAGCAGGATGTAGGTGACGACGCGCATTAACCCAGTTGGTAGTAGGCGTCGCGGCCGGGATAGGAGGCGCTGTCACCGAGGTCTTCCTCGATACGCAGCAGTTGGTTGTACTTCGCCATGCGGTCAGAACGGCACAATGAACCGGTCTTGATCTGCATGGCATTGGTCGCTACTGCCAGATCGGCAATGGTTGAGTCTTCCGTTTCGCCGGAACGGTGCGATATCACAGCGGTATAACCGGCGCGTTTCGCCATTTCGATGGCAGCGAACGTTTCAGTCAACGTCCCGATCTGGTTGACCTTGATCAGGATGGAGTTGGCAATGCCGCGCTTGATACCTTCGCGAAGGATATTGGTGTTGGTCACAAAAATATCGTCCCCAACCAGTTGGATCTGTTTGCCCAAACGGTCGGTCAGCAATTTCCAGCCATCCCAGTCATGCTCACTCATACCGTCTTCCAGGGTGATGACCGGATACTTATCCACCCACGAAGCGTACATATCGATGATCTGGGGAGCCGTCAGCGTCAGGCCGTCTGCCTTCAGAACATATTTTCCGTCCTTGTAAAACTCGGAAGCCGCCGCATCGATACCAATCGCCACATCTGCGCCGGGCACATAACCCGCCGCCTCGATGGCTTCAACAATGACTTTCAGCGCCGCTTCATTTGAACCCAAAGCCGGTGCAAAACCGCCTTCGTCACCGACTGTCGTTGTCAGACCGCGCTTGTGCAAGATCGCCTTCAAGGCATGGAATACTTCTGCGCCACAACGCAGTGCTTCGCGGAAACTTGCTGCGCCAACCGGGATGATCATGAATTCCTGGATGTCCGCACCGCCGGTGGCGTGTGCGCCACCGTTGATGATGTTCATCATCGGCACGGGCATTTCCATGCGTGCTGCGCCGCCAAGGTAGCGATACAGCGGCAATCCGCTTTCTTCTGCTGCAGCACGGGCTACAGCCATTGATACGGCCAGAATAGCATTTGCGCCGAGACGCGATTTGCTCTCTGTGCCGTCCAGCTCAATCATGGTCTGGTCGATGAAAGCCTGCTCGGCGGCATCCAGTCCGATGATGGCTTCGGCAATCTCGGTATTCACATTCTCGACGGCTTTCAGCACACCCTTGCCCAGATAGCGCTGCTTGTCGCCATCACGCAGTTCAATGGCTTCCTTTTCACCAGTGGATGCGCCGGATGGCACTGCGGCACGGCCCATCACACCCGATTCCAGCAACACGTCCGCTTCTACGGTAGGGTTGCCACGGGAATCCAAAATCTCACGCGCTACGACATCAACGATTGCACTCATTCTTATTCTTCCTCAGTCAAACATTTTTTAAGTTTACGTTCTCTTCGATAAAGCCTTGTTGCTTCACCAAGGCATCCAGCGCCTTCAGTGTTTGTAACATCGCCTGCAGATGCCCCAGCGGGAATGCATTGGGACCGTCCGACATCGCCTTGGCGGGATCGGGATGTGTCTCCATGAATATACCGGCGATGCCCGCCGCCACTGCCGCACGCGCCAGCACCGGCACGAACTCGCGCTGGCCGCCGCTGGATGTAACCTGCCCGCCGGGCAGTTGCACCGAGTGCGTGGCATCGAACACCACCGGACAACCGGTGTTGCGCATCACAGCCAACGAGCGCATATCCGACACCAGATTGTTATAGCCGAACGAAGCTCCGCGCTCGCACACCATGATGGTGTCGCCACCGCTGACTTCGCGCGCCTTGTCGACCACGTTCTTCATGTCCCACGGCGACAGGAATTGCCCCTTCTTGATGTTCACCGGCTTGCCGGACTTGGCCACGGCGTGGATGAAATCGGTCTGGCGGCACAGGAACGCGGGGGTTTGCAGCACATCGACCACTGCAGCGACGGGCGCGATCTCGTCCTCGTCATGCACATCGGTGAGCACCGGCACTCCTATCTGAGCCTTGACCTTCTCCAGTATCTTCAGCCCGGCTTCCATACCGAAGCCGCGGAATGTCTTCCCTGAACTGCGATTCGCCTTGTCGTAGGAAGATTTGTAGATGAACGGGATGCCGAGCTTCTGGCAAATCTCTTTCAACTGACCTGCGGTATCCAGCGCCATCTGCTCCGATTCGATCACACAGGGTCCGGCGATCAGGAACAACGGCTTATCCAGACCAACTTCGAAGTTACACAGTTTCATGCCGCTTCCTTGCGCTTGACCGCCGCTTCGACATACGCCTTGAACAGCGGATGCCCAGTGCGCGGCGTGGAGGTGAACTCGGGGTGGAACTGCACGCCGACAAACCAGGGATGCATGCTCTGCGGCAATTCCATCATTTCCGGCAAGTCTTCCGAAGGAGTGCGAGCGGAGATGACCAAGCCCGTCTTTTCAAGCGTGGACACGTAATGGTTGTTCACTTCATAGCGATGGCGGTGGCGCTCGTTCACTTCGTCGCCGTAAATGCTTTGAGCCATCGTGTTGGACTTGACCGGGCAGCGCTGCGAACCGAGGCGCATGGTGCCGCCCAGATCGGAGTCGGCGCTGCGTTTGGCAACTTTGCCGTCGCGATCCAGCCATTCGGTAATTAGCGCTACAACAGGATGTTCTGTTTCCAGATTGAACTCGGTGCTGTTCGCATCTGCCATCCCGGACACATGACGCGCGTATTCAATTACCGCCAGTTGCATACCCAGACAGATACCGAGGTACGGTATTTTGTTTTCACGCGCATAGCGGATCGAAGCAATCTTGCCTTCTGTTCCACGCACGCCAAAACCACCCGGAACCAGAATCGCGTCCAGATTTTTAAGGCCATCCGTTCCTTCAGTCTCGATAACTTCGGAATCCAGATATTCAATGTTCACGCGCGTGGCAGTATGGATACCGGCATGACGCAAAGCCTCGATCAAGGATTTGTATGACTCGGTCAGATCCACATACTTGCCCACCATACCAATGGTGATCTCGTGCTGCGGGTTCTCCTGCGCCTTGATCAGGTTCTGCCACACCGTCAGATTGGCTGGCGGTGCATTCAACGCCAGCTCTTCACAGATGATGCGATCCAGCCCCTGCTCGTGCAGCATCTGCGGCACTTTGTAGATACTGTCTGCATCCCACATCGAGATCACACTGTCTTCGCGCACATTGGCGAACAGCGATATCTTGGCTCGCTCGTCATCCGGAATACGCCGGTCGGCACGGCACAGCAACGCGGTCGGAAAGATACCGATCTCGCGCAGCTTCTGCACACTGTGCTGTGTCGGCTTTGTCTTCAGCTCTCCCGCCGTCGCGATATAGGGTACCAGCGTGAGGTGGACGTACGCCACCTGGTGACGCCCCATGCGCAACCCCATCTGTCGCGCCGCCTCAAGGAAAGGCAGCGACTCGATGTCGCCCACCGTGCCGCCAATTTCAACGATCGCCACATCCGCATTCCCGTCAAGGGATGCCGCAGCGCCGCGCTCGACGAATGTCTGTATCTCATTGGTGATATGCGGAATCACCTGCACGGTCTTGCCCAGATACTCGCCGCGGCGTTCCTTGCGGATCACGCTCTCATAGATCTGGCCGGTGGTGAAATTGTTGGCCTTGCGCATCTTGGCCGAGATGAACCGCTCGTAATGTCCCAAGTCCAGGTCGGTCTCGGCACCGTCTTCCGTGACGAAGACCTCTCCATGCTGGAACGGGCTCATCGTGCCCGGATCGACATTGATATACGGATCCAGTTTGAGCATCGTGACTTTAAGGCCACGCGACTCCAGGATAGCCGCAAGTGAAGCGGCGGCGATGCCTTTTCCCAGGGAAGAGACAACGCCGCCGGTAATAAATATGTACTTTGTCATGGAGTGTAATTGTATCTTAAAACAGCCACACCCTCCAAGGAAGAAGCGCTCAAGACGGGATTATCACTGCGTTCAAGCAGGTCAAATTTGCAAGCAGCGGAAACAACAAAGCCCTCACGAGGAGGGCTATGTTGTTTGTAAGGAGTCTGACGATGACCTACTTTCACATGCGAGGTGCACACTATCATTGGCGCGAAGTCGTTTCACTGTCCTGTTCGAGATGGGAAGGAGTG
>JAYTUW010000007.1:0-9126 GCA_043744345.1 Sideroxydans sp. | reverse complement strand
GCAACAGGCTGACCTGGAGCTTGGGGCTCATGTCGGCAATTTCGTCGAGCAGGATCGTTCCGTCATTGGCCTCTTCGAAATATCCGGGCGTGGCTTTTACGGCACCCGTAAACGCGCCCTTCTCAAAACCGAACAGGCTTGCCTCCAGAAGCGACTCGGGCAACGCGCCGCAATTGAGCTCTTTCAGCGGTCCCCTGGTGCGTACGCTCAGGGCATGCAGCAGTTTGGCAATCACTTCCTTCCCGGTACCGCTTTCGCCTTCAATCAGCACAGTCGTATCCAGCGGCGCCGCCTGGCGCACCTGGACATACAGGTTTTCCATGGCAGCCGAACGGCTGATGACGACCGGATCACCGCCGCGCGTACTCAGCGTTTCGCGCAGATCTGCAATCTCCCGGTAGGCGCCATCCATTTCCAGCGCCTTGCCAATGACTGCTTCCAGTTCTTCCAGATTCTCGAAAGGCTTTGTCAGGTAGTCAAACAGCCCCTCGCGGACAGCGCGTACCGCATCTCTCACGTCGGCATATCCGGTGATCATCAGCGCCATTTGCCTTGGCCGCTCCTTGCGTATTTCTGCAAAAAGATCCAGACCGTTCCCGTCGGGCAGCCGCTGGTCAAGAATCGCAAGATTGAAATCGCCCGAACGAAAGGCATGACGCGCCTCGCCGACGTTGGTTGCGGTTACGAGTTCGACGCCTTTGTGACGCAACAAATCCTCAAACAGTCTGCGCGAAAAAGGGTCGTCATCTACAAGTAGTATTTTTGTTTTCATAGCGTCGTGATCGCCGGGAGCCAGATACTGAATCGCGCGCCGCCGTCGGTCAGGTTTTCGGCCCGGATCGAGCCGCCATGTTTCATGACGATGTGCTGCGCAACGGACAGGCCGAGTCCCGTACCCTGTTCCCTTGTGGTAAAAAATGGCTTGAACAACTTTGCCGCGATTTCATTGCTGAAGCCGTTTCCGCTATCGCTCACCGCAAGCTGATAACCCGGAACGCCGTCCATTTCCTCCGGCGCAAGCGAAACTACGACAGTACTTTCCGGTGCGGCAAGGATGGCATTGTGAACCAGATTGAAAAGTGCATGGCGAACAAGCACGGGATCGACATTAAGCATGACTTCCCGGTTTGGCGCGTCAAATTTGATGACGTGCTGGTTACCCAGACTTTGGTGACAGAATGTAATCGTATCCCGCACGAGTTCGCTCATGTCGGTTGCCTGCGGTTCGGAACGGGAGATTTGATTGATTCGCAGAATGCGCTGTACCGAATCGCGACACTCTTTGCCCGCGCTGCGTATTTCCGAAAGCAGCGCTCTGACCTTTTCCGGATCGTCCGCTTCACGTTCTGCCAGTTGGGCCAGATTGAGCACTCCAACCAGGGGGTTGTTCAGTTGGTGGGCAATCTCGCCGACCAACTCCCCCATGGCGGACAGCTTCTCGATTTGAATGAGACGCTGGTGATCCGTGCTCAACTTGCTGAATTGGAGTTCCGCGGTTTTCTGCCGGCTATAGACCATGTTGAACAGTTTATACAATGCAAGAAAAAGAATCAGGCCGGCACCTCCAATGACGATCCAAAGCAGATACAAACCATTTTGAATGGTCTGGTTCAACTGTTGAGGCGACCGGTAAAGGGACAGCGCACCGATCACCTCAGCAGTGTGATTTGCCGATGTCATGAATAACGGGACATAGAACTCAATCGTTGCCGGCGTGGCCGGTCCATGATCGAAAATCGCAGAGCTTTGTATCGCCGGATTGAAAACGGCCTGCATCTTGCCATGCTGTGCCAGCGTAAGCCTTTCGATATGTGCCGTGCGCTGGGTGCCAAGCAAATTTTGATCATCTGACCAGACAATTATATTGTCCCGATTGAATACCTTGATATGAACTACGTCCGACAAACTATTCAAGGAATTAAAACTTTGATCAAGGCGTTGCCGAGCCGCGGCATCCGTGTAGTACTCGAGATCGGATCCCGACACACCATGCTCAGTTGCCAATGCATTGACCATATCCCGTACAAGCGTTGCCTCACGGTCAATGATGCTCTGACGGAAAAAGGGAGCGAGAGTGAATCCCGTTGCAGCCAGCATCACAACGATCATGAGCAAGCTGACAATGGCAAATAGTCGAGGCGGTGAAGCAATGTCTTTCATTTGCTGAAATCACCTGTCACCAGAATGGGAAAGCGCCCGCCTTATTGTCACCCCTTTTTCGACAACAGCAAACTCCCGCCGCATTTGAAGTTTTCCCTGAAAATTGGTAGTCTTACCAAACCGATTGATTCGCAGGCGACCCAATGGGCATCAAGGAAGACATTCTGATTGCAGGCTCGACGCTGTTACGCGAAAAAGGCGTGGCCGCATTGACGCAGCCGCAGATCGCGCAGGCGGCCAACATCAAACAGAGCCACCTGACCTACTATTTCCCCAAGCGCGCCAATCTGCTGCTGGCGATCGCGGAATTCACGCTAGCCGGTTTGATGGACAACGTCGCGCTGCATTTGCAGGCGAAGCCGCAGGGCGCGACGCTGGCGGATGAAATCGCCAAGATCATGATCCACGGTTTCCCGCCGCGTGTGCTGCTGGGCCTGATCGTCGTCGCCGACAGTGACCCGGACATCCGCAAGTTGCTGCGCAAGCTGATCCGGCATGTACGCACGGCCATGCAGCATCTGTTGCAACAGGCGGGTATCGCCGCCGACGATGAGTCGGCGCGCTTGTTCCATGCCACTATCATCGGTCTGGCCGTGATGCACCAGGCCAGAATGAACAAGGAATCCGCAAGCGAAGTGCGCGACGGCATCGCCACCGTGATCCGGGTTCTGACACCCAAACCGAAGAAACGGGGTACATCATGAAACAAAATCCTCCAATAAATAGTGCGGCATGCTTCCCCCTTTGTAAAAGGGGGAGTGAGGGGGATTTTTGCAATTGTGAAGCGTTTAAATCCCCCCTGCCCCCCCTTTGCCAAAGGGGGGAATCCAGGAACTTCAATGTTGCATTTGGACAATCCTGGATTAAAGCGCTGCGACGATTCTTCCTGCTTGCGCTGTCTCTCACCTTGCTGTCTGCCTGCGGCAAACACACCGTACAGAGTTATCAGGGCTATGCCGAAGGCGAATGGCTGTATCTTTCCTCGCCGCAGGGCGGCTATCTGGAAACGCTGAACGTAGCGCGTGGTGACCATCCCGCGCAAGGCAGCAGCGCCTTCGCCCTGTCCGGCGACCTGCGCGCCGCGCAGAACGCCGCGCTGGAAGCGCAGTTGCATGCGGCCGAAGCAACGTTGAAATCTGCCAGCGCGCAACTCAAGCGTCAGGAAGAGCTGGCCAAGGAGAATTTCGCCTCGCCCGCCCGCACCGATGAATTGCTCTCCACCCAGGCCCAAGCGGCGGCACAAGTGCGCGTGTTGCGCGAACAGCTCGCCAACAAGACCGTACAGTTCCCCGTGCCGGGTGAGGTTACCGAAATCTATTACCGCCCCGGCGAATGGGTGCCGCCCGGCCAGCCGGTGCTGAGCCTGCTGCCGGACACCAAGCGGCGCATCCGCTTCTTCGTGCCGGAAAGCATCATCGCGACCCTGCACATGGGACAAAGCATCGAAGGTCGATGCGACGGCTGCGCGGAACCCATCCCGGCCATCATCAATTTCATCGCCGCGCAGGCCGAATACACGCCGCCCGTGATCTACAGCCAGGGCTCGCGCGAGAAGCTGGTGTTCCGCGTGGAGGCCGTTCCCTCGCCGCAGGATGCACCGCGCCTGCGTCCGGGTTTGCCGGTGGATGTGAGTATCAAATGACACTGGCGATTGATGTCAAAGGCATCAACAAATATTTCGGCGACAAGCACGTCGTGAAAGACCTCGCACTGCAGGTGAAGCAGGGCGAGATCTTCGGCTTCCTCGGTCCCAACGGCAGCGGCAAGACCACTTCCATTCGCATGCTCTGCGGCCTGCTCACGCCGGATAGCGGCGAAGGCACTTGTCTGGGACTGGATGTGCTGAACAACAGCATCGAGATCAAGAAGCAGGTCGGCTACATGACGCAAAAGTTCTCGCTGTGGGACGACCTGACCATCGCCGAAAACCTGCATTTCGTGGCGCGCATGTTTGGCATGAAAGACCGCAAACAGGCGGTCGCCCAGGCACTGGAAGAACTTGGTTTGACCTCGCGGCAAGACCAGCTCGCGGGCACGCTCTCCGGCGGCTGGAAGCAACGGCTGGCGCTGGCCTCCTGCCTGCTGCACCGCCCCAAGCTGCTGTTGCTGGACGAACCGACCGCCGGGGTCGACCCCAAGGCGCGCCGCGATTTCTGGGAAGAGATACATCGGCTGTCGGCGGCGGGGATCACCATTCTCGTGTCCACGCATTACATGGACGAAGCGGAGCGTTGTCATCGCTTGGCCTATATCGCCTACGGCAACCTGCTGGCCAGCGGCACGGGCGCCGAAATCACCGCTGCGCAGGACCTGACCACCTGGGTCGTCAGCGGAGCGGATGCGCACCGCCATGTCGAGGCATTGCGCAAACTGCCCGGCGTCGAACAAGTGACCACTTTCGGCACGGCGCTGCATGTGAGCGGCAAAGACGCCGAAGTGCTGGAGCTCGCCATCGAGCGCTTCGGGAGAGAACATGCACTCACGACAGAGCGCGGAGCGCCGACGCTGGAAGACGCCTTCATCCACCTGATGCGCGATGCGCGGGACCAGTACGAATGAAACCGAAAAATACATTCATCCCTGAATGTTCATCAGCACCAGCGTGTGCTACGCAGTGGAATCCCCCACTTTTGAAAAGGGGGGCTAGGGGGGATTTGAGCTTCATCCGTCTGCAAAAATCCCCCTCACTCCCCCTTTGTCAAAGGGGGACGTGGGCTGCGTCTTCTTTAGAATTTATCGGATTCATTCGTCATTCCAGCATAATGAATAATTCGGGATTAGTGGAAGCGAAGCGATGAACATCAAACTCCTTCACACTCATCTTCGGCGCATGTCCTGGAACCGCTGGCTGGGCATCGTCATCAAGGAGTTCATCCAGCTCAAGCGCGACCGCCTGACGTTCGGCATGGTGCTCGGCATCCCCGTCATCCAGCTGATGATCTTCGGCTTCGCCATCAATTCCGACCCCAAGCACCTGCCGACGGTGGTGTTGCCGCACGAGTCCAGCGCGTTCACGCGCGATTACATCGCCGCCATGAAGAACAGCGAGTACTTCGACATCGCGGGCTCGGTGAGCACGGAGCGCGAAGCGGAGGAATTGCTGGCACGCGGCGAGGTGCAGTTCGTGCTCACTTTTCCGCAGGATTTCCAGCGCGCGCTGATACGCGGCGAACGCCCCGCCATCCTGATCCAGGCCGATGCCACCGATCCGGTGGCTGCCAGCAGCGCGCTGTCGGTGCTCAACCGCATCGGCAACGAAGTGTTCGCCGCCGACCTGCCGGGTTTCCACCCCCCGCTGCCGGGCGGCCTGATCGAACTGCGCGTGCACAAGCGCTACAACCCGGAAGGCATCACCGCCTACAACATCGTGCCGGGATTGATCGGCGTGATCCTGACCCTGACCATGATCCTGATGACCGGCCTCGCCATGACGCGCGAACGCGAACGCGGCACCTTCGAAAACCTGCTCGCCACACCGGCCACACCGCTGGAAGTGATGACCGGCAAGATCGTGCCTTACATCCTGATCGGCCTGATCCAGGTCACGGTAATTTTGCTGGCGGCGCGCTGGATATTCCACGTGCCCATGTTGGGCAGTTTGCTGCTGCTATACGGCGTGATCCTGATCTTCATCTGCGCCAACCTCACCCTGGGCATCACCTTCAGCTCCATCGCGCAGAACCAGTTGCAGGCGATGCAGATGACTTTCTTTTTCTTCCTGCCTTCCATGTTGCTGTCCGGTTTCATGTTCCCGTTCCGCGGCATGCCGGAATGGGCGCAGGTGATCGGCAACTGCCTGCCGCTCACGCACTTCCTGCAACTGGTGCGCGGTATCCTGCTCAAGGGCAACGGCGCGGAATTGCTGTGGTCGCACACCTGGCCGCTGTTCCTGTTCATCGCGGTGGTGCTGGGTGTGGGGTTGAAGACGTTCCGCCGCACACTGGATTAGGCGCGCCCCCGTAGGAGCGGCTTCAGCCGCGAAAATCTGTTTCAATCATGGCAATCGCGGCTGAAGCCGCTCCTACCTAAATATGGGAAATGGGATTCATACAACATATGGAATCAATTCAACAATTCTTCACCAGCGACCTCAGCCTGTGGGGTTTGTTCATCAGCAGCTTTCTGGCCGCGACGCTGTTGCCAGGTGGCTCGGAAGCCGTGCTGTTCGGCGTATTGAAACTGCATCCGGAATTGTTCTGGCCTGCTTTGCTGCTCGCAACGCTCGGCAATACGCTGGGCGGTATGGTGAGTTTCGGCATGGGCTGGGTATTGCCGCAGTTCCGACACGGTGGTGTGGAGCACTCCGATCAGGTTCCAAATGAAGCCCCGCGGGCCGGGGCGCAACAGCTCAAACATGTCGAAAGAGTGCGCAGATATGGCACTCCCGCATTATTGTTGGCCTGGGCACCGCTGATCGGTGATGCATTGTGCGTCGCGGCGGGCTGGTTGAGGCTGAATCCCCTGGCCGCAATGGGGTTCATGGCGGCGGGCAAATTCGCCCGTTATGTGCTGATCGCCTGCGCTGTCTAGGCACCGAAAGCCCCTAACCGACATACGGCGGTTTGCATTAAGACGCAGCAATGGCATCATAGGCACCCATGAGCACCTTCAAAGTCATGCAGTTCAACATGCAGTTCGGCCAGATCTGGGACGAGACCAATATCGACAATGCCCCTATCGACCTCGATCTGACCATCGCCGAGATACTGAGCCACGACGCCGATATCGTCATCCTGCAGGAAGTGGAACACGCACAGCGCGGCGGAGCCCAGATCGAACCGCCGCCGAATTACACCCGGATCAAAGCCGCGCTTGGCGGCTATTACGGCTACTTTTCCTACCCCAAGGCCGATCCGCGCGAATTGCCTTTCGGCATCGGCTTGGCCATCTTCTCCAAGACGCCTTTGCGCAACACCGCGCGCTTCGATCTGCCTTCGCCCCCCATTGAATTCGAATTCGAGGGTGAAAAGAAAACCCCGACCGACCGCCTGCTCATCGGCGCAACGACCTCGCTGCAAGGGCACGACGTGCAACTGTTCAACGCCCATCTGCTGGCGTATTTCATGCTCAATTCATCGAGCGAGGTGCATCGCGAACAGCGCCAACTTGTGGTCGAGCACCTGCTCAGAGCAACCGGCCCGTCGCTGATCGCGGGGGACTTCAACGTCAGCAACCGGGATTCGCTGGTAAGCCAGTTTGCCGAGGCCGGATATCAAACCGTGCAGACCACGGAAGTCACCTGGCGTCACCGCCCGTATGTGCTGGACCATATCTTCCACAGCAAACACCTGCGCCCGCTGCGCTACACCGTGAAACCGACCAAGGCGTCGGACCATCACATCCTGATCGCAGAGTTCGAGTTCGCGCAGTAACCCGGCCGGGATCACCCTTGCAGCATGCGTAGCCCCCAGGCCACGCCAAATCCATTCACTTCATGTGCCACGATGCCCAACCCGCCCTCGCAGCGGCTGGCCGACAAGTCCACATGTATCCACGGCGTGTCGTGTTCGACAAAGCGTTTAAGGAAGCGTGTGGCGAGGATGTGATCGGCTTCGCCGTCCAGCGTGCATTGCTTGATGTCGGCGACTTTTGAATCCAGCGCGGCTTCGTAATCTTCGTCCTGCGGGAAGGCGCACATGCGCTCACCGGTCTGTTTGCCCACGCTCACCGCGCGTTGCGCCAACTCCTCCGATGTGCCGAACACACCGCTGTAGCGCGCGCCGAGTGCCGTCGCCATGCTGCCGGTGAGTGTGGCGAAGTCGATGATCAATTTAGGTTTCGCTCTTGATGCCAGCGTCAACGTATCCGCCAGCACCATGCGGCCCTCGGCATCGGTGTGGATGATCTCGATGTGCGTGCCGTTCAGTGCCTTGACGATGTCGTTCTGCTTGTAAGCCTTGGGGCTGATGTGGTTCTGCGCCAGCGCCAGCCAGCAATCGATGTTCACCGGCAGTTTCTGCTGCGTGGCCGCCAGCAGGATGCCGAGCGACACCGCCGAGCCGTTCATGTCCTCGTGCATGTTGTGCATGTAGCACGACGGCTTGAGGTTGTGGCCGCCGGTATCGAAGCAGATGCCCTTGCCCACCAGCGCCACGGTCTGCTTCGCCTTGGGATGTTTGTAGCTGAGATGCACGATGGCCGCGTCTTCGATTTCGCTGCCCTGCGCCACCGCCACGAACGCGCCCGCCCCCATCTTGCGCAGCTTGGGCATGGTGAACTCTTCGTGCTTCCAGCCGTTGACCTGCGCCAGTTTCTTGATGCGCACACGATAATTGCCCGGCGTCAGCTCGTTCGGCGGCAAGATGGTCAGTTCGCGGCACAACAGATTGCCTGCGGCTTGCGCGCGCAGTGCATCAAAAACTTTCTTGTCCAACGCAAAATCGCCCCCTCTCCCCCCGGGAGAGGGCTGGGGTGAGGGCAAGCCTTTCGCCCGCTGCTGCCCCGCAGAAACAGGTTGGGAATTCAAATTCACCAACTCGATCTTCTGCAACGCCTTCCGCTCATCCTTCTTCTTGTGCACCGGCAACAGACTCGCATTCACCCACGCCCCATACACCGCCAGCTCGGCCGCGCGTTGCGCTGTCGCACCCGACACCGCAATCCCCAGCACCTTGGGCTGCTCTTCCAGCAACAGTTGCAACGCCTTGCGCACCACCACCTGCTGTGCAAACGCATCTTTCTTCTCGTCCAGCATCGCCCACACCACCAGCGTGCCATCCGCCGCATTCGCCGCGACCGGCGACTTCGCCAGCTCGTCGGCCTTCATGTCACGACGCTTGAGCACGCTGGTGAGCAGGTCGGCATGCGCGATGTCCTTGGGCAAGGTCTTGGTTTTGGGGAAGAGGATAAGTTGGTGGGGAGCGGAAAGGGAATTGGCGAAAGCGAGTTGGGCGAGGGACATGGTGTTCTCCGGAAATCAGGCGCGGATTATAGGGTGATTCGGGAGCGCCGACGTCCTCGTCGGCA
>JAYTUW010000006.1:0-35706 GCA_043744345.1 Sideroxydans sp. | reverse complement strand
CATAATCCGTATCGAGAAAAACGATGGGTATCGCTGCGCTCCACCCATCCTACTTATTCAGCTTCAGCTTAATTCGGGCAGCGTTGTCGCCGCGATCTGTTCTGCCTGTTTCTTGCGATAGTCCGCGAGTTTATCGGCTATCTTTTTATCATTCAATGCCAGCATGGACACGGCAAACAATCCCGCGTTGGCAGCGCCCGCCTCGCCAATGGCGAAGGTCGCGACCGGGATGCCTTTTGGCATCTGCACGATGGACAATAAGGAATCCATACCCTTCAAGTACTTGGAAGGAATGGGAACGCCCAGCACAGGCAGCGTGGTCTTTCCGGCGATGACACCGGCCAGGTGTGCCGCACCGCCTGCACCGGCGATAAAACATTGCACACCTTGCGCGCTCATATCCTTGATGTAGTCGAACAACAGATCGGGAGAACGATGCGCCGAGATGACGCGGGCATCGAAGGTCACCCCAAAATCCTGCAGGGCCCGGGCGGCCTGTTGCATGATTTCCCAGTCGTTGCTGCTGCCCATGACGATAGAGACTAGCGGTTTACTCATGATTATTCCCTCACCCCAACCCTCTCCCGGAGGGAGAGGGAGCAGGTTATCAAACTCCCTTGTGGTAACTAACTACGCGTTCAACTTCCTTCTTGGAGCCGAGGATGACCGGTACGCGTTGATGCAAACCGGTTGGTTGCAATTCCATGATGCGTTCGCGGCCCGTTGAACTCATGCCGCCGGCCTGCTCCACGATGAAAGACATCGGATTGGCTTCGTACATCAGGCGCAGCTTCCCGGCTTTGGTCGGATCCTTGGTATCGAACGGATACATGAAGATGCCGCCGCGCGTCAGGATGCGGTGTACTTCGGCAACCATGGAGGCAACCCAGCGCATGTTGAAGTTCTTCTCGCGGCCGCCGTCCTTGCCCTTCATGCACTCGTCGACGTAGCATTGCACGGGTTTTTCCCAGTAACGCTGGTTGGACATGTTGATGGCGAATTCCGCGGTATCTTCCGGAATGACCATGTTCGGGTGGGTCAGGAAGAAATCGCCCACGTCGCGGTCCAGGGTAAAGCCGTTCACGCCGTGGCCGGTGGTGATCACCATCATGGTATTCGGGCCGTACAGCGCATATCCGGCGCAGACTTGCTTGGTGCCGGGCTGCATGAAATCGGCGGCGGTCGGGTTGGTCACGCCTTCGGGGCAACGCAGGATGGAGAAGATGGTACCGACGGAGATGTTCACGTCGATATTGGAAGAGCCGTCCAAAGGATCGAATGTGATCAGGTACTTGCCCTTGGGATACTTCGCGGGAATCGGGTAGATGTCGTCCATTTCTTCCGATGCCATGGCCGCCAGGTGACCACTCCATTCGTTGGCCTTGATGAAAACCTCATTGGTGATGATGTCCAGCTTCTTCTGGGTTTCGCCCTGAATGTTCTCGCTGCCGGCGCTTCCCAGTACTCCAATCAAAGCACCCTTGTTCACATCGTGGGCGATTTGCTTGCAAGCTGAAATAACATCGCTCAACAAGCCGGTAAAATCGCCGCTTGCGTTAGGGATGTGACGTTGTTCTTCAATGATGAACTGGATCAAGCTCTTACTCATTACTACTCTCCTTAAGTTAACGATTTTACAGGTTTTGCTCTTTGCTCTCTACGGCTATTTGGTTAATGAAATGAACAACTCGGGTAATTTGGCCGGTAGCTGGGCAACGTTGTCGACGATGGTGTACTGCCTGCCGAAAATGTCGGCCACATACTCGTCGGCCTTGGGATCGAGGTTGATGCAGTAACTGTAGATCCCCTGCCGGTCCAGTTCCTTCACCGCCTGGCGCGCATCCGCGATCAGCATTTCGCCATCTTTGGCGTCGATATCCGACGGCTGGCCGTCGGTCAGGATCAGCATCAGCTTCTTGTCGGCCTGCTGTTTTTCCAGGTAGTGCCCGGCATGGCGCATCGCGGCACCCATGCGTGTGGAATAGCTGGCTTCCATGGCCGCCAGACGGCCTTTCACTTGGTCGTCCCAACGCTCGCTGTAACCCTTGATATGCAGGTAGCGCACGTCATGCCGGGTATTGGAATGGAAGCCAGCGATGGCGAACGGATCGCCCAGTTGCTCCACCGCCCAGCCCAGCAGCGATACCGCTTCCTGGCTCAATTCCAGTATGGTCTGCTCGCTGCCCGTCGCTTTTTCATTGAGTGATTCGGACAGGTCGAGCAGCAACATCACCGCGATGTTGCGCCCGTCGTTGCGGTGGCTCATGTTGATGCGCGGGTCTGGCTGCGCGCCGCTCTTGTAGTCGATGAGTGAGCGGATGGCGATGTCCAGATCGAGTTCGCTGCCGTCTTCCTGATAACGGATGCGCACCTTGTCCTGCGGCTTGAGCAGATCGAGTATTCGCTTCAGGCGTTTGGCCAACGCGGCGTGTTTTTCCAGCAGCTTGTCAATGTCCGCCGCATTGCCATTGGGATGCAAGCCTTCATATACGCTGACCCAGTCCGGGCGGTAGTTCTGCGCGCTGTAGTCCCACTCCGGATAGTGGCGCGGTGGCAAGCCGCTGAATTCTTCTTTTGGTTCGGGTTGTTCAGGCTTGTCGAAGGCTTCTTCCTCGTCTCCTTCTTCAATGAATATCCACATGTGGCGGTTGTCGTCGCGATAATCGATTTCGGTGTTGTCAAAGTACACATCGGCGGAAAGATCGGCTTGGCGGCGTGTGCGCGCGATGAACGAGATCGCCAGATCGACCATCTCCTGCGTGGAGGAATCATTTTTTGCCAGAATGTGCCTGAAACTCTCGACAATCTCGCACACATCCTTGTTGTTATAGCTGCAGGACGTATCGAGCATGGCGCGCGACACCATCGCCAGACGATGGCGCACTGCCGATTGTTTGTCCGGATCGCAGGCATCCTCGATGGGCACCGGATGCAACGCCATGAATAGTTTGCGCAATCCCGGATACAGCTTCATCGCCAACTGCTCAACGCGGATGTCCTCGAAGAATTCGACCGCCATGCGCTGGAACGGGCTGATGTTGTCGGCGACCACCGGTCTGGTCCAGCGGCGGTGGGCGGCGATGTGGGCGAGGGCGGCACGGTACCTGTCAATGCCTTTAACACCTTGCACATCGTCATACACATCTGGCAGGCGAATACCCTCGGCATTGAAGTAAGGCATGGGCTTGCGCTGCTCGTCGAACACCAACGAATAGGGTACGAAATGATCGCCGTCCTGCCATAGACCGTGCAGATACAGATCAAGCTTGCGCTCGTTGTTTACCAGCAGCGTGCCGTGGCGCTCGCGTTGTAACACCGCTTTGGCGTCCGCTGACTGCAGGCCGAAATATTCGATCTGCCGTTCCGGATGGTCGTTGTAGTAGCGCGCACCATATTCAGCCCAGTTTTTCAGGCCTTCCAACGAAAGAATTTCCAGCAGCTTCGGTGCCTGCTTGAAGTATTCCGGCAAGCCGGGGCTGGCAAAAGTCTTGTGGTGCCCGTGCACCGAACCCGTGGTCTCTTCCATCAACTGCTGCGACAGGTCGAGGTATTGCTGCAGCAATTGTTGCGAATGCAGTCGACGCGACACCGCTGCGATGCTTTGCAGGAAAGGAATAATCGCCCCGAAATTGGTGGACTTTGACAGCATGTAGGCAAAACTTTTGAGCATCACCAATGACTGTTCGCCGGAGTTTTTCGCCACCGTCGGCGCTTCTTCCAGGTAGATCAGGATAGGTTCGACGCCGCGTCCCATCTTGCCGAGGAAACGCGCGTTGTCGATATAAGAGTTGATGCCTTCCTCGGTAAGCAAAACCAACGCTTCGGTCATGCATTCCTCGAAGACCGCACGCACACCCGGGAAGCCGACATTGAGTCGCTCCCAGTGGGGCTGCATTTCTTCGCTGATGGCAATCGCTTCGGACAACGTGTCTTCCTTTTATTTATTCACTGAACTGATTTACTCCCACTTCCCCCTTTGAAAAAGGGGGACTGAGGGGGATTTAAACTCTCAGCTTGGAACACAGCCCTGCAAATCCCCCTCGCTTCGCTCCGCCCCCTTTTCAAAGTGGGCTATTCCTTCTCAACAAGACGGTGAAAACTGATTACGCAAACACCGCATCAATCGCGTGGTCCAGCGTGTCGCGGATATCCGTATCGTCGGTGATCGGGCGCACCAGCGCCATGCGGCAGGCTGCTTTGGCTTCAACACCGCCTTTGATCAGGGTGGCCGCGTACACCAGCAGGCGGGTGGAGATACCCTCGTCCAGACCGTGACCCTTGAGGTTGCGTGCCGCTTGGCCGATCTTCACCAGTTGCGTTGCCAGCCCGAGCTCGATACCCGCTTCCTTGCCCAGAATTCCGGCCTCGACGTCCGCTTCCGGATAATCGAACTCGAAAGCAGTAAAGCGCTGCTTGGTCGATTGCTTAAGGTCCTTCATCAGGCTCTGGTAGCCGGGGTTGTAGGAGATCACCAACTGAAAATCGGGATGCGCTTCGATCAACTCGCCCTTCTTGTCCAGCGGCAGCGTGCGGCGGTGGTCGGTGAGCGGGTGAATCACCACGGTGGTGTCCTGGCGCGCTTCGACGATTTCGTCCAGATAGCAGATTGCACCGATGCGCGCCGCTGTGGTGAGCGGGCCGTCCAGCCAGCGCGTGCCGTTGGCATCCAGGAGGTAGCGCCCGACCAGATCGCTGGCGGTCATGTCTTCGTTACACGCCACGGTGATCAGCGGCTTGTTCAACTTCCACGCCATGTATTCGATAAAGCGCGATTTGCCGCAACCGGTCGGGCCTTTCACCATCACCGGCAAGCGTGCCTTGTAAGCCGCTTCGTACAAAGTGACTTCGTCAGCCTGCGCCTGATAGAACGGCTCTTTGTGAACCTTGTATTGTTCCTTGTCGCTCATCACAACCTCCTTCAACCAGCTATTTTCCGAAACTGAAGTAGTCCTTTGAAAAAAACGCCCCCAGCTGGTGGGGGCGCATTATTACTTCGATGCTGTTCGCGCTTACTTGTGCACGCCCAGCTTTTCGCGCCAACCCGGAAACAGCTTGTCCGCATCCTTGGGGAAGGATTCGAACGCACGGGCGAACTCTTTATGCTCTTTGGCGTACTGGATCGGATCTGCACCTTCTTTCCAGCACTCGTAAGCCTGACGCAGCGACTTCGCACCGGCTGCCGGGCTGTCGATGTGTCCGTAAGCGCCGCCGCCTGCGGTATTGATCACATTGCCGTGGCCGAGGTTTGCAAAGAAACCCGGCAGACGCAGCGCGTTCATGCCGCCGGAAATGATCGAGCTGGTGGCTTTCATGCCATGCCATTCTTGCTTGAAGTACGGACCCTCGGCAACATCGCGATCCAGCATGAAGGAGATCAGCTTGTCGGAAGATTCACCTTCCATCTTGCCGTAACCCATGGTACCGACGTGCATGCCGGATGCTCCCATCAGGCGTGTCATCTTGCAGTGTACGAACGCGGTGTAGCCGCGCATGGATTGCGGAGATGTCACGGCACCGTGACCGGCGCGGTGGAAGTGCAGGAACTGTGCCGGGAAGTTGCGGCGGGCAACGGTCACAGCGGTCGGACCGGCTACATAGCCGTCAACCAGGAAAGCCACACGCGGTGCGTTAAAAGCGAACGCATCGAGGATGAACTCGGCACGGGCGATCATTTCGGCAGGATCATCGGCCGTGATGTTGGCGGAGAACATCTTGGCTTCGCCGGTTTCGTCCTGGGCGCGATTCATCGCGTCCACGACCAGCGGGATCACTTTTTTCAGCGGGCAGAACGGCTGGTTGCCTTGCGGTTCGTCGTTCTTGATGAAGTCGCCGCCCAGCCAGAACTGGTAAGCCGCTTTTGCGAAAGGCTCCGGACGCAGACCCAGCTTCGGCTTGATGATGGTGCCGGCGATGTAACCGCCATTCTCGATCGGACGACCCAGCGAACGCCACATGTCCACGATATTGACGTTAGGACCGTCGAACAGGCGCAGGTATTTCGGCGGCATGTAGAAGTCGTGCATCTTTAGGTATTCACAGTCGCCCATACCCTGGTTGTTGCCGATGGTCAGCGTCAGAAACGAGGCTATCATCGCGCGGCCGTCGGTGATGTTGATGTCGAACAGGTCGACCGGGTAAGCGATCTTGACCAGGCCGGTCTCTTCGTTGATCTCGTACACCAGCGCGTCCACACCTTTGGTGAAGTCGTCGGTGGTGGAAACTTCAACGTTGGTGCCGGTGGAAGATTCGGCGGCGACGTGAGCGGCCACTTCCAGGAATCCGTGCCCTGCTTTGGGCTTCATGATGTAAGCGGTCAAAACGTGATTGCCGCCTTTGATTAAGTCTGCTTCCTTGAGATCAAGGTTTGAGTAACGACTGGACTGATCCATTTGTTTTTCCCCGTTGTGTTGATATTGACTACGGAACGAACTATACGCCCGGTAACCATAATTGAAAGTCAAATATGTTTATGTGAACCATAAGCAATCATTATGGTATAAATGACCCATGCTGCCCATTACCATTCGCCAACTGCAGGTCTTCGAGAGCGTCGCCCGCCATCTTAACCATTCGCGCGCGGCGGAGGAGCTGTATCTGTCGCAACCCGCTGTGTCCATGCAGATCAAGCAGGCAGAGAATGCGGTGGGCTTGCCCTTGTTCGACCAGGTCGGCAAGAAGCTCTACTTGACTGAAGCCGGGACGGAGTTATTGCGCTGCGCGCGCTCCATGCTGCAGCAGATGCGGGAAGTGGAAGCTGTGTTCGACGAAATGAAGGGGCTGGAGCGCGGTCAGCTCAACATCTCCGTCGTCAGCACTGCCAATTACTTCATGCCGCTTTTATTGGCGAAATTCATACAGGCACATCCCAAGATACAAGTCAGCCTGTCGGTCGCCAACCGCGACACTGTCATCAAGCTACTGGTCGAGAACATCGCCGATCTGGCCATCATGGGTCAGCCGCCCGAGGGTTCGGACATGCGAGCCGAGGAATTCATGGAAAACCCGCTGGTTGTGATCGCCTCTCCTTTGCACCCGCTGGCTCATACCAAAAAGATCCACCCCCGCAAGCTGGCCAGCGAGGTGTTTCTGCTGCGGGAGCAGGGCTCCGGCACGCGGGGTGTGGTTGAACGCTTTTTCAAAAGCCACAAGCTGGCCTTGCCCAAGCACATGGAAATGGACACCAACGAAGCCATCAAGCAGTCTGTTCAGGCAGGCATTGGGATCGGCATCATTTCACGCCATGGCATAGAACTCGAACTTGAGACCAAACGGCTTGTTGTGCTGGACGTGGAGTTCTTTCCTATCGTGCGCCACTGGTACATCGTGCATCGCAAGGACAAACGGCCCTCCACCGCCACACAGGAGTTCGAACACTTCCTGCTGGAGGAGTCGCAGAACATGGTCCTCAAGAACGCTTGAGCAAAGCTTTACCCCCAATCGACCGTTCATCGAGGCCAATTGCGGCATTTTCAATCGCCGAATCACTTTAAGACACCGCTTATCTGCGTCCTTCCCCCTTTTGTCGGCAATTGATGGAAACCATAGAATACGAGTCCTACTATCTTCACCACTAAACGGAGAATGCAATGAAAAAGCAAAATGGTTTCACACTGGTCGAATTGATGATCGTGCTTGGGATCGTCGGAGTACTGGCTGCTGTCGCCTATCCGTCCTACACCGATTACGTTATGCGCGGCTATGTCACTCAGGCCACAGCAGGTCTGAATGATGGGCGCATCAAGATGACCCAGTTCTTTTCGGACAACAAGACTTTTGACAACAGTACAGGCGTCGTACCCCCACTACCGCCGGCTACCGAATATTTTGTTTTCGATGCCCCGGTGCAAATGCAGCTCACCTATACTTTGAGAGCTACCGGTTTGGGTATGATGGCAGGCTTCGTATATACGATAGACCAGTCCAACAATAGGGTGACCGTGTCTTCACCCTGGAACGCAACCAGCAACCTGCCGTGCTGGATAGCCAAAAAGGGAATGTCGTGTTAATCCATTACAACAAATCCCGCTCGCTTGGATTTTCGCTGATCGAGTTGATGGTCGGCTTGGTCATCATGGGGATTTTGATCGCTATTGCCGTTCCCAGTTTCCAGAATTGGTTGCTCAATGCCCAGATCCGCAATGCTGCAGAGAGCATCCAGCTTGGCATGCAGCGGGCACGCGCCGAGGCTGTGGCACGCAACACAAATGTCAGTTTTATTCTGGCCCCGCAGGGAGCGGATAATGAAGTTTCCTGGACGGTTGATCTGCCAGGCGGTGGCGGTGGCCCCAACGGCGAGCCAATTGACAAAAATGTCGCAAGCGAAGGCTCGAAGAAAGTCTTGCGAGCCGTCCTTCCTCCCGGGGCAACAACGGTTACATACGACAATACTGGCAATCTGGTCGGAGGGGTCAACATCACATCTGTTGCACTGGATGTTTCTCCAACATTGATGCCATCGGCAGTAAGCCAAGATCTGATGGTTACCATCTCTGCGTTTGGAAAAGTAAAAATGTGCGATCCCAACGTCGCAAATACCAACCCTCGTGCATGCAATTAAGAGGTCTGCCATGAGACAAAAATCATTTTCCCAGCTTTCATCGCAACAAGGTGTCGTGCTGATTGAAGCCATGGTCGCCATTCTGCTTTTCTCGGTGGGTGTGCTTGCCGTTGCCGGCCTGCAAGCAACGATGATCGAGAATACCAATAGCTCCAAATTTCGGACCGAAGCAAGTTATATCGCCCAGCAGACTATCGGTGTGATGTGGGCCGACCCGGTCAATACTCTGGCTTCGCTGCACAATATCGACCCGATGTCTCCCGCATCCGACATACCCACTTTGCTGCCCGGGGGCAAAATTACCGTAGTTTTGCAACCCCCGTCCGTTAATCAATACATCGTCACAGTCGGATGGACTGCACCCGGTGAAACCGCGGCTTTGGACTGGGTTTCACCGCCTTGCGCAATGCCCGTTGCCCACTGCTTCATTTCTTTTGCCACCATATCGCCATGAAAATACACACTCAAGACAGATACTTTCCTCGCCAGCTTCCCAAACAGCGGGGCTTCACTCTGGTTGAAATCATGGTGGGGCTGGTTATCGGCATGCTTGCCACAATGGTTGTCATGCAGGTATTCACCGTTTTTGAATCACAAAAACAAACGACCATCGGTGCGTCTGACGCGCTCACCAATGGCAACATCTCCTTTTTCAAGATCGGAAGGGATATTCAATCGGCCGGATATGCCTTGACACCACTTGGGGCGAGCTATTCGCCACTCAAATGCACCGCACCCATCTTCATAGACCCCGCATTGAGTAACGCTGCAGCTCCCGGAGTCGTGACTGACATTGCGCCCGTCACTATCACAAATGGTACTAGCGACAGCATCACCATTCGCTACGGATCAACAGACCTTGGTGGTGTACCAACTAAAATTGATGCATTGGCGGGAACTGCCGCCACAATCAAAAGTACCCTGGGTTGCCGAGTTGGCGATTATGCGCTGGTGATGTACGCCAATGCATGCGGCATTTCAAAAGTCACTGCCATCACACCTTCCACCGGAGTTGTCGCCGGACAGGTGACGTTGCAAGATGCAACGGCTGCTGCTGCGCAGGGCACGCTCTCATGCTTGGGACCGCAATGGCATGAGGTCACTTACAGAATCAAAGTCGGTACCAGCACTCTGGAAAGGCGCGACACTGCTGTCGGCCCTGCTTTCACCCCAAGTGTTGCTGATGTAGTAAATCTCCAGGCCCAGTACGGAATATCGTTGGCGCCGAATGATAATCAAGTTGCCCAATGGGTAGATCCTACTGGCATGTGGGCAGACGGCGCCATCTCTGTCAGCAATCGCAAGTTGATCAAGGCAGTGCGTTTTGCTGTCGTGGCCCGCAATGCCAAGATGAATCCGGGCTACGTGTCTTCAACTTGCTCGACCGCAAAAGGGGTCGTGAATAACGGTCCCTGCGCGTGGGACGATGCGAATTTTGACCCCGCTCCCCAGATCGACCTGAGTGCCGATTACGCGCTGTGGCGACAGTTCAACTACCGTGTATTCGAAACCATCATTCCTTTGCGGAACGTAATCTGGTCCGCATCGACTTTGCCTTGAACTTCGATATCCTGGAATAACACCATGCACACACAACCAAACAGACAAGCTGACTTCTTTTGCAACGGAATTTTCGGTGCTGAGATCAGTCAATCTAGCGTCATCACATGCTTCCCCGTGTGTCGCGACCGTCAGCGCGGCGTCGTGTTGTTTTTTACGCTCATTGCCCTGCTCGCAATGTCGCTCGCAGCAGTTGCGCTTATTCGCTCGGTCGATACCAGCGCACTCATTGCCGGCAACCTGGCTTTCAAGCAATCGACTACGGTTTCGGCTGACGCAGGTATTGCGGCATCCATGAATGCGCTGACAGCAATGCAGAATCTTGCAGCACCCGGCTCTAATATAGATACCGATGCGACTTTTCCCTTGAATGTCACCGACACTACAGTGAATCGCGGCTATTTTGCATTCTTTGACCCCAACTTTGACGTCGTACATACCTCATGGACCGGGTTGTCCTACCAGAGCGTAAACGCTGGTGCGCCAGATGCCAGTGGCAACACGGTGAGATTCATCATCCAGCGGATGTGCCGTATCAGTAATGTGGGACTAAAAAATGCCGACTGTCTTCTTGCCGCTCCGTTAAAGAATACAGGAAGTGCGAGTGTCGATTCCGCACCGGAACATTGTGATGAAACCACTATGGACTGCACAAAGAACGGACAACCCGCCCAGACTCGTATCACTGTTCGCGCCGATGGCCCGAATAGCTCTGTCAGTTATGTACAAGGTTTTGTCTTTTAGATTTAGGAGCTCACCATGAATCGTATTCCGGTTATCCGCACCACCGATCGTCATCTGTTGGGTTACGCTCTCGTTGCTGCATTGTTTCTACCACTTCAAACGCACGCTGCATCGGTCGTACTGGCAACACAACCATTGGCGACATCAACCGCCTCGAATGTCAAACCCAACATTATGTTCATACTTGACGATTCGGGAAGTATGGACTCGGACTTCCTGCCCGACTGGGCAACCAGTGGCAATCCTGTTTACCTTTTCCATAACGCTGCTTTTAATGGTGTGTATTACAACCCGGCAATCACGTATTTGCCACCGGTTTATTACACAAGCACCGGGGCGCTGGATGCCGCGACTTATCCAAGTCAGGATGGTACCTCCGTCGCAAAAGGGGGCGGATCAGTAGCCACGCCGAACTGGAATGTCGTCAAGGATGATGGTTACGGCAAGCAGTCAGCAAGCACCAGCAATCTGGTCGGGAGCGCAAATTTTTACACCATCATCCCAGGAGAATACTGCACTGCTGCTGACCTGAAGACGTGTATTGCTGCATCTGGGCCCTCGGGCTTATATATCTATGCCGCACCCATACGCTTTTGTAACACAACAACCAATGCCGCATTGGCAACACCCCCGGCTGGCGCATGTCAGGCAATCAGAACCACTGGTTTCCTGAGAGTACGCGATCCGCGGCCCAATTTTTCCACCATTACTATAGCGACTCCAACCACTACAGCAACATCGGTGTCCAGCATCACGGTTGGGGGTACGCAGATTCTTTCCGCGACGGCACCTTCAACCGCGTCAACATCCACTACTGTTGTTGCACAGGCGATCGCGGATTCTATCAACGCGTGTTCTGCATGGAAAACAGGGGCCTGCGGCATTGACGGGTTCAGCGCCACCGTTTCCGGTAGTACTGTCACGATCACCGCAAGGTCAACAGGCGTTTTTTCTACGCCGGTCGTAACCAAAAGCGGCAGCATGACTATCTCGGCCTCTACCTTTGCCGGGGGAAACAACGTTCCCGGCTCAAATCGCTACAACGACATTCTTCAGTCCATCCCCAATTATTTTTACCCGGGAACCCCCGGAAAGTCCTCCACCCGCACAGATTGTGCTGGAGCAACTTGTACCTATAAAGAGGAATTGACCAACTACGCAAATTGGTGGACTTACTATCACACTCGTATGCAGGCGATGAAAACTTCTGTCAGCCGAGCCTTCAAGTCGTTGGACAACCGCTACCGCGTTGGATTTACCACTATCAGCAATACCGGCGTAACCAACAATGCGTCCTTTTTGGGCAACAATACGTTCGAGTTGACGCATAAATATAACTGGTTCACCATTTTGTTCGCGCAGGGAACACCCAGTTGGACGCCGTTGCGCGGCGCGATATCGAAAGCTGGACGCTACTATGCAAAGCGCTTTGCCGGTCAAGTCGATCCCGTGCAATATTCCTGTCAGCAAAACTTCACCATACTTTCAACCGATGGTTACTGGAACACAGATACTGAAACGGCCACATATGGACCTTACAATCTGACTGGTGGGAGCGTTGGAAACCTGGACGGCGGAACAACGCCCCGCCCCCTGAAGGAAGGAACTACAGCAACGTCTAACACGCTGGCTGATGTGTCGAAGTATTACTACGATACTGACTTGCGTGATGCTTCGTTGGGAAACTGTGCTGGTGGAACCAGTCCAGACTATCCATCCGGCAATCCCAATGTTTGTGACAACAACGTATACACCAGCAGTACAGACAGTAAACCTGAGCAGCATATGACCACCTTTACAATGGGTTTGGGGGCCGACGGCTTGCTGAATTACCAGACTGACTACGATACTGCCTCTTCGGGAGATTTTTACAATCTCAAGAACGGATATCTCTCAACCAATTGGCCCGATCCCATCGCCAATACTAGCGAAGCCCGTATCGATGATTTGTGGCATGCGGCCGTCAACGGTCACGGTACGTACTTTAGCGCCAAAGATCCCAATCAGATCATTACCGGCTTCCAGAATGCGCTCTCATCCATCACGTCCAAACTTGGATCGGCTGCCGCTGCCGCGACCAGCACGCTCAATCCGGTTTCGGGAAACAACCTGGCTTTTGTGGCCAGCTACACCACGGTGAAATGGAAGGGCAATCTGGAGGCGCGCACTATTGACGTCAATTCTGGTCAGGTGAGTGAAACTGCCAGCTGGTGCGTTGAAAATGTACTGCAAGGATCCTGCGCCTCTGCACCCATTCCCATAACCAGCGGGTCCAGCACAGTGTATTACTGCGAGACTACGGGAGCGACGGCTGTATCATGCACATTGCCTGATATCTACAACTCAAGTACGGGTACATGCAGAACCGAAATCCAAAATGCCTGTATCGGCAAAATGCGTTCACAGGTCACCACCAGCTCTGATACACGAAATATCTACACTTCAGTCAGTGGCGTCTTGACACCGTTCACCGCAGCCAACTTCGGATCCGACACCAACTTTTCAGCAGCGAAACTCATTGGGCTCAACCAGTGGGGCACCTACACTGCCAGTCAGCAAACAGCCGCAGCCGGCAATAATCTGGTCAATTATCTGCGCGGCCAGAGCGGTTACGAAATAAGTGCGACGACAGCCGTCAACAGGCTGTATCGCACCCGCGAGGCAACGCTGGGCGATGCACTGGAATCACAACCTGCTTACATCGGAAAGCCCACTTTTAACTATCCCTACACCGGCTACAATGCGTTCAAGAATGGCAGCGCCAGCACACGGTCCGGAATGGTGTACATGGGAACCAACGACGGCATGTTGCATGCTTTCTATGCCAAAGATGGGACCGGCGCCACATATAACTCCGCAACTCCCCCAGCTTGTATCGTAGGCGGTGGAGGACCATGCGGCGGTGAAGAAGCCTGGGCGTATATTCCAAACATGGTGCTGCCCAACCTGTGGAAATTGGCCAGCACCTCCTACTCGACCAATCACGTAAATTACGTCAACGGCAGCCCGGTCATTTCGGACGTTTACTGCACTACAAACTGTGGTGGTGTCGTCGGCGGCGCTGCAGGGTGGCGTACGATTCTGGTCGGCGGCTTGAATGGCGGCGGACGAGGATACTATGCGTTGGATATCACCACTCCCGCGACCCCGATCCTGCTTTGGGAGTTCACACCGAGCAAAGCCAGTCCGCTCGGCGATGCTGATCTTGGCTACAGCTTCGGGCGACCAGCGATAACCCGCCTGGCTAATGACACATGGGTTGTGCTTGTGACTTCCGGCTATGACAACGGCGCGCTTAGCGGCGATGGTGTTACAGCCAATGCACCGGTTGGCGACGGACTTGGCCATCTGTATGTGCTTGATGCCATCAGTGGTGCCAAGATCAGCAAGATCAATACAAGCGCCGGTTCCACCGCATCACCCAGCGGCTTGGCGCAGATTGCGGTCTGGAATGATGAGCCCGCAGGCAACAAAGCGGGTTATGTTTACGGAGGTGATCTGGAAGGCAATCTGTGGCGCTTTGATGTCAATACGGCAGTTACTCCGTTCTTGCTCTCCAAGTTCTATGATTCGACTTATATCAGGACGCAACCCATCACGACGACGCCCATTTTGGGTCTGGTGACGCCGACGTCCGGAGGCGCGGATCAGCGCGTGGTGTATGTAGGAACAGGCAAATATCTGGAGACTAGCGACCTCACTAATCCGTTCACGCAAAGCTTCTATGCTATCAAAGACGACGGAACTTCAATCGTCAACCCGCGTTCGCACACGACTTCGCCCCACAAAGTCGTTCAACAAGTGATTACAGTGAGTGGCAACACGCGTGTGGAAACACTCAGCCCCAATGCTGTAGATTTGGCAACTGACAGCGGCTGGTTCATAGATTTGCCTGATTCTTCGTCCGGTTCCGAGCGTGTCAATATCGATGGCAAGCTGGTCGCGGGAACGCTTATCATCCCCACACTCGTGCCTTCCGCTTCTGTGTGCTCACCCGGAGGCTGGGGTTGGTTGAACTATTTCAATTACGCCAACGGCTGGCCGGTGAGAGATAGCACTGCCGCAGGTAGCCTGAACGTGAACGTATCTGTTAAATACGACGCAACCATCGTCGGTATCAACGTCATCTATATCAAGGGCAAACCCGTGGTTGAAGTCGTTACTTCCGTAGACCCAACTCCCTCGCGCCCTACCGTTGCACCCTTGTTCGATATCATCAAATCGAACTACCAAGGCAGCAGGTCCGTGTGGCGTGAATTGATTCCTTAATTTGAAACAGAGGTTCTCTGAACAAAGGCGGCCTGCGGGCCGCCTTTTTTTCCCCATATAAAAGGCGACCCGAAGGTCGCCTTTTGTTTGCTGCCTGCAGCAATCTTTACTTCACAATCGCGTTCAGTTCACCCTTGATGTAACGCATCGCCATTGCATCCAGTGCGATCGGTTTGATTTTGCCGGCCTGACCTGCGGCTCCGAAGGCCTCGTAACGTGCCTTGCAGATTGCTTTCATGGCCTTGGTGGTTTCTGCCAGGAACTTGCGCGGGTCGAAGTCCTTGGGGTTTTGCACCAGGTAGCGGCGGGTAGCGCCGGTGGAGGCCATGCGCAGGTCGGTGTCGATATTCACTTTGCGCACGCCGTGCTTGATGCCTTCGACGATCTCTTCGACCGGCACGCCGTAGGTCTGGGGCATCGCGCCGCCGAACTCGTTGATGATCTTCAGCCATTCCTGCGGCACGGAGGACGAACCGTGCATCACCAGGTGGGTATTGGGGATGCGCGCATGGATTTCCTTGATGCGGCTGATCGCCAGGGTGTCGCCTGTAGGCGGCTTGGTGAACTTGTAGGCACCGTGCGAAGTGCCAATGGCGATGGCCAGGGCGTCCACTTGGGTTGCCTTGACGAATTCTGCGGCTTCGTTCGGGTCGGTCAGCAATTGGTCGTGGCTGAGCGCGCCCTCGGCACCGTGGCCGTCTTCCTTTTCGCCGTGGCCGGATTCGAGTGAACCCAGGCAACCCAGTTCGCCTTCGACGGAAACGCCGACGGCGTGGGACATATCGACAACGTTCTTGGTGACATTGACGTTGTATTCAAAGCTGGAGGGTGTTTTACCGTCAGTCATCAGCGAGCCGTCCATCATCACGCTGGAGAAGCCGGACTTGATCGCGTTGATACACACTGCCGGGGATGCACCGTGGTCCTGGTGCATGACGACGGGGATGTGCGGATACATTTCAACCGCGGCCTCGATGAGGTGACGCAGGAACGGTTCGCCCGCATATTTACGCGCACCGGCGGAGCCCTGCATGATCACGGGGCTGTTGGTTTCATCAGCCGCTTCCATGATCGCTTTGACTTGTTCCAGGTTATTGACGTTGAAGGCAGGCAGGCCGTAGCTGTGCTCGGCTGCGTGATCGAGTAGTTGACGTAGTGATACGAGTGCCATTTCTTTCTCCCAATTTTAGATTTACAAAAACGTTTTTTGGTTTACCGCTTAAATTTTGCGATGCTCTCCAACGCGCACGATTTTCATGGTGTTGGTGTGGCCCGATTTGCCGATGGATTCACCCACAGTCATCACGATCAGGTCGCCTTCCGTCACCAGTTTCAACCGCTCCAGTTCTCTTTCCGCATCCAGCAGGGTCACGGAGTAGTCTTTGGATTCGATCTTGAATGCAATGGGATGAACCCCGCTGAACAGGGTGACCTTGCTCAACGTCGCTTCCACCGGGGTCATCGCGTAGATCGGCGTGTTGCCGTTAATACGCGACATCCACAACGCGGTCGAACCGGATTGCGTCAGGGCAACGATCGCTTTCACCTTGAAATGCGACGCGGCATACAAAGCGGACATGGCGATGGACTGGTCGACACGGGTGAATTTGGTGTGATCCAGACGCCTGTCCGCGGAGCCGTCCTCTGTTTCAATTTCGGCACTGCGGCAGATGCGATCCATCGCTTCGATGGTCTCCACCGGATAATCGCCCACGGCCGTTTCTGCAGAAAGCATCACCGCATCGGTACCATCCAGCACGGCATTCGCCACGTCGGAGACTTCGGCACGGGTGGGGATGGGGTTGTTGATCATGGATTCCATCATCTGCGTGGCGGTGATGACCAGTTTGTTCTTGGCTCGCGCCATCTTGATCATCTTCTTTTGCAGACCGGGCACGGCCGCATCGCCCACTTCCACCGACAAGTCACCGCGTGCCACCATGATGGCGTCGGACGCGTCGATGATGCCGCCCAGCACCGGAATGGCTTCCGCACGCTCGATCTTGGCCACCAGCAAGCTCTTGCCACCGGCAGCGTGCATCAGTTCGCGTGCCAGTTTCATGTCGTCTGCCGAACGCGGGAAGGACACCGCCAGAAAATCCGCCTTGATCAGCGCGGCCGTCTTGATGTCTTCCTTGTCCTTGTCGGTCAGCGCGGGTGCGGTCAATCCTCCACCCTTGCGGTTAATGCCCTTGTTGTTGGACAGCACGCCGCCGCGCACTACCACGCAATGCACTTCCGGCCCCTTGACTCCGGTGACGTGGAATTCCAGCATGCCGTCGTTAAGCAAGAGCACGGTGCCGACATCCACATCATTGGGCAGTTCTTTGTAGTCAAGACCCACGCGTTCCTGGTTACCCAAACCGGCCAGCGATGCGTCCAGAATGAAAGCATCGCCTTTTGCCAGGGTGATCTTGTCGTTCACGAATTTCCGGACGCGGATCTTCGGGCCCTGCAGATCGGCCAGAATGCCAATGGTACGGCCGGCCGCTTTGGCGGCGGCACGTACTGTATCGGCACGACCCATATGGTCCTGCGCGGTTCCGTGCGAAAAGTTCATCCGCACCACATCCACTCCCGCCCGGATCATCTGCTCCAGGACCTTCTGGTCGCTGGAAGCCGGACCCAGTGTTGCAACTATTTTTGTTCTACGCAGCATGAGATTCCTAATTGGTTATTGCTTGGCGCGTTGTTCCAGAATTTCAACAGCCGGCAATACCTTGCCTTCGAGGAACTCCAGAAACGCACCGCCCGCGGTTGAGATGTATGACACCTTGTCGTAGATGTCGTACTTCTGGATTGCCGCGATGGTGTCGCCGCCGCCTGCCAGAGTGAACGCCTTGGTTTCAGCGATCGCCTTGGCGATGGTCTTGGTGCCTTCGCCGAACTGGTCGAACTCGAACACGCCGACCGGACCGTTCCACACCACGGTGCCCGCCTTCATGATGATATCGGCCAGTTCCTGCGCTGACTTTGGACCGATGTCGAAGATCATGTCGTCGTCGGCCACATCGCCCGAATTTTTCAACACAGCCGGCTCGTTGGCGTCGAATTTCTTGCCGCAGACCACATCCACCGCGATGGGGATGGTAGCGCCACGTTGTTTCATTTTTTCGATCAGTGCCTGCGCGGTCGGAACCAGATCGTCTTCGCACAGCGACTTGCCGACGTTGTTGCCCATCGCCTTGAGGAAGGTGTTGGCAATGCCGCCGCCGACCACGAGTTGCTCGCACTTTTCGGACAGGGATTCCAGCACGGTCAGCTTGGTCGAAACCTTGGAACCGCCGACGATGGCAACCATGGGGCGTGCCGGATGCAGCAGTGCCTTGGTCAACGCTTCCAATTCACCCATCAGCAGGATACCGGCAGCCGCAACAGGCGCATATTTCGCCACTCCGTGGGTCGAGGCTTCCGCACGGTGCGCGGTAC
Organism: Sideroxydans sp.; assembly: GCA_043744345.1. Classification (GTDB taxonomy): domain Bacteria; phylum Pseudomonadota; class Gammaproteobacteria; order Burkholderiales; family Gallionellaceae; genus Sideroxyarcus. The sequence continues at coordinate 17,147 of JAYTUW010000006.1, read as the reverse complement.
CGAATGCGTCCATCACGAACACGTCGCACAGGGCGGCGTATTTCTTCGACAGTTCGTCGTTGCTCTTCTTTTCGCCCTTGTTAAAGCGGCAATTCTCCAGCAGGACCAGTTCGCCTTCGGCAACATTGAAACCTCCGTCCACCCAGTCGCGGATCAGACGCACAGGCTTGCCCAGCTTGTTGGCGATGACATCGGCCACCGGCTTGAGCGAGTTCTCTTCGGAGAAAACGCCCTCTTCGGGACGTCCCAGATGGGAAGTCACCATCACTTTTGCACCGGCTTGCAAAGCAGCCGTGATGGTTGCCATGGATGCGGTGATGCGCGCATCCGAGGTTACTTTTCCGTCTTTGACGGGAACATTCAGATCGGAACGGATCAGTACGCGCTTACCTTTCAGCGCCAGATCGGTCATTTTGATAACAGACATGATTTTTCCTTTGTTGCTGACTAGAAGCGAAAGGGCTGGCACCGGGCCAGCCCTTGATCGGAGTGAATTACTTGGCGACGTGCTGAACGAAACGCAGCATGTTGCAGGTGTAACCGTACTCGTTGTCGTACCAGGCGACGACCTTGACGAAGGTGCCGTCCAGTGCGATGCCTGCTTCAGCATCAAAGATCGACGAATAGCTGCAACCGCGAAAGTCGGTGGATACCACTTTCTCATCGGTGTAACCCAGCGTCTTGCTCATGTCACCGGACTGGGAGGCCTTCTTCATCGCTGCGCAGATGTCTGCGTACTTGGCTTCCTTGTTCAGTTCGACGGTCAGGTCGACCACGGAAACGTCGGAAGTCGGTACGCGGAACGCCATGCCCGTCAATTTGCCGTTCAATTCCGGCAACACCACACCCACAGCCTTGGCTGCACCGGTGGAGGAGGGGATGATGTTTTCCAGAATACCGCGGCCGCCGCGCCAGTCTTTCTTGGACGGGCCGTCAACGGTCTTCTGGGTGGCAGTTGCGGCATGCACGGTGGTCATCAGGCCACGCTTGATACCCCAGTTGTCGTTCAGCACCTTGGCTATTGGTGCCAGGCAGTTGGTGGTGCAGGAAGCTGCGGAAACAATGGCCTGACCCTTGTAGGTAGTGTGGTTCACGCCGTACACGAACATCGGTGTCTTGTCCTTGCTCGGTGCGGACATCACGACCTTCTTGGCACCGGCCTTCAGGTGGGCCTGGCAGGATTCGTCATCCAGGAAGAAGCCAGTACATTCAATCACGAGATCAGCGCCAACTTCGTTCCATTTCAGGTTGACCGGGTCTTTTTCCGCTGTCAGGCGGATCTTCTTGTTGTTGACCACGAGATTGTGACCGTCGACCTTGATGTCGCCCTTGAAATTGCCGTGTACGGAGTCGTATTTCAGCATGTACGCAAGGTAGTCGGGTTCGAGCAGGTCATTGATTGCGACCACTTCCAGATCCGGAAAGTCCTTGGAAATTGCGCGGAATGCCATGCGGCCGATACGTCCAAAACCATTGATACCAACTTTGATTGCCATGTTTCATTCTCCCTTAGATAAAAAATTCCAAAAATCCGAACGTGCTTCAAAACCTCATTGGCCCTTGCCGAACTGCACCCCTGCAGTTCTAACGCATGTCCAACCCGGACACGCGCTCGCGCCTGAATGAGCCACGTCTTGTTTCTTAGCCAAGCACTCTTTTTACAGTAGACACAACGTTTTCCACTGTGAAACCGAAGTGTTTGAACAACTCGGGTGCCGGTGCGGATTCGCCGAAGCAATCCATGCCGATGACTGCGCCTTCAAGACCGACATACTTGTACCAGAGTCCGGTGACGCCCGCCTCAACGGCCACGCGTTTGATGCCTTTGGGCAACACGCTGTCTTTGTAGGCTTGGTCTTGACGGTCGAAAACGTTGGTCGAAGGCATCGACACCACGCGCACGTTCACACCATTGGCTGCCAGTGCGGCCTGTGCCTTCATGGCCAGATCGACTTCGGAACCGGTGGAGATGATGATGCCTTGCGGTTTGCCCCCGGCGGCTTCGGACAGGATGTAGCCGCCCTTGCGAATGTTTTCGATTTGCTTCGCATCGCGTTTCTGGAATTGCAGATTCTGGCGGCTGAAGATCAGCGAAGACGGGCCGGTCTTGCGCTCGACCGCACACACCCAGGAAACCATCGACTCGACGGTGTCGCACGGACGCCATGTGTCCATGTTGGGAATGTAACGCAATGTTGTTGTTTGCTCGACGGGTTGGTGCGTCGGGCCGTCTTCGCCCAGACCAATGGAGTCGTGGGTGTACACGTAAATCACGCGCTGCTTCATCAGTGCTGACATGCGCAATGCGTTGCGGGCATATTCCGAGAACATCAGGAACGTGCCGCCGAACGGCAGCAGGCCGCCATGCAGCGCCATGCCGTTCATGATGTGCGACATGCCGAATTCGCGCACGCCGTAGCTGATGTAGTTGCCAGGCTTCTTGCCGGAAACGTGGTGCGCGCCCGTCCAGTTGGTCAGGTTGGAACCGGTCAGGTCGGCGGAGCCGCCCAGGAATTCCGGCAGCGCCGGTTGTAATGCGTTGATCGAATTTTGCGAAGCCTTGCGCGTGGCAATGGTCTCGCCCTTTTCGTTGACGGCGGCGATGGCCTTGGCAGCGTGCTCCGCCCAATTGGCTGGCAATTCGCCCTTCGAGCGACGTTCAAACTCGGCAGCTTCTTTCGGGAACGCTTTCTTGTATTCCGCGAACTTGTTGTTCCACAACTTTTCCAGACCTTCGCCCTTGGTGCGCGCATCCCATGCTTCGTACACATGCTTGGGGATTTCAAATGGCGGGTATTTCCAGCCGATGTGTTCGCGTGTTGCGGCAACTTCGGCATCGCCCAGTGCGGCGCCATGCACATCGTGCGTTCCAGCCTTGGCAGGTGAACCTGCGCCAATGATGGTCTTGCAGCAGATCAGTGTGGGTTTGTCGGTGACTTTCTTGGCTTCTTCGATGGCGGCGTTGATCTCTTTCGGATCGTGACCTTGCACATCGCGCACGACGTGCCAGCCATAGGCTTCAAAGCGCTTGGCGGTGTCATCGGTGTACCAGCCGTCGATATGGCCGTCGATGGAGATGTTGTTGTCATCCCAGAATGCCGTCAGCTTGCCCAGACCCCAGGTACCGGCCAGTGCGCAGGCTTCGTGCGAGATGCCTTCCATCATGCAGCCGTCTCCCAAAAATACATAGGTGCGGTGGTCGACGATGTCGTGTCCGGGTTTGTTGAATTCGTTGGCCAGCAGTTTTTCAGCCATCGCCATACCGACGGCGTTGGTGATGCCCTGGCCCAGCGGGCCGGTGGTTGTTTCGACGCCGACGGTGTAGCCATACTCGGGGTGACCCGGTGTCTTGGAATGCATCTGGCGGAAGCGCTTGATTTCTTCCATCGGCAGGTCGTAGCCGCTCAGATGCAGCAATGCGTAAATCAGCATTGAGCCGTGGCCGTTGGATTGTACGAAACGGTCACGATCGGCCCACTTCGGATTGGCCGGGTTGTGGCGCAGGTGATGGTTCCACAATACTTCGGCGATCTCGGCCATGCCCATCGGAGCACCGGGGTGTCCGGAGTTGGCCTTCTGAACAGCGTCCACAGCCAGCATACGGATTGCGCCGGTGGTGTCATTGAATTTTGGGGGTGTTACGTTGCGTGCCGCTGCCATATTCCCTGCCTCCTAAAAAACTTCCCTAAAAAGATACCTAAAAAAATTTATATTGATTATTAATTTCCACGAAAGGTCTCGATTATGCCCTATCGGATTGACCTTGGGCAACAACGCCAATGCCCAAACCATAACCCTTAAGTGTTACTGAAACTCCCCTGAGCCCTTTTTAAGGGGTTTTATTCCCAATTGTTTAAGTTTCCGGTAGAGATGCGTACGCTCTATTCCCGCTTTTTCCGCAATGCGGGAAATATTGCCGTTCTCTTTTTGCATCTGATAGTTGAAATACAGGCTGTCGAAGTGTTCCCGTGCTTCCCGCAGCGGAAGATCCAATTGCAATGACACTTGGGCGCTGGTCGTGCTTTCCACTTTTTCAGGCGCTACCTCCGGCACGGCCGAGCCCGCCACCGGAACGCCCCGCTGTATGGACTTGGCCACGGTCGCCAGTAATTTCTGCAAAGCGATGGGCTTTTCCAGAAAATCGGATGCCCCGATGCGCATCGCTTCCATCGCGGTCTCTATTGTTCCGTGACCGGACATCATCACCACCGGCATGGTGAGCTTGTCCTGTTCTACCCATTCCTTGAGTAGCGTCAGCCCGTCGGTATCCGGCATCCAGATGTCCAGCAGCACTAGGTCAGGCACATGCTGTTCGCGGAATTTCCTGGCCTGTGACGCATTTTCGGCCAGGTGTATGCGGTACCCCTCGTCAAACAGGATCTCCGACAACAGTTCGCGGATTCCCACTTCATCGTCCACCACCAGAATATCTTTCGTCGCCATTCCTAAACCTCCGTTTCAACAACCACCAAAGGCAGGAACACGCTCACACACGTCCCTCCCGTCAGTTGATTCTCAATAGATATCTTGCCGCCGTGTTCTTCCACAATTTTTTTCACGATAGCCAATCCCAGCCCGGTTCCCTTTTGCTTTGATGTCATATACGGCTCAAACAGCCTGCCCAGCAGTTGCTCGGGGATCCCGCTCCCGTTGTCCCGCACCATCAGTTTCAACGTGTTGTCACCGGCATTTTCGGTGGCAAGGATGATTTGCGGGTGTTCAGTCTGGTGCAAGGCATCATGCGCGTTCTGCAACAGGTTATGAATCACTTGGCGCAGTCGTGTCGCATCGCCGTTCAGCCAGGTCTGCTGCGCGCCCAGATGCAGTGTGATCGGACTGCTATTTGCCTCATACAAGCCCATCACCTCGTAAAGCAGCTGGTGCAAGTCCAGCACCACCATACGCGCGGCCGGTGCACGGGCATAGTTGGCAAACTCGGTCACCATGTTCTTCATCGCCGCCACCTGGCTCACGATGGTCTGGGTGGCGCGCTGTAAAAGTTGTGCATCCTGTTCGTTCAGCCTGTCGGAAAGTTTGTGTTGCAGGCGCTCCGCGGACAGTTGGATCGGGGTCAGCGGGTTCTTGATCTCGTGCGCCAAGCGCCGAGCCACCTCGCCCCAGGCGGCCTGGCGTTCGGCTTGCAGCAGGTGTGTGATGTCGTCGAACACCACCACATAGCTGCTGTCTTCCTCGATAGGGGACAGGCGTGTTCCGCGCAGCAGCAGGATCTGGTCACCGTTCTTGCTCATGCGCTCGATCTGCTGCCGCCACTCATATTGGGACGCTTCGTCGAAACCCAGCATCACCGCTTCAATGAAGGAGCGCAACAGCGCGTGTGACACGGCGATTTCACCAAGGGTCTTGCCCTCCAGGTCTTGCAGCGACACCCCCAGGATCTGGTTGGCGCTCGGGTTGGATGAACGCAGACGATGGTGTCCGTCCACCACCATCACGCCCGAGGACAGGTGGGATAGCACGCTCTCCAGGTAAACTTTTGCGTTCTCCACCTGCAATTGCTGCTGTTCGCCAGTTCTCTTGGCATCGGCCAGATAATTGGTCATCTGGTTGAACAGTCCGGTCAATGCACCCAGCTCGTCGTGGCTCTGTACAGGATAGTTGCCGTTGAAGTCACCTTTGGACACAGCCAGGGTTCCTGCGGCCAGTGCGGCCAGCGGCGCACTGAGTTGCTCGCTGAGATAGAAAGCTGCGGAGCTCACGCTCAGCAGCACGATCAGCAGCGACAAAGTCAGCGTGATGCCGTAAAGGCGCTTCAGGCCGAGGCGCGAAAGGGACAATTCCTGATAGTCGCGATACACGGCCTGCACGGTTTCAGCGTCTTCGGCGATCTTTCTGGGCACGGGTTGCATGAATTGCAATGTCCTGCGTTCATCTTTCCACAAGGCAGATTTCACCGGTATCAGCACTCGCAATGCCAATTGGTCATTCGGCAGCACTTCCACCATGCTGTATCCGTCTTTGTCCCATGCCTGGTACAACATGTCGGCGGTCGGCAACATCAAATCTTTTCTGGAGTCGCCGGCAAATGCCAGCACTTGTCCCTTGTTGCCGAAAACGGCCGCCCCCTGCGCGCCGCCTTCTTCTATGAGACGCGCCAGTGTCTTGTTGTGCCGGGGAGTCTGCTGCTCCGCCAGGATCATCGCCACAAGGTGACCCTTCTTGCCCAGTTCGGCCAGTCCGTTCTCCAGTGAGCTGCGACCCAGGTTCAAGCCGCCTTCCAGTGCCTTCTCCACCCGCACATCGAACCATGATTCGATACTCTTGCTCAGGAATTGTACAGACACGGCATATACAAGAATGCCGGGCAGGACCGCGATGACCGAAAAGATGGTGACCAGGCGCAGGGTCAGCCTGGCGCCATACACCTGCTGTTTGAGTTTGGCGCGCAACTGCCAGCCCTGCGAGGCAACCAGTCCAGCCAATCCCAGAGCCAATACGCCCGTCATGATCAACAGCACGTAGTAGTTGTGGGAGAACAGGTCTGTATTGGCGCTGGCGCTTGACAGCAGGTACAACAAGGCTGCGCCGACGATCCCGCTGATGATGACCAGGTATTTCATGGCTGGTCCTTGCTATCGGCCTTCAACGGCAGCATCTGCCAGTGGTAGGGCTTGGATTCCAGGTTCCAGTCTTCATTGGTCAGCGCGTTGACCTGCAACGGCTTGGGCAATAGCCTGACATCCAGGCGCATATGGGCGTAAGCCGAACAGCAATCGCTCCCCTTTTTCATGAGGCGCGAAAAATAACCGCCGCCATCCTTTTGCAGCAGATCACGGGGTACCGGTGGCGCAATCTGGTGCCCCAGCACGGACAATGCGTCCTTCAATTCCTGGAAGCTCTGGAACAGAGACCCGCGCGTGATGCGGTATTGCTGGGTCAGCGCATTATAGGAAAGTTTGGTGACTTGCTCTTCGCGCGCCACATCGGTATCCAGCCAGTACCAGCGCGAGCGATTGATGGCAAACTCGCTGACAAAATTCAGCGTGACTCCGTGTTGCAGCGCAGACTCCACGGTCTGCGACAGCTGGATGCTGAAATCTGCCGACAGTTGATAACCCTCTTCGGTCAGGCGTGCCTCAGCCTTATTGATAACGATGCCTTCCGCGCAGACAATTGACGTGCATAGCCACAGCCCGATGAAACAGACCGACCGGTGCAGCCAATCAAGCTTGTTTGTGCAACAGCGCATAAAAGAATCCGTCGTGCTCATCGTTCGGCAACAACTGCCCGTCAGCCATTCCACCCGCTACCAGTCCGATTTGTACCGCGTCGCCGTGGCGTGCCAGGAACGCGTCTATGATCTGCCGGTTCTCCCGCGCAAAGACCGAGCAGGTCACATAGAGCAATTTACCATCTCCCGCCAGCAGCAACCACAGCGATTCCAGAATCTGAAGCTGTTGTACGGCAAAACTCCCGATATCTTCCGGCCTGCGCAACCACTTGATGTCGGGATGGCGCCGCACCACGCCCGAAGCTGAGCAGGGCACATCGGCCAGTATCCGCTGGAACGGCTTGCCGTCCCACCAGTCAACCGGAGTCTCCGCATCCCCGCAAACCACTTGAGCATCCAGATGCAGGCGTTGCAAGTTTTCGCGCACCCGCCGCAACCGCTCTTCCTCTTTGTCCACCGCCACCAATTCAATGTCAGCGATTTCCAACAGGTGTGAGGTCTTGCCGCCGGGTGCGGCGCAGGCATCGAGTACGCGCATGCCGTCTTTTACATCCAGAAATCCGGCTGCCAGCTGCGCACCCGCATCCTGAACAGAGATCCAGCCCTCGCTGAAATTCGGGAGACGCTCAACCGCCAGCGGGCGTTCCAGTCTCAATGCGCCGGGTTCGATAATCTTCGCGGCGATACCCTGTGCTGTCAGCAGTTCCTGATATTCCTCAGCGCTGGTGTAACGCGAATTGACGCGCAACGTCATGGGTGGATGATCATTTCCGGCTTGCAGTATTGCTTCGGCGTCATTTCCGTACTGCGCTTTGAGCGCGTCAACCCACCATTTCGGATAAGCGAAGCGGTTTTCCAGTTTTTTGTCCGCAGCCACCAGCAGCGCAGGCTGTTTGCGCTGAAAATTGCGCAACACCGCATTGACCAAGCCACTTGCGGCCGGATTGCTGCTTTTCGCCGCCTGCACCGCCTGATCCACGATGACGTGATGGCCGGCCTTGGTGTGTTGCAATTGATAGATCGCGACGAGCAACAGCAGGCGCAGCGACGGGTCCTGCATCGGTCGTTCCAGCAAACTGTCCAGAATGAACGCAAGACGCGAGTAATAGCGCAAGGTGCCGTAGCAGAGGTCTTGCAAAGCGCCGCGCTCCTGGGCGGTGAAGCCGGAATGCTGGCGCAAAGACTCACTCAGCACCTGCGTGAGGTTGCGCCCGTTATGCAGGACTTTGCCGACTACTCTGGCTGCTTCGAGTTGGATGCGTTGCATAGTCAGTTCGTGCTGAAGCGGTCTCCGGTTTTGATCGGGAAGCCCTGCACGAATTGTGTGACGGGAAGTGCTTTCCCGCCGGGCTTCTGCAACAGTTCCAAACCCAGCACCCCGTTACCGCAGGCTACCGAGATGCGTTCTTTGTCGATGGCAACGACTGTACCCGGTTCGGCTTTCGCACCGCCAACCAGGCTTGAACGCAGGATTTTTATGCTGGTTTCGCCAAGCGTCGCATACGCGGTCGGGAAAGGGAAATAGCCGCGGACTGCACGTTCCAGCTCCACCGCATCCCGCGTCCAGTCCAATTTGGCTTCAGCTTTGGTGAGTTTAGCGGCATAGGTCGCCTGCCGCGAATCCTGCATTTCAGGATGCAGATTGTTATTTCCAAGCAGCTGCAATGCTTCGCTGATTGCTGCCGCACCCAGCTCTGCAAGCTTGTCGTGCAGAGTCTGCGCCGTGTCTTCCGCCGTGATTGAGCAATTCTTTTTCACCAGCATATCGCCGGTGTCCAGGCCTTCATCCATCTGCATGATGGTGATACCGGTTTCGGCATCACCCGCCAGAATGGCGCGTTGTATCGGTGCTGCACCGCGCCAGCGTGGCAGCAACGAGGCATGAATATTCAGGCAACCGTGGCGCGGTATCTGCAACACTGCTTTCGGCAAAATCAAGCCATAGGCGGCAACTACCATCACATCCGCATCGAATTGCTTCAGGGCTTGTTGCGCCTCATCATTCTTCAACGTTGCCGGTTGCACTACCGGCAACCCGTGTTGCAAAGCGAGTTGTTTCACCGGACTGGCGGTGAGTTGCATGCCACGGCCGGAAGGACGATCCGGCTGGGTGAGTACCGCAACGATCTGATGGTCTTTCAGCAATTCGGCCAATGCGCTGGCTGCAAATTGGGGGGTACCTGCAAATATAATCTTCACTGGGCTGGTTCAGAGCGTCTCGCGCCGCTGTTTTTTCAGCTTGGCGCGGATGCGGGTCTGTTTGAGGTGGGAAAGATGTTCGACGAAGACATGGCCTTGCAAGTGGTCCATTTCGTGCTGGATGCATACCGCGAGCAATCCTTCGGCTTCGATTGTGAACGATTTTCCGTTCGCATCCAGTGCTCGTACCGTGACCTTTTCGGCGCGAGTCACATTTTCGTAGATTCCCGGAACCGACAGGCATCCCTCTTCATTCACTTTTTCGCCCTGACTAACCAATAGCTCGGGATTGATGAAGACTTTCAGATCATCGTGATGGTCCGACACATCCAGCACGATCATCTGGATATGCTTGTCGACCTGCGTCGCCGCCAGACCGACACCGGGGGCCGAATACATGGTTTCCACCATGTCGCGCACGAGTTTTCGGACTGTGTCGTCGATCTTTTCGATCTTCCTGGCGACCTTGTGCAGCCGCTCGTCCGGGTACTGCAAGATAGGGAGAATTGCCATAAAAGCTTGCCAACTGAAGAGACTAGATGCAGAATTTAAACCGCCGTGCAAACATCACACCGCATTTTACTTACTTTGCAGGGGTTTTCCATGCGCAAGATTATATCGCTGATTTGTCTCCTGTTGCCCATGACCGTTTTGGCGGATGAGCTTCAACTGCAGGAAAACGCTCCGGATCGCTATACCGTAGTGAAGGGCGACACATTGTGGGACATCTCGGCCAAATTCTTCAAGGATCCCTGGAAATGGCCACAAATCTGGGGCTACAACAAGGACACGATTCAAGACCCACACTGGATCTATCCGGGTAACCTGGTTTACCTGGATCGCGCTACGCACACTCTGAAGGTCGATAATTCCGGTACTGGTGGAGGTTCTACCTCTCCTGCGCCGGTACAAGAGGAAGCTCCGGTAAGTAGCGCGGATGCAAATGCAGCAGGGTCTGAGGTTCCGTCTGTCATCGAGAGCCCCAATCGCGCAGGATCCATCAAGTATTCCCCCAGAGCGCGCATTCTCAAGGGTACCAACGAAGCGATCCCATTAATTTCTTTGAGGGACATCGGTCCTTTCCTGACGCGGCCTCTTGTCATCGAAGATGCTGAACTTGATAACGCGCCAGTTCTGGTTGGAACCTACGAACGGCGTCAATTGCTGGGAACCAACGATATCGCTTATGCGCAAAACTTGCCGACAGACAAAGGTGAGCGTTGGCAGATCTACCGTGAAGACCACACTTTCAAGGATCCGGACACCGGTGAACGATTGGGCCATGAGGTATTTTATCTTGGTGATGCATCGGTGGAAAAGTTTGGCGAGCCTTCCACATTGAGGATTACGAGCTCTGTTCGTGAAATTGCAAAAGGCGATCGTTTCGCACAGGCAACTACAGGATTTTCAAGCAATTATCTGCCACGAGCACCCGGTAAGGAAATCAACGCCAAAGTCATTTCCATATATGGCGGTGTAGCGCAGGGTGGCCAGAATAACGTGGTAACCCTCAACAAGGGAGCCCGTGATGGCCTGGAAAATGGGCATGTACTAGCCTTGTACCAAAAGGGCGAAGAGATCCGCAGTGGAAATATTTTCAAGAGAAACGTGATTCTGCCAGATGTACGGTATGGGCTGCTTTTCGTGTTTCGCGTCTTTGACAAGGTTTCTTACGCCCTTGTAATGCAGACACGTTTGCCTGTAGATGTCCTGGATAGAGCAAGCAACCCCGAATAAATCATGCCGCTCGACGCATCGCTCGCGTCGTGGATCACCCTGAGCCAGGTCACTGGCTTGGGTAACGAGGGTCTGCGGCGCTTGCTAACGGCCTTTGGTTCTCCGGAAGCTGTTTTGAGCGCTTCCGTTTCTTCTCTCTCCCATCATGTCAAACCTGCAGTTGCCCGAGCCATAGTAGACGGCGTAGATTTGCCAATCCTTGATTCAGTCGATTTGTGGCTGCAAGATCCTCTGAATCACATATTCACTGTTGCAGATGCCGAATATCCCCAATCTCTCCTCAACACAATAGACCCGCCTTTGATCTTGTATGTCAAAGGCCGCAGCCAATTATTGAATGTGAACTCACTGGCAATCGTCGGCAGCCGCAATGCCACGACGCAAGGCATCCGTAACGCAGAAGCCTTTTCCAGATCCATTTCAGACGCCGGACTTTGCATCGTAAGCGGCATGGCTCATGGCATTGATGCGGCGGCGCATCTTGGCGGGTTGGAAGGGGACGGCGGTAGTATTGCAGTGGTCGGCACCGGACTCGACAAAGTTTATCCGGCTGCCAACCGTGATCTGGCGCATCGGTTGGCTCAAAGCGGGGCCATCATTTCAGAATTTCCTTTGGGCACGCCGCCGCTCGCGTCCAACTTTCCTCGCCGCAACCGCATCATCAGCGGCTTGAGTCTGGGTTGTCTGGTGGTCGAAGCGTCCCTGCAAAGCGGTTCACTCATCACCGCGCGCATGGCACTTGAGCAGGGGCGTGAAGTCTTTGCCATTCCCGGCTCCATCCATTCACCCCAGTCAAAAGGTTGTCACGCCCTGATCAAGCAGGGAGCAAAGCTGGTTGAGACCGCTCAAGACATTCTGGAGGAACTCGGGTACCGGAATTTCGCATCCAATCCCAAAATTGCGCCAGAACATCCACTTTTCGCCCATTTGGGCTTCGATCCGCTGGATTTGGATGCACTCGTGCAACGCAGCGGCTTGACGATAGCCGAGCTATCCGCCATCCTGTTGCAACTTGAGCTCGACGGGCACATTGCTTCTTTGCCCGGAGGCTTATATCAACGCATCACCTAATTATTCAAATTCATGTTCGATATTCTGCTATTTTTGTTTGAAAGCTACTTCGATATCGGCAGCTATCCCGATCACGACAAACTCTCGGTCAAGCTGACCGCTGCAGGTTTTGAGGAGGAAGACATCAACCAGGCGTTGTCCTGGTTGTCCGGTTTGCAGGAACTGACCCGGTCCGCGTATCCCGAGAGCATCAACCACAGCGGCATCCGCATCTACACGGATTTTGAAGAACAGCGCATCAGCCAGGAAGGTTTGCACTTCCTTGCATTCTGGGAACACAACAAGGTCATCACCCCGATAGAGCGCGAGATGATCATCGACCGCGTGCTCGCCCTGGGTCGCAAGAACCTGTCCCTGGACAAGCTCAAACTCATCGTGCTGATGGTGTTGTGGAGCCAGCACGAAGATCTCGATCCGATGATCATTGAAGATCTGCTCACCCCCGCCGATGTCGTTAATGCTCACTGAGTAAACCATGGCTACTAACCTGCTGATCGTCGAGTCTCCGGCCAAAGCCAAGACTCTGAAAAAATATCTGGGTAAGGATTTTGAAGTCCTTGCTTCCTACGGCCACGTGCGCGACCTCATCCCCAAGACAGGCGCCGTCGATCCCGACGACAACTTCGCGATGAAGTACGAGACCATCGCACGTAACGCCAAACACGTCGACGAGATTGCCAAAGCCGCAGCCGCAGCCGACCACATCTTTCTGGCACCCGACCCGGATAGAGAAGGGGAGGCGATCGCGTGGCACATTTCGGAGCTGCTGAAAGGTAAGCGCGCACTCAAGGGCAAAACCATGCAGCGCGTGGTTTTCTACGAGATCACCGAGTCTGCCGTACAGGCAGCTGTCGCAAATCCCCGCGAGATCTCGATCCCGCTTGTGAATGCACAGCAGGCACGACGCGCGCTGGACTATCTGGTCGGCTTCAATCTTTCGCCTCTGTTGTGGCGCAAGATCCGTCCTGGCCTGTCGGCGGGTCGTGTACAAAGCCCGGCGCTGCGCTTGATTGTCGAGCGCGAGCTCGAGATTGAAAAGTTCAAGAGCCAGGAATATTGGTCGGTGCATCTGGATAGCCAAAAGAATAGCGTTCCGTTCACGGCCAAGCTTTTCCAGTATCAGGGCAAGAAGCTGGAACAACTCAGTATCGGCAGCCAGGCAGAATACGACGCTATCCATGCCAAGCTGAACGACGCTAAATTGCCGCCCAAAGTGGTACGCGTTGAAAAGAAGGCCAAGCAACGCAATCCGACCGGACCGTTTACGACTTCGACCCTGCAACAGGAAGCCGTGCGCAAGCTGGGCATGACCTCCGACCGCACCATGCGCACCGCGCAGTCGTTGTATGAAGGTGTGGACATCGGTGGGGGAACAATCGGTCTGATCACCTACATGCGTACCGACTCGGTGAATCTGGCCAACGAAGCCGTGGCCGAAATTCGCGGGTACATCGGCGACAACTTCAGTTCAGAGTATTTGCCGGCCAAGCAGCCCGTTTACAAAAGCAAAGCCAAGAACGCACAGGAAGCGCATGAAGCAATTCGGCCGACCTCGATCCTGCGCACACCGGATAGCTTGCGCGATCATTTGAACATCGACCAGATGCGTTTGTACGAAATGATCTGGAAGCGCACGCTGGCCAGCCAGATGTCGCCGGCGCGTTTCGACACCGTGAGCGTCGACATCCGTTTGAGCAGCGACGACACCTTGTTCCGCGCTTCCGGCCAGACGCTGGTGTTCCCCGGTTTCATCGGCGTCTACATGGAAGACGTGGACGACGCAGAGGAAGAAGACAGCGCCAAATTGCCGCCGCTGGTCGAAGGCGATGTGCTGCCCGTGGACAAACTCTACGGCGAACAACACTTCACCCAACCGCCGCCGCGCTTCTCCGAAGCCAGCCTGGTGAAGGCGCTGGAAGAATACGGCATCGGCCGTCCTTCCACTTACGCCACCATCATCTCAACTCTGCAGGCGCGCGAGTACGCCACGCTGGACAAAAAGCGCTTCATGCCCACCGATGTGGGCCGCGTGGTCATCAAGTTCCTCAATGAACACTTCACGCGCTACGTTGACTACGATTTCACGGCCAACCTCGAAGACGAGCTGGACGATATCTCCGAAGGCAAGCGCGACTGGATCCCGGTGCTGGACGATTTCTGGCAGGGCTTCAACAAACTCATCATCGAGAAGAAAGACGTCGACCGTCCCGGCACCGAGATTCTGGAAGAGACATGCCCGAAATGCGGCAAGCCATTGTCCAAGCGTCTCGGCAAGCGCGGCAGCTTCATCGGCTGCACCGGCTATCCAGAGTGCGATTACACGCGCAGTCTGGGCGGCGAAGAAGACACCGGCGAAGCGCGCAAGGAACTGGGCGTGCATCCCGACACCGGCCAAGTCGTGCTGCTACTACGCGGACCCTACGGCCACTACGTGCAACTCGGCGAAGTGATCGAAGGCGAAAAGACCAAACCCAAGCGCGTTTCCTGGCAGAAAGAAATGCCGCTGGAGCAGGCTGATCTTGCCGGAGCGTTAAAGCTGCTCTCGCTTCCACGCGAAGTCGGCGCTCACCCAGAAACAGGCAAGAAGGTCATCGTCAACATTGGCCGCTTCGGCCCGTACATCGGCCACGATGGCAAATTCAAATCCATCCCGCGCACCGACAGCATCTTCGACATCGGCCTGGATCGCGCCGTGGAACTGCTGGCACAAGCCAAGACCGGCGGTGCCACCATATTGCGCACGCTAGGCGAACACCCGGACGACAAGGCGCCCATCGAAGTTTGCAGCGGCCGCTACGGTCCGTACGTGCGCCACGGCAAGGTCAACGCCACCTTGCCCAAGGATGTGACACCGGAAGCGGTGACGCTGGAAGAAGCGCTGGAGATGATCGCCGCGAAAGCGGCGAAAGGTGGAACAGGCAAGGCGAAGGCAACCAAAAAACCTGCGGCGAAAAAAGCTGCGGCCAAACCGAAGACCACCAAAACCAAAACGTCTGCGAAACCCAAGGCGACGGTGAAGAAGGCGACTGCCAAAACTGCTACGGCAAAAACCAAGGCAACTTCGACCACGACGAAAACTGCAACCAAGAAAGTTGCGGCCAAACCCGCTGCGAAGAAACCCGCCGTCAAGAAGACGACCAAGAAAACCGTTTAAGAATTTCGCTGTTCGTGGAGAGCTTGTCGAATCATGAGCGGGGTCAATTTTTCAGGAGCCAACATCGATTTAGATTGATGTTGGCTTTTTTGTTTTTGGATATTGAGACGGCAGGACCAGTTTCTTTGTAGCACTGCCCCAAACGATCAGGAACGGATTAACTACGGTTTGTGATGCCTTGCCCTACCCGCGCTTGTAAAAGTTGTCTGAAGGGCGTTTTGAGCGGTTTGTGCTGGAAGCCCCGCTGTTATTGGCTTGCGGAAAGGCTGGTGTGAAAAATAGGATTGCTGCGGGTAGATTTGCTAGATTGCAAGATCTGACGCTCAGGTCTTGCACAGATTGGGTGGATTTTACTGCTCATGTGCAGATCCCAGCATAAATTAGTGAACCGTCCATAAGTACAAACGGCTTTCTGCCACCTTCAGCGAATTCGTGCACTTCAATATAAATTACATGCAGGAATCCAGCATGGCTCTTTGCGATCGATTTGAATGACTGAGTCTTCGAACCCGCATCCAATACCTCAGTTTTGAAACTTGAATTCGAAATATATCGACCGAGAATTTTTCCGGTCATTCGGTCGACGGTGAACTCCTGACCAATAATTGGATCCTTGGGTTCCGTTGACAAAGTCCCCGCATCGTCTAAACGGTGAAAGCTGCGCACTGTACACACATATCCATCTGAACCTGCAAGCACGGATGCGCACTGAAATGCTAGTGTTAGGACGAGAAGCAATCGATTCATGATTAAGAGTCCTTATGTAAAAGTAAGCGGCCAGTGACGCTTTGCGTGCAGGTCCGATTACTGCCAGTTGGGGCTATATGCGCTCACTTTTGGATGCTCTATTTTTTGGTGACTCGATGTGTGCTCGAGCCGGATCATGGAAGAAATGTAGGCAGTTCATGCAGCGCCAGCCAGTGACTTCGTTTTTGAGTGGTGTAATGATCTTTGTAGCACTGCATTTTGCGCAATACCGCAGAGCTGTGAAGCGACTAACCCATGTACCCGTTGGTTCATCCCACCGGAGCCACGGACGCTGAAGGATGATGAATGCCAATAGAGCTAGAATTGATAGCAGTAGCACTGCTAGCACTCGTATGAGTGCCGCCGGGGATAGTGTGGCTAAATATGGCGCAAGGCTATCTTGGAACCACAGGACAACTGCTGGCGGTGTGGTGGTTAGTAGAAATGCAATACCTCGGAGCCACCACTTGGATAATGGAATTTGCGAAGACGACT
Organism: Sideroxydans sp.; assembly: GCA_043744345.1. Lineage (GTDB taxonomy): Bacteria > Pseudomonadota > Gammaproteobacteria > Burkholderiales > Gallionellaceae > Sideroxyarcus. Next base: position 555 of record JAYTUW010000006.1, on the reverse strand, counting down.
GCATGTGTTAGCCCCAATTAAAATTTGAAAATATTTTGAAGCTTTCAAGTACGTCAACTACACATCCAGATTCTTCACCCCCAACGCATTCTTCTCGATAAACGCGCGGCGCGGTTCCACCACGTCACCCATCAAGGTAGTGAATATCTCGTCGGCGCCCACGGCGTCCTCGATGCGCACCTTGAGCAGGATGCGGTTTTTCACGTCCATGGTGGTTTCCCACAGTTGCTCGGGATTCATCTCGCCCAAGCCTTTGTAGCGCTGGATGCTGACGCCCTTCTTGGCGTCTTCCAGCAGCCATTCGATGGCTTGCTTGAAGCTGCCGACGCCGCGTTTCTGTTCGCCGCGCATGGCGTAGGCGGTGGGGGAGATGAGGCCGTTCAGGGCGTCGGCGGTCTGGCGGATCTGCACGTAGTCGCCGCTGTGCAGGAATTCCCTTTCCAGATAACTCAGCGAGTAGTTGCCATGGAATAGCTTTTCCAGACGCAGGCGCAGTTCGCCGTTGATGTCTGTTTCGACTTCGGCACGGATGACGCCGCCGCAGGCTTCTTCCAG
>JAYTUW010000005.1:0-35771 GCA_043744345.1 Sideroxydans sp. | reverse complement strand
CCGCCACCAGATCGACCGTGATCTTGAGCGACTCTGCCTTTTTCGGGAACACCAGGCGCGCCACCCAATTGCCGTAGGAATCCTGCTGCCAGTTGAGGAAATGTTCGGCAGGCTCAACCTTGAGGGAGTAACTGAGAATCGGCGTGCGGCTATGCGCCGCCGGCCGCAAACGCACCTCGTGCGGCCACAGGGTGACCGCCCGGTCAAAGCGATAGCTTGTCTGGTGATTGATCGCAACGCGGATGGTCATGGGTGCCTTTCAAAACAAAACGAATTGGGGGTAGCGTACTACCAAGCAAGAGCATGAACCGCGCCAAATGCATCAGCTTCAATAAATCAATCAGTTAAAGAAGGTCAGCCGGAATGTGTGCACTGAATACGTGCGCGCTCATGCAGGATTGCGCGGCTTATCAGTCTACCGGTTCAACGTGATGTGATGCGGGGGGAAGCTGAATGCAGACTGGGGAAGTTTGAGTCTACGCAACACTCGGGGTGGCCGTTTCGGACAGGATAGGGGGCGCATGAAGGTCTGCTGCTCAGCCATTTCAGACATAGCCATATGCATCTGGTGTGGCGGCTATTTGAGTCTAACCTGCCCCATAAATGCTTGAAAGGCGATTGTCAACGTTTGCTGTAGGCGATCCCTAAGTACGGAGGGACCAGCCAGTTCGGCGAGCGATAAATCTGTAGACGGTTGTTCCATTCATTGAAGTGTGCCTCCTTTTTCACATAGCAAATATTGCTAGGTAGCCTATTTATAGAAATGTTTCTTACTATAGATAGTTCAAAAAGGATTATTTCCTGGTTATAGAAAAAGAACTATCTATAGCTTCCAATTTTCCGGCTAACACCTATAATAGATACAAATCTTTCTATAGAGGTTGGCTATGATTTCAGTAAAGTCCCCAATGCAGCTCGGTGCTGTTCTACGCGAAACGCGAACAGCCCTACGTCTTCCTGTGTCCGATCTAGCCGCGATGGTGGGAACCACGCCGGTCACATTGCGACGCTTGGAGCAAGGTCCCCCTACATCTGCGATTGCCACGCTGTTCTCACTACTTAACGAACTTGGGCTGGAACTCAACTTATCACTTCCACCGGGAGTAGGTCCGTTCGAATTGCCATGCGAGAAATCCAAACCACGCCGTACGCGCGTTAAACCATGAGCCGCGAACTCGATATTTGGATCGAACAAGAACGCGTTGGTAGGCTGTTCGAAAATACCGGCATATGGTCATTCGAGTACGACTCGAACTGGCTGGCGTCTGGGTATCCACTCGCTCCAGGATTACCGTTACAGACAACACGCATCATGGATGGAGGGACAGCACGACCAGTGCAATGGTTCTTTGATAATCTGCTGCCAGAGGATGCCGCTCGAACGCGCCTGATTGCTTCCCTCGAAAAGGGAGAATGGGATGCATGGCAACTGCTGGAGCGATTTGGCAGCGAATCCGCGGGGGCCATCACAGTATTAAAACCGGGAGCCAGCCTTGCGGCCTCTGACCTTTCCCCTCTGCCGGACGAAATATTGCAGGCGCGCATACTTGCTATGCCACATGTGCCGTTAGGGTCAGATGCGCCCAAGAAAATGTCACTGGCAGGCGCGCAGGAAAAGCTCCCAGTCGTGATGGATTCCGAAGGGAGCTTATATGAACCAGTTGGGTCTCGGATATCGACGCATATCCTCAAACCTGATGCATTAAGCGAACATTACCCAGCCAGCGCAGTCAATGAATGGTACTGCGCTCGTATAGCACAAGAATTGCTTCTGCCGGTCCCGCCGGTTTCGCTACGCTATGTGCCTTCCTGCGTTTATCTGATCGAACGATTTGACCGGAAGGAGATCGACGGCAAGCTGGCACGTTGGCATGCGCTCGATGCAGCACAGCTCCTGTCTTTGTCCGCAGGTTCAAAATACACACAGTCAGGCGCAAAGGCACTCAAGGATGTAACTGCATTGTGCAGAAGCAAGGCCCCGACCAGGATTGCCTTGTTTCAGTGGACTCTCTTCAATGTATTGATCGGCAACGGTGACGCACACCTAAAAAACCTGTCTCTATTCGCCGGGAGGGAGGGATATTTTTTGGCTCCTCATTACGACCTGGTGAGCACAGCAGCATGGGCGAGACCCGAACTGGTTGGCCGTGAGCTTGCTTGGCCGAACGTCAGCTTGTCGTTCCAGATCGGCGATGCCACAACCTTTCAAAATATTCGGAGAGAACATCTGTTTCAGTTTGCTGAAGATTTGGGATTGCCTGGCATCGCAGCTGAGCGTGTGAGAAATTATCTTCTGAAAAATCTAATATCAGCGGCAGACAAGGTTTTGGCTGAATTTAACGCAATGGCTGTTCCAACAGATTCCAAAGCTGGCCAGCTGCGCATGTTGAATGCCATTCGACAAATGCCAATAATTGAAATGCAAAAACAGTTGGGTTGATCACTGCACATTCCGGTCGATCACGAGCACTCATTCCAGTAAGCAATAAGCACTCAGCCCGATTCAAGATACTCATCCACTCTGCTGATTATGAGTATCGGAGTGGCGAGAGCCGAGTCGATATTAATTCCGTCGCCACGACAGGCTTCGGCAGCAGTTCGGCCAAAGCTGTCTGTCATTGCCTGCGATTTGAACGGCCGCAGCTGCGTTGTATACTGCCGCTCGTAATTGAGAATCGCGGCCGGGCCGACCGACGAGTTCGTCCCATGAGCCCTGGTCAACACTTTCTAAAAGTACATTGAAAGAAAAATTGCGTATTAGCGACCAGGCCAAATGAACTCAACCCGGATTCCACTAGGCTCATAACACATCAGGTGTTTTGCAGGCCCCTGCCCTAGCAGCTCAGGTGAAAACTCAATCCTGATGGCGCTGGCTATTAGTCTCTCATGTATCTCATTTAGATCACTTTCATTTCCGACCTGAAATGCCACATGATGCAAGCCAACATTTCTGTTCTTATTGAATTGGCTAGACGGCTGCTCCTTGAGCGCCCAAAGGGTAACCATCATCGCACCATCGCTGACATAGATGGCAGGATAATCCTCATTTCTGCGCACTTCTTTCCAGCCTAGCAAGGAAACAAAAAAGTTTGCACTATCTTCCAACTTGGAAACCGTTAAACCGATGTGGTGTGCCCCTTTGGTAATTGGCTTTAAATAGTCCTTGCGCAACAGTTCCATTTTCAGGAAATCTGTCGGCTTCTTGTTGATGACAATTTGGCATTCCCCGCAATGGGAGAAATTCTTCTGCTCGTACAACTTGATCGCTCTCGGGTTGTTTTTGCGAACAATGAGATGAATACGTTGCAGCCCGATTTCATCGAACCCTGCCTGCAAAGTTTTGGCGGTGATGATCCGGCCAAGTCCCTGATCAGTTTTGTCCGCGCGCAACGCAATGCGAAACTCGGCTTCGCCTTGTGCGGTCAAGGCAAGAATAGTGAAGGCGATCACTTCACCTGATTGCTCTGCGACATAAATCTGTGCATTCGGCTGGTCACGGAACTCCGCGATCCAGCCATCTTGCCGCAACGCATAGTTCAGATCGGCAAACTCCGCTGGATAGGCCGGCCAGTTTTCGATGGTGATCTGATCTTGCGCCGAGTAAGTACGCAATTGAATCTTGTCATTCGCTTTGAATTGATTCATACAGCTACTGCCAGACCGCGAGCACGGCGGTTAGACCGGTAGATCGAATCCCGTTCTGGCTTGGTATCCTGTTGCAACATCTTGATCCATTCAGCAGTTGACATCACCGCCGCAAAGCGAGATTGCAGCACTACACTCATCACCCGATGTGTTTCCTCCGCCGTCGCCCGACCGGCACGATTCTCATACGGCACCGAACCAGAGGCATCGCTTATGAATTCCACTGCGAAACCACTATGGAAGGCATGCAGCATGGTCGATAGATTGCAGTTGTGGGTCATGTAACCGATTACCGTGACGGTGTCGATGGCATGCTGGCGTAGCCATGCTTCCAGGTCAGTCCCCGCAAAAGCACTGGGTAGTTTCTTGGCAACGTAATGGTCGTAAGGACGCGAAGCTACGATCTCATGCAGCGCTACTCCAGCAGAACCCTCGGCCATGAATGGAGCATTGGGGGGCAGGATATTCTGCACGACCACCGCCGGAATCGCAGCAGCGCGAGCGGCATCCATTATTGTCCCGATATTGCGCAATGAGTCTTGCACCTCGGGGAATTCAATCGGCAGTTCTCCGCCAGCGTAATCATTCTGGACATCGACAATAATCAAAGCACGGTGTGTCATAGCGGTCTCCTTACGGGTTGATAAAAACGAACAGGGCGAAGTATTTCCGGTTTTGGTTTTTGACATAAGTGGCCTGAATGACATTTTCAGATACAATCGGGCCAATATGAAAAAACCTGCAAGAAATTCAGATTCCTACGCTGTCATCGCTTTCAATGGCGTCAGTCCGTTTCACCTGTCCGTGCCGTGCATCATTTTTCGTCCTGACGCCAATAACAGTAAGGTGCCCGATTTTAAGCTTAAGGTGTGCGCGGCTGATCCCTCTCTCATACAGACCAACGCCGGTTATGCGATCCAGGCCACACACAGTTTCGCCGCGCTCAAAGATGCAGGAACGGTCATCGTACCCAGCTGGCACGACACCGCTGAATTACCGCCAAAAGCATTGATCGATGCGTTGCGCAAAGCTCATCAGCGCGGCGCCAGAATCGTCAGCTTTTGTCTCGGCTCATTTGTGTTGGCTGCAGCAGGACTGCTGGATGGTCGCAGGGCAACCACCCATTGGAAATGGGCGACTGAATTGGCAGAGCGTTATCCACTCATCGATGTAAAACCTGATGTTTTGTATGTGGACGAGGTGGATATCGTTACTTCTGCCGGATGTGCCGCAGCCATAGACTGCTGCCTGCATTTGCTGCGCACTGAGCATGGAGCCGATGTCGCAAATCACATTGCGCGACGCATGGTCGTTTCCCCATTTCGGCAGGGAGGGCAGGCTCAATTCATCGAACAACCCGTATTCAGCTCGGTTACGCCGGATCGTCTTTCTCTACTGATGGATTGGATGTCGCAAAATCTAGATGCTGCGCATAACTTGGACGATCTGGCAGAACGGGCATTGATGAGCCGCCGAACTTTTACGCGCCGGTTTCGCCAGATGACTGGAACAACCGTTGGGGAATGGTTGCTGAACCAGCGTTTGGCCTATTCGCAACGCATGCTTGAAATGACCGACAAGCCGATTGAGATCGTTGCAGAAATGGCCGGGTTTGCTTCGCCTGCAATATTCCGCCGTTGTTTCGGGCAAGCATTCAGTATTAAACCTTCAGCCTATCGCAAAGAGTTTCGAGGCGAGTAGGGTTGCATGAGCTCAACCCTTAAGGTTCTTGAGCAGAGGGAAAGGGTCGGAAGAATTCATGACTTGAAAGTGCAAATGGGGTTGAAGCGAAGACCCCGAATTTCCGACTTTGTCCAAAAGATTATCGTTGGATTGACCGGACGATTGTGTGCGCTTCATAGCTGTGAATGATTGAAAATGCACCATTGCTGTCGTTCAACAGAGCGGCTAATTGGTCCGCACCGAGAAGCAGCCCCAAGCCGCATACCACCATCGAAACTGCGACTATTTCATTGAGCTCGCCCCACCCCACAACGCCACCCCGTCCGCGTCCAGATAAGTCAGATACACCCTCAGGTCGAATTCCAGCTGGGCGTAGTCCGGCTCCATGTGCCGACACAGCTGGTAAAACGCCTTGTCGTGCTCGCGCTCTTTCATGTGCGCCAGTTCGTGCACCACGATCATGCGCAGGAATTCGGGCGGCATGTCCTTGAACAGGGTTGCGATGCGGATCTCGCGCTTGCTCCTGAGGTTGCCGCCCTGCACGCGCGAGATGGTGGTGTGCGTGCCCAGTGCGTTTTTGATGATATGCAGTTTGCTGTCGTAGGCCACTTTGCTCAGTTGTCCGACGTTGCCCAGGTGCTCGTTCTTGAGTTGCAGCACGTAATCGTACAGCGCCCTGTCGGTGCGTACATCGTGTGGCTGCGGATATTTCTTCAGTAGCGGGGGCGCCAGTTTTTCCTGTGCGATCGCTTGCTGTATTTGCTCTATCAGTGCGGGCGGATAGCCGGACAGGTAGTTGGGAGAGGGTCTGGAGTGCATGTTGTGGTTTACGGTAATTCCGGGGCGGTTTGTGCAAATATTGTCCGGCATTACATGCCTTGCGATGAATTTGCCGAAATCATCAACCTTTTTCCAGTCGGTAAAATCGATCACTGCATTGCGCTGTGTCGGCCCGCCGGTCATCCACATGATGAAGCGGATCATGCAGCGGTCGAAGAAGCGGTAGCTGGGATAGTCGATTTTGCCTGCAAAAACCGCCAGGTGTTTGGGGTGCCAGGCTATCTTCCTGAGGAACTTCTGCAGATAGGGATTCGTCTCGGGCGTGCTCTTTTCCGGCTTGCGCGCCACGACGTTCACAGAAAAGAAGGCGCTGGGTCTTGTGTCAAGAATGGCTTCGTTCTTTCTGATGAAGTCGGACACCTGCGGATTGTGTTTGCCATAGCGGATGCTCGCACCGATGACGATCTTGTCGAAAGGCTGCAAATCCAGGGCGCCGCATTCGTTGATCGAAAACAGACCGACCCGATGCTGATCTTGCTCGACAACAGACTTGAGACGCTGGCATATTTCTCTGGTGTGCCCGTCCGTCGTTGAGTAGATGATAAGGATGTTTGCCATGATCTCGATTCAGCCGTCCCGTGATTCGGATAATCCGGTTCCTGCCGGTTCACTGCCTGATATTATCAGCCCGATCTTACGATTATTTTCCGGATTTATCGCAATGGACACTTTGAGTTTACTGTTTTTAGTGGTGATGGCCGCACTGGTGTGGTACTGGTTCGACAGTCTGCGCGCGCTTGAACATGCCCGGCAGGTTGGAAGACTCGCCTGCGACAAAGCAGATGTGCAGTTTTTGGACGATACGGTCGCCCGCATTGCGCTGGAACTGGTGCGTGACGATTCGGGGAAGCGGGTGTTGCGCCGTACTTATCGTTTCGAATTCAGCGAAACTGGAAATTCGCGGCTGGAGGGTCGGGTGATCCTGATAGGGCACAGGCTCGAATCGGTGACGATGGATCCGTATCAGATACTACCCGGCGCTGGTGACGGAAGTCTGCCCGACAGCCAGCCCGGGGGGCGGGAGCTCAGATAGCCGGTGTTGGTTTCTTCTTGGGCTTCTTCACTTCTTTGTTCTTGCGTTGTTGTCCTTTTGCCATGATGGCTCTCCTTGGGTTGTGGAGTTTGAATGGTAATACGAACAGAACGGCTTTTGGGGCAAGTTTCCCATTTCACTCGTTTTCCTGAAAAGCCTTGAGCTTGCGCCATAGCGAGCTGCGATTGATGCCCAGTGCGGCGGCGGCGGCGGTCTGGTTACCGTCGAATTCCTTGAGTACCCAGTTGATATAGGTTCGCTCCTGCTGTTCCAGCGTCGGTATCTTTTCGCCTTTGCCCGGCAGGGTGATGCCATTCTGCTGGCGCAGGTCTTCGGACAGATGCGCCAACTCGATGCTGTTGCCCGAGCTGACGGCACAGCCGCGCGCGATGATGTTTTCGAGTTCGCGCACATTGCCGGGGTAGTCGTAAGTCTGCAACGCTTCCATCACGGCAGGCGCGATACCGGCCAGGGATCTTTTCATCTGCACGGCGTACTTCTGCAGGAAGTAATGTGCCAGCAAAGGAATGTCGCCCCTGCGCTGATTCAAGGGAGGAATGGCCAGTGTCACCACGTTGAGCCGGAAATACAGGTCCTGGCGCAACATGCCGCTGCGTACCGCTTCCGCCAGATCGCGGTTGGTTGCAGCGACGACGCGGATATCGACCTTGACCGGTTGGGTCGCGCCCAGACGCAGCACTTCTTTTTCCTGGATGACGCGCAGCAACTTCACCTGCATCTCGGGCGACATCTCGGTCACCTCATCCAGAAACAGCGTGCCGCCCGAAGCTCCTTCCACCAGCCCCTTCTTTAGCGTGTTGGCCCCCGTGAAGGCGTCTTTCTCGTGGCCGAATAATTCGTTCGCCAGCAGGTCTTTGCTGAACGCGCCGCAGTTCACCGCCACATACGGTCCCGCGTGGCGACCGCTGTGCTGGTGCAGGTAGCGCGCGAACAATTCCTTGCCCGTGCCGCTTTCGCCGACGATCAGCACATTGCAATCGGTGGGCGCCACCTGCCGTGCCAGTTCCAGCAGGCGCAACATACCGCTGTCCTGCGTCACGATCTTGACCTGCCCGCCCAGCGCCTCGACCTGTTGTTTGAGATTGCGGTTCTCGTTGCGCAGGCGGATCTTTTCCAGCGCCTCGGCGACCACCTTGCGCACTTCATCCAAGCGGAAAGGTTTGGTGATGTAATAAAACGCGCCCTGCTTCATCGCCTCCACGGCAGATTCGGCACTGGCATAGCCGGTGATCATGATGACTTCGCTGTCGGGATGACGCGTGCGGCACGCTTTGAGCAGACGCATGCCGTCGACTTTTTCCATGCGCAGATCGGTCAGCAGCAGATCGAATTGCTGCGTCTCCAGCAGTGCCAGCGCTTCCTCGCCGCTTTGCACGGCCGTGACGCTGTAGCCGACCTTGTTCATCACGCGCTCCAGATTGCGCAGCGCGACAGCTTCGTCGTCGACGATGAGCAGTTTTCCCGGTTTATTCATTTTGTGTTCCCGTCAGTTCAGTCGGCAACGGCAGGCGTATGAAGAAGGTCGTCCCTTTGCCTGGCTCGCTGGCGGCGGTGATACAGCCCCCATGCTCTTCGATGATCTGGTAGACGATGAACAAGCCCAGTCCCATGCCGTGCCCCACGTCCTTGGTGGTGAAGAACGGATCGAAGATACGCGCCAGATTTTCCGCACTCATACCGCTGCCGCTATCCCGCACCGAGATATCGATGGTGTCGCCCCGGACATCGCAGTCGGCCGGAAAACCATTGTCTCCGTCGGCTGCGGTGCGCATGCGCGCCGCGATTTCGATACTGCCGCTGCCGGAGATGGCATCCAGCGCGTTCTTGACCAGATTCAGGAACACCTGCTGCATGCGCTGCCGGTCGGCGTCCAGACTCAGGGAGTCGGCGATATCCAGCGTGATCGTCACCTGGCCGGAAATGTCGGCTTTGACGAAACGCAAAGTCTGCTCCACCAGTTGGCGCAGGGAAAAATGCTCGCGGCTGAAGTGGCGCTCGCGCGCGAAGTCCTGCAGCGAACTCACGATGTGGCGCGCTCTTTCGCATTGTTCGTCGATCTGCGCCAGCAACACCTGCTGCTGTGCCGGGTCTGCCTCGTTCAGTTCTTCCTGCAATATCTGGCAGGAAGACCAGATATTCGACAGCGGGTTGTTCAGTTCATGTGCCACGCCGGATAACAGGGTGCCCAGCGAGGCGAGTTTCTCGGAGCGCAGCAGATGCTTCTGCCGCACTTCGATTTCTTTCAGCATCTGATTGAAGGCGAGCGTGATAGAGACGATCTCCCGGTCTTGAGACGGCAAAGGCAGGGTATCGCGCCGGCCTGCCGAGATGGCCGCGACGTTTTGCTCCATCAGTTTGAGCGGTTGTGCCACCCGGCTCGACAAGGCGCGGCCGAGCGCGATCATGAACAGTGCCAAGCTGATCACGATGACGACCAGCGTGATGCGGAACGTCGCCAGCGAGGACTGCAGCAGCTGACGTTCCGTCTGCACCAGCGTCTCGGCGATGGAAACCAGCTCCTTGCCCGTGGCGCGCACTTGCTGTTCCAGCTCGGCGCGCTGCGGTGCTTTGGCAGTAGCCGCCGCATAAAGACCGATCTGCTGGCGATACTTGCCCGTAATTTGGCGCAACTCCGCAATCTGTCCCGGCGCTCCCAGCAGTTCAAACCCCGAGCGCCCGTCATTCAACATGACATCCAGTCGATCCAGGTAAGCGGAGTTTTCGGCCAGGTCTGCCGATTGGGCATGCAGAAAATAATTGCGCTCAAAGCGGCGGATCTCCATGGCCGTTTCAAACAAACCTGAGATGCGCTCGCTCAAAAGGATGCGCGCCTCAACGCGCTTCAATGACTCAAAGGTAAAAAACGAAACCGCCAGGATCAGTGCGGCCACCAGCAGATAGGCGAACGTTATTTTTTGGCGCAATGACGAGGTGATGGTCATGGGGAGCGGCTTGACGGATAAATAGTTGCATTATGCAACCATTACTCACACCTTCGCAACAGCCTCATGCATCAAGCAAAATCAATGCAAAACATAAAGTTAATATGTATTCACTCAGAACAACTGTTGCATAACGCGACATCATGAAATTTATCCATTCCACACCCTTCAATTATTCGCATATTTTTCAACACCTTAGTTTCGCGGCACGAATCCTGCATTTAATACAGCCATACCAACAAGTGGTAGCCAACCATGAAAAATCTGATCCAGGAACTGAAACGAGCCTTCGATGCCGTGGAATACACCAATGTCAGCCATCTGAACGCGTTGAAGGACAAGCTCAACCATCCGCAACAGACTGCTGCCGAATTCAAGATCGAGCGACACAACGCCGTCGCCAGACACGACTCGAGGACAGTCACTGCCTTGAATTCGCCTTGCTAAGAAAATGCGGATTATTGAGGCATCCATGATTGGAGACTACACCCGAGACTTCTTGCCCGTCATTCCGGCGCAGACCGGAATCCAGCGGGTTTATTCAACAGGCTCTTGGCTTTTGCCCCGCGTCGCGGGAATTTGTTTTCTGACTGGATTCCGGCCTGCGCCGGATATCCAGCCACTTGCCAGCTTGCTGGCTTAGTGGATTGGTTAGCAGTTCCATCAACGACGTACGGGGACTTAATGGACATCAACCTAAATATCGCCGAGCCCAACCAACACGCACTTATCCGGACTACAAGATGAAATCCGCAACAGCCACCGCATCATTTTTCAAACCATTCTCCTTCGACCTTTCCAAATTAAGGTCCACGTTCAAATTCGACCTGCTCGCGGGCATCACCGTTTCGCTGGTCGCCATTCCGCAATCGCTGGCGTATGCGCAGTTGGCCGGTGTGCCCGCCTATTTCGGCCTGTACGCCGCGCTGATCCCCACCGTCATCGGCGCGGTGTTCGGCTCTTCGCGCCAGCTTTCCACCGGCCCGGTCGCCATGACTTCATTGCTGACCGCCGCCAGCATCGCGCCACTGGCCGCACACGGCACAGAATGGTTCTATTCGCTCGTGATACTGCTGGCGCTGTTGTCCGGCCTGTTCCAGATCGCGTTCGGCATGCTGCGCGTCGGCGTGCTGCTCAATTTCCTGTCGCATCCGGTGCTGATGGGCTTTATCAATGCCGCCGCGCTGATCATCGGACTGTCGCAATTGCCCACCCTCCTCGGCATTCCCGCACAACAGTCGTCGCATTTTCTGCTCGATATCTGGCAGGTCGTCACGCACATCGACACGCTGCATGAGATGTCGCTGGGCCTGGGTGCCGCTGCGATCGCGATGTTGCTGGCGCTCAAGCGCTATGCACCCAAGCTGCCCGGTGTACTCATTACAGTGGTCCTGCTGACCTGGGTCAGCTATGCCGTCGGTTTCGCCGACATGGGTGGTCGTGTAGTCGGCGCCATACCGCAGGGCTTGCCCGGCATCAGCATGCCGCCGCTGGACTGGAATGCCTCCATCAGCCTGCTGCCCGCCGCCTTCGTGATCGCATTGATCAGCTTCATGGAAGCGATGTCCAGCGCCAAGGTGATCTCCATCAAGACGCGCCAGCCCTGGGATGAAAACAAGGAGCTCATCGGCCAGGGTCTGGCCAAGGTGGCCGCCGCGTTCTGCCACTCCATGCCGGTCAGCGGTTCTTTCTCGCGCTCGGCACTGAACCTCGCATCGGATGCCCGCACCGGGTTGTCGTCGGTCATTTCGGCCGTATTTGTGCTGATCACCCTGCTGTTCCTGACGCCGTTGCTGTTCCACCTGCCCAAGCCGGTGCTTGCGGCCATCATCATGATGGCGGTGATCAGCCTGATCAATTTCCCGATCATCCTCAAAGCCTGGCGCGCGAATCGCGACGACGGCATCGCCTCCGTCACCACGTTCGTCGCCACGCTGGCGTTCGCCCCGAACATCCAGAACGGCATCCTCGTAGGCATCATCCTGTCGCTGACATTGCTGCTGTACCGCATGATGCGCCCCCGCATCGCCCTGCTGGGCATGCACCAGGACGGCACCCTGCGCGATGCCGAGCGCCACAACCTGCCTCGCCTGCACGCGCGTCTGGCCGCGCTGCGTTTCGATGGCGCGCTGCGTTTCGTCAACGTGTCCTATTTTGAGAACGCCATCCTCAAACTGGAACGCGACAACCCGGATATCGACCACATCCTGATCAAGGGCAGCGGCATCAACGAGATCGATGCCTCTGGCGTGGAGATGCTGTCGAACCTGATCATCCGCTTCAAGAGCAGTGGCATCACGCTGTGCTTCAGCGGCTTCAAGAAACAGATATTGGAAGTGATTGAAAGGACCGGCCTCGCCGCCAAAATAGGCAGCGAGAACCTGTTTGCAACCGATCAGGCGGCACTGGATGCATTGGAGCAACAATTAAGCAAGTCCACACAGGATTGATAACCACGTTCCGGAAGCAGCGCCAACTCCGTTCGAGTGAACAGCGCACGGTAGTTTTGGAAGAAGCATGTTCGTAGTTTTGCAATTTTTAAACAGGAGGCAGGTAATGAAAAAAATAGCAGTTGTTTTGGCTTCACTCATGGTTGTCGCATGCGCTTCGTCACCCAAGGCAGGCTCTTCCCTGTCCTCTCAGACAGACGGTAAAGATACCGCTGCCACTGCAAGCTCCAATACTGCGTCCGCCTCTGCCGCAGCAGTGGATTTGAGCAAATTGACGGCTGAAATGCAGAAACTCGAAAAACAAAGCGACTATTTCGACTACAACAAATTCGCCATCAAGCCCGAGTATCAGAAGATCATTCAAATGGAAGCGGCATTTATCAAGGCCCACAAACAGGACTTCGTGACGATTGCGGGAAATGCAGACGAGCGCGGGAGCGAGGGATACAACCTGGATCTGGGCAACAAGCGCGCGGTCGCGGTTGAGTTAAGCCTGCAACAAATGGGTGTGCCCGCAGCACAGATCAAAGTCGTCAGTTACGGGGAAGCGAAACCAAGACTCACCTGCCATCTGGAAAAATGCTGGAAAGAAAACCGCAGGGTCGATTTTGTGCATCAACTGAATTAACACTGCTCACATCCGGCCTTGTCAAACAACAACGATCTGTCCCGGCACATATTACCCACCTCGGCGCAACTGGTCGGGGTGTGCCTGACCGTTATCTCCCTGGTCAAAATATTGCATATCGGGCAAGTAGGTTCGTTACTGGACAGATTCCTGGCCGTTGATGCATTGCTGCTCACGATCAGCGCAACGCTTTCCTATGCCTCGTTGCGCAAGAGCGAATCGGCACAGTTGGAAAAATACGCCGACCAGTTTTTCATGATCGGCCTTTTGGAGCTGGGCGGGTGTGCGGTGCTGCTGGCCTTCGAGTTGATCTAGGACCAGGATTCAGTAGGCGACTTCCAGCGCCTCGCACAGGAACTTCATGAACGGGGCCGCGGTGGCGAAACGGCTGCCCGCCAGCTTGACCAGCCCCGGCCCGGTGACTTCCGCTTTGGACAAAGCCGCGATGGCGATGAAGTCCTTGCGCTTCAAGTCTTCTATCGCCGGATGGTCGGCAGCGAAGCCGCGCGGCGGGCGCGTCAGACTGTCACCCCACAGATCCCATTGGGAAACGAATTTCTTGTCGTCGCGCGCGGCGAACCATTTTTCGGGTTTCTTGGCGATGTAGTCGCGGTACTTGGCCAGTTGATCGGATTCCGGATGCCAGCTGCCCGCACCAAAGAAGCATTCGTCGACGGCGATATGCATATAGAACCCCGGCGCATGCACGTCCTTGCCCAGCTGATGGCGGAACTGGATGCCGATGTTGGTCTTGTACGGGGTCTTATCGCGCGCAAAACGCGTGTCGCGGAACACGCGCATCAGTGAACCGCCCACCTTGCGCGGCTCCGCCCGAAAGTTGGGCGCGAACTTGGCCAGCACCGGATCCATGGCCTCGATGAAATCCAGCGCGGGTTCGCGCACCAGCGCTTCGTAGCGCGGCTTGTTCTCCTCGAACCACGCCCGGTTGTTGTTGGCGGCCAGTTCGTCGAGGAATTTGAAAGTAGCTTTGGTAAACATGGTGATCTCCGTTGTTAATGAGCTTGCTTGAATTTGTTCCCTTCCCCCGTAGGCGGGGGAAGGGCTAGGGATGAGGGTCGGTGCGCATCACCAAAACTGGTTTCACTTTACCACCCCTCACCCCAACCCCTCTGGTGGAACTACTAGCCATTCGACTTGGCGGCAAAGCCGCCAAGTCGCTGGTTATCCCGCCTGCGGGAGAGGGACTTCTCGCATCTTCAAACTTTAACTCTGCCCCACGATACCGTAGGCAAGCTTGGCGGTCAGGATGACCAGCAGGAACAGAAACAATATGCGGACGAAACCCGCTCCGTGTTTCATCGCCACTCTGGATCCAACCCAGCCACCGCCCATATTAAAGACCGCCATGGGGATTGCAACCGCGTACAACACATTGCCGGTCGGCAGGAAATACAGCAGCGCCGCAAGGTTGGTGGCGATGTTGACCAGTTTGGCTGCGGCCGAGGCCTGCAGAAAGTCGAAGGAAAAGTAGCGGATGAAAAGAAAGATCAGAAAACTGCCGGTGCCGGGCCCGAACAGCCCGTCGTAAAACCCGATCGCACCGCCGATGAGCACGGACAGCACGCGTTCGCGTGTCCCGACCTGCACTGTGTGCCGTATCGTGCCGAAATCCTTTTTCCAGAATGTGTAGATGGCCATGGCAACGACCAATACCAGCACGACAGGCCGCATCAGGTTCTGCGGTACGGAGGATACGGTGGCTGCACCCAGGAAGGCCATGACAAAAGCGCTGAGCGCCGCCGGCAGCACCAGACTCCAGGCGACGTGCACTTTGCCGATGTAATTGCGCGCGGCGACCGACGAACCGCAGATCGAAGCCAGCTTGTTGGTGCCGAACAGGGTTGCCGGTGACGCTGCTGGATAGACGTTGAAGAGTGCCGGAATCTGGATCAGCCCGCCACCGCCGACTGCCGCATCGATCAGCCCGGCACAAAAAGCGAATGCACAGAGTAATGCGATATCCAGCACCAATCACCCCTTTGAGTTGTGGCTATGCGCTCAGACTCTGCTGCGCAGCATTCTATTCAAACGCATCTAAGGAAACGCTGATTTATTCAGTTTCGTCGTTCCGGCCCTTCGACAAGCTCAGGGTAGACCGAGCGTTGCTCGGGCCGGAACCCAGTTAAATAAAGGCACTGGATACCGGCCTTCGCCGGTATGACGAATTAATCAGCGCTTCCCTAAAGTACAAGCCCCTTGCTCGCCCGCGCGGCAATGGCAAGCTGTCGCGCTTCTTCATCCTTGAGCGTGTCGCTGATCTCGCGCATGACGCTTTTCAGGTCGACCGGCTTTTCATTCTTCTCAAAGTGCCCGGTCAGCACGCTGTCCGTCTTTAATTGGCTGCTCTGATACAGCGCCCAGATCTCATTGCCGTAATCGGTCGTGAGCAATTCGGGCGCGAACTGGCCGAAGTAGGCGGCCAGGTTCTGCACATCGCGCAGCAGCAACTGGCAGGCCTGGTTGTTGGCGGAGGCATTGATGGCCTGCGGCAAGTCGATGATGACCGGACCCGCGCTGTCCACCAGCACGTTGTACTCGGACAGGTCGCCGTGAATAATGCCCGCGCACAGCATGCGCACCACTTGCGCGATGAGGATGCCGTGATAGTCGCGGGACAGTTCGGGAGACAGCGCCAGATCGTTGAGGCGCGGTGCAGCGTTGCCTTCACTGTCCGTCACCAGCTCCATCAGCAGCACACCTTCGTGGAAGTTGTACGGCTTGGGCACGCGTACGCCCGCAGCAGCGAGACGGTACAAGGCGTCCACCTCGGCATTCTGCCAATCCTCTTCCTGCGCCTTGCGCCCGTAGTTGCTGCCCTTTTCCATGGCGCGGGCACGGCGGCTGTTCTTGACCTTGCGGCCTTCGGTGTAATCTGTGCTCTGGCGGAAGCTGCGTTTGTCGGCTTCCTTGTACACCTTGGCACAGCGTATCTCGTCGCCGCAGCGCACGACGTAGACCGTGGCTTCCTTGCCGCTCATGAGCTGGCGGATGACTTCATCGACGAGGCCGTCTTCAACGAGCGGCGCGATTCTTTTGGGTGTTTTCATTAACGTTTTCGAAGTGGGTCCAACAAGGATGACAGGCCGTTGTGATCCAGTTCCTGCATCAATGCCAATAGTCTGCCGATCTCTCCGGGCGGAAATCCTTTGCGGGCGAACCAGTTCAGGTAGTCACCGGGCAAGTCGGCGATCACCCTGCCCTTGTATTTGCCGTACGGCATGGCGCGGGTGACCAGAAGTTGCAAGTGGGTTGTATCCATGTCTCGCATTATGCCCGAGCCCGGGGCACTTTTTGGCCCGGCGCACTGCGCAGACTTGAAGCGGATGGAGGGTGTTGCGATCCGGCGGGTGTGGCGCCGGAAAAATTACTTGGCGTCGTCCCAGACGTGCTCAGGTGTCATCAACGGTTGCGGGACGAGTGTGTCGTGGTATTCATTCAGTCTCATCAATGCGGAGACAACCGGCAGGGGAAAGCCCTGGCGACCGCCGCGCTCGTCGAAGATGGTCCTGGTGAGGTAGGCCTGCAAACCGATCGTCCCCCACATCATCGCTATCTTCTCGCCAATCTTGGGGAAGCGTTCCTGCACCAGCGAAAAATCGGAGGAAATACCCGGGGGCAAAGCCGGAGCAGCGGGTTTTTTGGGGGAAACAATATTGATCACCATAATCGTTCAACCTTCCAAGCTGATTCAGAAATCCGGTATCGCGCACTGCGTCGCGACATGCCGGCTGCATAACCGTACTGGATTGAAATTTAACACCAAAGTGGCCGGGGAGATATATGCCGAAAGGTATAGACCTCTATCTATACCTGCGTGTCAGGGCGCTTTGGACTACCGGGCCAGAATTGCTACTGCAACTCTTTACACAGGCGTTCGCACGGTATGCCATCACTGTTTGAATCCAGACTTTTTACTCCACAATGCTCCAGGTAGAACCGCGCTTCTTCGCATGACAGCATTTGCGCGCAACGACGCTTGTGACCACATTGCAGATCAAAGGATTTGTCCGTGGCCAATTTGCCAGGGGTGGCACGATATTCCTGTGCCGCGGGCGGAACTGGCGGATGCTGCCTGCGCCATTGCCAGGGTGTTTGCGGGTCTTCCTGTGCCCAGAGTCCCAGTCCGGCCCGCTTGGCCTCGACCTGCAGGCCGATATACGATTTGCCAGAATCACCTGCGGCACGCTTGGCGCCCGGCGTTTGTTTTTCCGGCCGCGATGAAACAGACCGCCGTTGCTGCCATCCCTCGCCTGCCCAGGCACAGCCGCGTTTCACCTGCGCCTGGTTGACGTCCAGTCCACCCACCGAAACCAGAGCGATGACACGCCCGTACTTGTCGATAGCGCGGCTGTCGATCTGCACCTGCTTCCTGCCCAGCATTTCGAACAGGGAATCGCGCGATTGTTTGCCGTATGGTTGGTCTTTCTCCGGAGCGTCGATATTGACCAGGCGAATCTTCAGCTTCTGGCCGTTTTCCCGCAGGACCATCACGGTGTCACCGTCCATCACGGCGATCACTTTGGCGCTAAATATCTCGGCGTGCGCATTGAGCGCGAGGCTGCAGCACAGCGCGATAAGTGTCCTCAGATCAGGACGCTTTTGACGAGGGCCAGACATAGCAGGGCATAACCCGCGGCGAGGATGTCATCAAACATCACGCCGAGGCCGCCGTGCCAAGTCTGGTCAAAATGGCGTATGGGTTGCGGCTTGAGGATGTCGAAAAACCGGAACAAAGCGAATGCCAACACCTGCCACACCAGACCTTCGGGCGTAAAGAACAGCACCAGCAGGAAGGCCACAATCTCGTCCCACACGATGCCGCCGTAATCGGAGACGCCGAGCGCCTTGCCGGTGATGTCGCACACCCATACACCGAACGCGAATGCCCAGATCAGCACCAGGATGAACATCGCATCGGTCAGTCGCGGCGCGAGAAACCAGTACATGGGAAACGCGACCAGTGTCCCCGCGGTGCCCGGGGAACGCGGAAACAGGCCCGCGCCAAAACCAAAGGACAAGAGGTGTGCCGGGTGACTGAACAGGAATTTCCAGCCCGGTTTGAATTTCAGTTGGTCATGCGAAGTGGTCATACCCGCTTTCATTTATTTCCATCACATTGCCATTTTCGGAACGTACCTTGCACCCGCGTCCCGACACAATATTCCCGATACGGCTCAACGGCTGGCCGAGCCGGATTGCCAGCTTCTCGACTTCAGTGCGCAGAGCGACCGGAGCCGTAAAGCAGAGTTCGTAATCGTCGCCGCCGGATAGCACGCACTGCTGCACCAACTCCTTCAGCTTGCTTCCGCCGGGTATTTGGACTGCCGGTTTCGGCAGTCTGTCATAGGTAACCTCGGCTGCCGCACTGGAGCACTCCAATATATGCCCGAGGTCACCCAGCAATCCGTCAGAGATGTCGATGGCACTGTGCGCGATATCGCGCAGCGCCAAACCCAGTGCGACTCGCGGTTGCGGACGGTGCAAGGCATCCAGACAGGTTGAACGGGAATCATCGGGCAATGCGACCTTGCCCTGCAGGTGCGCCAGGCCAAGCGCCGCTTCACCAAGCGTTCCCGATACCCATATATCATCGCCAGCCTGCGCGCCACTGCGCCGTAGCGCTTTGCCACGCGGAACTTCGCCCATGATGGTGACGCTGAGGTTGAGCGGGCCGCGGGTGGTGTCCCCGCCCACGAGATCCACTCCGAACTCGTCGGCCAACGCGAAGAATCCCTCACTGAAGCGGCGCAACCAGTCCGGCTCGGCGGAGGGCAAGGACAAAGCCAAAGTCGCCCAGCGCGGTGTCGCACCCATCGCCGCGAGGTCGGAGAGATTGACCGCCAGCGTCTTGTGTCCCAACAGGAAAGGGTCGGCATCGGGGAAAAAATGGGTGCCGCTAACCAGCATGTCGGTCGACACCGCCAGTTCCATCCCTTCGCCCACACTCAGGAGCGCGGCATCATCACCCACGCCCAGTACTGAACCGGGGGTTGGACGGGTGAAGTAACGCCGGATGAGATCGAATTCCGACAAGGCGACTCCGATGGATTATTTCGCGGCGACCTCGGTCGCGCGCACTTTTGCCGCCAGTTTGTCCAGAACGCCGTTGACGAACTTGTGACCGTCGCTGCCGCCGAAAGTCTTGGCCAGTTCCACCGCTTCGTTGATGACGACGCGGTACGGCACCTCGGGATGATGGACCAACTCGTAAGCCCCCAGCAGCAGCACGGAGAATTCGACGGGGCTGAGTTCCTTCACGGCGCGATCCAGATGCGGGGCGATCAGCTCCGACAGAGCCTCATGTTCGGCAATGGCGCCGTTGAGCAGCTGCCCGAAGAATTCGGTGTCGTAACGCCCGAGGCTCTTCTCATCGCGCGTGACTTTCTCGATCAGCTTCGCGTTCTTTCCGGAAAGACGCCATTCGTACACACCCTGCATCGCCAGCTCACGCGCGCGATGGCGCAGGCTCTTGGCCGGACCGACGGGCTTGGCGTCGCTCATGCGAGGGCTTTCAGCAAATGCACCATCTCGATGGCGACCAGCGCGGCCTCGGCACCTTTCACATTCATGCGCACTTCGGCCTGCTCATCGGTGTCGGTGGTGAGGATGGCATTGGCGACAGGTACGCCGCTGTGCAATTGCACTTCGCCCACGCCGCGTGCAGATTCGTTGGAAACGACTTCAAAGTGGTAGGTGTCGCCGCGTATCACGGCACCCAAGGCGACGAGTGCATCGAATTTCTTGCTCTGCGCCATGGCTTGCAGCACCAGCGGGATCTCCAGCGCGCCCGGCACATTGGCCAGGGTGATGTCGTTCTCGCTCACGCCGCTCTTCACCAGTTGCGCGCGGCAAGCCGCCAGCAGCCCTTCACACACCACTTCATTGAAGCGGCTCTGCACGATGCCGATGCGCAATCCCTTGCCATTCAAATTCTGTTCGATCTCTTTCATTTTGTATCCTTGCATTGACAGTAGCGCACCACTTCCAGACCGAAGCCGGTCATGCTGGGCAGTTTGCGCGGGGTGGCGATGAGACACATCTTGCCGACATTCAGGTCGCGCAGGATCTGCGCACCGATGCCGTAGCTGCGCGGGTCCCACTGCGCATGGTGTTCTTCCGGCTGGGCCGCGGCACGCGCCAGCAGGCTGGACGAGGTCTCGGTATGGTGCATCATGACCAGCACGCCCGCGGGCGACTGGCTGATCTTGGTCAGCGCGTCATGCACGCTGGTGCTGTTGGGCAGGCTGACTTGTTCCAGAAAGTCCATCGTTGACAGCGGCTCGTGCACGCGCACCACCGTTTCCGTCTGCGGCTGGATGTTGCCCTTCACGAGCGCCAGATGGGTGCGTTGCGTGGTCTTGTCGGTATAACTCACCAGATCGAGTTCGCCATAGGCAGTCTGCACTTTGCGCCGCGCCACACGCTCGACCAGCGTTTCGTTCTGGATGCGATATTCGATGAGGTCGGCGATGGTGCCTATCTTCAAGCCGTGTTCTTTGGCGAACGGGATGAGGTCCGGCAGGCGCGCCATCTCGCCGTCCTCCTTGATGATCTCGCAGATCACCGAAGCCGGCATCAGTCCGGCCATATGCGCCAGGTCGCAACCTGCTTCGGTATGCCCTGCACGCACCAGCACGCCGCCGGGACGTGCCATGATGGGGAAAATATGGCCGGGTTGGACCACATCGGCAGGCTTGGCATCCTTTTTTACAGCCGCCTTGATGGTAACGGAACGGTCGGAGGCGGATATGCCGGTGGTCACACCCTCGGCCGCCTCGATTGAGACGGTGAAATTGGTGCCGAGCGGGCTTTTGTTGTCGCGGGCCATGTGCGAAATGCCGAGCTGGCGGCAGCGCTCTTCGGTCAGGGTCAGACAGACCAGGCCGCGCGCATGGCGGATCATGAAATTGATGGCTTCCGGCGTGACGAATTCGGCAGCGAACAGCAGGTCGCCCTCGTTCTCGCGATCCTCTTCATCCACCAGAACGACCATGCGTCCGGCGCGGATCTCGTCGATGATTTCGGTAATGGGTGCAATGTCGGTCATGTGTACGGCTCTGGCGTTCAATGTAAGGGGTGCGATTCTATCACCAACCCTGTAACTCCGGCCTCCGCGCGTGTACTATTCACGGCCATCACACTTCGGGAACTGGTATCCATGCAGGAAATGTTTGCATTCATCGCAGGATCTGCAGTCTTGGCCTATATCTCGCGTGCCTCACTGCGAACAGCAAAATCGCACGGCTTCTACCGCTTTTTCGCCTGGGAACTGATGCTGATCCTCGTCGTATTGAACATGAATGGCTGGTACAACTCTTCACCCACGCTGGATCAGGACATTTGCAGTGTGTTGATGGGACTCTCGCTGCTGCTTTTCATCGTCAGCTACTTGTCGCTACGCTGGTTCGGGGAGCAGGATGCCAGACGGAACGAAATACCCCTGCTGGAATTCGAGAAGACCACAACCCTGGTCACCCGGGGCATTTACCGTTACATTCGCCACCCCATGTATGGTTCACTGCTCTGCCTTGATTGGGGATTGTTCTTCAAGCATATGTCCTGGCTGAGCGGCAGTATCGCACTTGTCGCCACCATATTCCTGGTCGTCGCGGCGCTGGCAGAAGAGCGCGAAAACATAGGTTTCTTCGGAACGCAATACCGTGAGTTCATGACACGTACCAAGCGTTTTATCCCCTTTCTGGTCTGATTCTTTTTTGAGTGTTAAAGTCACCGGCGGGTAATCCCGCAAATTTTTGGAGATATTGATGATGAGATCGAAACTGACGATTGCCGCAATCCTTGCCTGCCTTTCCCAATCGGT
Source organism: Sideroxydans sp. (assembly GCA_043744345.1). Taxonomy (GTDB): domain Bacteria; phylum Pseudomonadota; class Gammaproteobacteria; order Burkholderiales; family Gallionellaceae; genus Sideroxyarcus. Next base: position 13,687 of record JAYTUW010000005.1, on the reverse strand, counting down.
CCTTGCTGCCGATAGCGGCATCTATCTGGGCGCAGGCCTTGCCAGCGGAAGATTGTCCGGCTGCGCCAACGTCACCAGCACCTGCAATAATTTTGCTTCCAACTCGCAGGACAGCGGGCATCTGCGCCTGATCGGCGGCTATGACTTCAACAAGTACATCGGCATAGAGGCGGGCCTGTCCCAACTGGGCACTTACAAGGTGAAAAATACCGCGCTCGCAACAGCCGGAACTGCCAAAGTCTCTTCGTTCTCCCTCGCCGCAAAAGGCGGATATACATTCCCGCACGGCTTTTCAGTTTTCGGCAAGCTCGGTCTGGGCAGCGTCACGTCGAAATACACCGCCGATGCGGGCATGACCATTCCCGGAGGCAGCGAACAAACCTCCACCGGTCTGCTCTTCGGTATGGGCGGCCAATATAATTTCAACGAGATGGTCGGGATCAGGCTGCTGACGGAGGTCATCGGCTACAAGGATGGCGCATATACAGCCGCTGCAGGCGGAACCAATCTGCTTGTTGTGGTCAAGTTCTAGCGACAGCGGGCGCTGCAGAACGGTCTTTCACCGCTTTGACCGAATCAACATGAAAGAACATCTCAACGTGCGTCAGATTCCCGGCGAGTCGAAGCGCCGCTGGTTTCATTCGGAGAACTTCGACCTGATTGTCTGGCTCTCGGACGATCAGGGTTTTAGCGGATTCGAGCTGTGCTACGACAAGCAACGCAGTGAGCATTCGATCACATGGCACAAATCCCGCGGCTTCGTGCACATGGCGGTGGATGACGGCGAACAAAGACCCGGAAAATACAAGGCATCGCCGATACTGGCAGCAGACGGCCGTTACGAGGGGCAACGCGTCTATTCGGAGTTCCTGAAATCCTGCACAGCCATCCCCAAGGAAGTGGCCGTTTTCGTTCTGATGGCGCTGCGGCAACACCCGAGCATGCGCGGGTAAAACAGGGCGCGTCCTAATATTTCCCCCAGTATTAAAGCTAGGGGGTTAACTCACTGAATTACTCGCCGTCCGCGGTCAGCATGCGCTCCACATAACGGGCGATCAGGTCGATTTCAAGATTCACTTTCGTTCCAACCTTCAGTTCGTTCAGTGTTGTCGCATCCAGTGTATGCGGGATGAGGTTGACCTCGAATTCCGCGCCCGCGACCTGGTTCACCGTGAGGCTGACACCGTTGATGGTGATGGAGCCTTTCATCGCGATGTATTTGGCCAGCTCGTGAGGCGCGCGCACCACCAGACGCCAGCTCTCCCCGATATCGTTGAATGCGATCACTTCGCCGACACCGTCCACATGCCCGCTGACCAAGTGCCCGCCCAGCCGGTCGGACAGGCGCAGCGCTTTTTCCAGATTGACGTGACCGCCCTGTTTTTCCAGACCGGTGGTGCAATTCAGGGTCTCGCGCGAAACCTCTACCGTGAAGTCGTTTCCATCCAGTTTTACCACGGTGAGGCACACCCCGTTTACCGCGATACTGTCGCCGAGTTGTACATCGTCCATACCGAGCGCTTCGGTGGCAACGGTGAGGCGCAAGCCGCCCTCCCTGTCCTGCGCCGTTTTGATCAGTCCGACATCCGCAATGATTCCGCTGAACATATTCATTTCTCCTTTGATATCTTAGCAATGATGCGCAGATCGGCTCCGACCGGTCGCACATCGCTCCATTCCAACGCGATTCGCTGCTGCAATTGAGTGAGCTCGCCAATCTCGGCCAGACCGCGCGCCGCATCCCCCAGAAACTGCGGGGCCAGATAAAGCACCAGCTCATCTACCAGGCCCGCCTTGAGCAGGGCACCGTTCAATGTCCGCCCCGACTCAACAAGCACTTCATTCATGCCACGCTGCGCCAGATCTGAAATCGCGGCTCGCAGATCAACAACGCCGCCCGCCCCTGCCAGCGACATCACTTCCGCACCGCGTGCTTCCAATTCCTGGCGCTTCCCCGCATTCGTTGATGCGGTATAGACGAGCGTCCGTCCGCCCTGCAATATCTTCGCCTTGGGGGAGATGCGCAATCCACTATCGAGCACAACGCGCAGCGGCTGGCGTTGCGTTTCGATCTCGCGAACATTGAGCTGCGGATCGTCTGCCTGCACCGTGCCGATCCCCGTGAGTACCGCACACGACCGCGCCCGCCAATGCTGGACATCACGCCGCGCCGCTTCACCCGTGATCCATTTGCTGCTGCCGTTCGCCAAAGCAGTGCGTCCATCCAGACTGGCTGCCATCTTGCTGCGCACCAGCGGCATTTTGCGCGTCATGCGCAAAACAAAACCGGCATTCAGTTCTCGCGCGGCACTTTCCATCAGTCCGGATTCAACTTCGATCCCCGCGTCCCTCAACCTGACAATCCCCTGCCCCGCCACCAGCGGATTGGGATCCTGCATCGCAACCACCACGCGCTTCACACCCGCCGCGATCAGCGCATCGGCACAGGGGGGGGTGCGCCCGAAATGGCTACAGGGTTCCAGCGTGACAAAAGCCGTTGCGCCGCGCGCCGCTTTTCCAGCCGCCTGCAGGGCATGCACTTCGGCATGCGGCTCACCGGCACGCGCGTGCCAGCCTTCACCGACGATCTTGTCCCCTTGCACAAGCACGCAACCGACACGGGGATTGGGAGAGGTGGTGTACAGACCGAGTTCGGCAAGGCGCAGTGCCTGAGCCATCCACTGACTGTCCGATGCGTTCATTGCTTGTCGCTCTTGCGCCGCTTGGTATTCTTGACCGCGTCGATGGCATCGGAAAAATCCCCGACGTCCTGGAAGCTTTTGTACACGGAGGCAAAGCGGATGTAGGCAACCTTGTCGAGTTTGAGCAGCTCTTTCATCACCATTTCGCCGATCTGGCGCGAGCCGATTTCGCGCTCGCCCATGGCAAAGACTTTCTGGGTGACACTGTCGATGGCGGCATCGACCAGCTCGGTGGGAACGGGACGCTTGTGCAGCGCGCGCGAAAAACTGGTGCGCAGCTTCTCTTCATCGAACTCGCTGCGCATGCCGTTCTGCTTGACCACCTGCGGCATGCGCAATTCCACGACCTCATACGTCGTGAAGCGCTTGTCGCACGACAGGCAACGGCGGCGGCGCCGAATGCTGTCGCCTTCCTCGTTCTCGCGAGTGTCGACGACCTGAGTGGCGGGGTGTTTGCAGAAAGGACATTTCATAGGATTTTGGATTTAGTATTTGGGAATTAGGCAGGATTTTCCCCAGTTCCTAAATCCCAATTCCCAACTCCTAGCCGTACACCGGAAATTGCGCTGTCAGCTTCTTCACTTCGCCGACCACACGTGCGATCACCGCATCATCGTTCGGCGCATCCAGCACGTCGGCGATGAGATTGGCCAGCTTCTCGGCTTCCAGTTCCTTGAAGCCGCGTGTGGTCATGGCCGGAGAACCGATGCGGATGCCGGAGGTCACGAAGGGCTTCTCCGGGTCGTTCGGGATGGCATTCTTGTTTACGGTGATGTGTGCCCTGCCCAGTGCGGCTTCGGCGTCCTTGCCGGTGAGCTTCTTGGCGCGCAGGTCAACCAGGAACACGTGGCTGTCGGTGCGACCGGAGACGATCCGCACACCACGCTCGGTCAGTACTTTTGCCATTACGCGAGCGTTGTCGATGACCTGTTTCTGGTATTCCTTGAACTCCTTGCTTGCCGCTTCCTTGAACGCCACCGCCTTGGCCGCGATCACGTGCATCAGCGGACCACCTTGCAGTTGTGGGAAGATGGCCGAATTCAGCGCCTTCTCGTGTTCCGCCTTGGCCAGAATCAGGCCGCCGCGCGGACCACGCAGGGTCTTGTGGGTGGTGGTGGTAACGAAGTCGGCGATACCGACCGGGTTGGGGTAATAACCCGCCGCAACCAGACCCGCGTAGTGCGCCATATCCACGAACAGATAAGCGCCGACGCTGTCGGCAATCGCGCGGAAGCGCTTCCAGTCGATGACCAGCGAGTAAGCGGAAGCGCCCGCCACGATCATCTTGGGCTTGTGCTGCGTTGCCAGTGCTTGCACCTGATCGTAGTCGATTTCTTCCTTGTCGTTCAGGCCGTACTGGATGGCGTTGTACAGCTTGCCGCTGATGTTCACCGAAGCACCGTGGGTCAGGTGGCCGCCGTGCGCCAGACTCATGCCGAGGATGGTGTCGCCGGGCTTGAGCACAGATACGTACACACCTTGATTCGCCTGAGAGCCGGAGTGCGGCTGCACGTTGGCGTATTCCGCACCGAACAGCGCCTTGGCGCGGTCGATGGCCAGTTGCTCTGCCACATCCACGCATTCGCAGCCACCGTAGTAACGTTTGCCGGGGTAGCCCTCGGCATATTTGTTGGTCAGCTGGCTGCCCTGCGCTTCCATCACCGCCGGACTGGTGTAGTTTTCCGAGGCGATCAGCTCGATGTGATCTTCCTGGCGGCGGTTTTCGTTCTGAATCGCGGCCCAAACTTCGGGATCGGTCACGGCAATGGTGTTTTTGGCGGAGAACATGGCAAGTATCCTAAAAATATAGTTGTAAAACAGGAAGACGCGGATTCTACCATGCCCCGCCGCAAGCCTTACAAATGCTGCCCTTCTCCCGTCAGGAACGAACTTTCCCCGATATTGGCACTCTTATCGCCCGAGTGCTAGAATTACCCAAACAGGAGGAAATGCCATGAATGCAACCATGAATCTACCGATACCGTCTGCCGTTGGCAGTCTGGAGGGGTATGTTCAGGCCGTGAATCGCTTTCCGGTGCTGTCGCACGAGGAAGAACTATCTTTGGCGATCCGCTTCAAGGAACAGAACGATCTGGACGCCGCCCGCCAGTTAGTGGTCTCTCACTTGCGCGTTGTGGTCAGCGTGGCACGTGGCTATGCCGGTTACGGGCTGCCGCAAGCCGATTTGATCCAAGAAGGCAATATCGGCCTGATGAAGGCGGTCAAACGTTATGACCCGGAGCGCGGCGTTCGCCTGGTGTCCTTCGCTCTGCACTGGATTCGCGCCGAGATCCACGAATATGTGATCCGCAACTGGCGCATGGTGAAGATTGCCACGACCAAAGCCCAGCGGAAATTGTTCTTTAACCTGCGCAGCATGAAACAGGGCTTGGAACCGCTGCGTCCTCAACAGGTGAGCGAGATTGCCAAGCAGCTCAACGTGAGTGAGCATGATGTGGTGGATATGGAAGCGCGCTTTGCCGGACACGAGATTGCGCTGGAGCCGTTGGCCGGTGAGGAAGAGGAAGGCTACGCGCCCATCAACTATCTCGCAGACAACGTGGAACATGAACCGTCCTATATCCTTGAGGCTTCCGAACGTGAGCACCTGCACACGACCGGCTTGGCTCAAGCCTTGGCAAGTCTGGACGAGCGCAGCCGCCGCATCGTGGAAGCCCGCTGGTTGCGCGAGGAAGAGGAGCATGCCGCAACGCTGCATGAGTTGGCTGCCGAATTCAACGTATCAGCCGAGCGCATTCGCCAGATCGAGCAGAAGGCATTGAGCAAGATGCAGGCATATCTGGCGTTACCCGCCGCAGCCTGACCCTTCACTGCCACAAAGAAAAAGCCGCAGATCGCTCTGCGGCTTTTTTTATTTCACAACCCTGAGCGTGGGCTTTCCCTGTGGCGGCGGGCTGTCGGGCGGCTCACTCGCCGAACCGTTTGCAGGCCCTGTCGGCGTGGATTCCTGCCCTTGGAACACCAGGCCTTGCCCGGTTTCCTTGGCAAAGATACCAATCACGGCAGACATCGGAACGATAAGCTGGTGAGCCACCCCGCCGAAACGTCCGCCGCAGGTAATGTCTTCATTCCCCAGTTGCAGGTTGCGCACCGCGTCCATGCCGATGTTCAGCACGATCTTGCCGTCTTTGACGAAAGCCATGGGCACTTGCGTGTACTCGTCCACTTGCACCGCCAAATACGGCGTGTACCCGGCATCCGCGCACCAATCGAAGATGGCGCGGATCAGATAGGGTTTGGTAGAAGGCTCGCTCATGCCTGACGCAATTACTTGCGCATCGCCTTTTCAGCAGGCGTCATCGCCTCGATGTAGGCCGGGCGCGAGAACAGGCGCTCGGAATACTTCATCAGCGGTGCCGCTTCCTTGTCCAGTTGGATGCCGTAATGGTCCAGACGCCACAATAGCGGCGCGATCGCCACATCCAGCATGGAAAACTCGTCTCCCAGCATGAATTTTTGCTTGGTAAACACGGGCGAGATCTGGGTCAGATTCTCGCGCACGGCCGCGCGGGCCTTCTCGGCGATCTTGGCATTGCTGTTCTCCAGGCCGGGGATATGACAGAACAACTCGTTCTCAAACCGGTGCAGGAACAGGCGGGCACGAGCGCGCATCACAGGATCTGGCGGCATCAATTGCGGGTGCGGGAAGCGTTCATCTATGTATTCATTGATGATATTGGCCTCGTACAGGATCAGGTCGCGTTCGACCAGAACTGGCACGGTGTTGTACGGATTCATTACCGCCAAGTCTTCCGGCTTGTTGAAGACATCCACGTCGATAACCTGGAAATCCATGCCTTTTTCGAACAAAACGAAACGGCAACGGTGACTGTAGGGATCAGTTGTCCCGGAATAAAGTGTCATCATAAGAACCACCTACACGATAAAACGCTGCGACTAAAAACCAAAAAGGCGAAGCTTTTATAGCTCCGCCCGTTTGGCACTTGGTGAAACGGGGTGCGGAAGTTACCACAAACGCCCCCCTAATTTCAATTCGGCGTTAGTGAATGTCCTTCCAGAACTCTTTTTTCAGCGCATAAGTCAGAATCAGGAGCAAGAACAGGAAACCGATCACGATATAGCCAAGCTTGTAACGTACCAGCTTGGCCGGTTCGCTCATGAAGTCCAGATAATTGACCAGATCACCCATTGTTGCATCGAACTCTTTGGTGTTCATGGAGCCCGGGGTCGTCAGCTTCAACATCTCCATCTCATGGCCGCCCTCGTGCTTTTCCACGACCAGCGCCTGATCACCCTGCATGGGGCCCAGAATATTGGGCATTGCCACCAGTGGGAACACGACGTTGTTCACGCCGGACGGACGGCTTGGATCGGCATAGAAGCTGCGCAGGTAGGTGTACAGCCAATCGGTTCCGCGTGCGCGCGCTTCAACGCTCAGGTCGGGCGGGGCTGCGCCAAACGCCATCTTGGCAGACTCCGAATCCATCATGGCTTTCATGGTCGAGCCCAGCTTGCTGCCTTCCGGCAACAGTTTCCTGATCTCTTCCTCGGTCATGCCGATGTCCGCCAGACGGTTGAAACGCATGTAGGCGGCGCTGTGGCAGGCCAGACAGTTGGCGATAAAGAACTGAGCGCCGCGTTGCAGCGAAGCCTTGTCACTCAGACTACCCGGAGCCGTATCCAGGTGGACGCCAGTGTTGGCGTACACCATTACCGGTGCCATAGACAGCAGCACCAGCATCCATAGTTTCTTGATTAGTTTCATATCAACGAACCTCTCTCAATTATTTGAACGTCAAGCGATCAGGCTCGGGCTTGCACTTGTCGATCTTGGTGTACCACGGCATCAAGATGAAGAATGCAAAGTACACCACCGACAGCACTCGGGAAATCAGCGTGTAGGTGGGCGTCACCGGCATCATGCCCAGGTAGCCAAGGCCAATGAAGCTGACCACGAACGCGGCGATGAACGCCTTGAAGATCGGACCGCGATAACGGATCGATTTGACCGCGCCGCGATCAAGCCACGGCAGGAACACAACGGCGATCGCACCGACCCCCATGGCGATCACACCCGGGAACTGAGATCCGAACATCGGGGGGACTGCACGCAGGATCGCGTAGTAAGGGGTGAAGTACCAAACCGGAGCAATGTGCGGAGGCGTCTGCATCGGATTGGCCGGAATGAAGTTATTGGCTTCAAGGAAGTAGCCGCCAACATCCGGCGCAAAGAACACGACTGCGCAGAAAACGATCAGGAACAGAACCACCGCCACGACATCCTTCACGACCATGTACGGGAAGAAGGGGATTCCATCAACCGGATGGCCATCTGCACCCTTGTTCTTCTTGATTTCGATACCATCGGGATTATTGGAGCCCACATGGTGCAAGGCGACGAGGTGCACAAACACCAGGCCGGCCAATGCCAGGGGAACCGCAATCACATGCAGCGCGAAGAAGCGGTTCAGGGTTGCATCCGAAATCACATAGTCACCGCGGATCAGCACGGACAGGTCCGGACCGACGAACGGAACGGAAGAGAACAGGTTAACGATCACCTGAGCGCCCCAGAACGACATCTGCCCCCATGGCAACAGGTAACCCATGAAGGCTTCGGCCATCAGTGCCAGATAGATCACCACGCCGATGATCCACAGCAGTTCGCGCGGTTTGCGGTAGGAACCGTAAATCATACCGCGGAACATATGCAGGTACACCACGATGAAGAAGAATGATGCCCCGGTAGAGTGAATGTAGCGAATCAGCCAGCCCGATTGCACATCGCGCATGATGTACTCGACGGAAGCAAAGGCAAACAGCGCATCCGGCTTGTAGCTCATGGTCAGGAAAATGCCGCTCAGGATCTGGATCACCAGAACCAGCAGCGCGAGGGAGCCGAAGAAATACCAGAAGTTGAAGTTCTTCGGTGCGTAGTACTTGGAAAGATGGTATTCCCAGGTTTCGATCACCGGAAAGCGGTCATCGGCCCAGCCCAGCAGGTTTTTCAATAGTTTCATTATGCGACTCCCTTTTTCTTGTCATCGCCGATCAGCAACACGTTGTCGCTGAGATATTGGTGAGGGGGAATGATCAGATTGGTCGGTGCTGGAGAACCCTGATAAACGCGGGCCGACATGTCAAAACGAGAACCATGGCAAGGACAGAACCAACCGCCGCCCCAGTTGGCGCCGAGATCGGCAGGCGCCTTTTCGGGACGGAAACTCGGAGAGCAGCCCAAGTGGGTGCAGATACCGATCACCACAAAGATTTCGGGCTTGATGGATCGGTTGGGATTGTTGCAATAATCGGGCTGTTGCGGAACGGAACAAGTCGGATCGGTCAGCTCGGTGTCATGCTTTGCGAGCAATTCCATCATTTCCGGGGTGCGACGCACAACCCATACCGGTTTGCCCTGCCACTCGACAACCTTCATGGTGCCGGGCTCAATGCCGCTGATATCCACTTCTACCGGTGCGCCAGCAGCTTTGGCTCGCTCACTCGGCATAAAACTCATTACAAACGGTGTTGCCATACCGGCTGCTGCAACACCACCTGCTGCCGAGGTGGCGGCAAGCAAAAGTCGCCGCTTGCTGCGATCTACATTGTCAGTCATGACATCTTTCCCCTTCATTAGAAAATAAAAATTCGCATTACCCCAGCCGGAACCTCTACGGATTCGGGCTGACCAAAATCTTTGGTATGCCTATTTATTGCTTATTTTTATTGCAGATACCGATTCCGGACGAAACAGACCTCTCCCCAATCAGGCCCTTTTCGCAGGCACTTCCCCCACTACAGGCTTCGTCCAATCGACGATATTACCCAGTAACACAACCTGCCGCAAGCACGGATATTCTCGAATTTCGCAAATCCTTCCCCATTAGTCGGCTATCGATCGAAGCATAAGTTACCAAGCCGCCTACATGCTCAGAGCTTTCATGCCCAAGCCGGTCACAAACCGGGAAATCGGCTCGATCCAGCTTAGTACTTGTCAATAAAAGAAAAAGCTGAAATCCGGCAAAGAAATAATCGACACTTGATTTCTTGTACACTTCCAGTCTGATGTAATAGAGGAGATACCAAATGGACCCGCTTTCGCCCGCTCACCTGTCAACTTATTGGTCTGCCAATGAAGTGGGAACCAATCTGATCATATTTCTCAACCTTCTCGGCGCCCTCGCTTTGGGGTTAGTCGTCGGATATGAACGTTCGTACCACGGCCGGGCAGCCGGCATGCGCACATACGGTCTGGTTTGCATGGCCGCCGCAGCACTCACCGTTATCGCGGGTTACCCCTCTTATTGGTTCGGAGGTCAGGTTAATGCAACTCTGGCGGGCGATCCCACCCGCGTCATCCAGGGCGTCGTCACTGGCATCGGCTTTCTCGGCGCGGGCGTCATCATGCGTGACGGACTCAACATCAGCGGCCTTACGACCGCCGCGTCCATTTGGACCTGCTCCGCCATCGGAATCATGGTCGGCGTCGGCTTTTATGCCGCGGCGATACTGCTCACCCTCCTCTCGGCCATGAGCATGATGTGGATTTCCAAGCTGGAAAGCTGGCTTCCTTCACGCCCGGCTATTGCCATCACGCTTGAATTCGAAAAAAACTTCGTACCGCATGAAAACACTTTGCGCGAGGTTGTTTACTCCCACGGTTACGAGGTTGCAACCGGCTCTTTTTCAATCCGTTCACGCAGTGAAAAACTGGAATGGCACTTTGTCGCCATCGCACTGAGCAAGAACAGCGGCGTGCCCATGAACGAGCTCGCCAGCGGGCTCAGCACGCTGCAGGGAGTAGAAGACTTCTCCCTCGCACATGCGCGAAACTGACTCGCTTTTGGGCGCCCGCTCGATAAGAGTGGACACTTCAATTCTGCTATTGATCACCTTAAGGTAAAGACATGCAAAGCGCTTCCGAGATATCGACAGTCGCCCACGTCATTCAACTTGCTGTTGCACCGGTGTTCCTGCTGACAGGGATAGGCGCCATCCTTGGCGTGATAACGAATCGCATTGCACGCATCGTGGATCGGTCGCGTGCACTCAGCAATTCAAACGATGCCAGGCTGCCAGCGCAACTTGAGGAGATGGCCGTATTGAAACGCAGGGTGCGGTGGGTTCATTGGGCTGTCAGCCTGTGCACCATGTCGGCACTTTTTATTTGCATCGTGATCGCCGCCCTGTTTACAGGATCGGAACTCGGCGTGGATCCATCGCGTGTGGTCTCACTATTTTTTATATCCGCAATGCTCTCGCTGATTCTCGGGTTGCTGTGTTTTCTGCGTGAAATCTATCTGGCGACATCCAACTCGACTATGCGCAAATAACGGGGCGTCCAGCAACCACCCTCCCCACAACATCCCGCCCGTTGCTCGCTCAACGCTCCCGGATTCGCGCACATCCCTTGCTGGTACATCTTTCCAACGCCAGTCTACAGCAGGTGTTTGACAGCGTTCGCTTGCATAGGAATTGCATCTGCCTATTCGCCCTTGATGTTCGTACTATCACCTTGCCCCTGAATCACGGATATCAAACGCCTTACAAACTTCGGGGCAACGCTTCCCGCAAAGGTGGCATTCGGATGCGAGTCCGAGCCGGAATCGTTTCCGGCTGCCAAATAGATGCCATCTTCCGTTTCCAGATCATAGAAATCCCAGACAAAGATGTTGTCTCCCGGCTGGTCCCACGTATTTATGACCCAATTAACAAATGTCTTGGTTCGATTGGCCTGATCCGGCGTTGTATCGATCGAACGAAGGGCTGCGCCGGTCCACACGATGAATTTTTTGTTCTGAGCCTGGAACTGGCGCAGTTTGGTCCTCAAAGCATCGTACTGAAGATAATAGTTCTCTAAAGTCTGAGCACTTGAGCTCACGAGCGGCGCTGGCGGGATTGGATCTGGCTTGATAAGCCCAACCGGGAAACAGTGCTTGAACACGATGACGTCGTAATTTGCTGCCAGCGTCTCCAAATTATCCTCTCCCGACGTATTGGTGGTGTTCACCCACAAATTCCAGTAATCGTATGGATTATTGCTGCTATTAGTCGCTGACGGGTACCAACGCTCAGTAATTACATAATTGGTACCATTGGCCGTATTGTAGGATGCCAGTTCGCGCCACACATTTGGATTCCCGTCACCCCAGACGATAAGACCCGTACTGTGGTGCAGATACAAGATTCTCACCGTTCCAGCCGCGGGAGTCGCTTGAGTTGTGAATGTCCAGGTACGGTTGCTTGCCATGGCGTTCCCCGCAGCGTCCTTTACACCCGTAGTAACCGTGGCGGTATATGTCGTCGAGTAGGCCAGGTTTGCCGATGGTGTGAAGGTGGCGGTCGTTCCGTTGTAGGAAACAGTTCCCGTAACGCCATGATCCAAACTAAAAGTGGCAGCCCCAATTGTCGACGCATTCATGTTCTCACTGAAGGTCGCAGTGATCGCTGCATTCACCGCAACACCTGAGGCACTGTTTGCCGGACTCATGGTGGTCACGGTCGGTGGCGTAGTATCGGGTGCCGTACCGGTCGTGAATGTCCAGGTGCGGTTGCTTGCCATGGCATTCCCCGCGGCATCCTTTACGCCAATTGTGATCGTGGCTGTATATGTCGTCGAGTAGGCCAGGTTTGCCGATGGCGTGAAGGTGGCGGTCGTTCCGTTGTATGTGACAACGCCTGTGACACCACTGTTTAAACTGAATGTCGACGCGGATACAGTCGATGCCAGCATGTTCTCACTGAAGGTCGCGGTGATCGCTGCATTCACCGCGACACCTGTGGCACTGTTTGCCGGACTCATGGTGATCACGGTCGGTGGCGTAGTGTCGGGTGCCGTACCGGTCGTGAATGTCCAGGTGCGGTTGCTTGCCATGGCATTTAGGCAGAGGCATCCGCCTAGACGAATTTGACCGGTATGTGATTCCTCCTGAATCTCAGTTTTTATTGGATGCTGGGTATTGGAGCGGATTCTACTTCCGGTAGTTACCCGCACGCAGAACAATTGCAGAAATATCCCACCAATCGCAAGGGACGGAATGATTTGATCGGCCGAATATTGACCTCAACAGATCGCAAACAGGTCAGAGACAGCGAGGCGCTACCGACAGGTAGCGCCTCCGTTGAACGCGCGCGGGATACTCAGTTACCCGTGATACTTCCGGTGTCGCCACGACCTTCGATCACGTCCACCAGACGCTTGACGAATAGTGGCGCCACTTGCCCCGCGAAAGTGCTGTTGGGATGCGAGTTGTTTGTTCCGGCTGAATTTGCATCCGTCATGTACCCGTTCGCGTCCGCTTCCAGGCTGAACAGGTCCCAGACAAATATGTTGTCGCCGGGCTCATCCCACGTGTTCTTCACCCAGTTGAAAAAGGTGATGGCGCGTGCAGCCTGATCCGCAGTGGTCTGATCCGCGCGCTGGGCTGCGCCGGTCCAGACGATGAACTTCTTGTTCGGGAACTGGTGCAGTCTCGTCTTGAGCGCTTGGTACTGGAGATAGTAGTTCTGCAAGGACTGGGTCGATGAGCTCACGCTCGCCCCCCCCGAATCCGCGACGATATTGCTGACCGGGAAACAGTGCTTGAACACGATGACGTCGTAATTTTGCGCAATCATATCCAGATTGAGCTCATTTCGATCCATGGATGCACCGGTATTGTTGACCCAAAGGTTCCAGTAGTCGTAGGGGTAGTTAGCCCAAGGATAACCGCCGGTCGTCAACGGATAAGTGATCTGGTCTATCACGTAATTTGTCTTGTTCGCAGTATTGTAGGCGGCCACTGCGCCATAGACCGTGGGTTTTCCGTCTCCCCAGATGACCAGGCCTGTGCTGTGATGCAGGTACGCGATATGCACCGTCCCTGCCGCAGGCGCAGCCTGAGTCGTGAATGTCCAGATTCGGTTGCTTGCCATGGCATTGCCCGCAGCATCCTTGACGCCGGTGGTGATGGTGACTGTGTAGGTGGTCGAATACGCCAGATTTGCCGATGGCGTGAAGGTCG
>JAYTUW010000004.1:0-35880 GCA_043744345.1 Sideroxydans sp. | reverse complement strand
ACTGACGCCGCGACTCGGCGCGTATCAGCGGATGCAGGATCGCTTCGAGCCGCTGCCGCGCCGCCGCGTCGGCAAAGGCCAGCCGGCGCATCCCGGCGCGGTCGAGCGCGCCGTCGGCGCCGATCACCGCCGCGCCGAAAGTGGCGGCGATCGCGTCCATCGCCGCCCCGCCCGGCGCCGTCATCGCATGCGCGATGACGTCCGTATCGATCAGCGCGACCCCGCGTGCGGCGAACAGATTCGCCACGGTACTCTTGCCGCTGCCTATGCCCCCGGTCAGACCGACGACGAAGCCACTCACGGCGCTCAGGGCTTCGCGGCTGCGGCGCCGTTCGCCGGCGCCCCGCATTCGCCCGGCGGACGCTCGTCGAGCGCGTCGCGCAGCTTGGCGAGTTCGGCCTCGGGGCCGCGCAAGTCGACTGCGACGTGCTGCTCGATCCCGCTCTTCGGGCCGGAGCGCGCCGCCTTGAGGCCCTTGGCACGCAGGCTGTCGAGATGCGATTTCGCCGCGGCTTCGGTCGAGAACACGCCCAGCGACACCGCCAGACGGTTCGGCCCGGCGTCCTGGATGACGAAGTACTCGGGGACCTCCAGCTGCTTCAACTCGGCGACCCGGCGATCGAGCTCGGCCTTGCCGGCGGCCGGCGGAATGAACACCCACCACGCTTTCGCCGTCGTCGACTCGATCCTGCGGATGAGCCTGGTGCTCGGCGCACGCACGCTGGCCAGCTTGGCCAGCCGGTCGGCTTCGGCACCGATCAGGTTGCTCCAGGCCACACAAGCCTCGGGCACGGCCGGCGCGGTGGCGACGGCGGTCGCGGCCGGCGCGCTGGCCTCGATGGCCGGCGCTTCGCCGCGGGCGACGATACGCAATTTCTCCGGCTTCAGCTGCTGCGCGATGCGGCCCTCATCGGGCGTCGGGGGCGCGCCGAAATAGCCCTGCGTCCAGGTGAAGAAGAGCAGATTGGCCAGGACCAGCAGGAAGACCAGCACGCGCATCAAGATTTTTCCTCTTCGCCCGGACTCAGCCGACTTTGGGCAGATGTTCGAGCGAACGTGCCACGGCTTCGGCCGGATAGTCGTAGTCCTCGAGTTCACCGGCGAAGTAGCGGTCGTAGGAGGCCATGTCGAAATGGCCGTGGCCGGTGAGGTTGAAGAGAATCGTCTTCGGCTCGCCGCTCGCCTTGCAGCGCAGCGCCTCGTCGATCGCGGCGCGGATCGCGTGGCAGGATTCCGGCGCCGGGATGATGCCTTCGGCGCGCGCGAACTGCACGCCGGCGTCGAAGGTCGCGACCTGCGGCACCGCCAGCGCTTCGAGCAGGCCTTCGTTGAGCAGCTGCGACACCAGCGGCGAATCGCCATGGTAGCGCAAGCCGCCGGCATGGATTCCGGGCGGCATGAAATCGTGACCCAGCGTGTACATCTTCATCAGCGGCGTGTAGCCGGACGCATCGCCGAAGTCGTAGGCGTAGGCGCCCTTGGTCAGCGTCGGGCACGAGGTCGGCTCGACCGCGATGGCCCGCAGATGCGCCGCGCGCTTGTCGCCGGCCGCCTTGTCGGCGAGGAAGGGAAAGGCGATGCCGCCGAAGCTCGAACCGCCGCCGCAGGGTCCGAAAATCACGTCGGGATACAGCCCGATCTTCTCGAACTGCTTTTTCGCTTCGAGGCCGATGACGGTCTGGTGCAGCAGCACGTGGTTGAGCACCGAACCGAGCGTGTAGCAGGTGTCGGTGCGGCCGGCGGCCTGCGCTACCACGGCGATTCGCCGCTGGTGTCGCAGCTTTACCACGAAGGTTTGATCGAGGCAGTTGCGGTGCCGCAGTTGGCAACGTTTGAAGCAGGCGTGCAATTCGCAAAGGCCGAGGGCATCATCCCCGCGCCGGAATCCAACCACGCCATCCGTGCCTGTATCGATGAAGCACTGCGCTGCAAGGCATCGGGGGAGAAGAAGACGTTGTTCTTCAATCTGTCCGGTCACGGCCACTTCGATATGGGCGCATACGACAAATATTTTGCCGGTGAACTGGATGACCACAGCTATCCGGAGGAATTGCTGCGCGCCTCGCTGGCAAATTTGCCAAAAGTAGGTTAATAGGCACTTACTTCTGGATGGGTGCTCTGCTGCGCCCATCCAGTCTTCGGTTCTCCAAGTCGTTTCTTGGAAATCAACTTCAAATTCC
Organism: Sideroxydans sp.; assembly: GCA_043744345.1. Lineage (GTDB taxonomy): Bacteria > Pseudomonadota > Gammaproteobacteria > Burkholderiales > Gallionellaceae > Sideroxyarcus. The sequence continues at coordinate 33,700 of JAYTUW010000004.1, read as the reverse complement.
GCTTGTTATGTTGCAGATAGCCCGATTTAACTGGGGCTACTAGTGCCTCCTTGCTTGCCGCGCCCCCGGTTATTCAATACTATGCGCCGAAATTTACTAGCCCCCGGCGCAATCATGGAAGGGCAGATATTCAGGATGAGGGTGTATCAATCTGCATACCTAGGAAAAATATATGGCAAAGTTATTTTGGACGAACCAGCTGAATGTTGGTATCGAAGTGATCGACAACCAGCATCGGCGAATTGTGGATTACATCAATCTGCTGGATGAAGCAGTAGACAGTCGACAAGAGCGCGAAAAAATCGGCCAATTGATCAATGATTTGGTGGACTACACGATTTCACACTTCGGCTTTGAAGAAAGTCTGCAGGAAGAAGCGGGCTATCCTTTCATCAAAGCCCATCAGAAAGTACATGGATTGTTTATCAAGCGCGTAGCCGATTTTCAGGCGCGGTTCGATGGTGGCGAGGACATCGCGGTGAACTTGCATAGTCTGCTTATCAACTGGCTGCTAAACCACATCAAACACGACGACGCGGACTATGTCGAGTCAGTGAAGAATTATCTGCACCAGCAGCACGACTACGTGGAAAAGAAGAGGGGGTTCTTTTCCCGGCTGTTCGCATAGGTCAGGAAGCGACTGCCACGCAGTTGCGCCCGTTTTTCTTGGCCACGTACACCTTTTCATCCGCCGCTTTGATCAGCGCCTCGAAGTTTGACATGTCCTGTCTGCGCCCTGCCACGCCGATACTGATGCTCCCCCGCCATTCACCAGTCCCCGCGGGCACCCGCAACTCGGCGACGGCCTGACGCATTTTTTCGGCGAGCCGCCCGGCGCCTTCCGGCTGGGTTCGCGGACAAATCACAAAGAATTCATCCCCGCCCAATCTGCACACGATGTCATCCGTGCGCACTGCATAGCGCAGGTTTCTGGACAATTGCCGCAATACTTCATCCCCCGCATCGTGCCCGTGGTTGTCGTTGATCTGTTTGAATCCGTCGGCGTCTATCATCATGCAAGCCAGCGGGGTGCCCTCTTTTACCGACTCTTCCCAAGCCAAAGCCAGCTGCTGCATGGCAAAACGGCGGTTGGGCAGGCCGGTGAGCACGTCGGTCAGTGCAATCTCCTCCAGTTGCCGGTTGGCGACAGCCAGCTCCCGGGTGCGCTCCACAACCCTGGATTCCAACGTCTGGTTCAACATCTGCAATTCGCGGTTGCGCTCCGAGACTTGCTTGAAAAGACCGTTGAGTGCGTGCAGCAGCGGTTCGACCGCGCCTTCTTTCATGCGCTCTTCGGCAAGATAGGCAGCCTCCGGAGTTTGGCCGGATTGGATCGCGAAGATCTGCTTCGCCAGGCACTGGTCTGATCCCAGGATATGGTAGGCCAGCCAATAGATGAGGAATTTCAACAGCGGTTTCGCGGTGTCCGGATTATCGCGCGAGATCGAGGCATGCATCTGCGCGACCTCTTCAAAGAACTTGGCATGTTCCTGCCGGTGATGTTCGCCATGACGCTGGTCAACCCCGGCCCCGTCCATGATCGACTCTTCTTCCTTGAAATGATATTTGGCGTAATCCGCAAGCTCGCCGAATACCTTTTCGATATCGTCGAATGTCGCCCCGCGCGACTGCGTCAGCAACGCGCCGAATTGGTTGATGACATCGACCAGATGATGGTGTTGTTCGTCGACTTCCGCCAACCCGGTGACAAAGTGCTTGTCCCAGACGAATGAATCCATGCTTGTTCCTCCTTCCGCAGATCACTGCGAATTTTTGTTATTGTTGACCCGACTTGTCCATCCTCCTGTATTGCACCGCCTCGGCAATGTGGGCGGTTTCTATATCTTTTCTGTTTGCCAGGTCGGCAATGGTGCGCGCGACCTTGAGCACACGATGATAGGCGCGTGCGGAGAGATTCAGGCGAGAAATTGCCTGGCGCAGCAGCGCTTCGCCCTGTGCATCCGGGACGCACCAGGTGTCGATCTCGGTGACTGACAGCTGTGCATTGGGTTTCTCCTGCCGTGCAAGCTGGCGTTGCCGTGCCGCTTCGACACGCTGTTGGATCGCAGCGCTGCTTTCGCCATCCGACTGTTTGAGCAAGTCTTCCTGCGCCACCGCGGGAACCTCAATCTGGATATCGACGCGGTCCAGCAGCGGGCCGGATATCTTGCCGCGATAGCGCGAGACCTGGTCCGGTGTGCAGCGGCATTTGCCGTTGTAGTGGCCGAGGTAGCCGCAGGGGCAGGGATTCATCGCCGCCACCAGCTGGAACTGCGCCTTGAAATCGGCGCGGCGCGCGGCGCGCGAGATGGTGATGCGTCCGCTTTCAAGCGGTTCGCGCAACACTTCCAGTACACCTCTATCGAATTCCGGCAGTTCATCCAGAAACAACACACCGTGCATCGCCACAGAGATCTCGCCGGGGCGCGGATTGCTGCCACCGCCAACCAGTGCCACGGCAGAGGCAGTATGGTGCGGTGCACGATACGGCCGGCGTTTCCAGTTCTCCACCTCGAACATGCCGCCCAGCGACTGCATGGCGGCGCTCTCCAGCGCTTCCAGCTGTGTCATTTGCGGCAGGATGCCGGGAAAGCGCGCGGCCAGCATGCTCTTGCCGGTTCCCGGTGGCCCGCTCATCAAAACGCTGTGCCCGCCCGCGGCGGCGATCTCCAATGCGCGCTTGGACTGGCTCTGGCCTTTAACCTCACGCATGTCCGGGTAGTGCTGCGGTACAGCTTGCGTGTCCGGGATGTGGCGCGTCAGCGCATCGCGTCCGGCCAGATGCGCAGCGACCTGCAACAAAGACTGTGCGGGATAGACCGTGGCGTCCTCTACGAGTGCGGCTTCCGGTGCATTCACGGCGGGCAGGATGAACGCACGTCCGCTGTTGGCTGCACGGTAAGTCATCGCCAGCGCGCCGCGTATCGCGCGCAATTCGCCGGTGAGCGCCAACTCTCCGGCATATTCGTATTCAGCCAGTTTGTCGGTGGGGATCTGTCCCGAGGCGGCGAGAATGCCAAGGGCGATGGGCAGATCGAAGCGCCCGCTTTCCTTGGGCAGATCGGCGGGCGCAAGGTTTACCGTGATCCTGCGGGCAGGAAAGTCGAACTGGCAATTTTGCAGCGCCGCTCTCACCCGGTCCTTGCTTTCTTTGACTTCAGCCTCGGGCAGGCCGACGATCGTGAAGTTGGGCAGGCCATTGGCAAGGTGCACCTCGACCGTGACCAGCGCGGCATCCATGCCCGCCAGCCCGCGACTATATAGAACAGCCAAACCCATCAGTCTGTCATTCCGGCGAAGGCCGGAATCCAGTGCATAAACATAAACCCGCGCAGCGGACAAAGATTCGATCTTGTCGGGCTTTGCACGGTATTCCCGGTCTGGCGGATTCCGGCCTTCACCGGATAACCAGCCGCTTGCCAGCTTGCTGGCTGAGTGGATTGGCTAGAAGTTCCGTCAATGACGGGCTTAACGGAAAGCATCTCGCACTATTCGTTTGCACGCTGCTTTTCCAATGAGGACAGCCGCGCTTCGAGCTTGATCAGCCGCTGCTCCAGCACCTCATATTCTTCGCGCGAAACCAGGTCGAGCTTGGCAAAACCTTGCGACAACAAGGCGCGTGCATTCTTTTCAAAATCCTTCGCCGGCCCGCTGGAAACAGCCTCGTTCAGCTTGGATGACATCTCTTCAAAAAACTTTGTGTTCAACATGATTGCGGCCCTTAAGTGGATATATAGATATACCAATAGTGTATCAAAGAGTAGGGTTGCACCGCTTGAGTGCGTCGCACCGTTTTTGTGCATGGACTTGGTGCGTTGTCATATGGCTGAAAATGCCTGTCGTACTCAAGACTCAATACTGGCGCTGGTTTCAGAGGCTGGCACAGTTTCTGCTGATAGCTGGTCGTGGATACTTTCATCCCACTCATTACTTAACGAAAGGAAACACCATGCTTAAGAATAAACTGCTTGTTGCTGCCCTGGCCTCCGCTTTCGCGTTGCCAGTATTGGCTGAAGATGCTCCTGCAGCATCGCCTTTTTCTTCCAACGTTGCCCTGACAACCAACTATCTGTATCGCGGCATCTCACAAACCGGTGCCGGCCCGGCAGTACAAGGCGGTTTTGACTACGCTGGTGCCAGCGGTCTGTACATTGGCGCATGGGGTTCCAGCATCAGCTGGTTGAGCGATGCTGGTGTTGCCAAGGACTCGGGGGTTGCCAACTCCGGTCTCGAGCTGGACACATACCTCGGATACAAGGCTGCAGCCGGTGCAGTTTCCTATGACGTAGGTTTCCTGCGCTACAACTACCCCGGCACCTATGCTGCGGGCATAACCAAGGCGGATACCAATGAAGTTTACGGTGCTGTGACCTACTCCATCGTCACTGCCAAGTTGTCTTACAGCCTGGGTGACCTGTTCGGTGTATCCAAAGCCTCAGGCTCTACCTACTTCGACCTGAGCGCTGCTTACCCGCTCGCTGATTCCGGCGTCACTTTGGGTGCCCACTACGGCAAGCAAACCTACAAGGGCGAAACTGCCGATGGCTATAAGACTGCTGGTACAGATCCGACATACGCAGACTACAACATCAGCGCCTCCAAGGACTTAAGCGGCTACGTTTACAGCCTGATGTACAGCAAGACAAACGCCAAATCCGGCGGTTTCTATACCAATGTACAAGGCAAAGACTTGGGCAAGGGTGTTCTGGTGCTGACTCTGAAACGCGCGATGTAATTTTTTCGGGGCGGCCAGTCCGCCCCGCATTCAAGGAGATGTGAAATGAAAATGGTCACAGCAATCATCAAGCCATTCAAGCTCGACGAAGTGCGTGAAGCCCTGTCCGCCATCGGCGTACAGGGCATCACCGTCACCGAAGTCAAAGGTTTCGGACGGCAAAAAGGCCACACCGAGCTGTACCGCGGTGCGGAATACGTCGTCGACTTCCTGCCCAAGATCAAGCTGGAAGCAGCAATCAAGGCCGACCAGTTGGACAGCGTAATCGAAGCGATCGAAAAATCCGCCCAGACCGGCAAGATTGGCGACGGCAAGGTTTTCGTACAAGACCTCGAACAAGTGATCCGCATCCGCACCGGCGAGACCGGTCCGGAAGCACTATAAGGAGCGATGAGATGAAGAAAATATTTGCACTTTTCGCGCTGCTGGCCGTGTTGTGCGGCTTGGCAGGCACTGCCTACGCTGACGCAACTGCTGCTCCGGCAGCTGCCGCTACAGCAACGGCTGAAGCTCCTGCCGCCGCCGCTCCCGCGGCTGCTCCGGCTCCCGTCCCGAACAAGGGCGACACTGCCTGGATGATCGTGGCTACCGTTCTGGTGTTGCTGATGTGTGTACCCGGCCTTGGCCTGTTCTACGGCGGTATGGTTCGCACCAAGAACATGCTGTCCGTGCTGATGCAGACCTTCATGATCACCTGCGTACTGGGTGTGTTGTGGGCACTGTACGGTTACAGCATCGCCTTCACACAAGGCTCCACGGCTTTCTTCGGCGGATTTGACCGTCTCTTCCTGCACGGTCTGACTCCCGACTCCGTGGCTGCGACTTTCAGCAAAGGCGTTGTGATCCCCGAGTACATCTACATGGTGTTCCAGCTCACGTTCGCTGTGATCACGCCGGCCCTGATCGTCGGTGCCTTTGCCGAGCGCATGAAGTTCTCCGCTGTTCTGGCATTCATGGTGTTGTGGTTCACCTTCTCCTACCTGCCGATTGCACACATGGTCTGGTTCTGGGCGGGTCCCGATGCTTACACCGACCAGGCTGCAGCTGACGCAGCTACTGCTGCCGCAGGCTTCCTGTTCCAAAAGGGCGCGCTGGACTTCGCTGGCGGAACCGTTGTGCACATCAATGCCGGTATCGCCGGACTGGTTGGCGCGATCGTGCTGGGCAAGAGAATCGGCTTCGGCAAAGAATCCATGGCGCCTCATAGCGTCACGATGACCATGATCGGTGCCTCTTTGCTGTGGGTGGGTTGGTTCGGTTTCAACGTGGGCTCGAACCTCGAAGCCAACGGTGTAGCTGCGCTGGTATTCGCCAACACCCTGCTGGCCACTTGTGCTGCAGCGACCTCCTGGATGTTCGTAGAATGGTTCGCCAAGGGCAAACCTTCGATGTTGGGCGGTGCTTCCGGTGCGGTTGCAGGTCTGGTTGCCATCACACCGGCTTGCGGCTTCGTTGGACCGATGGGCGCGATCGTGTTGGGCCTGCTGGTTTCCCCGCTGTGCTTCACCTTCGTATCCAAAGTGAAACACATGTTCGGCTACGATGACTCGCTCGACGTATTCGGCGTGCACTGCGTTGGCGGTATCTTCGGCGCACTGGCAACCGGCGTGCTGGTTAACCCGGCTCTGGGCGGTTCCGGCGTGTACGACTACGTTGCGAACAAAGTGGCTGACTACGACATGGTTGCGCAAGTAACAGCGCAGGCATGGGCAGTGGGTACAACACTGGTGTGGTCCGGTGTGGTTGCATTCATCGCCTTCAAGCTCATCGACTTGACGATTGGTCTGCGCGTCAGCGAAGAAGTTGAACGCGAAGGTCTGGACACGACCGAGCACGGCGAAAGCGCTTACCACTACTAAGATTCAAGTTGCAGTAGGTTTAAAGCTTCAAAAGAAGGGCACCGCAAGGTGCCCTTCTTTTTTGCTGCGCCCGCAGGTGCATCCGCTGCTGCGCAACCTGCTTGCCGGTTATGATTCCGGTATCCTTTGGCTCAATTCTTTTGGGGAATAGCGTGAATAGCGAAACGAACCATCTTGGTCAGCCCGTCGGGTTTGCAGTTGCGGATTGGAAACCTGCAACGCGACCCTCCCCTAAAGTATTCACGGGACGATTCTGTCGGCTTGAGCCGCTGGTTACGGCGACGCATGCAGCGGAACTTTTTTCCGCCAATGCGTCGGATGCGGACGGCAGGAGCTGGACGTATCTGCCTTATGGGCCGTTCGATTCCTTGTCATCCTATTGCAGCTGGATGGATAAATACTGTTCGACGACAGACCCGCTGTTCTTTGCCATCATCGACAATCAGACGGGCAAGGCTGTCGGTGTTGCCAGCTATTTGCGGATCGACCCCGCGAACGGAACGATCGAAGTCGGCCATCTCCATTTCTCCCCGTTGATGCAGCGCACACCCATCGCCACCGAGGCCATGTGGTTGATGATGAGGGAAGCCTTTGCGCTGGGATATCGGCGTTATGAATGGAAGTGCAATACGCTGAACTACCCGTCTCGCTCTGCGGCACAGCGGCTCGGCTTGTCGTTTGAGGGAATTTTTCGGCAGGCTATCATCAGCAAAGGTCGAAACCGTGATACCGCCTGGTACGCGGCCATCAACAAGGAATGGCCCAAGCTGGATGCGGCATTCCAGACTTGGCTTGCGCCCGAAAATTTCAATGCAGAGGGGAGGCAACGGGTTTCGTTGTCGAAGTTGACTGAGCCGATTTTGGCGAGCAAGGGTTAGCAAAGACACGCCGCCCGAGGCGACTACAATCGCTTCCCCCTTTAGCAAAGGGGGACTGAGGGGGATTTGAAGGGGTGGTGTACCGGATTGTGCACAAATCCCCCCTGGCCCCCCTTTACACCCGCAAGGGGTACGCCGAGGGGTACCCGATGCCTTTGGCATCACCCTCTCGCTGCCAAAGTGGGGAATGTACGCAGTCTGATTCAACTCACCGCGGCATCACAGGGGATGCCCGACACAATCAGTGCGTCTTGAGCAGCGGCGCTTCCCATTCCTGATAGTCGTCTTCCTTGCGCAGGTGCAGCGCCCGCTCTGCCGAGCGCAGCGTGTTCTCGATCAGCATAGTCACCGTCATGGGGCCGACGCCGCCGGGAACCGGCGTTATCCAGGAAGCTTTCTTTTTCACACCTTCAAAATCCACATCGCCCACGATACGTCCATCGGGAAGCCGGTTGATGCCGACGTCGATGACGATTGCACCGTGTTTAACCATCTGCGGAACAATAAGGCCGGGTTTGCCGGCGGCGACGATCAGGATATCGGCCATGATGGTGTGCTGGGCCAGGTCGCGGGTTTTGGCATGACACACAGTGACTGTCGCTTCCTTTTGCAGCAGCATCAGCGCCATGGGCTTGCCCACGATGTTGCTGGCGCCCACCACCACCACGTTCTTGCCGACGACGTCGATGCCGGTTGTTTCGAGCAGAAGTTGCACACCGTAGGGCGTGCAGGGAGGGAAAATGGTGTTGCCGACCACCAGTCCACCGACGTTGTAAAGATGGAAACCGTCCACATCCTTGTCGACGGAGATTGCTTCGAGAATACGGCGCACATCAATGTGCGGCGGTAGCGGGAGCTGCACCAGAATGCCGTGCACCTTGTGGTCGGCATTGAGCTGGGCAATCTCGGCCAAAACATCGGCCTCGTTCACCTCGGCTGGAAAGCCGTGGTGAAAGGAGACGACGCCGCATTCCTCGCAGGCCTTGATCTTGTTGCCGACATACACCTTCGATGCCGGATTGTCGCCCACGATGATCACGGCCAGTCCGGGGGTGACGCCTTGCTCCACCAGTTTGCCGACACGTTCGCGGAACCCGATACGCAGTTTCTTGGATAGTGCTTTTCCGTCGATGATCTGGGCGGTCATGGAACTTCTTTCAAATAAGAAAACGGCAGACCTGGTCAAATGACGGGCCTGTTCAAACGAAAATATCAGGAAACCCTGTGTTCCTTCCCCCTTGCAGGGGGAAGGTTAGGATGGGGGTAGAGTCCTTGGACACCAGCAATTCTACCCACCCTAGCCCTCCCCCTGCAAGGGGGAGGGGACAGGTTTGGCACTTATGGATTGTCCGAATGCAAAATGACGGAGACGAACTCAGTACCCGTTCGATCCCGGAATCCAGTTCGTACCCGCCAGCGGAATGTGCGCCATCGCCGCCGCTTCCACGGTCAACGCCACCAGGTCTTCACGTTCCAGGTGATGCACGTTCTGCTTGCCGCAGGCGCGCGCAATGGTCGTGAGTTCCATGTTCAGCGTCTTCAGGTAATTGCGCAGACGCTTGGCACCGACTTCCGGATTCAGGTATTGCTCCAGCACCGGGTCCTGCGTCGTGATGCCGACCGGGCATTTGCCGGTATGGCAGTGGTGGCAGAAGCCGGGCGCTGTACCCAGTGCGGCATAGCCTTCCGCAGCCGAGCAATGCACGCCGTTCTGGATGTAGGAATCGCTGTTGCAACCCAGCGCGACCAGCACGCCTTGCCCGATGGCAACGGCATCGGCACCCATGGCCAGTGCCTTGGCCACGTCCGGGCCGGTACGGATACCGCCGGAGACGATCAACTGCACCTTGCCCTTCATGTCCAGATCTTCGAGCGCATCCACTGCCTGACGCACTGCGCCCAGGGTCGGGATGCCGATGTGTTCGATGAAGCAGGTTTGCGTTGCGGCCGTGCCGCCTTGCATACCGTCAACCACCACCACGTCGGCACCGGCGTGCACGGCAAGTTTGACGTCATTGAAGGTACGGGTTGCACCGACTTTGACGTAGATGGGTTTTTCCCAGTCGGTGAGTTCGCGCAATTCCTGGATCTTGATCGCCAGATCGTCCGGACCGGTCCAGTCCGGATGACGGCAGGCAGAGCGTTGGTCGATGCCTTCCGGCAGTGTGCGCATTTTGGCGACGCGCGGCGAAACTTTCTGGCCCAGCAACATTCCACCGCCGCCCGGCTTTGCGCCCTGTCCGATCACGACTTCGATTGCATCTGCGCGGCGCACGTCGTCTGGATTGAAACCGTAGCGTGACGGCAGGCACTGGTACACCAGCGTCTTGGAAGACAAGCGTTCTTCCTGTGTCATGCCGCCGTCACCGGTGGTGGTGGATGTGCCCATCTCGGAGGCCGCGCGACCGAGGGATTCTTTCACGTTGGCCGAAAGCGAGCCGAAGCTCATCCCGGCGATGGTGATGGGGATATCCAGCTCGATGGGCTTGGTCGCAAAGCGCGTGCCGAGAATGGTTTTGGTAGTGCATTTTTCGCGATAGCCTTCCAGCGCGTAACGCGAAAGCGAAGCGCCGAGGAATACCAGGTCGTCAAAGTTGGCGACCTTGCGCTTGGCGCCCATGCCGCGGATCTCGTAAAGGCCGTGCGCGGCCGCGTTGCGGATGTAGTCCAGCGTCTTGCTGTCGTAGCCGGCCGACTCTTCGCGGGAGATGTGCTTGGTTTGTGCAGGTTTCGTTTCCATGAGTCGTGCTCCTTAATATTCCTGATTGGCGTCAACGTTCCAGTGATACAGCTCGCGTTTGGACGCGATACGTTTGAACTCTTTCGGGTCGTGCTTGATCCCGGCCCGCGCCAGCAGATCGGCCACGGTATCCAGATCGGCTTTGCCCATCGGCTCGATCTGCGCATCGGCACCCAGTGTCTTGATCTTGCCGCGCACATACAGCACGGCTTCGTACAGTGAATCGCCCAGCGCATCACCCGCGTCGCCGCAGATCACCATGCAACCCGCCTGTGCCATGAAGGCCGAGAAACTGCCAACCGAACCGCCGACCACGATATTTCCGCCCTTCAGCGAAATGCCGCAGCGCAGACCGGCATCGCCGTCGATGACCAGCAGGCCGCCGTGTGCTGAAGCACCCGCACCGTTGGATGCAAACCCTTTCACATGCACCTTGCCGCTCATCATGTTCTCGCCGACGCCCGTTCCCGCGCTGCCGGAGATGGTGACGGTCGCGGTCTTGTTCATACCGCCCGCGTAGTAGCCCGCATGACCCTGCACTTCAACTTCGACCGGAGAATCCAAACCCACGGCAATGTTGTGCGCACCATCCGGATTGAGCACGGTGACCTTGCCCAGTTTGCTGTTCTTGGCGTCCTTGTGCAGCAGTTGGTTAAGCTCGCGCAACGGCGACTTCGCCAGATCAAAAGTTAGATTTTCCATACATACATCTCCTCTGGAGCGGGTTCGAATACGTGGGCATGGTTGATGCCCGGCAGGTGCGCAAGCGAGCGGAACTCGGAGGCAATCGCCACATAATCATCGGTCTCGGCAACCACAGCGGGTTTGCACGCGAACGGATCGCGGATCAGCGCCAATGCGTCGGGTGTACCCATCAGGAAGGTGTAGAACCCGTCGAGTTCCTCGAAACCTTTCTGCAGTGCCAGTTCCAGTTCGTCGCCTTCGCGCAGACGCCATTCCAGAAAGCGGCACGCAGCTTCGGTATCATTGTCGGTTTCAAAATGAATGCCGCGCGGTTCCAGCATGCGGCGAATCCCGTTTGGATTGGAGAGCGAACCGTTGTGCACCAGGCAAAAGTCTTCACCGGCGGTGAACGGGTGAGCACGATCCGGCGTAACTGCAGACTCGGTCGCCATACGTGTGTGGCCCACCAGATGGCTGCCCTTCAAGTTCTTGAAGCTGTAGCGATCCGATACTTGCGAGGGCGTGCCGATGTCCTTGTACAGGTCGATGCTGCGACCGGTGGACAGCAAGTGCAGTTTCGGATGATGTTCCTTGATCCAGCGCTTGATGATCTCGGGGTCGGCCGACATGGTCAGGATGGCGTGGTTGCCCTTGGCTTCCAGTTCGACAGCCGCACCCAGGTGCGCCTTCATGTCATGCACCAGACCCTGCCAATTGAAATCAGCACCGGATTCAGTCAGCCCGGAATACACACTGATCTTGCGCTTTGTCGCCGCCAGCGGATTGGTGAACACCGCAAGACCCGCTGAATCGGGTCCGCGTTCCGTCATGCCGATCAGCATCGGCACCATCAATTCGCCGAGCTTCTCGCGCAAGGCCGGCTTTTTAGCCAATAAACCAACAATTCCACACATAGTTTTCTCCAGTTACTTTCTTAATTCCGGCTGTCGGGGCCGTGCTTGCTCAATCAGAAGAATTCCAGATAGCTCTTCAGTTCCCAGTCGGAAACATGACGCATGTACTCGACCCATTCCATATGTTTCAATTTTAGGAACTCTGCGGAGACTGGACCCAATGCTTCCTGCAGCAGCGTGTCCTTTTCGAATGCAGTCAGGGCTTCGTGCAGGTTCTGCGGCAGAATCTCGATGCCTTCATCCTTGAGCTCCTGATCGCTGAGCTCATACAGGTTCATGTTGTGCGCCTTGCCCGGATCGAGGTCGTTTTCGATGCCGTCCAGACCGGCCGCAATCACTGCAGCGGTGGCGAGGTAGGGGTTGCAGGCACCATCCGGCAAACGCAGCTCCAGACGGCCGCCGGGGATGCGCACCATCGACGAACGGTTGTTGTCACCATAACTGATATAAGCCGGTGCCCAGGTCGCGCCGGTCAGCGAACGGCCGACTACCAGTCGTTTGTAGGAGTTGACGGTGGGTGCACAGATGGCGGCCAAGGCCGGTGCGTGTTTCAGCACGCCTGCCATGAACTGGTAAGCCAGCTTGGACAAGTCCATGCCTTGTGCGTCGCTCTTGTCCATGAACAGATTCTTTTTGCCGTCGCCCAGCGACATGTGCATGTGCATGCCGTTGCCGGGACGATTGGCGAAAGGCTTGGGCATGAACGAACAGATGAGGCCCATATCGTTGGCGATTTCAGATGCTGCCATCTTGAAGAAGATGTAGTGGTCGCAAGAACTCAGACAGTCTTCAAAGGTGTAATTGATTTCGAATTGGCCGTTCGCGTCTTCGTGGTCGATCTGGTACACGTCGATGCCGACGGCTTTCATGCTGTCCGTCAGTTTTTCGAGGAAGGCGCGCGCGCGCGACAAGCCCTTGTAGTCGTAGCAGGGCTTCGCCAGCGTATCGGAGTCGTCGCACGGCACGATCTGTCCGTTAGCGTTTTTCTTCAGCAGGGAGAACTCGGGTTCCAGGCCGGTGTAGAAAGTCAGGCCCTTGGCTTCCAGGCGCTTGAGCTGTTTCTTCAGGGCAACGCGTGCGTCGATGTCCCACGGCTTCTTGTGCACATGGCCATCGCACACGATGCGCGCATAGCCGGGTTGCCAGGGCACCAAAGACAGCGTGTCCAGATCGCCCACTGCCATGAAGTCCGGACCGTGCGGTTCGATGCCCATGCCCCAGATGGCGAATCCGGCAAAGCCTGCACCGGTGGTCAGGATTTCCTCGAAATGATCCACCGGGACGGACTTCGCTTTGGCTGTTCCGTGGATATCGACAAACTGGGCAAGGACGTACTTGACGCCGTTGTCTGCCAGGAATTTTTTTGCTTCAGCAAGATTCATAGTGCGTCTCCGTTTGTTGCGTTCAGGTTGAGGGGGTTGAAAATATTCATTCCGGAAAACCCATTAGGCTGTCATTCCGGCGCAGGCCGGAATCCGGTCGATAAAAGTATTCCGCGCAGCGGACAAATTTTGTGTTGGCCCACTTGCGTGGGATCTATCAATCACCTGGATACCGGCTTTCGCCGGTATGACGGATTTTCGATCTAATGGATTCTTCGGGCTCATAGCAGTGCATTCACGCCGATACAGCCGCCGCCCAGTTCGGTTGCGATCTCCGCAAGCGTTTCCCACAGGTAAATCCCGTAGGTTCCATCGCACCAGATCCGGTAACTGGGGTACATGCCGCTTTTTTTGGACAGGACGGTGACGCCCACGCCCGCCATTGAAGTGAGTACGACTTTCGTTGGCTCGGCATCCAGCGTCCTGAAGTCAACATTGCAGGTTTGCAGGAGCAACTCGTTCACTCGGGCACCGCACAGCGCGAAAGCCGCGTCCTGACGAAGCACCGGATACACACCCGCAGTCCTTGGTGTCTGCACGATCTTTTCAACGAGCGCTGCATCACCCTCGACCAGAAATTCTGTTATTCCGAGGCGCGCGACTAGACCTCCGCTTGGCAATGAACTCCAGCTATTCGGTTGCGACGGGATGGTCACGCCGAGTGCGGCAAGCCACTCGGCGGTGCCGCGTCCCTTGGCGCCCGCACGGGTTTGGTGCGAAAGATCGGCGAGCCCGAGGATGGCGGCGCGCTCATCGTCGCGGTGATCGAAGCTGACCACCATCTTTGGGGCGGACGTGTCACTGCTCCAAAGCGGCTGCATCGCTTCAAGAACCCCGTGTATCGGGCTAAGCGTTTGAGCACTCATCATGCGACCTCCTTCTGCTTCAGGTTTTCCGGGTCGTAGAATGGTGTACGAACCACCGTGGCTTTCACTTCGCTGCCATCCGTTATGCGTATTGCAAGTTGCGTGCCCTGTGCCGCCAACTCCGGAACCACGAACGCCATGCCGATGTAACGCCCCACAGTTGGACTGTAGGAAATGCTGGTCACGCGGCCGGAGATTTCACCTTGATGGATAACCAGGTGGCATTCCAGCGGTGCCGTTCCGGAGAAATCCGCGGAAAGTTCAAAGCCTACCAGTTGCTGTTTGCGTTCTTTGGCTGCGATGATCTTCAGGCTGCGCTGGCCCACGAAGAAGGGCTTGTCCATTTTCAGTGCCCAGTCCAGATTCACTTCCAGCGGGCTGGTCAGTCCGTCGGTGTCCTGGCTGATGATGATGTGTCCCTTTTGCAGGCGCAGCAGGCGCTGGGCTTCCACGCCGAAGGGGCGGATGCCGAACTGTTTGCCCGCGGCCATCAGCGCGTCCCACAGGGCGATGCCCTGATTCGCCGGAACGTGGATCTCATAGCCCCATTCACCCACGAAGCCCACGCGCATCAGGCGTGCCTGGATACCGGCCACTTTTGCTTCGCGCAGCGCGAGGTAAGGGAACGCGGCTGTGGAGAGATCGAGGTCCGTCAGCGTCGCCAGCACCTCGCGTGACTTTGGACCGGCAAGATTGACTGCAGCGAATGCACCGGTGTGATTGACGATGCCGCAATCCAGTTTCCACATGGTGTTCAGGCGCGACAGTTCGCGATAGATGGTGGCCGCACCGGACGTGGTGGTCGTAAAGTAGAAGTGATCTTCGGCCAGACGCCCAACGACGCCGTCGTCGATGATCACGCCGGACTCGTCGCACATCACCGCGTAGCGCGTCATGCCGACCTTGAGATTGGCGTACCTGGAGATGTACACACGGTCCAGGAACTCGGCCGCCTGCGGCCCAATGACTTCGAGCTTGCCC
Organism: Sideroxydans sp.; assembly: GCA_043744345.1. GTDB lineage: Bacteria > Pseudomonadota > Gammaproteobacteria > Burkholderiales > Gallionellaceae > Sideroxyarcus. Next base: position 18,661 of record JAYTUW010000004.1, on the reverse strand, counting down.
AACGTGCCGACGTCGATGATGCCGATGCTGTTGTGCACCGCCGCGACTTCGCCGCGTATGCATTCAAGACGGTTCTGGCCTTCGACACGGTAGTACTCGGGTCGCTGCCACACACCGGCCGGCATCCAGCAGGCTCCGTGCGCATCATGACGCGCATGCAACGGCGTTCTGCGTTCCGGCGTGAAGCCGCGACCGCCGAGCAGGGACATGGGCACCGGATGGAAGAACGGGCGCGCCGTAGTGGTGCCGACCTGCTGCGGTTCCTTGTTGGTCAGGCGCGCAAGAATACGCAGCGCGATCATGTTGGAGTGCTTGCCCTGACTCGGCCCCATGCCCACGGTGGAGAATCGCTTGAGCAATTCGATGTTGTCGAAGCCTTCCTGCACGGCGTTGTGGAAGTCGATCAGTTGCAGGTCTTCATCGAAGTCGACGAAATTCTTGCCGGATGCATGACTGATGATGGGCCAGGGATGGGTTGGGCATTCGGTCTCGGCTGGAATCGCCACGGTCACGGCCTGGCCGAAGCCGGCATGCGCCGCCGCCGCACTGCCCGCGCGTTGACCGTCATTCTGGCGCGCTGCCAGTGTGTGCACGCCGTTCACCCGGCCGCAGGCAAACACGCCCGCGGGGAGCACATCGGGAACGAACTGCTCCAGCGATTTTTCGTAGCGCATGCGCGTACCGGCTTGGTACAACAGGTTGGCTGTCGGTGCCCAGCCCACGCTCATGACGATACCGTCGCAGGCGATGCGTTCCTGCCCTGTGCTCTCGGTTTCCCCGGGTTGGGATAAGCGGGCAACCACCGCTGCCGCTACCGACTTGCCCTGTTTGCCGGGAACAGCTTCCGCGATGCAGTGGCCTTTGATGATGCGTATACCTTTTGCCTTGACCTGGGTTTCGGCCTGCTCAAACCTGGTTAGCGCTCGCAGGTCGACGACTGCAGCGACTTCGACACCGAAGTCGGCCAGATCCAGCGCTGCTCTGTAGCCATCGGAATTGGCCGTCAACACGACCACTTTTTGCATAGGCTTCACGGCGTAGCGATACATCAGGCGCTGCGCGCCCGACGCCATCATGATGCCGGGCAGATCGTTGTTGCGGAATACGGCCGGTTGCTCGTAGGCACCGCTGGCAACAACAACGCTCTTCGCGCGCATTTTGGTGATGACTTCACCATTGACCAGCGGGATCCAATGGTCCGTGTAGTAACCCGCCGCGTAGGTGCCGGTCAGCACACGTATGCAGGGATTGGCTTCCACCTGCTTGAGTTGCACGGTATTGATTTCTGCATGCTCCGGATCAGCACAGCGCACATAGCCGCCGCTGCCGCCCGCTTGTGCGTTTTCATCCACGACCACCACGTCTGCACCCTGAGCGGCAGCAGCCAGTGCGGCCGCCAGGCCGGAAGGCCCCGCGCCGATTACCAGCACATCGCAGAACCCGTAGTTCTTGGGCGTGCGCACGCGCGGACTGGCGAAGTCGACTTTGCCCAGGCCGGTCATCGTGCGGAACATGCGCTCCCACATCGGGAACAGCAGTTTGGAATAGAAGGCCTTGTAATAGAAACCCACCGGCATGAAGCGCGCGAGGGCACCCAGCATGCTCGCGTGGTCGGATTGCAATCCGCCAAAAGTATTGACTGCGGTCAGGTTCATGCCGTTCTGCAACGGAGTGACATCTGCGCGCACATTCGGCCGGTCTGCCCACTGCATCAGCGCGTTCACATCGTGGTTCGCCATGGTCAGCACGCCGCGCGGCCGGTGATATTTGAAGCTGCGTCCCAGCACTTTAGTGTCGGCTGCCCACAGTGCGCTGGTGATGCTGTCACCCGGATGGCCGGAACAGGTCTTGCCTTCAAATGTGAAGGTGATGGTTTTGGAGCGGTCGATCCATTCGCCGCGAACAGGAGACATTCTCATCAGATCTCTCCCTCAAACAAATAAGTGCGCACCACGACATCCTTTTCCGTATCCCGCTCGGCAATGAACCAGGTGTTGCTGGCGGTGTGGCACCACCATTCTTTTTTCACGCCCGGCGCGCCGTTGCGGTTGAACACATAAGCAGCCCACTCGTCGTCCGAACAGGTGTCCGGATTTGGCATGGGCCGTATCTCTCCCCAGTAGTAGAACTCGGAGACGGGGCGCGAACCGTTGATCGGGCAGGTCATTATTTTCATGGCATCGCTCCTAGTGGCCGACCGAGGCCGCGCCCTTCTCGCCGGTGAGCGAGTAGTTGCGGAATCGGTCCAGCGAAAAGCCGGTGATCAGGGGATGGTTGGTGTCGTTGGCAACCGTGTACGACATGGTTTTGCCGCACACCGGCGTGGCTTTGAAGCCCCAGGTTCCCCAGCCGGAATCCAGGTAGAAACCTTCAACCGGCGTCTTGCCCATGATGGGTGCGAAGTCGGGCGTCATGTCGGCCATGCCTGCCCATTGGCGCATGACCTTGACGTTGGACAGGAAGGGGAACATGTCCAGCATGTGCGAGGACAGGCCTTCCACGAAATCCAGCGTGGAGCGCGTCGACTGCACTTCATACGGGTCGAGCGAGGCGCCCATGACCAGCTCGCCGCGCGATGACTGGCTGATATAGATGTGCAAACTGCCGGAAACCAGGATCGGATTGAGCCAGGCCTTGATCGGCTCACTCACCATCGCCTGCAGCGGATGGATATAGATCGGCGTCTGGATGTCGACCATGTTGAGGATGCGCGGCGTGTAGCCCGCCACGGCGCAAATCACTTTGTTGGTGCTGATGTATCCGCGTGTGGTCAGCACGCCTTTGACTTTTCCGCTTTGCACATCGATGCCCAGCACTTCGGTTTGCTGATGGATCTCTGCACCACGCATGTCAGCGCCGCGACCGTAGCCCCAAGCCACCGTATCGTGACGCGCCACCGAACCCGGCGCATGGTAGAGCGCACCCAGGATGGGCGCATGGCCGCAGGATAGGTCGATCATCGGCGCTTCATGCTTCACAAAATCCGGCCCGACGACTTCCGAGTTCACACCATAGTGTTTGTTGACTTCGGCGCGCCAGCGCATGGTGCGCATGGCAGAATCCGTGTGCGCCAGCGTGAAGTGGCCGCGGTTGGCATAGAACAGATTGAGGTCGAAATCCTGCGACAGGTCTTGCCACAGCTTCACCGATTCATCGTAGAACTTCACACCTTCGGGTGTGAGGTAGTTGGAGCGGATGATGGTGGTGTTGCGGCCGGTGTTGCCGCCGCCGATATAGCCTTTTTCCAGCACGGCGACATTGGTGATGCCGTGATCCTTGCCCAGATAATAGGCCGACGACAGGCCGTGTCCGCCGCCGCCGATGATGACCACGTCATAGCTCGGCTTGAGTTTCTCGTGGTAAGTGAACATCCTCGGTTCCGGATGTTTCTTCGCAACGCCAAATCGTAAAAGTCTCCAGGGCATATTTCTTCTCCTAGCGGAAAACGACGGTCTTCCTGCCGTGGGTGATGATGCGGTCTTCGAGGTGATAGCGCAGACCGCGTGCCAGCACCGCTTTCTCGATGTCTTTGCCGTAACGCACTAGGTCGTCCGGCTCGTCCGAGTGGTCGATGCGGATGACGTCCTGTTCGATGATCGGCCCCTGATCCAGCTCGGCGGTCACGTAATGACAGGTGGCACCGATCAGCTTCACACCGCGATCGAATGCCTGGTGATAGGGCTTGGAGCCGACGAAACTGGGGAGGAAGCTGTGGTGAATGTTGAGGATCTGTCCCGGATAGCGTTCGCACATCTGCGGAGAAAGGATCTGCATGTAGCGCGCGAGCACCATCACGTCGCCTTTTGCTTCCTCGAACAGCTCCATCACCTTCGCATAGGCTTGTTCCTTGTTCTCCGGGGAGACGGGAACATGGTGGAAAGGAATGCCGTGCCATTCGACAACACCGCGGAAGGTCTCGTGGTTGGAGATCACACACGGGATCTCGATATTCAGTTCCTGCGCATGCCAGCGCGACAGCAAGTCGTACAAACAGTGTTCCTGCTTCGACACCATGAGCACCACACGCTTTTTGCGCGCGCTATCCGAGATGCTCCATTCCATGCCGAATTCCTGGGCCAGCGGCGCGAACTTGGCGCGGAATTCTTCTATATCAAAAGGCAGGGACTCGGCCAGTATTTCCTGGCGCATGAAGAAGCGCTGGGTATAGGCGTCGGCGTAATAGTTGGCCTCGGTGATCCAGCCTTTGTGCGAGGAAATGAAGGTACTGACCGATGCAACAATGCCCACACGGTCGGGGCAGGACAGCTTCAATGTATAGCGGCGGGCGGATGACACGGCTGACTCCAATATTCATATAGGGAACTAATGATTCGCATTGTGCATCATGAATTAACAATGGTCAACTTATTTTCATATAGGGAATTATGTGTTGTGAGATAATGTGTTACCGACTTATTTGAGGAATGGGACGTGTCAGATCTATCCAATGGCGACAATTTGGAGCACAACCTGGGCAATGCCATCCGCGAGATTCGGCTCGACCACGGGCTAACCATTGCGGATGTGGCGCAATTGGCCGGTATTAGCCGCGGCATGCTTTCCAAAATCGAGAACGCCCAAACTGCCACCAGCCTGGAGACGATCTCGCGACTGGCCAAGGCACTTGGCGTGTCGTTGGCGACGCTGTTCAGAAACTGCGAAATGCGCGTGGGCAGCGCACAGTTGATCAAGAATGGCGAAGGCATGGAGGTCGTGCGCAGCGGAACCAAGCGCGGCCACACCTACCACCTGCTCGCCTACGATCAGGGACCCAAGAAGACATTCGAACCTTTCCTGATCACGATCGAGCAGGAATCCGAGACCTTTCCGGTCTTCGAACATCCGGGAACAGAATTCATCTACATGCTGGAAGGTTGCATTGAATACCGGCACGGGCAGAACACTTATGTCTTGTCACCCGGCGACGCCTTGACCTTTGATGGCGACATCCCGCACGGCCCGGAAAAGCTGATCAAGTGCCCGATCCGTTTTCTGACTGTATTGATGTATCCAAACCCGGTGGAAAGCTAGAGGCCTGCAATTGTCCATCCATATCGAAAGCGCAAATGCACAAGATGTAGATGCCCTGGTGGCGTTGCTGAATGTTCTATTTTCGATTGAGCAAGACTTCACGCCCGATGAAGCAGCGCAGCGCAAAGGCCTGCGGTTGCTGCTGAACACTCCGGATCAAGGTCACATCTTCGTCGCACGCCATCCCCAAGCCGGTGTCGTGGGCATGGTCAGCGCGCAGCTGGTCATTTCCACCGCAATGGGCGCGCCTTCGGCATGGATCGAGGATATGGTCTTGCTTGATGAGTTTCGCGGCCGGGGACTCGGCAAAGCGCTCCTGGAAGCAGCCGCTGACTGGGCAAAATCAAAAGGTGCCAAACGCATCCAGCTGGTAGCCGATGCGGACAATGCGCCCGCACTCGGCTTCTACAAACATCTGGGTTGGCAACCGACACGGCTTTTCGCCTGGAAAAAAATCCTTCGCTAGACTCTCGCTGCAATATGCCGACCGGAATATGCAGGCTCGGCAACCGCTTCTCCCGACGTGCCCGGATAGCGCACCGCCTGTGTGCATGGCTTCCTGTTCGTGCATGTGGTTGGTGCGCCAAGCCTCCCAAACAACAATCAATGGGGTCAGACTCGATTGATTGTCACTAAATCCGGCGCTATACTCCCATTCCATCGCATTGAGTGGAGATGGATCAATGGCCCGCCTACCCCGATTCGTACTCCCCGATCAGCCACAGCATGTAATCGTTCGAGGCAACAACCGCACCGAGATATTTTGCGCCGACGCGGACTACCGCTTCTACCTGGAAAAGCTGCAGCTGGCCTGCGACAAACATGCCTGCCAACTTCACGCCTACGTGCTCATGACCAACCATGTGCACCTGCTTATCACCCCGAAAGAAGAGCAAAGCATTGGCAAAGCCATGCAAATGCTCGGTCGCTATTACGTCCAGTACTATAACTACTCCTATCAGCGCACCGGCACCCTGTGGGAAGGCCGCTACAAAGCCACCCTCATCGACACCGAAGCCTATTTGCTGACCTGCATGCGCTACATCGAGTTAAATCCTGTGCGGGCAGGCATGGTGGCGCACCCCTCCGACCACCCCTGGTCGAGTTATCGTTGCAACGCACTGGGACAGGCAAATGAACTGGTCACCCCGCAACTTGAATACCGGCGCTTGGGCAAAACCGACGCAGAACGGCAAGCGGCTTACCGCCAGCTATTCAAATCTCACATACCCGAAAGCAGCCTTGATGAAATCAGGGATGCAACCAACAAAGCATGGGTGCTGGGGAATGATCGGTTTAAACAGAGAATACAAAAGCAACTGGAGCGGCGGGTCGAGCCGAATGCCAAGGGCGGGGATCGGAAGTCGGAAGAGTTCATGAACAATCGAACTTGAGCAAACCTTATTGCGGAGAGACGAATGAAAACAAAAACGGAGTGGCGGTATTGCTGCTGGGGGCAATGAGCTTTGCGACAAGTATAGCGGTAATGGCAGGATCAATCGAGTCTGACCCCATTGATTCGGGTCGCCTCGAACGAAGGGTTAGCGGTCGGACAGTTCAATAGACTTGCCATCGCCGAAACCGTCGTGCACTGCGACCTCGGTAGGAACTGCATAGCTCCAACCACCAGCCTTCCGCCAACACTCGGCAAACCAAGATTTGACGGAATTTGCAGCAATGTCGAGGCCGCCAAATTCAGGGTTTGTGAAGTAGTTTTCGTCAAAGTCTTCCATGACGTCCAAGCCGATAGAGAGCTCCATTGATCGGCCTGGGAAAATCGATTGGTCAACGTGATCAACTTTGTTGTTTTCTCCACGGTAGTAAATCCACGCAGCTGGAAGAGAAAGACCATCGTCGCCGAAGAAAAGCTGGACCTCGGCTTCTTTCACTGACGGTGGCACAGGGCGGCTGAGTAGCTCTCGGAGAACTGAGATTAGATGGGGTGAAGCGCGCTCCAAGCAGCGGCGGTAGCGCGTGAGGAACTGTTCTGGTGTGAGACCAAAGGGAACCATGATTGGAGACCGCTAACGTCTGAATTCACGGGCGATGCGCGGCTTTATCGCGCAGCGTCCCGTGGAATGATGGGTTAGCCGTTTAGTGGCCAAAACTAAACCTCACAGGAGCCATTGCCAGTGCGAAAAGATAACCGTAAGCAAAACGGTCAAGGCGAACAAGTTCTTGATCTCTACTACGACGCCACGAGCCGATAGCTACCATTGCGCACCCCGCAAGAATTGGAGTGAGGGCCAAGTTTGTAAGTCTGCCCGGATGCGAAACGATGAAGAGCGTTGGAAAAGCAGCAAGGCTGAGGGCGCCAGCTATGGAACCGAAAAGGGCGTAACCGATCGCTGCAAAGAGTGGATTCGATTTGCGACGAAAAGGGGCGGCGATACTTTGCAACCCCAACTCAAAACATATCTCGAGGGCGAGCTGGAGCAGTAATTCGCCGAGAAGTTGGAGCAAGAGCTCGAGAAACAATTCCATATGGAAACGGCTAACGTAAAGCTAAGGGGCGCGCCGAAGGCGCGTCCCAGCGACCGGAGGGAGCGAACTTGAGCGCAGGGTTAGGCTTATTCACTGAGTGCCCCCTTTGAGTTTGCCCGTTCAAACATCTTGAGCCCCTTGAGGACGAGAGCACCATAAACAAAACACATCAGCAAGAGGCTAACCATTTGGTAATAGATCGTGACAGGGCACTCCCACCCGCACCCCGAGGGTTCAGAGATGAACTTGGCCAGCAAAAGAAACGGCCACTGGAACAATACCCCAAAGGGCGAATCCACAACGATCAGAAGTAGAAGTATTCCTACAGTTTGAATGTACCGTGTCATTCGAGAAGCCTAACGTGGAGCTGAGGGGCGCGCCGAAGGCGCGTCCCAGCGCCCAAAGGGCGCGAACTCGAGCGCAGGGTTAGAGCACAAGCCCAATAAAGAAAAGAGCACTGACAATCCCCAATAAAGTGAACTTGCGTTTAAGAAACGGAGTGTTTTGAAAGAATGCTTTAGTACCAACCCTTGGCCAATCATTTAGTACCAACAACCAGAGTATAAGAGCTGCACCAGCACCTTGTTTTAGCAAAATTGGATGCGTAGCACCAAAATAGCCAGGAACCCACCAGAAAGAGGCCACCGCGCCAAGAACAAACCACGCCAAAACTATGGACGTTCTAACTACTCTAGGCGAAGGTAGGAAAAAATCTCTGTTCATTGATTAATGTGCTCTAACTAAAAATAGAAAACATTTTCATAGAGTGGCAATGTCGCCTATATCAAAACCGTCTGTCAACCCCGTGTGTGTGATTTTCGTCTATTCATAGGGTTAACGATCTTCTTGTGCTGGACTTCCAAATTAGGGCGACCTAAAATTTCGCGGATGGAAGCTAAAGCTGTTTCTCAGGATTCGCCCAAGCTGCTCGACCGGATGCGCGCGGAGATTCGCGTTCGTCACTACAGTATTCGTACCGAGGCTTCATACCTCGATTGGGCGCGCCGGTTCATTTTGTTCCATGACAAGCGCCACCCGAAGGAGATGGGGGCGGACGAGGTGCAGCAGTTTTTGAGCCATTTGGCAGTGGATCGCAATGTTGCTTCTTCCACACAAAATCAGGCCAAGTCTGCACTGCTGTTTTTATACCGGGATGTGTTGCATATCGAGCTGCCCTGGCTGGATGAGGTGATCTCGGCCAAGATGGGCAAGCGTCTGCCTGTGGTTTTGACGCAAACCGAGATGCGCGCTTTGCTGAATGCGATGTCGGGCACGATGGGCTTGGCCGCGTCGCTGTTGTATGGCACGGGGATGCGTTTGCTGGAGGGATTGCGGCTGCGGGTCAAGGATGTGGAGTTCGAGCGGCGCGAGATCATCGTGCGCGAGGGCAAGGGCAATAAAGACAGGGTGACGGTGCTGCCGGTAAATCTGATCCTGCCTTTGCAGGCGCATTTGAAAAAGGTGAAGGCCTTGCACGAAAAGGATTTGGAGGCGGGGTTCGGCGAGGTGTATCTGCCCAATGCGCTGGCGGTGAAATATCCCAAGGCGGCGAGTACGTGGGGTTGGCAGTTTGTGTTTCCTTCCGCCGTGCGTTCGGTCGATCCGCGCTCCGGCATCGAGCGCCGCCATCATCTGTACGAGGCCAGTGTGCAGCGCGCGGTGCGCGAGGCGGCGAAGATTGCAGAGATACACAAGCCGGTTACGCCGCACGTTTTGCGCCACTCCTTCGCCACCCATCTGCTGCAATCCGGCTACGATATCCGCACCGTGCAGGAGCTGCTCGGCCATTCCGATGTATCCACCACCATGATCTACACGCATGTGCTCAACAAGGGCGGGCGTGGCGTGGTGAGTCCGTTGGACAGGTGAATCACTAAGCTAACTTTTTGGCATCGAGCAGGAATTACATCAACCCGATGATGAGGTTGGAAGCCACCTAGCTGCAGGTGGCAGGCAAGTTAGATCGGTTCAAGCGCCCGACACGTTTCATAAAGGCGGGCAGGGGAGAGTTCCAGACCGTTGGGCCAGCACAGCGCACCGGCGTCGATGAAAAATCGCTGGAAGTAGTTTTCATCGCGCAATGGCTCAAGTAACGAGCCGCTTTTTTTCAGCAATGCGTTCCCGTCGAGTGCGCCTTCCTTACCGTCCGAAAACGACACAAATATCTGAAAATTTCCCAAGTAACGCGCTTCAATCAATTTAATCATCTTGATCTGCTCCAGGAATTCGTTCCATTGGCTCGAAGTGCTGACCTCTTTCCCAATTCGCCAATAGCTCCTGCTGATGGCGAATGCACCACTCCTTAACGATTGATGCTGCTTTCTTCGGCAGGCGACCTTCACTGACTTCACCTGTCAGAACATTGACCAGCGCCTCGAACCCCTGATACTCGACATGTATGTGGGGAGGCGGGTGATCGTCATGCCACATGCGAACAATGATACCGAAAAACACGGACAGGATAGGCACGGTCTTCCTTATGGGGTCAGCCTTGAGGGAATTATGTTCCATAGCGTATGCGAGCGCAATGAACATAGGGCACCGGGCGCGATCGACTTGATCGCGATGAGACAACTTATTCCATTTCAATTTCAATACTTGAACCCAGATTATCCATTAGCAAACCAGCCCCCTCTCCCGCAAGCGGGAGAGGGTTGGGGTGAGGGTTTGCGGGGGGAATCCACTTTGAATGTGAGTCACAGACCCTCATCCCCAGCCCTTCTCCCGCTTGCGGGAGAAGGGAGAGATGCGACTTCGGCTAATGGATTATCTGGGTTGAATGAACTTTCTTCTTGCGCAAGCCGAACAAAGGTTGGGGATGAGGGTTTGTGAGATGAATCAAAAAGGCATTCTATCTAACGGCCCTCACCCTAACCCTTTGTGAAACAACTAGCCATGCGACTAATTCCATTTCCAGATCAAAAGTAATGCAAAAACAAGTTCCCTCTGGTGAAACTACTCGCCATTCGACTAAGCGGCAGAGCCGCTAAGTCGCTGGTTATCCCGCGGGCGGGAGAGGGCTAGGGTGAGGGACGTGGGGAGCAAACAGGTTTTGTCGTAGCGCATAGACCCTCATCCCCAACCCTTCCCCCGCCTGCGGGGGAAGGGAGTAAATTCAAGTATTGAAATAGAAATGGAATAAGCCCGCAAGCGGGCAAGTCGTTGGCTAGCTCGCTGCCGACGAGGAAAGTGAAAATTTCTAACGATAGAGAAATGGAACTACATCTTGCCGATGATGTTGATGAACACGCCGTGACTCTTGTAGCTCAGGTCGGTGAGATCGTCCGAGAAGTCGGTGAAGTTGTAGCCCGCACCGAGTTTCACGTTGTCGCCAAGCTGGCGGTAGATCGCAAACAGCATGCCGCTGCGGCGGTCTTTTGCGTCGGGCAGGTTGAGTACGCGGCCCTCAACGAGGGCATCCCAACGGTGGACGAAATGCCAGTCGGCGCGGACGATGGATAGTTGCGCGCGGCTGTCGTAGAACACCGGGTCGGTGCGATCCATGGCCAGCTGGCCCAGGCGGTAGGCGAATTTGCCGCCTATGCTCCACTGCTGGGTCAGGTCGTACATCGCGTCGGCGGACAGGATATGGCTCTTCTGGATATAGGACGCGGCCGTGTTGGCGATGGTCATCTGATCCGTGGTGGGCAGGTTGTAGAAGTAGGTGTATTTGAACAACGCGTTCAGATAATCACTCTCCACCGGACGATAGGCATAGCCGAGCACGGCCTCGGTGAAGTTGCCGTTGTAGAAATCGCCAAGGCTGCTCTTGCTGTTGGAGTGGTTGTATTTGCCAATCAGGCGCCAGTCGGGGTTGAGTTGATACTTCAAACTGTTCTTGGTCAGCCAGGTGGTGCGTTGCGAGCTGATGGCGCTGCTGTTCTGGGTCTTGTCGACACGGTATTCGAAGGCGCTGGCCACGGTCAGCTCGTCGAAGTGATAACCGGCTTTGACGCCGGCTGCCCTGCGCTCGGTCTTGGCACCGGTGAAGTAGTCGGTGAGCGTGCCGAAGTCGATGTTGCCGCCGTAGTTCCAGCGGTCGTCCGGCGCGACGTCTACCCCGGCGGTGTGGGTCAGGCCGGTGGGCACGTTGCCGTGGGTGTAGCGCTCTTCCATGTAGACGCTAGTGGTGTCGGAGTAATGGCTGCGCACGCCGGAAGTGAGGTTGCCCTTGTTGGCGCGCAGTCCGTTGTCGCTGGTCTCGTTCTCCATGGCGTAGTTGGTGTAGAGGGTAGTGCGGTCCGAATACAGGTATTCGCTGCCGAGTTTTCCGCCCGCACCCAGATCACCGCCGGAGAGTTCGCCGTTGATCTTGAAACGTTCGCTGACGCGATAGCCGCCGCCCGCGCCACCGCGTCCGTTCGCTTCGCGGTTGCCGGTGCGGCTCAGCGTGTCCTGCACGAAGGCATAGGTGTTCCAGTCGGTCTTGGAGTCGTAGCCCGCCTGCACACGCATGTCGGTGCGCTCGCCCTGCTTTTGAGTCAGCGGGACGATGAGTGAGTTGTCCTGGCGACTGTCGGTTCGCACGCCGCCGCTCAGCGTCCACTGGTCGGTGAGCAGGTAGTCGACGTTGACCTCGTTCGCCTTGGTACTCAGGCTCTGCTTGCGGTCGCTGATGTCGGTCTTGGCGCGCAGTTTGAACTGCGAGCCCAGCGGCAGGTTGAGGCTGCCGCCGTACTGGCTGGTGTCGAATTGCGTGAGCAGCCCCGGCCCGGAGAATCCGGCATCCAGCTTCTGGCTGTAGAGGGTTACTTTGCCTTGTGCGCCTTCGACCACGTCGGCCAGCGCGATACTGGTGTCGGCGCGGCGCGCACCCGCCTTGCCGTCGTTGGTGACCAATACGCCATTCTGGTTGAAGGTATAGCCGCCGTCGGCGGAGTTGAGGGTGGTGATGCCCTGTCCCGTGCTCTGCGAGCTTTCCAGCTTCAGCCAGGTGGCGGCGTTCTTGCGCAGGGTGACGTCGACACCGTTGAGGCTGCTCTTGGCACCGGCCTCGTTGCTCTTGTTGTTGGTCAGGCCGATCTTCACATGGTCGCCTATCCAGTAGTGGACGCGTCCGCCGGTGGCCAGCGTGTCGATGCTGTTCAGGCCCGGTGTGTATTCGTAACGCACCACCAGGTAGGCCTGGTCGCCGCTACTGCCGCCGCTCGTCACCAGCATGCTGTTGCCGACCGTGGCGGAGAGCGGTTCGCCGAGCAGGATGCGGCCCTGCAGATAGTCGATGTCGTAATCCAGCCCCACGGTGAGTGCCTTGGCACCGACCACCATGCCGGAATCCTTGTCGCGGATCTCGACGAACATGCGCTCCGAGCCGTTGAGGATGTCCTGATGGCGCAGGTAATAGAGCGAACCGCCGGTGCCGCGGAACTCGTCGCGGCTGGCGACGGTGCCTGGCTCGGCGGCGAAACCGTCGGCGTACAGGCGCTGTTCGCCGAAGCTGGTGGTGTCGGCGGATTGCCCGTGCAGATTCAGACCGTACAGGCTGCGGTCCACGCGCGCCAGTGAGCTGCCGGTGTAGCCAACCTTGAAGTTACCCCACAGGATGTGGTTCCCGGCCTTCTGCAGTTTGGCATACAGCTTGCCCAGCGTCGGCGCGCCTTCTTCCACGGTGCTGTCGTCGCCATAGGTCGGGTAGTAGTAGTCGGGGTCGATGCGGCGGAACATGGCGTCGGGCGCCTTGTTCATGAAGTTGCTGAAGATGCTCTTGAGCGGCCCCTCGCGTGTGTCGGCACTGGCGGTCAGCTGCCAATCGTCGCCGAACTTGCCCTTGGTGTAGAAGGCGAGTCGGCCGTCGACGCTCAGGTTGTTGTCATAGTGGGTCTTGTCCTGGGTAACCAGTGCCGCCGGGCCGCTGGTATGGTCGCGTGCGGCGGTGATGTCGGCGATGCCGACGCGGAACCAGTCGTTCTGTTTCAGTTCCAGGTCGCGCAGGAACAACTCGCCGTTGCCCTGCTGGTCGAGCACCGCCACTTCGACACTATGCAAGCCGGCAGGCAGCAGCTGTTCGGCCACGAACTTGCCGTCCTTGTCCACGGGCACCGGATGGCCCGCCAGCCATACCTGGCGTCCCGCCGGTATCTTGCTGCCGAGGGCGCTGACCGCGCCGCCGTTGATGGGGATGTTCTGCGCCGCGAGGCGGTTCTCGCCATAGCCGACCAGCAGCTCTTTGCTGATGTCTGCGTTCAACGTCTCCGCGCTCAGCTTGTCCACCAGCCACAGGTTCTGTTCGGCGGTCTCGTCGAAGTTGCCCGCCTTGTCGTAGACGCGCAGCAGGTACTTGAGGGTGCGGCCCGGCGCGCGGTATTCGCTGAACTCGGCGCGCCACTCGGCATCGCCGTCCGCGTTCACCGGCACCACGGCCAGCGGCGTGTCGCGCGAAGATTGCGTCTCGTCGAACAGGCGGACCTCGGCGCGTTCGAAGAAGGCGGGATAGTTGCTGTAGAGCTTGAAGTTGACGCGGTTCTCCGCAACGGCGGTGTCGGGGTCGTCCTTGTAGCGCACACTCAGCGGCCAGGCGCTGATGTTGAGGCGCGGCTTGAGTTCCAGGTTGTCGAAGCGGAAGCGGATGTCCGCCTTGTCCAAAGCCACGTCGGTGCAGCGCTGCAGATCGGGCACGCTCTTGCCCGGATCGTCGACCGGCGTGCCGTCCACGGTGATGCGCATCAGGTTGAGGGCGTACGGGTCCTGCGTTTGCACCTCGCGCGTGATGCGCGTGATGTCCAGTCCCTCGCTGTCGTCGAGCTGTGCCAGTTCATCGTAGACGATCTGCACGTCGACGCGCGACCGTTCCGCACTGGCGAATCCGGCGTTGACCACGTCAGTGCTCTGCACGTTGCCGTGGCCTTCGTGCTCCATCTGTTCCGGCTTCAGTTTGATCTCTTCGCCGATCAACTCCATCACATGCTTTGCACGCGCGGTGGAGAGGCCGACATCGTCGCCGTAGACGTCCGCGGCGCGGCGGCTCAGACCTTCATTACGGGTGTAGCCGACGAAGCGCAGGCGCACGTTGGCCTTGTCCTTCAGTTCCTGCATCACGCTGGCCAGGCGCTGCGCGTAGCCGGGCGGGATGACCGGCTGGGTCTCGTTGTAGAAGACCGGGTCGATCGCGCCCGAAGGCGGATCGTAAGTGCGGCTCACTGTTTCCGCACCGGCAGCCTCGGGGCAGATCTGCGGTTCGTCGGGCAGTTCCTGCAACGGATCGTCGTACCAGTACTCCACTTCGATGCGGCGGTTGAGGCTGCGGCCCTTGGGGGTGTCGTTGGCGGCGAGCGAGTATTTGTCGCCTTTGCCGTCACTGTCCACGGCCGAGTTCGGCAGGTGCAACGCATCCTGGATCGCCAGCGCCACGCGCCGGGCGCGTGCCTTGGACAGGCTGAGATGCGTGGCGTAGAGGCGCAGGTCACGACCATCCAGCGGCAGGCTGTCGGTATGGCCGATGAACTTCATCACCACGCCGCTCCGGCCGTGCAGGTTTTGCTGCGCGCGTTGCAACTGTTGCAGAAATTCGGCGGGGATCTGCATGTTCTCCTCGTCATAGCGCAGCGGCTCGACCAGGTTCTTGATGCGCGCGCGGTGCGCCATGCCTTCCTTGAAGCGCAGTTTGCACACGGTCTCCACGCGGCACACCTTGATGCGGTTCACCGGGTTGACGACCACGATCTCTTTTTCCACCAGCTTGTCGCTGATCTCGTCATACCAGACTTCCACCTCGACGCGGCGATTCAGTGCCCTGCCTGCTTCGCTGGCGTTGCTGCCGATCGGGTTGGCTTCGCCCAGGCCTTCGTAGGAGATCGACTCCGGCGGCAGGCCCAGCGCGTTCTGGAAGAATTCGGCCGTGGCACCGGCACGCTCGCGCGACAGACCGGCGTTGTCGTCATATTTCTGCGCCAGCTGGATGCTCAGTTGCACGTTGTCGCTGTAGCCGACGAAGTGCAGGCGCACGTTGGCGCGGTTCTTCATCTTGCCGAGGATGTTGCGCAGCATGCCGACGTATTCGGGCGGGATCTCCGCCTTGCCGGAACCGAAGCGGATGGGCGGCACCACGTTTTGCAGCTTGACCGTCTTCGCCACCTTTTGCATCACCTGTTGCTTTTCCAGCGTGTCGCCCGCTTTTTCCTGCGGCTCACTCTTGATCTCGGGTACGAACACACCTTCCCCGGCCGGATACTGCTCCGTGGTCGCGCCGAATCTGCCGGTGTCGCGCACGCCCGCAGCCCCGGACGGATCGGCGGCAAGCGCCGCATCCGGTACGGTCAGGACTAGCAACAGTGGCAATAACTTCTTCAGCATAGTCATCCTAAAAATCCAAATCCTGATAGCCTTGATTCAAGCCACAGAGAACACAGAGTTCATTAGCCCCTCGCCCGCAAGCGGTAGAGGGGTTGGGGTGAGGGGTGGCAAGCGAGAATCACTTATCGCGTATACCGAACATCCCTCATCCCCAGCCCTTCTCCCGCTTGCGGGAGAAGGGAGCAACCCGGTCATCCTTTGTTTTCATTCTGGTCAGTGAAAACCTCAAATGGACAATCCGGGTTTATGTTTCATTTCATCAATCGAGCTGCCCCTTGCGCTCGGCGGGTCCGCCGCGACGCCAGTGGATCTCGCTCTCGATGGTCAGGGGGTAGCCTTTCCATTTTTCCTTGATCATGGCCTTGAGCGCGGCCAGCCGCGCGTCGACCTCAGTGTCGGTCTCGGCATCGCCGAGATAGGAGATGCGCAGCAGCGAGGGCGCTTTCTTCAGTTCGTTCAACAACAGGTCGATGCGCGGCAGCCACTGTTCGCGCATGTCGCTGCTGCCGGGTTTGAATACGCCGTCAGCCACGTCCAGGCGCACCACGTGATGGATCGCCGCGCCGAAATTGAACTTCGCCATCTTGCCGCGTGTGAGCCGCTGTACACGCGGGTTCTCGCTCGTTACGCGATAGCCGCCGGGCAGGCTGTGCTCGTCGAGCTTGAGGATGTAGTTGGCGCCGCGCGTCTCGTCCGGTGTCGCGGCGCAGGTGATGTGGAAGCGGCCGTGCTCGTCGGTCTTCGCGATCAGGCCGCGCGCGCTGATCACGCGCGCGTTGGGCAGGCCCGGCTCGCCCTTGTCCTGGTAGCCGTTGAGGTTCTTGTCGTCGAACACCTTGCCGATCACGTCGCTGCAATCGAAGGTCGGATCGGGTATCACGCGCACGGTGGCGGAGGCCTCGCCGGAGGAGACGCCGCCGGTGAGGTTGTTGAGGATCTGCGCGCGGTTGACGTAGTCGCCGGTGGAGACACCCGCGCCGACGATGAACAGCATCTTCAGCGTGTGCCGTGTGGCAGTGGCGAGATCGACGTTGTTCCAGCGCAGCGTCCTGCCGACCATGACCGGTTCCAGCGGCATGCCGTCGTAGCGGGCGGAGCCGGACACGTATTTGAATCCCGGCGGGAAGGAGTCGACGATGCTCTGGTTGTTCAGCGTCAGCACGTAATTGTTGTTGACGGTGATGGTGTAGGGAACCATCTCGCCGCGCGACACGGTAACGCGCGCCGCGGTCTTGGTGATCGCCACCGAGTCGCTCAGATCCGGATCCAGCGGGATGTGGTTGTTGAAGATCTGGCTGTGGCCCGGCAGCAGCGTGTTGTTGAGCAGCAGGTGCAGGTAGTAGCGGGTGCCCGGGCTGCCCGCGGCGATGCTCATGGGCGGCGGGTTCTCGGAATCGGCTGCCTCGCAATAGTTCGCCGTGCCGGGCACCGCGTCGCTCGCGCTACCCGGACAATTCGGCACGGAGAAGGCGGCGGTGGTGCGGCTGCTCAGCGGCGGGATGACCATCGAGGTGTTGGCCCTGTATCCCGCAGCGGGAGGCGCGACATTAAGCACATAGTTGCCGTTCGACGGACAGGCACCGCTGCTGAAGTTGATGTCGAAGCGGTAGTGGCCGCCCGAGAGCGTCACTTGTCCCTGCTGCGCAGTATCGTTGAAGCAGCTGACCGGCAGTGCGGTCAGGCTGGTGGCATCGAGCAGCGTCAGCGTCGCGCCGGTGACGGGCAGGCGCTGCAGCGAGTTGTACACGGAACCGTTGGGCGCGATGGGCAGGTTGAGTCGCTGCGTGATGCTGCCGGAGCCGACCACGATGGCGCTGATGTTCTGCAGGCCGTTGGTGAATACGGAATCTGCGTAGCCCAGCAGTGCCGTGGTGGCGCTGTGTCCCGGCGCGCGGAAACGCAGTTCGTAGCGGTCGGTGCTGCCGGTGTTGGGCGCCAAACCGCTGATCTGGTACAGGCCCCCGGCATCGGTGAGCACCGAGCCGATCTGGCTGCCGTTGCGCCATGTCTCTACGCTCCAGCCCGCCAGCGGTGTTTCCGTTCCGCCCGCGACCAGGTCGAAGTTGGCATCGTGCCAGGCCTGACCGCGCAGGCTCGCCACACCCGGGATACCGCCCACATCAATCGAGACGCTGGCGGAAGCGAACTGGCTGCCCGCGTTCCAGCTCACATCGGCGGTGTTGGTGATGGTGGTGCCGATGGCCAGCGCCGGGTTAATGGTGGCGCGGAAGCGCAGCGTGGCGCTCGCGCCCGGTGCCAGGTTGCCGTAGGCACCGCTGTAGTTGGCGGTGACGATGGGCGCGGTAAAGTTGACACCGAGCGCGGAACCGTCAAGCGTGCCGGAACCGGCGACATAGGCCAGATATCCGGCCACCGGGAGGTCGAGATTGTCGGTGATGCGCACATTGGTGGCGGGCAGGCTGCCGACGTTGGTCACCACGACCGTGTATTCGAGATTCGCCCCGGCCACTGCCGCGCCGCCGCCGACCACCGTGACGCTCTTGCTGATCGAGAGCTGCTGCGCGCTGCCGACCACGACCTGCGTCGGCTGGTTGCCGTTGGCATTGTTGCCGTCGGCATCGGTCGGCTCCGGCGCCTGTTCGGTGCTGTTCACCGTGCCCTGGTTGCTGATCACCGTGCCTGCCGCGGTGCCCGCGTTCACGGTCACGTCGAACACGATGGTTGCGGTCTGTCCGGCCGTGAGTCTGCCCGCGCCGGGTGCGGGCAGCGGCGGGGTGAGATCAGAAGAACTGATGGCGATGCCGCCGACCAGCGGCGAGACCCCGGCACCCGCGTCCGCCACCGCGATACCGTTGAGGCGGGTGCTGTTGGCGACATAGGTGGTGTTGGCCGGGAC
>JAYTUW010000003.1:0-36032 GCA_043744345.1 Sideroxydans sp. | reverse complement strand
CGCCACGCACCAGATCGGTGCCACAAATGTGTGCCCAGACGCCAAAGCGGGGCGTGATGCCGACGCATTGCGGGCGGAAATTGGCCGAGCCTTCCAGCACCTCGGCCGGAAACACGCCGTCCTTGATGATGCGTTGCTCGTTGTACAGATCGTTGATGAACAGGTTGAGCGCTTTAAGCCGTTGCTTGAGCCCAGCCTGGATGTGTTCCCATTCGCGCCGTCCCATGACCCGCGGAATGGGGTCGAACGGCCAGGCCCGGTCGATGTTGCCGGATTCGCTGTAGATGGTGAACGTGATGCCCATGGCCATGATGGTGGTATCCACGGCCTGACGGCGTGCCGCCAACTCGCTTTCGTCCAGCGTGTTCAGGTAGTCGAACAACGGCTGGGCGGCGGAACGCGGCTTCAAGTCGCGGTCCAGCAGTTCATCGAAGGCGGTGTGGCTGGCGTATTCCTCTTTGGCGATTTGCATGGCTGTGCCTTGTCGTTAATCCTGTAAATATATTAAGCGAATACTGTGCCAGCTGGGTAGGGTGGCGGAACCAGCCGGAGGATTTAAGGAAGGGAGGGAAGATCAACATTTTCAAATCCCCCTGTATCCCCCTTTGCTAAAGGGGGAGGTGGAAGGTGTGGCTGGCTTCCGGGTATTCTGATTCCTATCCCGGACGTACCCCCCTTTGCAAAGGGGGGGCTAGGGGGGATTTGAACAAGGTAGCGAAGAGCAACATTTGCAAATTTCCCTCAAAGGGGAAGGTGTGACCGGGTGCCGAGTCTTTTGATTCAATCTTCCAGCGCACGCACTTTCACTGTTTTGCCCTTCACCTTGCCCGCCGACAATCTCTTCACTGCTTCTTTGGCGATGTCACGTGCAACAGCGACGTAGGTGGACATGTCGGTCACGGTGATTTTGCCGACTTGTTCGCGGGTGAATCCGGCTTCGCCGGTCAAGGCACCCAGCACATCGCCGGGGCGGATCTTCTCTTTGCGACCACCGAGGATTTGCAGCGTGACCATGGGCGGTACCAGCGGCCCCTTCTTTTCGTTCAGCAGCGAATCCATGGTGTGCCATTCGGGTTCGCTGCCCGTCGCCTTGGCGATGTTGGCAACGCGCGGCATGTCGGCGGGGGTACACAGACTGAATGCCCAACCTTCCTGGTCGGCGCGGCCGGTGCGGCCGATGCGGTGGATATGGATCTCGGGATCGGGGGTGATGTCGACGTTGATGACGGCTTCCAGCTGGGAGATATCCAGGCCGCGCGCGGCCACGTCGGTGGCCACTAGTACCGAGCAGCTGCGGTTGGCAAACTGGATGAGCACCTGGTCGCGTTCGCGCTGTTCCATGTCGCCGTTCAGCGTCAGCGCGTGTATGCCCTTGGCATGCAGGATGTCCACCAGGTCGCGGCATTGCTGCTTGGTGTTGCAAAAGGCCAGCGTACTGACCGGGCGGTAGTGCTTGAGCAGCACGGAGACAGCCTGCAAACGGTCCTCGTGTTTGATCTCGTAGAAGCGCTGGCGGATCTTGCTGCCTTCGTGTTGTTCCAGCAGCTTCACTTCCTGCGGGTTGATCATGAATTTTTGCGCCAACCTGGCGATGCCCTCGGGATAGGTCGCCGAGAACAGCAGGGTCTGGCGCCGCGTCGGGCACTGTTTCACTACGAACGAAATGTCGTCATAGAAGCCCATGTCCAGCATGCGGTCGGCCTCGTCCAGCACCAGCGTGTTGAGCGCATCCAGTTTCAGGTTGCCGCGCTCGATGTGGTCCATGATGCGGCCCGGCGTGCCGACGACGATGTGCGCGCCGTGTTCCAGGCTGTCGGCCTGCGGGCGCATGGTGCTGCCGCCGACCAGCGCCAGTATCTTGATGTTGTCCACAAAGCGCGCCAGGCGGCGCAGTTCCTGCGTCACCTGGTCGGCCAGCTCGCGCGTGGGGCACAGCACCATGGCCTGCACGCCGAAGTGGCGAGGGTTCAGTTTGATGAGCAGCGGCAACGCGAATGCGGCGGTCTTGCCGCTGCCGGTCTTGGCCTGGGCGATGAGATCGGTTCCTGCCAGCGTGATCGGCAGGCTGGCCGCCTGGATGGGCGTCATGGTCAGGTATTCGAGCTGCTGCAGGTTGGCCAGCATGGCCGGCGGCAGCGCCAGTTCGTTGAAGGGGCGACCGGTCGTGGCGGTTGCGGGTGTTGGGGTGGGTGCGGTTTTATTAGTCATACGCGATTATCCCAGTCTGCGGCGGGGTGCGTCTGGAAATCTTATCCTTGGACGCTTGATTCAAGACGTAGGGTGCGCCTGCGTACCAGAGCAAAATGGTGCGCAGGCGCACCCTACTTGGGAGTTTCTTTGCGTGTACTAGCAAGCAATATGAGCAAGATCAAATAGCGTGCGAAGAAGTTTGCGCATAATGCCGGACATTCGGTAACCCTGTACATGAACAGCCATGAACTCCAGTGCAATCGCCATCCCTTCCAACGTGATTCAGGCCATCGACCCCATCGTCGGCGGTCGCGTCGAGTTGCAGCTTCTCACCACGCTCAAGTGCAACCTGAAATGCAGCTACTGTTCCATGGGGGTGGGCGAGGTGCTGGGCTCGCAGACCGAGCTCAAATACGACATCGAACAGCTTGCCGCCTTCATCGACAAGCAGCTGGCGGGCAAGGAGATCTACGTCACTTTCTATGGCGGGGAGCCGACGCTCAACCGCGAGATGATGGAAACCGTGATGCGGCGTTTCCCGGCTTTCCGTTACCAGTTGCAGACCAACGGCACGTTGCTGGATAACCTGCCCGACTGGATGCTGCAAAAGCTGTCCAATATCCTGGTCTCTGTGGATGGCGGGGAACAGACCACGGACGGCTACCGCGGGCGCGGTGTATGGCGCCAGGTGCACAAGAATGTGAACCATGTGCGTGACCGGCTCTGGGGCAGTGTCACCGCACGTGTGACCTGGGGACACCCCGACACGACTTTCGAGGAACTGGACGATCTCGCCGAAACTTTCAATTACCTGTACTGGCAGTTCGTCGCCGACGAGCAGTACTCGGGCGATTCGCTGGATAAGCGCAAGGCGGTGCTGGTTCAACTCATCGATAAGTTCTTCTGCCGCACCGACAAGCTATACCCGCTCATCCCCATCATGGGCATGGTGCGCAACAAGGTATTGCCGAACCGCTCCCGCGAACTCTATGCAGGCCAGACCCAGTGCCGCGTGTCCACGCACATCATCAACGTGATGCCGGACGGCAAGATATTCCCCTGTCCCGACATGACCTATGTGCCGGAGATGCAGATGGGCGAGATACAGGGCAACTGGCTGAAGCGAAGCCCGTTGCAGCCGCATCCCGATATGCCTTGTATCGCCTGCGAAGCCCATGACTGGTGCCGCGGCAATTGCATGAAGAATTTGTATCTGGGCTACGTAAAGAAGGACGCGCATTACCGCAAGAACGTGGTCGAACCAATCTGCGAACTGGTGCGTTTCATGGGGCGCGAGATCGACAAGCATGATCCCAAGTCCTGGTTCGCCGGTGCGTCACTGCCGGTGCGGAAACAACTGATCAATGCGGAGGTCTACGAATACGTCGAGATCATGCCGTGAACAAGCGGCGGCGAAGTCGCTGCTTGTTCCCCGATCATTTGTCTGCCCGAATGGGGTGTGCGGTGGTGATGAAAGTCAGCGCTTGTTGCCCGTTGCGGATATCGGCATGCAACGCTTCAACGATGGGCGGATTGGTCGGTGTCGCGGATTCCCACTGGATGATGAAGTTCGCCCCTGAGCCCCCCTCGGATTCCTTGCGCTCCACGAACAGTTCGAGTGTGCCCATGGGGCCGACAGTTGCCGGTTTGGGCAGATATTCCCTGAGCAGCTTCCCTTCCGTGCTGTAGTAGCGGGCCGATGTGATCCGGATCGGCGTCTTGAGGCTGGTGTTGCGGATGCTGATCAGTGCCGATACCAGGCGGTCGATGGGATATTGGCCGTCGACGATGCGGTCGCCATGCCAGATCTTGGAGTACACGGGCAGGTACAGGGTCTGTCCGGATGAGAGTTCTTCTCCGGCCATGGCTGATGCTGTCATGCCGCAAGCAAAAATCAGCAGGGCCAATATTTGTTTTTTCATGTTTACCGCTCCTTGATCTGCAGAAGTCGTTGCCGTTCAGTTGTAAAGTGCGCCTGCGCACTAGAGCCGATTGGTGCGCAAGCGCACCCTGCCTTTGACTGCAGAATATTTCACTTCAGCCCGGAATCTCTTCCCAGCGGATGCCGCTCTTGTCGCAGCGCAAGGCATTGGCTTTGCTGTCCCAGTCTCCCAGTACCCAGCGTGTGCAGTTGTGACCGTCCACGTGATGGCTATGCTTCGCCGGGCGGTGGGTGTGGCCGTGGATGAGGCGCGGGTAGGCATTCTGGCGCAGCAGTTCCTGCACCGCATCCGGGTTCACATCCATCAGCGCCATTTCCTTGCTGCGTTTCTGCGATTCGCTCTGCACGCGCATTTGTTCGATCAGGGCTTTGCGCTGCGCCAGCGGCTGCGACAGGAATTGCGCTTGCCAGGCCTCATCGCGCACCATGCTGCGGAAGCGCTGGTACTCGCTATCGTCGGTGCACAAGGTGTCGCCGTGGGTGAGCAATGTGGGCGTGCCATAGAGCTCGATCATGGTTGGATCGTCGAGCAGGGTGGCGTTGCAGGCCGAACCCAGTTCTTCTTCCATCAGGAAATCGCGGTTGCCGTGCATGATGAAAATGCGCGTGCCCTGTGCATCCAGGTTGCGCAGGGTATCGGTGATACGCAGATGGAACGGGTCGCCCAAGTCGTCGTCGCCCGCCCAATACTCGAACAGGTCGCCCAGAATAAACAGCGCTTCCGCCTTGGGGGCGATGTCGGCAGCAAAGCGCAGGAACAGCTCCGTGCTGCGCGGGTGGTCGTGGCTTAGATGGAGATCGGAGATGAAGAGGGAGTGGGACATGTATGTGGTGGGGGCAAGTCCCCTCTCCCCCGGGGGAGGGCTAGGGTGGGGGATTACGTGTTCCGCAAAAAGTAATTGTTGCTCAACAACCCTCACCCCAACCCTCTCCCGCCTGCGGGAGAGGGGGCGGTGTGTTATTGCACCACTTCCGCTTTGGTGATGATGACGTCCTCTTTCGGCACGTCCTGGAAGAAGCCGCTGCTGCCGGTTTTTACTTTGCCGATGGCATCGACCACTTCCTTGCCTTCAACCACTTTGCCGAACACGCAGTAGCCCCAGCCGTCCTGTCCTGGATAGTCAAGGAAGCTGTTGGTCTTGGTATTGATGAAGAACTGTGCGCTGGCGGAATGCGGGTCGCCGGTGCGCGCCATGGCGATGGAGTAAATCTCGTTCTTCAGGCCGTTTGCTGCCTCATTCTTGATCGGCGCATTGGTCTTTTTCTCTTTCATGCCCGGCTCGAAACCGCCGCCCTGGATCATGAAGCTGGGGATGACACGGTGGAATATGACATTGCTGTAGAAGCCGCTGTTTACATAGTCCAGGAAATTCTGGACCGTGACGGGTGCTTTTTCGGCGTCGAGTTGCAGGGTGATGATGCCTTTGTTGGTATGTAGTTTGACCATTTTCATTTTTCCTTTGGTTGCGGGTGTGGATACTGCTTGTGCGGGCAGGACGCAGAGTCCGGCCAGCAGAAATGCGAGGGTAATGCGGATGAGATATTTCATGGTGTTAGGCCTTTTTGTAAAGTGTTGCTGCTTGTGGAGAATGCTCTCGTCATTTGCCCTCTGTCCCTCGCCCGCAAGCGGGAGAGGGGTTGGGGTGAGGGTTGCAGGGTGATGCTATTTGTCGCGCAAGCTGAACGTCCCTCATCCCTGACCCTTCTCCCGCTTGCGGGAGAAGGGAATGTAAGCGTATATCCTTAAGCAGCTCCTTCATAGACAATCTGCCAGTGCCCGTCCCGTTTCATCCAGTATTGGCGCTTGTGCATGCGGTTGGAAAGGTTGTTGCTGTCGTAATCCTGTTCGAAACTGACCACCACCAGATTCGGCTGGCTGGGATAAGGGAAGACGCTGACGTTGTTCATCTTGACCTTGATCCAGGTTTTGCCGGAATTGACCAGGCGTTTTTGCTCGGCGAAGGCGGACAGGTTCACGCTGCCGGTGGAGAAGTCGTGAGCATAGTGCGAGAGGTAGGCTTCAGTATTGCGGCTGGCCCAGTCGCTGCGCCATTGTTCGATCTCTTTGAGGAGTTCTGTGCGCTCTGTGCGGTCCGCCTCGTCGCTCCAGTCGATCTGGCTGGCGATAATGACCGGTGTGACGCCGATCTGCAGGTGTCCGCCGAGGTCGGTCAGGTCGTTGTTGGCCAGCACCACGCAGCCATTGCTGGCGCGCGGCGGGCGGCTGTAGGTGTCCGAAGGCGTGCCGTGCAGCCAGATGCCGTGACCGTCGCGACCCAGACGCTTGTCCCATTCATTGGGATAGCTCAGCGGATAGGCGCCATTGCCGTAAAAGTCGGTGAGCTTGTCCTTGGTGAGGTGTGCGTTGACGAAATACACCCCCAGCGGCGTTTTTTGGTCGCCCTCGGAAAGTTTGTCCGCGCCTTTCTTGCCGACGCTGATATAGAAGTCCGACACATAACGCGGTACACCATTCACGTTCTCGAACAGGTACAGCGTGGATTTGCTGGTATCCACCACCACGGCATATTTCTGCTGGGGTGAGAGTTGCCACAGATACTTGGGGATGGCGACGGGTTGTTGTTGCTGAACGCGTTGCAGGCGGGCGTTGGCTTCTTCGCGCAGGTCCTGCACCCGGTCGCGCGGGGCGTTGGGGGCATCGCCGAAATCGGTGATGGGCTTGGAACGAGCCAGCAGCAGGTCGCCCCTGACCAATTGCGCCAGCTTGAAGTTCGGGTTGATCTTGAGCAACGAGTCGACCTCGTTCAGCGCCACGTCCAGATGGTTGTTGCGCACGGCGTTCAGGCTCTTGGCCAGCCCCAGTTCCATGTCGCGTGAAGCGGAATCACCCGCTTCGGCGGGAAGCGCCAGCGACATCAGAAGCAGTGCGAGAAGACGGCTGGACATGGCTTATTTCCCCGAATGCTCTTCGGCGATCAGCCATTGTCCGTCTGTCATCACCCAGCTCAAGGTCTTGCTGGAGATCACGTTCAGATGGCTGGCGCGGTAAGTCTGTTTGAAGCTGATGCTGCTGTGCTTGTCGTCGGCCGCCTTGACTTTGGGGTCCCGGATTTCGACCTGGATGGACTTGGGGGCAGCGATACGCTGCTTGCGTTGTTGCTCCCAGGCGCTGCGGCTCAGGTTATCCGGTGCCTTGAATTCCTTGGCGTAGAAAGCGAGGTATTTCTTGCTGTTCTTGGCCGACCAGGCGGCAGCCCATTCCCTTGTGGCTTTCAACACGTCCGCTGACGGATCGCTGCTGATGGGGGTCACGGTCACGGGTGGTTTCGGTTGCACAGGATTCACGACAGGCGTGGTGGCGACGGTCGCCGGAGTGGACGCGGGTGCGGTGGTATCGGCTTGGGCGACGACGGTCGGTTTGGTCGCGGTGCGGGTGTTCTTGCTGAACAGCTCGCGGATCAACGCCAGTTTGGTCTGGGTGTTGGTGTTGCTCTTGTCCAGTTGCAGGGCGCGGTCATAAGCCTGGCTGGCCATCTTCGCGTAGATATCGCCCAGGTTCTCGTGCGCGGTGGCGTAGCTGGGATGGGTGCGGATCGCCATTTCCAGCGAGCTCTTGGCTTTTTCGTAATTGCCCTGACCGGCGTAGAGTACGGCCAGATTGTTGTAGGGTTCGGGCAATTCGGGATAATCCTCGGTGAGGCCGGTGAAGGTTGTGATGGCATCCGGAATGTTCGATTGCTCGGCGAAGACCAGCCCCTTGAGGAAGCGCGCCTGTGCGTCTTTGGGTTTGGTGGCCAGTATGGCGTTCACTTTCTCCATCGCCTGGGCATGCTGCCCCTGTTTGAACAGTTTGTTGGCGTCCTGGATGTCATCTGCTTGCGCGGGGGCTGCGATCGCTAAAAGAAGGCCTAATGCGGCGGCTCGGCTGAACAGTTTAAGCATAATCATCGTGTGGTTTATTCCGGAAAAAGTTGCAATGGCGGTGCCAATTCAAAGAGTGCGCGATTCTACCAAATAAGCGCCGTGCTTACACGGATTGCGCTGCGGCGTTGAGGGGACTGTTTTCGGGTAGAATTCCGCACCTTCATTGCATATACTTTTTTGAACGAAAAATGAGCAGCAACGCCCCCTCCGCAGCGCCCGTTTCCAATTTCATCCGTACCATCATCGACAGCGACCTCGCCGCCGGCAAGCATGCGAGCATCGTCACCCGCTTCCCGCCGGAGCCGAACGGTTATCTGCACGTCGGCCACGCCAAATCCATCTGCCTGAATTTTGGCCTGGCGCGGGACTATCAGGGTAAATGCAACCTGCGCTTCGACGACACCAACCCGGAGAAGGAAAGCCAGGAATACGCGCAATCCATCCAGGACGATGTGCGCTGGATCGGTTTCCAATGGAATGGCGAAGTGCGCTGGGCATCGGATTACTTCGACGCGCTGTACGATTTTGCCGTCGAACTCATCAACAAGGGGCTGGCTTATGTTGACGACCTTACCCCGGAGCAGATGCGCGAATACCGCGGCACGCTGAAGGAGCCGGGCAAAAACAGCCCGAACCGCGACCGTACGGCCAAGGAGAACCTCGATTTGTTCACGCGCATGAAGAGCGGTGAATTCGCCGACGGCGCGATGGTGCTGCGCGCCAAGATCGACATGTCCTCGCCCAACATCAACATGCGCGACCCGGTCATCTACCGCATCAAGCGCGCCCACCACATTCGCACCGGCGACAAGTGGTGCATCTATCCGATGTACGACTACACCCACTGCATCTCGGACGCGCTGGAAGGCGTCACCCATTCCATCTGCACGCTGGAATTCGAAGACCATCGCCCGCTGTATGACTGGGTGCTGGACAACGTTTCCGTTCCCTGCCACCCGCGCCAATACGAATTCTCGCGGCTGGAGTTGCACTACACCATCACCAGCAAACGCAAGCTGCTGCAACTGGTGAACGAAAAGCACGTCAGCGGCTGGGACGATCCGCGCATGCCCACGATTTCAGGCATGAGAAGGCGCGGTTACACACCGGAAGGCATCCGCGAATTTGCCAAACGCATCGGCGTGTCCAAGAGCGAGAACAGCGTCGATATGGCCGTCATGGAAGGCGCGATACGCGAAGACCTGGAACTGCGTGCTCCGCGAGTGATGGCCATCATCAACCCGCTCAAGGTCACCATCACCAATGCCGAAGGTGCGCAGGCACGCGAGGCTGATTTCCACCCGAACATGCCGGAACTGGGCAAGCGCGTGGTGCCGTTCGGCAAAGCGTTGCTGATCGAAGCCGAAGACTTCGCCGAAGTGCCCCCGGCCGGCTGGAAGCGCCTGACTCTGGGCGGCGAAATCCGCCTGCGCCACAGCTATGTGATGCGCTGCGACGAAGCGGTGAAAGATGCATCCGGCAAGGTCATCGAACTCAAGTGCAGCATCGACCACGACACGCTGGGCAAGAATCCGGAAGGGCGCAAGGTTAAAGGCGTGATCCATTTCCTGTCGCGCGAACATGCCTTGCCCGCCGAGATACGTTTATACGACCGGCTGTTCTCCATACCGGAACCGGACGGCGACCGCGATGTGGACTTCTGCACGCACCTGAATCCGGCTTCGCTGACCGTGGTGCAGGGTTGGGTTGAGGCTGCGGTGAAGGATGCAGCGCCGGAAACGCGCTACCAGTTCGAACGCCTGGGCTACTTCTGCACGGACCGCCGCGACCATCAGCCCGGCGGCAAGCTGGTGTTCAACCGCACGGTGACGCTGCGGGATTCCTGGGCGAAAGAACAAGCTTGACCGTCATTCCGGCGAAAGCCGGTATCCAGTTGGATAAATAGCTCTCCGCAAAGCGGAGACAAAATCAAAAGCATTTTAATTACCCCGCTGGATTCCGGCTTGACCGCAGGTCAGTTTATCCTGAGCTTGTCGAAGGACCGGAATGACGGCACAGATGAGAGCAGCAACATTGAGTAATTCCTGAACGAAACACCAAGTTAAGGAGGCAACAATGTACAAGCGAATTGCAGTGGCGGTTGATGGCAGCAAAACTTCCGATGCGGCGCTGGACGAGGCTGCCAAACTGGCGCGCGAAATGGGCGCAACTCTCTTGCTGCTGCATGTATGCGAAGAAATGCCGATTGTGTGGGAGCCGGAAGGCATGGGCGCAATCCCGATGGTTGAAATAGAAAAGGCGATTGCCGATTCAGGCAGGGCTTTACTGGAGAAGTGCCGCCAAAAGCTTGCGGGCCAAAACATAGCTGCAGAAATGAAACTGGTGGAGACCTACGACGGCCGCGTGGGTTACGTCATCGCGCAAGAAGCACAGAAATTGAAAGCCGACCTGCTGGTGGTAGGCTCGCACGGCCGCTCCGCCATCGACCGCTTGTTGTTGGGCAGCGTGGCCGAAGGCGTCAGCCGTAGCGCGGCTATGCCGGTGCTGCTGGTGCGCGCTCCTGATTGAGGATGCACTCGACTTGAACGTCATACCGGCGGAGGCCGGTATCCAGCGGGTTTAATCAATATGCCTTTGGTTTTGTATCCGCTCTGCGGATATGTTTTTAGGACTGGATACCGGCCTGATGGAACTACTAGCCATTCGACTAAGCTGGCAAACAACGCCAGCAAAGTCGCTGGTTATGCGCCGGTATGACGTGCGCTACTAAGAGGCGATGATGAACAAACTACCGTGCGTGTATCTGCTAGCCAGCCAACGCAACGGTACCTTGTATGCCGGTGTCACCTCGGACTTGGTTAAACGGGTATGGGAACACAAGAATCACGTGGTGGATGGTTTCACCAAGCAGTATGAAGTTGACCAACTGGTTTGGTATGAGGTGCATGAAATGATGGAATCTGCCATTCAGCGGGAGAAGGCGCTCAAGGAATGGCAAAGAGCATGGAAGATTGAACTGATCGAAAAGTTCAATCCAGACTGGAAGGATTTGTACGACGCTATTTGTTAGCACTGTTCAAAAAAATGCCGTCATACCGGCGAAAGCCGGTATCCAGTCGAAAACACAATCCTCCGCGAAGCGGAGACAAAAACTGCATATTGAATTAACCCGCTGGATACCGGCTTGCGCCGGTATGACGGCATAAGCCAAGACCGAAAATGTTAAAAATCCACAACACCCTCACCCGCGACAAACAAGACTTTAAACCCATCACCCCGAACTCCGTGCGCATGTACGTCTGCGGCATGACCGTGTATGACTACTGCCACCTGGGCCATGCCCGCGTGATGGTGGTATTCGACATGGTGCAGCGCTGGCTCAAGGCCAGCGGCTACGACGTGACCTACGTGCGCAACATCACCGATATCGACGACAAGATCATCAAGCGCGCGGCGGAAAACAAGGAATCCATCCATACGCTTACGCAGCGCTTCATTGACGCGATGCATGAAGACGCCGATGCGTTGGGCGTACAACGCCCCGACCACGAGCCGCGTGCGACACAATTCGTGCCGCAAATGCTGGAGATGATCGAGCAATTGGAAAAGAACGGTCTGGCTTACAAGGCAGCCGACGGCGACGTGAACTACGCGGTGCGCAAGTTCGACGGCTACGGCAGGCTCTCCGGCAAATCGCTGGAAGACCTGCGCGCCGGTGAGCGCGTTGAAGTGGCCTCCGACAAGAGCGACCCGCTCGACTTCGTGCTGTGGAAGCACGCGAAGGACAGCGAAGCCGACGAAGTGAAATGGGATTCAAAATGGGGCAAGGGCCGCCCCGGCTGGCACATCGAATGCTCCGCGATGGGCTCTGAATTGCTGGGCAAGCATTTTGACATCCACGGCGGCGGTGCCGACCTGCAGTTCCCGCACCATGAGAACGAGATCGCACAAAGCGAAGGCGCACACCAGTGCCAGTACGTGAACTACTGGATGCACAACGGCTTCGTGCGCGTGGATAACGAAAAGATGTCCAAGAGCCTCGGCAACTTCTTCACCATCCGCGAAGTGCTGAAGAAATACGATGCAGAAGTGGTGCGCTTTTTCATCCTGCGCGCCCACTACCGCAGCCCGCTGAATTATTCAGACCAGCATCTGGATGATGCGAAGGGGGCGCTGACGCGGCTTTATACGGCGCTGAAAAATCCCCCCTCTCCCTCGATCCCTCTCCCGCAAGCGGGAGAGGGAGAGGGAAGCCGCTCATTCCCCTCGCCCGTTTACGGGAGAGGGGATAGGGGAGAGGGAGCGATTGACTGGAATATCCCTTCAGCAATTCGCTTCAAATCCGCCATGGACGACGACTTCAACACCCCCGAAGCCGTCGCCGTACTGTTCGACCTCGCCAACGAAGTGAATCGTAGCCAATCGGCAGAAGCGGTCATTCAACTCAAATCATTGGCCGGTGTGCTTGGTTTGTTGCAGCGCGATCCACAGGAGTTTTTGCAAGGAGAGGCAAGCGAAGGCAGTCTGGACGATGCAGCAATCAACACCCAGATCGAAGCCCGCATTGCCGCCAAAAAAGCCAAAAATTTTGCCGACGCAGATCGTATTCGCAAAGAATTACTGGAAGCGGGAATCGTGCTGGAAGACAGCGCCGCCGGAACGACCTGGCGCAGGGCTTAAGGTAGTTTTCCCGCAGAGACCATGCGGTTCAATAGAATGTTGGGCGATACCCAAACTACAATGTCGTCAAATCCAATGTCAGTGGTCTTGCTGACAAATGTTGTATCGTTGTTTGCATTTTCGAGTTCATCACCCATTGCACCTGCAATGCGGGTGGCTCCGCCTTGCGGAGTGTAAGCTCCTGCTGATTTAGGCCCATGTGACACAACAACAACTGCGATTTTCGTTGCAATATTGTTGCCGGCTGCCCCATCCTTGATGGTGATGTCTCCGTCGGAGCAGAGCGCAAAAGAAGAATTGGCAGGTATGGTTGCACAAGTTCCTGGTGGCGTCACTGTTGCGGCAGCGATGGAATCTGCGAAGGATTCGGTTACGCGATAGGTGAACCGATTTCCCCAAGCATCTGTTTCTGCCACACCCAATGTAATCCATGGCAGGACACCGTTTAGGGTGCCAGCTGTACATGCAACTTCAGTACCTGCATTCGCAGTGCCAGTTAGGAAGGCCGGGTTGGCAGGACATGGCAAGCGGCCATTAATAATTGCATAACCAATAAGGGCTTGCTGTATCTCGTCCAGTTGCTTACGCGTTTCGTTCCTGCGCGCTTGTTCGATCTGGCTTGATACCGTGGGTACTAAGCCTGCCAGAAGCAAAGCAACGATGGTCAGCACGATGGCCATTTCGATCAACGAAAAGCCTTTTTGTTTAACCAAGAATATTGAGTGGGTCATGGTATACAGGCTACTGCGTCTGTTGATGGTGAAGATGCGGTGTATGCAACTGCTCCTGTGAAGGAATTGGCACCCGTGGTGAACGCAGTATATACAGCACCCTCAAGGTAGTTACTCCAATCATTTTTCTGCAAATTCGTAGTTCTGGCTTGGGCAGCTGTACGTTCACCCGAAAAGATCACTACTCCACGACAGGTTACAGAATTAACCGATAAGCAACTGCCAGTCGTGCATTTTGCATACAGGAGATTGTCCTGCCAATTGTCTGATGGAGAAGGCAGGCAAGTTTGCGGAACTCTGCCTATTTCCAGGTAGCCGACTGTAGTGCCTCCGGATGATTGAGTTGTGAAGGTGGGGGCGGAATTGTTAAACGTCAATGATACCGGTGATGGTAGTGAAGTATGGAGGCACGATGCGGTCGTGGATAACAGATTCGATACGGAATTTGGGAAATCGCCACGTTTTTTTATGGCGTTGAAGATGTCGTCTCTGGAAATAATAATCAGCCGATCATTTGTTATCGTGCCTCCTGAAGCATCCTTTATTGGGCCTGAAATGAATTGAGTGACTGCATTCGCAGTCGGTGAAACGGTTGCGTTGTTGATTCCGTGAACTGTATCGTTATCGAGGTAATTGGATGCTGTGTAATTGCCCCCACACGAGGGGGTGGCTGGTGCAGTCGTATGGGTTTGCGACCCAAAGGGGAAATTGGGTGCAAAAATAACCGCAACTGCCTGATTGTCTGTAGCTGAACCTGCGAGAAGGCTGACTCCATCTGGCGCTAATACCTGAAACTGCCCGTTATTATCCCAATTCATTAAATCTGTAGGGCCGGTGTTTTTATATGTGCCTGACACTGCATACCAAAGACATTCTGCGCTACCATCTTTGGGGGGCGAAAGACCCAGGGTCTTCCAAGGCAGTTTGCCGAGATAGCTGACATTTTTGGAATTGCAGGTACTGGAATTGCCGGCTTCACCGTCATAGATGACGCTTTGCCCTTGATCGGGACAAGGAAGATAGCCATATGCTTTGTTGGCGTTTGTATCGCCATAAGTGACAGCGTACCCAATCAAAACCTCTTTAGCTTGCGCAAGGGCGTTTGTAGTCGCGATATCACGTTGGATTTGCATTGCAGATCTATTTAGCGAACTGACGAGAAAGGTTGCCGCGCCGACAATCAAAATAACCAGCATCACCAAGAACACTGCACCATGTTGTTGATTCTGAATTGATGGGGCAATGCGTAATGGATTCATGATGCTCCGCCTGCTTACTTGTCTTCTTCCGATGCGTTAGGGGCGGTGGTATCAAGCATCATCCGTTGCCCAACCTTGAGCTGCACCGGACGGGATTTTCCTGGCACTGTGACGGGTGCGGCGGCCGGGGGTTTGTCGTTGGATCGCTCGGCTTCCTGCGCTGTGCCGTTGATCCAGACGGTACGGTTTCCACCGCGCTTCTGAACTACGCCGTTGACGACAATGTAATTGCGTCGGCTGCCGTCTTCGGTGCTGCTGGTGTCATGACGGTCCATTTGCTGGCGTTGCTGCGGGGTGTAGAACAGGCGGCCCAATTCCGCGGCCTGCGATGCCGCGACCGGTGCGCCCAACATGCTTAGCAGAATGAGTGGCAGCGCGTATTTGTTCATGGCGCACCTTTTGTCTTCATGGTGAACCAGCCGCCCGTGCAATCGGCCTTGAGGGGGCCGATCTCGTCCGTTGTTCCGGTGCGCGTGATGCTGCATCCGTCCAACATGAACCAGCCGTTGAGTTGTTTGCGCATCTCTTCGAAGAGGCTTAGAAGTTGTTCTTCATGCAGCAGGTCTATTTGCAGTGTCATGCTGCTGCGGCTGAGTTGGAAGTTGCCGGCTTCGATAGGCGGGTTTGGCGTGTATCCCTGCTGCGGGGCGATGGTGTACTTGAAATCCAGCACGGCGCCCTGCTGGCGCAGTTTTTCCAGTCCTTCCATCCAGTCCAGGCGTTGTTCGTTGCCGATGACTTTTTGCGCA
Organism: Sideroxydans sp.; assembly: GCA_043744345.1. Lineage (GTDB taxonomy): Bacteria > Pseudomonadota > Gammaproteobacteria > Burkholderiales > Gallionellaceae > Sideroxyarcus. The sequence goes on along the minus strand of JAYTUW010000003.1, from coordinate 20,635 downwards.
AGCAGGGCGTTGTATTCCAGCGCGTAGGAGGACATGTTTTCCATGTCGCTCTGCGTGGCGATGAGTTGCATGCGCGAGTCGTTGAGCCGGTTCTGCGCGGCCTGGCTTTCTTTGAGGGAGCTTTCCAGATAGGTGCCGCTCAAGGAGATCAATGAGCCGCTCACGATGAGGCTGAGCGCTAACGCACCCAGACTCCATTTCAGTTCGGCCAGGTCTTCTGTGGAGAAGCTCATTCTTTCTGCCTCCAGATGATCTTCAGCGTGAATTGGGCGGCGGTGCCGTCTTGCTTGTTGGCAAGGCCGCTCAGGCTGCCTTTTGAGCTGACATCAAGCGGAAGTTTTTCCGCAACGACAGTATACCCCCGTTGCGTGAGCGCTTGTTGGTAGCGCTGCAGGTAGTCGAGCGCCCTGCGGTAGTCGTTGCCGAAGTCGGTGAGGCTGCCCTCGAAGGAGATGACTTGTGCCGGGTACGGGGATGGTGCCGCTTCCGTTCCGCTGGCAATCCAGGATAGCTTGTTGACTTTTATCTGGGGAAATTTGTCGAGTGCGAATGTCAGTTCGTGCAGGAATTCTTCCGCGGGTGGTGTGTACAGGTTCAGTTTGCGGGATAGTAACACCGCTGTTTTCATGTCCGCCGCCGGTACTGTGTTGTTGGAGAAGCTGAGCTGTATCTGTTGCGTCTGTTGCCTGTTGTGCTCCGTCTGGACATTGAGCGGTTCGGTGCCGGCTACATAGGTTCTGCCCTGCCAGAAGGCCATGCCACTCCATACCACGCCCGAGACGGCTGCCGCGCCGGCCAAAATGAACAGCAGGCGGCGTATTTGGCTCAGGAGATTGAAATGCGTGTGGTCCGAATTGGCGTACTGGCTCTTGGGCGGTTTGCTGGCGAGCAGATGCAGGAGCAGCGGGGTGGCATCCGAATCGGAGTAGGTGTTTTTTGATTTGACGCGTTTGCCCAGTTCCTGGATGTTGAGGTAGGTGTAACGCAGGTCACCGCTGCCCTCGAGGCGCTTTTCCAGGTCTGTCCGGTCTTTGGCGTGGCAGATGATGTAGACATCCAGCACTTCGCCGGGCGGGGGGAGGCTCAGACTTTTCAGGTATTGCTGGGTGCGGGGCGTTTCGGTGGCGACGGATTCGGTGAACGATTCGGCGACAACAGGTATCAGGCGCGAGAAATGCAGGCGTTTGTTGTTGAAATAGGTCTGCCGCAATCCGGCATTCCTTTCCCACGACAGCAGAAGCACATGTTCCGACGGGATATCTTTCAGCAGTGGCGAGCTGATGCTGGGCAGCGAGTAGATGCCGACCAGCGGGATGCGATTTACCAGCAGGGCGTCCAGCCAGGGCGAGATGCGTTGCGGATTGGTCAGTGCGGAGAACAGCATTTCGTCGTCGCGACGGCCTTCTTCCTGACGTTGCAATTGCAGTGCTTGGCGGAACGGGGTGCTGCGGTAGAACTGCTCGAATTTGCGCGCCTGCAGGTCTCTGCGGGCGGTGCCGGTCAGATGCGGTACGGTTTCCAGCCGGAAGTCTTCCTCGATGACATCCACCAGCAAATAGGCCGGATTGCGGTGTTGTTTCAGGAATGCCGAGAAATTCTCTCGCCCGTTGGCGTCGTTGGAGAAGGACAGGGGGGCGCCCAGTTTTCCGCCGTGCCAGATGGAGGCATGGAAGGTGTCGGCGCTGAGAAAGAGTAGCGTGCGGGACATCAGATCTTTACCTTGCTGATGAGGTCGTAAATCGGCGAAAGCACCGAGAGCATCACCCAGCCGAGCAGGGTGCCGAGGATGATGGTCATGGTCGGTTCTATCATCACTTGCACCTTTTTGATCGAGTCTTTCACGTCACGGTCATAGAAGTAGCTGACGTTGAGCAGTGCCTGGTCAAGTTGCCCCGTCGCTTCGCCGACTTTGAGCATGCGCACCACCAGCGGCGGGAAGATGCCGGTCTGCTGGAAGCTTTGTGTCAGGTTCTTGCCCGATTCGATTTCGTGCATCACATTTTGCAGGCTGCGGGCGATGACCTGATTGTTGGCCAGGTCGCGCGAGTTGGCAATGCAATCCAGAATGGTGATGCCGGAACTGTACATCATGGCGAAGGTGTTGGCGAAGCGCGCCAGGATGATCTTGCGCAGGATAGGGCCGGTGGGCCACACATGCAGTTTGAAGTTGTCCAGGTGGTATTGCAATCCCGGGTTGCTGATGAGGGCCATCTTGTAGATGCCGATCAGAGCCGGGGGGGTCAGCAGGATGACGTACCAGTAATTGACGAAGAAATCCGAGGTGGCAAGCAGGATGCGCGTCTGGATCGGGATCTCCTGTCCCATGCCTTTGATGAAGCCGACCAGTTGCGGCACCAGATAGATCATCAGGAAAAAGGTGATGCCCAACACGATGGTGCCGACAAAGGCCGGGTAGATCATCATGGTCTTGGTTTGCGAGGCCATCTCGTCCTGCCACTTGAGCGATTCGGTGAGGTGTTTGAAGACGTCGACCAGGCGTCCGCTTTCCTCTCCCGCGCTGGTCAGGGCGATGGTGATCTTGTCGAATGCGTTGGGGTGCTCGGCCATCGCCTGCGAGAGCTTTTTGCCGCTTTCGATGGACTCGATCAGGCTGGCGATGATTTCGCGGAAGGCGGGTTGTTCCATACTGTCGCGCAGGTCACCCAGGCATTCCAGCAGGGGGACGCCTGCACGCACCAGTTGCTCGAGATTGAAGAAGAAGGTGATGAGGTCGGGACGCTTGATCTTGCCGCCGCCGAAGCTGACTTTATTCTCTTCCTCCTTGGCGCTGATGAGGTCGATACCGGCGCGTTTCAGGCGCTGTTCGAGGTCGATCAGGTTGGCAGCATCCTGCAATCCCTTGACGGATTTTCCGTTACTGTCGACCGCCTTGTAGGAATAGAGGGCCATGGGTTTGTGTTACATCCGGTCGCTCAGGTCGACCACGCGCGAAACCTCGGCGATGGAAGTCACACCCTGCAGAATGCGGCGAATACCGTCCTGGGCCAGCGGGCGGAAGCCTTTTTCCAGCGCGAGGTTTTTCAGGTCGCGGATGCTGGCACGGCGCGCAATCAGGTCGTCCATGTCGCCGTCCAGTTTGAGGATCTCCATGATCGCCTGACGTCCCGAATATCCCTGGTGATGACAGGCATCGCAACCCGCGGCGCGGTAGATGGTGATGTTTTCGTCATAGCGCACACCCAGCATCTTGCATTCTGAATGATCGGGGTGGTACGGGTATTTGCAGTGGCGGCACAGCACGCGCACTAGACGCTGGGCGATGATGCCGATGATGTTGCCGGCCATGATGTCCGGCAAAATGCCGATGTCCAGCAGGCGCGGTATCGCGCCGATGGACGAATTGGTGTGCAGCGTCGAATACACCTGGTGGCCCGTCATCGCGGCGCGGAACGCCATTTCGGCGGTCGGGTGGTCGCGGATTTCGCCGACCAGGATGATGTCCGGGTCTTGGCGCATCAGGGAGCGGATGCCGGTCACGAAATCAAGTTTGGCCGCTTCGTTCACCGAGCTTTGGCGGATCAGCGGGATCGGGTATTCCACCGGATCTTCCAGTGTCATGATGTTCACCGACTCGGTGTTGACGTGGTTCAGCACCGAATACAGCGTGGTTGTTTTGCCGCTACCGGTGGGGCCGGTGACCAGCACGATGCCTTCCGGTTTGGCGATGATGGCTTTGAGCGTGTTCAGGGCGGCATCGTCCAGGCCGATCTGGTTGATTTGGACCAGGCCTTTTTGCCTGTCCAAGATACGCAGCACCAGGTTCTCGCCGTACGAGGTCGGGTGCGAGGCAACGCGAAAGTCGATGGGGCGGCCGGACAGGCGCAGCGAGATGCGGCCATCCTGCGGCGCGCGCGTTTCGGCGATGTTCATGCCGCTCATGACTTTCAGGCGCACCACCATGGCGGGCCAGAAACTCTTGTGCAGGCTGCGCACTTGGCGCAACACGCCGTCGACGCGATAGCGGATGCGCAGGAAGCTGCTTTCCGGTTCGAAGTGGATGTCGGACGCGCCCTGCTGCACGGCCTCGGTCAGCAGCGCATCGATCAGGCGCACCACCGGCTGGCTGAATTCGTTCACCCCCTGTTGCAGATTCTGGTGATCCATCTCGCCCGGTTCGATCTCGTGCAGGATGCCGTCGATGGACAGTTCGAAGCCGTAGTACTGGTCGATGGCGCGCAGAATGTCGGATTCGCTGGCGAGCTGGGTGGAGAGGCGGTATTCGTCGCGCAACAAGGCGCGCACCTGGTCGAGCGCGATGATGTTGTCCGGGTCGGCGATCGCGATGGTCAGATTCCGGTTGGCGACATCGACCGACAGCGGCAGCAGGATGTAGCGGCGGGCGATTTCCTTGGGAACCAGCGTGATGGCGGCCGGGTCGACGAGGACACTGGTCAGTTCGACGCTCTCCTGCCCGAGGTTCTCGGACAGGACATCGCGTATGGTCGCTTCTGAAAGAAAGCCGAGACGCACCAAAAGACGCCCCAACGGTTGCGGGGTCTTGTTTTGCTCCTGGGTGGCGATGCGAAGCTGGTCTTCACTGATCACCCCCTTCGCTATCAGCAAATGCCCGATGGGCTGCTGGGTCTGTTGTTGCGGTGCAGCCATCGTTATCCTTAGCGAGCCGTGGTCAGTTCATTCAGACGTTGTTGCGCTTGTGCGTGGTCGAATCCGGAGTTGCCGGAAACGTCGAGTTGTAGAGCCTGTTGATAAAACTGTATTGCCAGTTTTCGCTGTCCAAGGTGATCCAGGCTGACTGCCAGATTGAACGCGAACTGGGCGTTGGCCGGTTCCAGCGTGTGCGCGTTGAAATAATACTGCTGCGCATCGCCCCAGCTTGATTGGGCCGCGTAATGGTTGCCAAGCGCAAAATTCAATGCGCCGGAACGCGGTTGGTCTGCCAGCATCAGTTTGAGCCGACTTTCCTCATTGCCCGCATCGGGCGAATAAGCCATCAGGGCGGATTGGGCAACCGGATCCCGGGGGTCTAGCACAAGCAGTTGGCGATAGTATTGTTGCGCCGCCTCGTCATTCCCCTGTTGCTGAGCAACGGCGGCCATGCCGAGCAGGGCGTCGCGGTTGTGTGCGTCTTTGCCCAGAACCTGGCGGTAGCCCTGTCCGGCCGTAACATAGTCTCCGCGTTGATAGGCCTGCCAGGCTTCCAGCAAAGCGGGAGTGACTGTATCCGTCGCCACGTTACGCTGGAAATCGACGCCCGTTGCGGAGGGGGTGCCGCTGCGCGGTTTGCTTGTTCTGGGTTTGCTGCGCGGTGCCGCAAAGCTCTCGTTGCGCGCGGTGACCAGCGGCTGCGCGGAGGGCACCGGTTTGGCCGACTGTACCGGAGGTGTGCTCTCCTGCGGGGGGATAAACGGAACCAACGGCTGGGTAGCCGCGACTCGGGGAGTGACAGGCGGCGGTGCCGTGCGCTGCGCCACATAAGCCTGCTGGCTTGGGGGTTGTATCTCGAGCCAGACGTAATATCCGTAGCCGCTGCCGAACACCAAGGCGATGATCAGCGTTGTTGGCACCAGGCCGAGATTCCAGCGAAAGCCTGAAGAAGTTTTCTTCTTCTTGGCGGCGAACATGGCTTCCCCGGCGGTGCGGTTGGAAGCGCTGGAAGCTGATGTGGACGAGGCTGAGCGTGCTGCCGGCATGTCCTCCAGGGTCAAGTCGGAAGTCCCGGGGGTCTTGTGGTATTCGCCGGACTTCTTGAGGGCATCGAGCAGCAGACTCATGGCTTGGCCTTCTCGTTTTCAGGCTTGAGGAAGTTCGCGTCCGGCAAGTTGCTGCGGTACGGGCTGAAATCGCCATCGATGCTTGCGTCTTTGATCACGACAGGGCGCAGGAAAATGACCAGTTCGGTCTTGGTCTTGTTATCGTTGCGGTTCTTGAAGAGGTTGCCTGCAAGGGGGATCTCGTCCAGCAACGGGATGCCGTCGCTGACATTGTTGATCTCGTCCTGCATCAGGCCGCCCAGCACGGCGATCTGGCCGCTATTGATGCGAATGATGGATTCCATTTCGCGCGTGCGGATCTCTGGAACCCTGTTTACGATGGCAGTGATACCGCAGCTTGAGACACCGGGGCCGCAGGGGTAGGCGAGGTTCGGGTTGGGATCGTTCACATAGCCGATGATGCGCGTGATGGTGGGGCGCACGTTGATGGTCACGTAGTCGGAATCGTTGATCTCGGGCGTGACGTTCATGGTGAAACCGACCGCGACCGGAATGGCTGTGGTCGTGTAGTTTACGATCGCGTTGCTGAGGGCCGTGGCCGGCGTGATCTGCGAACTGATGGTGAAGTAGATCTTGTTATCCACCACCTTGAGCGTGGCGGTCTGGTTGTTCATTACACTCAGTTTCGGACTGGACAACACTTTGACATCGCCGAACGAATCGAGCAGCGTGACGCTGGCGGCCAGATTGCCCATGGCACTGGTCGGGTTGGCGTAGTTGAGCAGAAGCATTGTGCCGGGGGCGGCGGAGGTCAGTCCGCCAGTAATTCCCTGAGTTACCTGAAAACCTTTGGTCGATCCGGTGGCGCGCAGGCGCGACCAATCGATACCTTGCTGGTAGTTGCTGTTGAGTGTGACTTCGGCGATGGTCGCCTCAATCAATACTTGGCGACGCGCGGTCGTCATGACGCGGTCGATGAATTCCTGCACCTTTTTATGCTGGCGTCCGGTGGCTCGCACAATCAATACGCCGGTTTCTTTGTTGGCGTTGATGTTCACTGCGGGTTCGTATTTCCCGATCTGCTGCACCGTGGAAGCCTGGCTGGTCACATCTTCATTGCCCTTGCCGGAGGCCGCGTCGCCAACTTTGCCGGATTGTCCTTTGCTGCTGGCTGAGGCGGAGGAACTGTTGCTGTTTTCAGTGATGCTGCCGGCGCCCCTGGCTGAGGCGGCCATATCGTTGCGGCGTTCGACCCTTTCGGTATAGCGGATACGGTCTTCATCGGCGATGATGGCTTTCACGTTATCGACCAGGCTGTCCATCAGATTGTTCTTGGTGTCGCTGGTGACGGTGGTTGAGGCGGTATTCCCCCCCGCTGCGGTTGCGGTCGCGCCCCCGATCTGGCTGCTGGTGAAAACAGTACTTTTCACCGTGCGCGACATGTTGATGAAGTCGATCTTGTAGGTCTTCAGGAACGGCTTGTCGGCTTCCACGAACAGGCTGCCATTCTCGATCGTGTAGCGCATGTCGACCTGTTTGGAGATGCGATCGAGGATCTGCGGCAATGTCTGGTCGATGGCGTTGAGCGTGACGAGACCTTCGATGCCCTGGCCGATATCAATGTTGATCTTGGCATCACGGGCCAGTGCGAACAGGATCTCGCGCGCGGAAACGTTGGTGACGACCACGCTGTAGGTTTCGACTTTGGCTGCCGGTTTGGGCTGAGGCAGAACAACGGAACGCCTGCTGGTTTGCGGAATCTCGCCAGCCGAAATCGGAGTCGAGTTGCTTTGTTGAAGGTGTTTGTCGGAGGGGGGGAGCGACTTGGTTCCGCAGGCGACCAGCGAAACACAAGCCGAACACAGTAATGCGTGAGTGAACCTCATTCCCTTTTCTCCCATATTGTTTCGGTGAAAGGTAACATCATTTCCTGACTACAGCAATATACCTTTCAATTTATATACTTATCGCTTCAAGCGCTTAGGACGCTTATTGCGAGTCTTCCAGCATGTGGAGGGTCGGTGCAAAACCTTCCTTGTACCGTTGCGGCAAGCCGTTCATGGCCGTGCGGGCCGCATCGCTATTGGCATACAAGCCATATAGCACGCGGTATCCATCCTTGCCATTCAGCTTGATCGGTACGATATATATCTCGGCCAGTTTCTCCAATCTTTGAGCCCTTGCCAGGAAGTTCTCCATGCGCTCTGGCCGGATGTTGTCGGTATAGAAGAGCTGGATACTGACCCTGTCGTGATTGGGGGCAGAGAGGGCTGCTATTGTTGCATCAAGTCGTTGCCGCAGGAGCGAGGCTTGCTGTGCCGTCACGGGCTTTGCGGCGGGTGCTTCGCGCGGGGCGGGTGGCGCGGGGCGCTTGGCGACGACGGCAGGCTCGGCAGGCAGTGTGAGTGTTTGGTCCAGCGGCAGGAGCGTGACATTTGAGTTGGTTTCCGCGACAGCAGAGGACGCCGCGACTTCGGATGCGGTTGCCACGCCCGAGACTGCCTGTGCAAGTGGCGCTTCACTGGCTGCCGGTGGCGCTATTGTGGGCTGTCGAGTGCCCGAGGAACCCGGTTGTTTGGCGCTCTGTCCCATAAACCAGCCGGCTCCGGCCAGTGTGGCCGCCAGCAACAGAATGCCACCTGCCATCGCGACACTCTTGCGGTTAAGCATGTTGTGCATGGGAACCATCTCGCTGTCGCGGATGGCGGCCTGCACATGGCGCGATTCGATCTGGTGCGTGTTTTCCACGAAGGCGGCGAGAAGCGCCTTGTCGGCAAGGATGTTCACGCGGCGCATCAGTCCCTGCGAGGCTTTGCCGATGTGCAAGACGGCGGCGGCGGAAAAGACATCCGGTCCTTTGTATCCGGCGGCGCGCATGCGGAACATCAGGTAATCGTTCATCACCTTGCGCGAGATCGGCAGGATGCTGAAGTGGTGCACGATGCGGTCTTTCAACTGGCGCATGTTGCTTTGATCCAGCTTCTCGTCCAGTTCCGGCTGGCCGAACAGCACGATCTGGATCAGTTTGTGTTTGCCTACCTGCAGGTTATAGAGCAGGCGCAGTTCCTCAAGGGTCTCCAACGGCATGGCATGTGCCTCGTCCACCAGAACCACGCAGCGCTCGTTGCGTTCGTACATGGCTTCCAGATGGTTCTGCAGGGTTTGCAGGATGACGTTGACGCGCTGTCCCTCGAGATTGAGGTCGAGCCGGTCGGCGATGGCGTACAGCAGTTCGTCGCGCGACATGCTGGGGTTGGCCAGATAGATGGCCTTGATGTTGGAGGGGAGCCTGTCGAGCAGCATTCGGCACAGCATAGTCTTGCCGCTGCCGACCTCGCCGCTGACCTTGACGATGCCTTCGCTGTCCTTGATGGCGTAGATCAGGGCATCAAGAATCTCGCCGCGGTTGGCGCCGGAGAAGAAGAAATCGGTGACCGGTGTGATCTTGAAAGGCGGTTCGGTCAGGCCGAAGTGCTCCAGATACATCTTTCTCCCCTTTACTGAACTTTCTGCGCTTTATATTTCTGCACCGCTTCCATCCGGCTGTAAAGCGTGGTGCGTGCGATACCCAGCAGCTTGGCGGCTTCGCTGACGTTGCCGTGTGCCAGATCCATGGCGGCGTCGATGTACCGGCTAGTATAGCCCATCAACAGTTCGTCCAGATCGAAGTTGCCCTGCTGCAATACCTGCCGCACCTCGGTTGACTGGTCGGCCGGTGTGCTGCCCGTCATGTCCGGTTGCGGATCGAACTCCGACTCCAGCTGCCGGGACGTGATATTTGCGCCCGGAAACTTGGTGGTCAGGCGGATGACGATGTTGCGCAATTCGCGGGTGTTGCCGGGGAATGAGTAATGTGTCCAGGCTTCCTGTGCGTCGGTTTCGAGTTTGAACGGCGCTCGCTGCGCCTGTGTGGCATAGAACTTTCTGAAATGTTCCAGCAGCAGCAATTTGTCGTTGCCCAGTGTTCGCAACGGGGGAACCTGGATGGTGAATATGCTCAGCCGATGATAGAGGTCGGTGCGGAAGGAGCCGTTGCGTACGGCCAGGCGCAGGTCGCGGTTGGTGGCGGCGATGATGCGGGCGTTGCTCTTGCGCGTGGTGGCTTCCCCGACGCGTTGATATTCGCCGTTTTCCAGCACGCGAAGCAGCTTCGCCTGCAGCTCTTGGGGGAGTTCGCCGATCTCATCCAGAAATAAGGTACCGTTTTCCGATTTTTCGAAGAAGCCGACCTGACTATTGGTGGCACCGGTGAAAGCGCCTTTGGCATGGCCGAACAGAGTGGATTCGAGCAGATTGGGCGAAATGGCCGCGCAATTGAGCACGACATAAGAAGCGGCCGGTTTTCCGCTCAGATGCTGCAGGGCGGCGGCGACCAACTCTTTGCCGCTGCCTGATTCGCCCTCGATCAGGACGGGGAAGGGCGTTTTGGCGTACAACTCGATCTGGCTGCGCATGGCCAGAATGGGTTGGCTATCGCCGACGATCCCCAATTGAGGCTGTGGAGCGCTCTGTTCCGCCTGCTCCCCTTGCTGGATACGCAAGGCATCTTTCAGCAAGGTGCGCAATGTCTCGGGTGCGCAGGGTTTTGCGACGAAATCGATCGCCCCCAGCGTGCGTGCGTGCCGCGCATTGCTATCCTGGTTTTGCCCGGTCAGCGTAATGACCTTGATGTTCGGCGAATGGGCCAGCAGTTCGGTAATGAGACGAAAGCCTTCATCCGGGCGGTGCGGCGTGGGCGGCAGGCCCAGATCTACCAGGGCCAGTTGCGGCGGACTCGCCATGTCGCGCAGCAGGCGTATGGCGTGCGGGCGGTCCTCGGCAAGCTGAATGTCGAATTCATCCGACAGGAACAGGCGCAAAGAATCGCGGATAAGGGGGTCGTCATCGACAATGAGGAGAGCTGGGAGTGTCACGCTGTTATCCTGAAAATGACTAAGGGGATTGTGTAACGGGCGCAGGATAGCCCGCAATCGCAACAAGCTCAAGTTTCAGAGAGTCCTTGTTGGTTTCCAAGTTGCATCTGCGTGGTTTAGAATGCGCCCCTCTTCCCGTCACGATAGGTTCATAAGTGTCCGCACCCCTGGTAGAAGTCCGTGATGTCAATTTTGCCTACGACAGACGCCCCATCCTGAAGGGCATCAACATGTCTTTTCACAAGGGCAAGGTTATCGCCATCATGGGCGGCAGCGGATGCGGCAAGACCACCCTGTTTCGCCTGATCGGCGGCGCGCTTAAGCCCACCAGGGGCGAGATCAGGATAGACGGGCAGGATATGCATGCCCAGGATCAGCAGGGTTTGTACGAAATGCGCCGCAAAATGGGCGTCCTGTTCCAGTTTGGCGCGTTGTTCACCGATATGTCCGTGTTCGACAACGTGGCATTCCAGATGCGCGAACACACCGACTTGCCCGAAGAGATCATTCACGACCTGGTCATGATGAAACTGCATTCGGTCGGTCTGCGCGGCACGCACAACCTGATGCCCGCGGAATTGTCCGGCGGGATGGCGCGGCGCGTGGCGCTGGCCCGTACTGTGGCGCTGGACCCGATGCTGGTTCTGTACGACGAGCCGTTCGCCGGCCTCGATCCGATTTCCCTCACCGTGGTCGGGCAATTGATCCGCAAGTTGAATGATGCGCTGGGGGCAACTTCGGTGGTGGTGACGCATGATGTGCAGGAATCGCTGAAGATCGTGGATTACATCTATTTCATCGCGGACGGGGTGATCGTGGCCGAAGGCACGCCGGACGAGATCCGGGCATCCGACAAGCCGTTTGTACACCAGTTCGTGCACGGCGAGATGGACGGTCCGGTGCCGTTCCACTACCCCGGCGGCGATTACCGCAAGGATCTGGGAGTAACTGTCTGATGCCTGTCGCAAAAAGCCTGAAGACCATAGGTCATCGCGTCATTAATGCGGTTTGGCGTATCGGCTACGCCACGCGCTTCTTCGCCATGACGCTGTTTTATTCCGGCACCAGTTTCCGGCGTTTCCGCCTGATTGTGAAAGAGATGTTCTCCAGCGGTGTGATGTCGCTCATCATCATCCTGGTGGCGGGTATGTTCGTCGGCATGGTGCTGGGTTTGCAGGGGTTCGAGACGCTGAAGCGCTATGGTTCCGAGTCGGCGCTGGGTTCGCTGGTGGCGCTGAGCCTGGTGCGCGAGTTGGGGCCGGTGCTGGCGGCGCTTCTGTTTGCCAGCCGCGCCGGTTCGGCGATGACCGCAGAGATCGGCCTGATGAAGGCCACCGAGCAAATCGCAGCGATGGAGATGATGGCGGTGAACCCCATCGCGCGCGTTGTTGCGCCGCGCTTCTGGGCCGGTGTGATCTCCATGCCTTTGCTGGCGGCACTGTTTTCGGCGATGGGTGTGTTCGGCGGTTACGTGGTCGGTGTGGTGGTCATCGGCGTGGACGAGGGATCGTTCTGGTCGCAGATGCAGGCCTCGGTGGACTTTCAGCATGACGTGATGAACGGGGTGATCAAGAGTTTTGTGTTCGGGTTGGCGGTCACCGCCATCGCTTTGTTTGAAGGCTATGACGCGCCGCCCACGGCGGAAGGCGTATCGGGGGCGACCACGCGTACGGTGGTGGAGTCGTCGCTGGCGATTTTGATGCTGGATTTCATTTTGACCGCATTCATGTTTCAAGGAGCATAAGGTATGGAACGTACGACACTGGATCTGTGGGTGGGGGCTTTCGTGATGGCCGGTATAGGCGCGCTGGTGGTGCTGGCGCTCAAGGTGGGGAACCTGAGCACGTACAATGTGTCGGAGTCCTACCAGCTGCAGGCGCATTTCACCAACGTCGGCGGGTTGAAACCCACGGCCTCGGTCAGAAGCTCCGGCGTGTTGGTGGGGCGGGTGACTGGGATTACGCTGGATACCGACCGTTACGAAGCCAGAGTGACCATGAGTATCGACAAGCGTTACCAGTTCCCCAAGGATACGTTTGCCAACATCCTGACTTCCGGCCTGCTGGGTGAGCAATACATCGGCCTGATCCCGGGCGGGGAAGACAAGATGCTGGCAAGCGGCGATGAATTCAAGAAAACGCAGTCGGCGGTGGTGCTGGAAGACTTGATTGGCAAGTTTCTCTACAACAGCACCGAAACGCAGAAGTAACACACTGAGAGAGAAGAGACGATCATGAAAAAGATATTGCTGCTGATATCCGGCTTGATGTTGTGCTTGCCGCCAGCGGTGCTTGCCGAGGCTCAGGACCCGGATGTGCTGATCAAGGATACGGTGCGCGAAGTTCTGGATATTGTGCGCAACGACAAGGATCTGCGCTCGGGCAACCAGAAAAAAATGCTGGAACTGGTGGACGCAAAAGTCCTGCCCCATTTCAATTTCGAGCACATGACCAAACTGGCCGTGGGCAAATCGTGGCGTAACGCGACGCCGGAACAGAAGCAGGCGCTGATGTCCGAGTTCAGGGTCATGCTGGTGCGTACCTACACCAAGGCTTTCACTTCCTACCGGGACCAGACGGTCGAGGTCAAACCCTTCAAACTGGATGCCGCCGCCACCGAGGTGACCGTCAAGACAGCCATCGTCAAACCTGGTTCGCAGCAGCCGATACTGGTGGACTACGACATGGAGAAGTCGCCTACCGGCTGGAAGGTCTACGACCTGACCGTAGAAGGCGTGAGTCTGGTGACCAGCTATCGCGGTACGTTCGCCGATCAGATCCAGCAGGTCGGCATCGACGGGCTGATCAAAACACTGGTCGACAAGAACCTGACAGCGACGAGCAAGGCAGCCCAGGCTGAGAAGGCAGACGCCAAGTGATACAGCGTGAGGGATCAAGCCTGCGTGTTTCCGGTCATCTGACCATGAATACCATAGGTGGACTATTCGCCGAAGCGATGCAACCGCTGGAAGGCCGGGACTGGAAGGTCGATCTGGCGCAGGTCGAGGCGGCCGACTCAGCCGCGGTGAGCCTGCTGTTGGGCTGGTTGCGCAATGCACAGCAGCATGAAGCGACGCTGACTTTTCTGAATGTTCCGGACAATCTGCGCAGTCTCGCCGACCTTTACGGGGTGGCGGATGCGCTGCCATTGAATCACTCATCATAAATATGCGCCGCAGCAGCGGCGAGAAAAACAGCACATGCAAAAATTAGCCATCCAGGGCGAAAATCCTTTACGCGGAGAAGTGCGCATCTCCGGCGCCAAGAACGCCGCGTTGCCCATCATGTGTGCCGGTCTATTGACCGCGGACACACTGCGACTGACCAATCTGCCCGACCTTCACGATGTAGGCACCATGCGCAAGCTGTTGCAGCAGATGGGAATCGCGGCGGAAGTCACGCCAGGGGCGATCACCTTCAAAGGCGACAAGGTCGACAATTGGGAAGCGCCGTATGACATGGTGAAGACCATGCGCGCGGCCATTCTGGTGCTGGGGCCGCTGGTGGCGCGTTTTGGCGAGGCCAAGGTCTCATTGCCCGGCGGCTGTGCCATCGGCTCGCGCCCGGTCGATCTACATATCAAGGGTCTGCAGGCGATGGGCGCCGAGATCACCATCGAACACGGCTACATTCACGCCAAAGCGAAGCGCCTCAAAGGCGCGCGCATCTTCTTCGATATCGTGAGCGTCACCGGCACCGAGAACCTGATGATGGCGGCCGCGCTTGCGGATGGTGTGACCAGTCTGGAAAACGCCGCGCGTGAGCCGGAGGTGGTGGATCTGGCGAACTGTCTGCGTGCCATGGGCGCAAAAATCAGCGGTGACGGCACCGACACCATTACCATTACGGGTGTCGAGAAATTGCACGGCACATCCCACAACATCATGCCGGACCGCATCGAAAGCGGCACCTTTTTGGTGGCTGCAGCCGCGACTGGCGGCAGCATCACTTTGCACGACACGCGCGCCGATATCCTTGAGACCGTGCTGGAAAAACTCACTGAAGCGGGGGCGCAGATCAAGGTGCTGGGCAGCACCATCCATCTGGAGATGAATGGCCGACCCAAGTCCGTCAATGTGCGTACCGCGCCGCACCCCGCGTTTCCCACCGATATGCAGGCGCAGTTCATGGCGCTCAATTGCATCGCCGAAGGCAGTGCGATGGTGGTGGAGACTATTTTCGAAAACCGCTTTATGCATGTGCAGGAACTGCGCCGTCTCGGGGCGCGGATCGATGTGGAAGGCAATACCGCCGTGGTCAAGGGCGTCGATCACCTGGAGGGCGCAACGGTGATGGCGACCGACCTGCGCGCTTCCGCGTGCCTGGTGATTGCCGGTCTCGTGGCGCAAGGAGAGACCATCATCGACCGCATCTACCATCTGGACCGCGGCTACGAACACATCGAAAGCAAGCTGGGGCAGCTCGGTGCTAACATTCGTCGGATAAAATAATGCAATTGGACGACACAAGCGCAGATTGAAATAAAACCTTCCCCGGCGCTGACGCGCCACCCTCATCCCGCAAGCGGGAGAGGGTAAAGTTTACGAAAGACAGAAACCATGATTACCATCGCCTTATCCAAAGGCCGCATCTTCGAAGAGACCCTGCCCCTGCTCAAGGCGGCAGGCATCACGGCACTGGAAGATCCTGAGACTTCGCGCAAGCTCATCCTGCCGACCAATCGCGACGACGTGCGCCTCATCATCGTGCGAGCTTCCGATGTGCCTACCTATGTGCAATACGGCGCGGCGGATATGGGCGTGGCGGGCAAAGATGTGCTTAACGAGCACGGCGGCGAGGGCTTGTACCAGCCGCTGGACCTGAATATCGCCAAGTGCCGCATGATGGTCGCGGTGCGCAACGATTTTGATTACGCGTCCGCGGTGAAGCAGGGCGCGCGTCTGCGCGTGGCAACCAAATATGTGAAGACCGCCCGCGAACACTTCGCCTCCAAAGGCGTGCACGTGGATCTCATCAAGCTGTACGGCTCCATGGAATTGGCGCCGCTGGTCGGCCTGTCCGATGCCATCGTCGATCTGGTGAGCAGCGGCGCGACATTGAAGGCCAATAATCTCGTTGCTGTGGAAGAGATCGTGCAGATATCGTCGAGACTGGTGGTGAATCAGGCTTCGCTGAAACTCAAGCGTGCCACGATCCAGCCGATGCTGGATGCATTCGCCGGAGCCATCAAGTGAACATCACCCGTCTTTCGACACAACAAGCCGATTTCGATGCCAGGCTGAGCAAGTTGCTGGCCTTCGAGGAAACGGCCGACGAAAAACTGGAAGCGACCGTTGCTGGCATTCTCGCCGATGTGAAAAAACGCGGTGATGCAGCTGTTCTTGAATACACAGACAAATTCGACCGTCTGCCCCTGGCCAACGCCGCTGCAATGGAATTGCCGCGAGCCGAGTTGAAAGCAGCATTCGAGGGGCTTCCTGCCGACCAGAAGAATGCACTGGAACAGGCTGCACAGCGCGTCACTGACTATCACAAGAAACAGGTGCAACCTTCCTGGAGCTATCTGGATGACGACGGCACCATGCTTGGACAGCAGGTCACGCCGTTGGACAGGGTGGGGTTATATGTGCCGGGTGGCAAAGCGGCCTATCCCTCATCCGTGCTGATGAACGCCCTGCCGGCCAAAGTGGCGGGTGTGGCCGAGCTCATCATGGTCGTGCCCACGCCGGACGGCGTGAAGAATCAACTGGTGCTGGCGGCAGCCTATCTGGCCGGCGTGGATCGCGTGTTTACCATCGGCGGAGCTCAGGCTGTTGCGGCGCTGGCCTACGGCACGGCTACCATCCCCAGGGTGGACAAGATCGTCGGCCCCGGCAATGCCTATGTCGCCGCAGCCAAGCGCCGTGTATTCGGCGTGTGCGGTATCGACATGATCGCCGGCCCGTCCGAGATACTGGTCATCTGTGACGGCAAGACCGATCCGGACTGGGTGGCGATGGACCTGTTCTCCCAGGCCGAGCATGACGAGTTGGCGCAGGCCATCCTGCTATCGCCGGATGCGGCCTTCATAGATGCCGTAGCTGTGAGCGCTGACAAACTGCTGGAACAGATGCCGCGCAAGGACATCATCAAGACCGCGCTGCAGAACCGGGGCGCGCTGATTCACGTCGCCGACCTGGACGAAGCCTGCCGTATCAGCAATCGTATCGCCCCTGAGCACCTGGAATTGTCCGTAGGCGACCCGCAGACATGGCTGCACAAGCTCAAACACGCCGGAGCCATCTTCATGGGGCGTTACACCTCGGAATCGCTGGGGGACTATTGTGCGGGCCCGAATCACGTGTTGCCTACCTCCGGTACGGCGCGTTTTTCCTCGCCGCTGGGGGTCTATGACTTCCAGAAACGCAGCAGCCTGATCCAGGTTTCGCCCGAAGGTGCTCAAAAATTAGGCAAAATCGCCTCGGTATTGGCTTTGGGCGAGGGTTTGCAGGCCCATGCCCAGTCCGCGCTGTACCGGAAAGGTTAATGAAACTTTGGGTTGTGTCTTTGCGGGTGTTTATGTAGAATCCGCGCCTCTTTGAAAAATGGTTGGAGTGATTGTCATGGCACGCGTCTGTCAAGTAACCGGGAAAAAGCCCATGGTGGGCAACAACATCTCCCATGCGAACAATAAAACCAAGCGCCGCTTCTTGCCGAATCTGCAACGCCGCCGCTTGTGGGTCGAGTCTGAAAACCGTTGGGTGTCTATGCGCCTGACCAATGCTGCGCTGCGCACCATCGACAAGAACGGCATCGACGCCGTCCTGTTCGAAATGCGCGCCCGCGGCGAAAAGATCTAAAGGAGAATTACTGTGGCAAAAGGCGCACGCGAAAAGATCAAGCTGGAATCCACCGCTGGTACGGGGCATTTCTACACGACCAACAAGAACAAACGCACCACCCCCGAAAAGCTGGAATTCCAGAAGTTCGACCCGGTGGTACGCAAGCACGTTGCATACAAGGAAACCAAGCTGAAATAATTCAGTGAAGTTTCGGTAAGAAAAAAACCCGCGCAAGCGGGTTTTTTTTATTGGCGGACCCGTCGTTCTAGCCGACAGGCCCGAAACAAAGGTTCAGTTACGAGCCCAGGTTTGCGCTTCGGGGTAGTCGCTGAAGGCGCGGATATCCGCATCCACGAAAAGGCGCGACAGCCAGGCTTGCCAGGTTAGCCACTGGTCATCGGTGACGACGGCGATTTTGTTGAAATCGTGGTTGTGCTCGCGGCTGAAGAACTTGATCTCCTCCCAGGCGACATCCGGGGTGTAGCCGATCATGCCGCGCAGATCGAACAACAGGTTGATCTTGGCCGGGGTCTTGAGTTTGTAAAGCGCGTGCTCTTCGAACTGTTTGAAATCGGCGATGGTGAACTCGCCCATGACGGCGATATTCACGAGGTGGTTGTTTTCTTCGATGGTGATCATTTGCTTGCCTCAGTGTTGGTTGGTGCCAAGCGCAAGCTTAACATGCCGCTGGCGATGATGAGTGCGATGCCGAACCAGGCGCTCGGGCTCAATACTTCGTTCCAGAACAACAGGCCGAACAGCGCCGAGAACACGATGGTGCTATAGGCCAGGCTGCCGACCACCAGCGTCTGTCCGGTGTGATAGGCGCGGGTCATTGCGAGTTGGGCAAAAGTCGCCGAGGCCCCGGTGGCGATGAGGAGGGGCAGGTCGGATATCAAGACTGTATGCATCGTGTTGGATAGCATCCACACGGCGCTGCCAAGGGTGGCGATCAGGTTGAAATAGAACACCACGCGCATGCCCGGTTCACCCAGCATCCCTAGATGGCGCACATTGAGCAATGCGACCGCGGCCAAAAGTCCGGATAGCAATCCCAGCAGGCCGGAGAACAGCTGGTCATGAGCCAGCGTCGGGTGCAACAGCAGTACCACGCCGGTAAAACCGAATGCCAAGGCACTGCTCAAAGGCAAATGAAATTTCTCCTTGAGTACCAGTACGGTCAAGGCGGAAATGAATAAAGACGATGTGTAATTGAGTGTGACGGCGGTCGCCAATGGCAAAACGCCTATGCAATAAAAATACAACATCATGGCGATAGTGCCGGAAATTCCTCGCCACAAGTGACTGGGCCAGTGGCGCGTGGACATGCTGACTTTCGCACGAACCAGCATGGCGTACATGATCAGCAAACCAAAGAAGGAGCGGTAGAAAACCAGCTCACTGGTGGCGAAGTGCTGACCGCCGTACTTGACCAATACCCCCATGCAGGCGAAGAGCAACCCTGCGACCAGCATCCACAGCGCGCCCATCTACGCGTCATTCCGGCGAAAGCCGGAATCCAGCAGATTGAAAGTTTCCACGCGCAGCGGGGATAGAAACAAAGGCATGTTGAAAAAAACCGCTGGATCCCGGCCTGACCGCAGGTCAGTTAATCCTGAGCCTGACGAAGGGCCGGGATGACGTTTACAAGTGCGGCTCAAGGTTGCGGCGCAGGAACTCATGGAAGTGCAGCATCCCGTCCTCGGTCGGCGACTGGTACGGGCCAACTTCTTCCACGCCCTGCTTGTACAGGGCGCGGCGTCCCTGGTGCATGCGCAGGCAGATGATGTCGTCCTCCACCGCCGTTTCGCGGTAAGCCTTCTTCTCGGCCTCAATGTAGTCGCGTTCGAACAGTACGATGTCTTCCGGATAGTAGAATTCCACGATGTTGGTGCAGGCATCCGTGCCGCGCGGCACCACAGTGCTCACCACCAGCGTGTTCGGGTACCACTCGACCGTGATGTTGGGGTAGTAGGTGAGCCAGATCGCGCCGTATTTGGGCATTTCGCCCTTGTGGTACTTCATCAACTGGTCTGCCCATTGTTGATAGACCGCACTGCCTGCCTTGCGCTTCGGATCGTTGAGCCCGACGGTCTGCACGCTGAAATTCTCACCGAACGTCCACTTCAGATCGTCGCAATTGACCAACTGTCCCAGTCCCGGATGGAACGGAACGACGT
Organism: Sideroxydans sp.; assembly: GCA_043744345.1. Classification (GTDB taxonomy): domain Bacteria; phylum Pseudomonadota; class Gammaproteobacteria; order Burkholderiales; family Gallionellaceae; genus Sideroxyarcus. Next base: position 1,068 of record JAYTUW010000003.1, on the reverse strand, counting down.
GATAGTCCTCCTGGTAGACCTCAATGAATGTCTTCCAGTTGAAGTTGTATTCGTCAACTTCGACCCGGTCCAGCATGTAGCCCGAGAAGTCGATCTCATTGAACGCGGGCATATTCGCCAGATCCCTGGCGACATCGCGCTGGCCCGCGAACAACAGGCCCTTCCAGTTTTGCAGAGGCGTCTTGTTCAGGTGCAGGCAGGGATTATTGGGGAAGTGCGGGGCGCCGATCAGCTCGCCATCGTTCTTGTAGGTCCAGTGGTGCAGCGGGCAAACGATGGTCTTGGCGTTGCCGCGACCTTCCAGCATGGTGGCCTGGCGGTGGCGGCAGATGTTGGACAGCAGTTCCACACCGCCTTCGTTGCGCACCAGCATCTTGGCCTTGTCCATCCAGTCGATCACGTGATAATCGCCCAGATTCGGCACCATCAACTCATGTCCGACATAAAGCGGTCCCGCATCGAGCAACACGTGCTGCTCGATTTCCAGAACTTTCGGATCAAAATACCAGCGCAACGGTGGTTGTGACGAGACCGGATTGAATTGCTTTGCTACAGCTATTTCTGACATACCCACTCTTTCTGTGAATACGGGTTCCAAGGGGCAGGGATTGTCCCCGAAATCATATGGCGGGGCAATCAAAATTGCCGAAACAAGGCTTGCTGTATGGCTTTGTGCGTTGAACTTTTACAGCCAGCCCGAGCGCTTGAAGCGGTAGTACAAATATCCGCAAGTTCCCCCAATCACGATCAGCGCCAGCGGATAACCATATTCGAGAGATAACTCCGGCATGTTATGGAAATTCATGCCCCAGATACCGGCAAAGGCGGTGGCGACGGCGAAGATACCGGCCCAGGCGGCCAGGCGTTTGTTGATTTCGTTCTGCTCGATGGATACCGTGGATTGGCATACCAGAATGGCAGTCGTGATGGTGTCGCGGATGGCGTCTATGGTGCCGTTGATGCGCGTCAGGTGGTCATAGACGTCGCGGAAATACTCCTGCGAATTGACGCAGGTCTTCGGCACCCGTCCGCCGTGCAACTTGGCGGCGCCTTCCATCAGCGGAACGA
>JAYTUW010000002.1:0-115343 GCA_043744345.1 Sideroxydans sp. | reverse complement strand
GACGCCCCCGGCTGCTGCGGCGGCACCAGCTCCGGCTCGACCCAACAAATGGCCGAGTTCATCACCTTCTCCAACGACGTCATGATCGAAGGCAAACCCGCCGTGCGCAATGACGATCAAATGGTATCCAATTTGAAGAACACCCCGCAGCAGCCGCTGGTGCAACCGCCTGCGGGCGAAGCAAAGGCGAAATCGCCCGCTCCGATTGCGGGTGAATTTAGCCTGCAATTCAAATGTGTTTCGATAACAGGCGAACCTGTGGCAACCGCCCCATATGAAATCCGCCAGAAAAATGGAAAGATCATCACGGGTTACACAAACGAAGATGGCTTGACCCAGCGGGTGTCTACAGAAGCGGAAGAAGAAGTGGAAGCCAGCTTTAGCGGGCTTTCATGGACATTCGAAACCAGCGAAGAACAATGCTGTTGATAAGCTTTAGGAATTTTAAAAGTCCGACGTAATGAACGCATCAAACAACAAGGATGACGCAATGAGTGAATCCAATAATCAGCACCACGTACAAATCGCATTCAAGAATAAACACGGTAAAGCATTAGCCAATACCAAATACGAACTGCGAAAAAAAGACGGCAGCAAAGTTGCTGGCGTGACAGACAGCCAAGGCAAGACTGAAATATTGAAGAGCGACAAACACGAATCCATCTGGGTATGGGTTCAGCACATATTTGACGACTTGCGGCCGGCAGGCCAAGCGGAAATGCGACCTGTCAGCCAAAAGCCGGAAATCGAAGCGCGCTGCAAGGATGAACCCAAATGCGTTAAGGGCAATACCAAAGAACACGGAAAAAAACAGGTTGAAAAGGTAGAAGTACGAAAATACAGCGTGCAATTCAAAGTGTCCGGATTCGGTTGCAGCGGACAAGTAAGTTACCGCATGGTGCAAGACGGAAAAGTGCTGATCGAAGGCAAGACCAAAGGCGAAACAGTGCGGATATATACCGACAGTGAAAGCGAAGTATTGCTCTACATTGCAGGGGATAAACGATATAAGACGGGGGAGACGTACAAGGAAGAAGTCAACGATGGTGATGTTGCCATTCCTGCATGGGTGCAAGCCAAGCCCAATACCAACCCAGGGCATGTAGAAAACCAGCAACCCTTCGACAAGCGCGATTGGGTAGATGTTTCCAAAATCTATGACCAAAACCACCCCGACATCATCTCGGAAAGCAGGGGCATCTATGCGGGGAGTTGGACGCCGCCGCCCGAGCCAAGACAGAAGCATCGCCGCTATGTAGTGCAGGTGGATGGGCGAGACGTGGTGCTTTTTTGGACAGATGATGCATGTGATAACGGGCTGTCTACCAATGGAAGAAGAACATCTACAGCGAGAAACACGTTTGGCTGGTACATGAAAGTCGAGCAAGTTATCAGTCGCACCCATCCGAAAGTATTCAAAGTGCTATTCGACATCATCAAAACACTGAATCTCACCAAGGTGGACATCTCCAGTTCCTGGCGGCCTGGCAAAGGCAGTTCGGCCCACCGAGAAGGCAGGGCGCTCGATATTACCCATATCGAAGCGGGAAGGCAGCGAGCAGATGCTCGCGATAATTTGCCGGGTACAGCGACAGTAGATAATACCGACACCCCGTCGACAACAGAACCGGAACTGATCAAGAAGTTGCGTCTGGCCTTGCACGACCATCCCGATGTCGAAGCAATCTTTGAGCCATGGTATGGTATGTTTAGCCCGCATGGCAGTTTTGAAGATAGCTATGCTTCGGTACGACCGGTTCCAACCTCGCCCAATTTGCTTGAATCACAAGCTGCATTCAAGAATGCGTAAAGAGGATATAGCCCGCGCCAATTCACATGCAGAGTTATACGCCGACCATCGCCATCACTTGCACTTCCACATCAAACTGGATTAATTCCATGAAAAATGCCATTCGTTTATTCGTATTTTCCCTGTTGCTACTTAGCATTCAGGCCCATGCAGCCAAGATAGAACTGGAGTTCAACGGGCAGAAGCAGATTGTAGAATTCGAACCGAACGATGCGGCAGACATGGAGCGAGCAGTGAATCTTTGGCGTAAATCGGATAATCGGAAATATTACATATACTCAGAAACCGGAATATTTCAGGTGTACGACGAGCCAAGAGACGATGCAAAAAAAACAGAAGTTGGAAGTTGGTATCAAGAATTGAATTCAAGATACCCGCAAAGTCCGAGAATTGCTCAACTCGTTTGGGATAAGAGTAAATGGTTTCCCAAGTCACCATCTTTAAGTACCGGCTGGATCAAACTCGACGACCCTAACCTGATTTACCCCGACCAACTTAAACCAGTGAAGGAATGGTCGATACGCTACATGGCAAACTATATAAATAGGAGTGCGACAGAGGGGAGCATCAGGCCAAAATACGATGACTATGAGCGGACTCAATTTGATCGAGAGGGATACCTGCTAGACAACCACACGATGAAGCGGAAGAAGCTAGGGGAGAACTATCTCCGAATGTTTTATTGCCGCGATTTTATAAAGTTGGTTGCTGTATCGCCAGCAGATTTAGAAGTTTCAGTTTCCAAGATTGGCGGTATGGGACTTGCCTTCAACCTCAAAACATTTCTCGCCATGCCCAAAGTTGAATACGACAAGGACGGGCATGGCATCTATGTTTGGGCAAGCTTTGATGACCCTGTAAAGCCGGTGTATGACAAGGAGCACTTCAATGCCTGCGTCATAGACTGCAAGAACAAGAAGCGCTGGGAGCCGTAAAGCATGGTCGTGACTTTAAAAGTGCTGTTCGATATCATCAATGAACTGAAACTCACCAGAGTTGACATTTCCAGTTCCTGGCGCTCTGGCATAGGCAGTTCGGCCCACCGAGAAGGCAGGGCGCTCGACATCACTCATGTGGACACGGAAACGCAGCATGCGAATGCCAGAGACAACTTGCCGGGTAGCAACGATGCGGACACAACAGATACCCCAACCACCACCGAGCCAGCGCTGATAGAAAAACTGCGGGTAGCCTTATACAACCATACCGATGTGGAACAACTCTTCGATCCTTGGTACGGTGCAATCGACCGAAAAACAGGCTTCGAGAACAGCTACGCATCGCATCAGACCGTGCCGACATCAGCCGGTCTGCTGGAGTCAGATGCAGCTTTCAAGAAACGCAAGACGGACACGGAGCGCGCAAATGATCACTTCAAAACATTTGCCGACCATCGCAATCACTTGCACTTCCACATCAAGCTGGATTAATCCCATGAAAAATATCATTCGCATATTCGTGCTATCCCTATTGCTGCTTGGCTTCCAAGCCAATGCAGCCAAGATTGAACTGGAGTTCAGCGGGCAGAAGCAGATCATAGAATTTAATCCGACAGACAAGAAGGATGTGGAACGAGCTTGGAATCTTTGGCGTAAATCGGATAACCGGAATTATTACGTATACTCAGAAACCGGAATATTTCAGGTGTACGACGAGCCAAGAGACGATGCAAAAAAAATAGAAGTCGGCAGTTGGTATCAGCAGTTAGATTCAAGATTCCAGCAAAGTCCAGAATTGGCACATTTCACTTGGGATAAAAACAAATGGTTTCCCAAATTCCCATCGGCTGGTACCGGCTGGATCAAACTCGACGACCCCAACCTGATTTATCCGGACCAACTTCTACCTGTAAAGGAATGGCCAATACGCTACATGGCTCACTATAAAGGTACTGATACGGCAGCAGCCGAGGAAGGCATTAAACCAAAATACGATGAATATCGCCGCAAGCAGTTTGACCGGGAAGGATACCTGCTGGATAACCGGACAATGAAGCGGAAGAAAGTCGGTGAAAACTTTGTTCGAATGTTTTTCTGCCGGGATTTTGTTAAATTGACTGCAGTATCTCCCAAAGACTTAGAGGTTGCATTCTCCAAGACTGGCGGGTTAGGGGTTGCCTTCAATCTCAAGAAAGCACTTGTCGACCCCAAAATCGAATACGACAAAGATTCAGGCTTTATATCAATCTGGGGCAGCTTCGATGACCCAGTCAAACCTGTACTCGATAAGAATAATGGCAATGCTTGCGTCATAGATTGCAAGGACAGGAAGCGTTGGGAGCCGTGAACGATATGTTCAGTCGTGGCAAGACAGAAGCGGGCAGTGTCGTGAATAGCTATGCATCGCAACAGACAGTGCCAACATCAGCCAATCTTCTCGGTACTGATGCGGACCACAAAGCATAAGGCATGTACCGAGTCTATAGCCAACATTCGCTGAATTATTGGCTTTATCACGCCCCCATTCTCAGACTTCAAATTTAATCCTAAAGAAATGGAAGTTACATCATGGGATTCTTTAGCAAGAAAACAACCCCCGTATCGGAATCATCCGGCATCAAGGCTGCACCCAAGCTAGCCCCTGTCGCTATTACTGGTGTGGGGGTAGCCTGCCATGCGGGTGATCAAAACTACGAGCTCATCAGTTCGATTCTGGGCCAAATTAGCGGCGTGGAAATAAGTGATGAGTATATGTTCATGTCGGATGTTGGTGCGGATATCGTCCCCAAAATGGCTCCAGTGGCGGATCTGGCGGATCTGCCTGCAACAGTGCGAATGTATTCTCTTTCAGCAACTGCGCTCAACAATGTTGGTGCTTATGCGCCAGCCAATGCTGGCTTGCTAATTGTGCTTATGGTTGATCCCGAATTGATTATGTTCAACGGTGCAGTGGATGTGGCGCATTTTCAGGCTTACTTGATGGAGGAGGTGCCCAATCTGGCTGCTGCCACTTTTCGTATCCAGCCTAGCAATTCAGACTCCGGCGCTGGTGCGCTACGCACCGCAATTGCCGAACTTAACGAGGGTAAGTGGCACGCCGTGATTTTCGGTGGTGCAGATTCTCTCATCTCGGTTGATGCATGCCGGGAACTACATCAAGATGAACGCCTCAGCTGTGTAGGAAGAAGCGCTGGCATCGTCCCCGGCGAAGGAGCTGCCTTTGTTGTGCTGCAAACCAAGGATGCTGCCGCCAAAAACTCAATATCCGCGCTGGGCTATTTGAATGGATTTGGTACTGCGCCCGAGCCGCATGCCAGCGATGCCGATATTGAAGCAACGGCGGGGCTATCAACTGCCATCACCCAGGCCCTAACCCAGGCAGGCATTGCCGCAACCGACATTCAAGGCATCGTGCATGGCTTGGGGGCCGAAACTGTCCACGCATTCGAGTGGTATCAAACCACGCAAAAGATATGGCCGAGGCGTATTGATGAACAGCAGCGCGTTGCCGTACAGCTGGGCGAAATCGAGCAAGCAGACCTTCCCGATGATCCCATCCCCCAAATCATCTTGCCCCATATGACCATGGGCGAGCTTGGCGCAGCCACCTTGCCCATGCATATCGCCACCGCACTGGCCTGGATAGAGTACGACGCACACCAGTCGCGCTGGGGCTTCCCGACGCGCAAGCATCTGCTGGTTTGCGACACACCCGATGCACCGGAACGCGGCGCATTAATCATCAGCCCGATATCCGCGACGGCCACTTAGCCAAACGCAGATCGACACCATTCGTAAATTAACCATCCATACTCACACTCGTATGAACGCCAATTACACCGCTGAGCACACCGAGAAGGCAGCCGATCTTTACGAACTTCGACAAAGCTGGCTGGATGAAGCCGACATTCAGTCCGGGGCATTTGAAAGTGTTGAAGTACGTCTGAACGCCAACCTGTACCACTGTGCACTCACCCTGCGCACGAATGAGCCAGAGAGCGCCGCGCAGGAAAGTGAAACAGCGCCCACACAAAATATAAAAGCCCCTACCAAAGAACCCGACTGCTTCATCTTCCTCGCCAGCCATATCAACTCACCCACACCGGCAGTAAGCACGGCCGGATACGATCTCGCCTATCAATGGCTGGCTCAAGACGCAGGCAAATCCGCCGCCGCTGAAGCCGCACTCAGCCTGTACCCGCCCATAGACAACACCAGGCTGCTCAAACTCTACGACGAACAAGAAGCCCTTCGCCCAACCTTGTTCCGCATCTTCCGCAAACAAATGCAGACACTCTCTATTGCCAGGGTGAATACCGCCGCCACCGCAGAAACCTCATCCATCGCCCTCAAGACCGAAGCCCTGCGCTATGCCGCCGCCAACGCCGACATCGGCATGGACATCTTCCGCACCCACTACCTGCCGCTGCTCTCGGGCAAAACCCAATTCGATGTAGGCATCGTGGATGTGGCCATCTGGGGCGGCATGGTCCGCTGCGACCCCGATGCAAGCCGCGCCATCAGCCCGGCCATCAGCAACACTGTTTCAGCAACAGATCGCGCAAAACTCCTGCGCCTCGCCGCACTCACCGGCGCTGCCGAGTACCTCCCGCTATTACTCAATGCCGCAGAAAGCGACCCCGCCACCGGTTACCCGCTGCTCGTGCTTTACGGCCAAAAGAGCGTTATGCCCGAACTGCTTAAGGCATTGGAAAACCCGCGCAGCATGGAACACGCCGCAACTGCCTACACCCGACTCACCGACCAGCTATTGCCCCGTATCCCGCGCCTGATCGTGGTAGGTGAAGAAGAAGCAGATGACGAAGAAGATGCCCCAAAGATCCCCGACATCAAAGCCGCCCGCGCCTGGTGGGACAAACACCAACCCAACTGGAAGGCTGACGAACGCTGGCTGTTTGGCAAACCGGCCACCACAGCGCACCTTGCCGCGATGAGCAAAAAACATGCAGGCCGCTTCGGCAACGACCTCATGGCGTTACTCGCACTCAGCCAAAAATCGCCGTTAAATATCCCGCCAGAAATCTGGCGTGCGCGCCAGCAACAACTGCTCGCCAACAAAATGGCCGCACCAACCGCAGCCCAACCCGCGAAAGCCCGCCATGCATGACCTAACCAACGAATCCCCCTGGCAAGCCACCATGGCCCCCGGCTACAGCCACAAGCGTGAGCAACTGGCCGTCGTTATCATTAAGGCGGGCTACGCCATCGACATCGAAACCGGTGCGCTCACCCCGCTCAAAAAGAAACCGGTTATCGAAGCCGCCGACCAGCACGAATCCGACCCGCTCAAATCCGCATTGATCGCCGCAGGAGAGTGCTGCCCGCCCAAAGTTGGCGGCGAGTTTTACATCCTCGGCGCCACGCTCACGCCACCCGCTGCCGGAACCACCGCCGCCGAAGCCAGCGTGGCGCTCACCCTCGGCGACGGCAGCAAGTTCAGCAAAACGATTCGTGCAGTAGGCAAGCGCCAATGGCAGGGCACATGGATGCTGCCCGGCATCAGCAAGCCCGCACCGTTAACCCCCCTCAGCCTCGGCTATGAAAACGCCTACGGCGGCTACGACCCAGCACCCAGCCCCAAAGAAAAGCATCCCATCTATCTCGCCAACTACGCCGGCAAAGGCTATCTCGCCGATGCCAAAAGCTGCACCGGCATAGAATTGCCCCAACTCGAAACCGCCCCCTTCATCAACCGCCCGTCAGACCGACCGCAGCCTGCAGGCTTTGGCCCGCTGCCCGTCTTCTGGCAACCGCGAAGAGCAGAGCAGGGCACACCAGATATTGAAGCCGCCAAACGCGGCGGTTGCGCATACGGCGCCGATGCACAAGCCACCATGCACAACACCGCACCGCTGGATCAGCGCTTCCCGCAACCTTGGCAAGGCGGAGAAACCCTGACGTTCACCAACATCCTGTCGGGAGCGCAGTATGCAAAATCCGTCACCATCAAACTGCCCAACCTCGCGCCGCAACTCACTCTGATAGAAAAGGGCAAGCCAAGATTGCTCAACAGCGTGTGTGATACTTTCTGGATCGATGCCAAAAAGAACCAGCTCTACCTGATCTATCGTGCCGCCTACCCAATGCGCCTGGCGGATACGGGGGAGGGCGCTGTCATCGTGCGCGAGGCATCTGCGGATGCTGAAGCAACGCACAAATTCGCTGCGTAAGGGATTCTTCAGCAAACAAACTGCAGCGCCAGCCGTACCCACGACTAAAGTCGCACCCGCACCAGCGCCCTTAATATTTCCTTTGCGGATTGGAGTTTACCTTTCTACTGAGTATATAGATCACCTTCGCCAGACGAGATCACCAGTCAAAGCCTGCGCGCGATCTGACTTTAGGGGCGATCAGGACGGGGTGAAGGGGGTGTATCACATCAATGCGGTCGATTCCGTCACACAGTTCCAGCTCGTCGCCACTTGCGAGAAGATCAGCGAGGTATTTCTGATTCCGGTCATCCAGCAGTTACTGGATGAGTTTCCGTTCGTCATTCTTGGTTTCCACGCCGACAACGGTTCGGAGTACATCAATTACCAAGTCGCCAAGCTCTTGGAGAAATTGCTCGTCGAGTTCACCAAGTCTCACCCGCGCCACTCCAACGATAATGCGCTGGCAGAGTCCAAGAATGCCTCTGTGGTGCGCAAGCATCTGGGCTATGCGCACATTCCGCAACAGTTTGCCGGGAAGGTCAATGTATTCTGTGCGGACTTCCTCAATCCTTACGTCAGTTTCCACCGCCCGTGCTTCTTCCCCGAAATCGTCACCGATGCCAAGGGGAAAGAGCGAATGCGGTATCGTTACGAACAGATGATGACTCCCTATGAGAAGCTGAAGTCATTGCCCAAAGCAGATTCACATCTCAAGCCGGGCGTGACGTTTGAATAGCTGTTCAGAGTCATTTCCGGATTGGAAAATACTATAAGGAAGATATTAATCCTGGAATTTCGGATTGTGATTCCAGTTGTCGACGGTTCGAGCCCGTTCAGCCACCCCAGTTTTCTGATATATTCCCCCAAACTGTCTGCTTTTGCGGGGTGTCATGCGTCACAGCTTTGAGATTTCCGGGAAATATAAGCTCGCGATACTGTGTTGCGCATTTTTTCTTGCCTCAATTGACGTATCCGCCGCTGACGATTTTCTTTCCGAGCAAGCTTACCTGCAAGACCTTCCTGTCGTTCTGAGCGCCTCTCGCTTATCGCAACCCCTGTCTGATGCACCCAACGCCATGACGGTTATTGACCGCCGGATGATCAGGGATTCTGGATTCAGAACTATTCCCGATCTGTTTCGCCTGGTCCCCGGTATGTATGTTGGCAATGCGGGCGCCAATACCCCTATCGTTTCCCTGAACGGTGTATCCGACCAGTATTCTCGCCGCATGCAGGTATTGATAGATGGTCGCAGCGTCTATCTTCCACCTTATGGCGGGGTCGACTGGTTTGATCTGCCAGTCATGATCGATGACATCGAACGAATCGAAGTCGTGCGCGGCCCTGCAGCTGCGTCCCACGGCACCAATTCTTTTTATGGCGTCATCAACATCATCACCCGCGATGCTGCAAGCGTGAACGTCAAATCAGTATCTGTTAACCAGGGCGGGATGGGGGTGTCTGACGTTTCCGCTCATTTGGGCAAGGCAGGAGAAAACTTCGACTACCGCTTCTCTTTTGGTTACCGCGCCGACGGCGGTGACAATCCCGCTATTCTGGACGATACCAGTACCAATCGACTTCTCAATCTGCGTACCAACTACCGCCCCGATGGAGAGAACAGCATCGAATTTCAATTCGGTTTGAATAACGGCGTGTATGGGGCAGGTACAGCGGGGAGAACGGAAGATGCTTTCAGAGATATTCTCACCCGGAATGACTTTCAACAACTCGCCTGGACACATACCTGGCCAGGCAGGGACGAGAGCAAACTTACGTACTACCGGATCAGTCGTCGCTCAACCGATCCGTACAAGTGCCTTGACTACATCAAATGCCATGCCAATGACCCATTTCCCGGGACCCAGGGCTTTGTACAGGACGCAATGCAAAGTCATCGGCAGGAATTTGAACTCCAGAACACTACCCAGTTGGGCGCGAGCAATCGCGTTGTATGGGGAGCCGGGTTACGCTATGACATCGCCAGCCAGCCATTGTTGTTTTCAACGGACAGGGATCTTGATCTGCACCAGTCACGTATCTTTGCGCATGATGAATGGAGAGCGACAGACTCAGTGCTGGTGAATCTTGGCTCCATGTACGAGGACGACGGTGCAGGACACAAGAACGCCTCCCCCAGGGCCTCGGTGAACTTTCACGTAGTTCCCCAGCATACGTTGCGAGCTTCCGTTTCTACCGCAACGCGTAATCCGGTACTGGTCGAATTGCATATGTCGACAGGGCGACGTGCATATTGGCGGGACGCATACTCTCCACCTGCCCAGGATATCCGACCTGAGAAGATACTCTCACGGGAGGTTGGTTATGTTGGCCAATTCGGTCCGGTCAGTGTGGACGGACGTATCTACTATGACCGGGTCAGGGACATCATCATGGTTGACGGATACGCCGATATCAGTGATCCGTCCAATCCAAAATACAGTTTCAAAAACATGTTTGAGGCAACCTTCAAGGGGCTGGATCTATCCGCGAACTACCGATGGGAAGCGGGCAAGGCGACGGCAAATTTTTCTCACCAGCAAACCACTTGTGCATTTAGTTCTTACCCGACCCAGTATTTCAATCCGCTTGTTGGCCCGCTGCTCGCGCAATCCTATCAGGTGGATTACTTGAATCTGTGCAGTGAATCGGTTCCGTCGAACAGCGGGAGCGTACTGTTGAGTCAGCAGCTATCCGAAACCCTGCAGTTCAGTATGGGTTACTATTTGAGAAGCAGAGTCAGAATCACCGATGTGTCGAACGGTTTCCCCCCGGAATCGCAGATGCGCAGGGTGGATATGCGCATCGCGAACACATTCGGACAAATGCAAAAAACAGGAGGAGGGGAGATAGCTTTGGTACTGCAGAACGCATTCCAGGATAACTATACGGGATACGGCAGTGTATCGCAGCGGGCAAATCTCTTGTTTAAACGGCGGACCTATCTTTCGGCAACCATTTACTTCTGATGAATCTACTAGCCATCTGACTAAGCCGCCCAAGCGGCAAGTCATTGGTTATAGACGGGCAAAGTTGACGAGCCCATTCACTTATCCCGCCAGACGGATCGTATCCGTTTTCCTGGCGGGCGCGTTGTTCTGTTTTTCATCGGTATATGCGGCTCCCCTGAGGATTCATGTGGTATTGAGCGAGCGCGGCGGCGCTTACCAGGCCTTTGGCGACACTTTGCGGGAAGAACTCAAGTCGCAACCGTTCATCTTGAGTGTCGGCGAGTCCGATGAAGAAGTGGTTGACGCCGATCTCAATATCGCCGTCGGTATGCGGGCTGCAAATGCCCTGGCTGCGCTCAAGAGGCCTGTGCTGAATGTCTTTGTGCCAAAATCCGGCTACGACAAATGGGCGAAGTCGCCAAATTCGCACATCAATTCGGCAATCTTCCTTGATCAACCGATGGAGCGCCAACTTGGCTTGCTGGTTGCCGCGTTGCCCAGGGTCAGGCATATCGGCATTCTGTATACAACCCCTCCCCCGGGACTCCCGGGCCTGAGGCAATTGGCACTAGAAAGACATCTCGTCTTGCATGAAAAAGTGGTCGGCCCGGAACAAGATCTGGTCGATGCGCTGGACGGCGTGCTGGAGGAAAGCGAGGCGTTGCTGGTGTTGCCGGACACGGATGTCTATAACGCCGGGACGATACGCAACATTTTGTTGACCTCTTATCGAAAGCAGGTGCCCCTGATTGGTATTTCACCCGCCTATGTAAAAGCGGGTGCGTTGTGCGCGATTTACAGTACTCCGTCCCAGATCGCAGTGCAGGCTGCGGAAACGATCCGGCAATTCGCGGCGACGGCCAAATTGCCGTCGGGTCAGTACCCCAAGGAATTCGAAGTGTCGGTCAATAAACAAGTGGCAAGATCACTTGATCTGCCGCTCAAAGACGCAGAGAAACTGCGCGATGAAATCAGGAGGAAACCATGAGACAACATGGTATTGAAAGACAGACTCTTTCTGTTGCAGTCATACCGATTCTGATATTGGCTTTGTTGCTGGAAGGGTATTTTACCTATACGCGTTTTGCAGATCTGGATCGGGCACTGTTCGACAGGGCCAAATTGATCGTGCGGCAGTTGGCTTCTTCCAGCGAATATCCGGTCTTTTCGGGAAATCAGGGGCTGTTGCAGCAGCAGGTGGATATCGCCTTCTCCCAGCAGGATGTCAACTCGATCGTGGTTATGGATGCCGAGGCAAAGTATCTCGCTGGCGCGGGAGTGACGCGCAACATCCGTGAGCGGGAGACCTTCGAGAAAGCCGCTTTCAAATCGACCGATCTGATCGCCACTCAGGAAAGCAGCAATGTCATCTTGTTTCGCCAGCCCATCGTGGCGACGCAGATCGAATTGGATGAATTGAGCAGTATTGGCAATTTGCGCATTCCCGCCAAGAAGGCACTTGGAAGCGTGATCGTCGAGATTGGCAAGGACAGGCTGAACCGCGAGAAGGTGGAGATGTTGGGGCTCAATCTCTTCATGCTGTTGTTGGTGCTGATGACTACCATGCTGATCGCGATGCGTGTTTCGCGGCGTATCACAATCCCGATTCTGGAGATGAGCCTTGCGATCCGCCGCATCGGCGAGGGACATTTGGATACGCGCATCGGCGGGGCCAAAGTCCGGGAACTGGACGGATTGGCGCACGGAATAAACGATATGGCGCGACAGCTGCAGCAGGATCGCAACACCCTGCAGCAACGTGTCGAGGAAGCCACCCGGGAATTGCGCAGCAAGAAAGAAGAAGCGGAGAAAGCCAATTTCGACAAGAGCCGCTTTCTTGCGGCGGCAAGCCATGATCTGAGACAGCCCATGCACGCACTCGGTCTGTTTGTTGGAGAATTGCACAGCAGGCTGGATACCCCGGAGCAGCGCAAGATTGCCAGTAAAGTGGAAGAGTCGGTGGAGGCGCTGTCCAGTCTTCTGGATTCTTTGCTGGATATTTCCAAGCTTGACGCGGGAATCGTGGTTCCGCAAATACAAGGTGTTGATTTAGACGCGATGGTCAGGCGTTTGGTGCAGGATTACATTCCGGTCGCGCAACGCAAAAATATCACGCTGCATGTTTGGTCACTGAAGGAAATGGTGCTGAGTGACCCGGTGCTACTTGAACGCATCCTGCTCAACCTGATGGGGAATGCGATTCGATATACCTCCCCAAACGGCTCTGTCCTGCTGGCCTGCCGCAGGCGGGGTGATAACCTGCGCATCGAGGTGCGCGACAACGGTATTGGTATTCCGCCGGAAGAACAACAGAACGTGTTTCGTGAATTCGTGCAATTGGCTAACAGTGCGCGCGATCGCAGCAAGGGTATCGGTCTCGGGCTGGCTATTGTGGACCGGCTGGCCAAACTTCTTCATCACCCCCTGGATCTGCGTTCGGCACCCGATACCGGCTCGACTTTTGCCGTGACTGTACCCCGGGTGTTTGGAGTGGATGAGCTGTTGGCTGAACCGCAACCTGCGCCAACGACTGCGCTGCCTCGGCACGATAAGTTGGATAACCTCAGGGTGCTGGTTGTGGATGATGACATGCTGGTGCGCACCAGCACAGCCGGAATACTCGAATCATGGGGATGTGATGTTTCCCTCGGAGAAGGGCTTGATGAGGTATGGCGCGAGTATTCCGAGTCACATTTCGATCTGGTGATCTGCGATTACCGGTTACCCGACGGGAACGGATTGCAGCTGGCCGACCGCATCCGGGATCATTGCGAGTTGCCGCCCGCGTTCATTCTGGTGAGCGGAGACACGTCCCCGGAGATATTGCAAGCCGTCAACGAGCGCGGGCTTCATCTGCTGCACAAACCGGTTCGCCCGGCCAAACTGCGCTCACTGATACTGTTCCTGCTGAAGAAGCGCGAGGGGACGATCTGAAGGGGCGCTTCTGCCCCGGCAAGCAGCCCCGGATTTTTTGTATGCCGGGGCGCCCGAAATGCTACAGAGAACGTTTGATGCTTACACCACCGCGGACTTGCCCGGCTGCATAGCCAGTCGCCTGGTCGTGAGGGTAGTCTTCTGACAGACGTGCTTTCACACTTCCGTCGAGGACATCTGTGGTGCCGTGACAGGCGACGCATCCCTGCTGCATCACGATGCCCTTCATATAGCGGAAGTACTTGCCTTGCGGCTCGCTCACGATCTCAGCCGCTTCCAGCGTCTCCGGTTTATCACCTTTGGCCAGACGTGCTTCGAATTGCTTGAGCGTGCTTTGTTCCCACGCATCCGCCGTGCCCAGAAGTGGGTTGCGTGCTTTCAGGCTGACTCGGGTGATCTTGATGCCGTGCTGGCGAGACAGTTCCCCCGCCATCTTTGGTGCGATGTCCTTGCATACCCCGATTGCCGAAACCGGACCGCCTTCCATGATGGCTTTCTTGTTCTCGGCTTGCAGTTGCTGCATGAACGGACCCACGATGGCGCGACTTTCTTCCTGATACTTTCCAAGATTATCAGCAAGGGCAGGTATCGCTGCAAAGGCGAGCAGCGCTGTGACTATGAATTGAATTTTCATTCGTTTTCCCAATAAAAAACGCCCGGCGTGAGCACGGGCGTTTGATTGTATTTCAGAATTATTTCTTGTCCATCGGGCATGTGTTCATGCCGAAGATTGCATAGGCTGGGCAGAACTTGAACAGTCCGGTCACCAGGGGGACTACGCCGATCCAGCCCCATACGGGAAGCATGCCGGCCAGTGTTGCGCCGATGAGTGCCAGTCCGACTACGATACGCAGGATACGGTCGATACCACCAACGTTAAGTTTCATTTTTGCTCCTTGGATGAGGTTAGAGGAGTCGTCAGGATAGGGGGAATGCGCAGGTGTGTCTGTGATAAAAATCACAAACCGTGCTATCAAAGCTCAGAAAAATTCTTAAGCGCTGTTTTATCAGTGATTTCTATCTGCTCCCGGGCTAGTTTCACCCAACCCTGTTCGGAAAATCCTTTGAGCAAACGGCTGACGATCTCGCGCGCACTGCCGAGTTCATCGGCCAGCGCCTGGTGAGTGGTTTGCATCGGGCTGGGTTTTGAGACCAACAGGGCAGCTAGGCGCTGGTCCAGTTTCTGGAATGCGACCGCCGAGACCAGTTGCATCAGGTCGGTGAGGCGGTCGGAAAACAGGTGGAACACATATTCGCGGAATGAGTCGTGCTTGCCCAGCAAGCCGTGGAATGACAGGGCTGGCATCAGCACCATTTCCAGGGGCTGCTCGGCGATGCCGCGCGCCTGATAGCGGGAGTGGCCCAGCAGACAGCTGCTGCTCAGGATGCAGCTCTCCCCAGGGGCGACCCGGTACAGCTGCAGTTCACGACCGCTTGGGGCGGATTTGATGACGCGAATACTGCCTGATAGCAACATGGGAAAGCCTTGGCAGGGCTGGTCCTCGTCGAACACCACGGTACCAGCGGGTACGGGCATCACCATCGCATTCGCCAGCAGCGTATCCAGTTCCGCTGCCGGTAAAGTGGCCAGCGAGGGGTAGAGCTGCAACAGGCGTGTGCGCAAGTCTCCGCTAAGCATCGCTACTCGGGCCGCATGTGCGGGAAGAGGATCACATCGCGGATATTGGCGCTGTCGGTGAGCAACATCACCAGACGGTCGATACCGATACCCTGTCCGGCGGTCGGCGGCAGGCCGTATTCAAGCGCACGCACGAAATCGTTGTCCTTGAACATGGCCTCTTCATCCCCAGCGTCTTTTGCGGCGACCTGGGCATCGAAGCGTGCTTCCTGGTCCTCCGCATCGTTCAGCTCGGAGAAGCCGTTGGCGATCTCGCGACCGACGATGAACAGTTCGAAGCGTTCGGTGATCTCCGGATGCGCATCGCTACTGCGTGCCAGGGGCGAGACTTCGATGGGGTAGTCGATGATGAAGGTCGGCTCGAACAGATGACCCTCGGCCAGCTCTTCGAACAGCGACAACTGCAGTCCGCCGATGGCATCTTTCGGATTGTATTTTGCCTTCAGGTCTTTCAGTTGGGTGACCAGGAAAGTACGGTCATTCAACTGCGCATCGGTGAACTGCGGGTGGAACTTCTGCACCGCCTGCACCATGGTCAGGCGGTGGAAGGGCTTGCCCAGATCTAGTTCTTTGCCCTGATAGGAAATGACGGTCGTGCCCAGCACCTTGAGCGCCACTTCGGCGAACAGTTTTTCGGTGAAACCCATCAGGTACTTGTAATCGCGATAGGCCTCGTAGAACTCGATCATGGTGAACTCGGGGTTGTGGCGGGTAGATACCCCCTCGTTGCGGAAATTGCGGTTGATCTCGAATACCTTCTCGAAGCCGCCCACCACCAGGCGCTTCAGATACAGTTCCGGAGCGATACGCAGGAACATCTGCATATCCAGCGCGTTGTGGTGCGTTTCAAACGGTTTGGCCGAAGCACCGCCGGGGATGGGGTGCATCATTGGGGTTTCCACTTCCAGATAATCGTGGCGCACGAAGAAATCGCGGATTGCCTGAACAATTTTGGTGCGGGCCAGGAACACCTTGCGCGATTCCTCGTTGGTGATCAGGTCGAGGTAGCGCTGGCGGTATTTCTGCTCCTGGTCGGTCAGGCCGTGGAACTTCTCCGGCAGCGGACGCAGCGCCTTGGTCAGCAGGCGCACCTGGGTCACGCGCACCGACAGTTCACCGGTCTTGGTCTTGAACAGCACGCCGACCGCGCCGAGTATGTCGCCCATGTCGTAGTGTTTGAACTCGGCATGTGCGGCCTCGCCGGTGATGTCGTTGCTGATGAAAAGCTGGATACGCCCGCTCATGTCCTGCACAGTGGCAAAGCTGGCCTTGCCCATCACGCGCTTCAACATCATGCGTCCGGCCACGGCAACGTGGATCTGTGCGGCCTCCAGCTCATCGTGCGTCTTTTCGCCGAATTCGGCATGCAGACCGGAGGCCATGTTCTTGCGCTCGAAATCGTTGGGGAAAGCGACGCCTTTCTCGCGGATCGCCTTCAGTTTGGCGCGGCGCTCGGCGATGATCTGGTTCTCGTCCTGGACTGGGGTAACGGGTTCGTTGCTCATGATGTTCTGGTTAGTTGAGTTAAATTTTATGCGGCGTGAAATATAGCACAGGGGCGGGGTTTTCAGGGTTGGACATACCCTTTATGCCCGCCCTGATAACCCGCTTCAGCCATTGCGTTCCCGCACCAGCACCTTCACCCCCGGTGCCCAGGCGTCCGCCGGTATCTTCTTGAACGTCACCAGTGTCAGCATGGACGGGTCGTACACCCCGACGTTGTGCGTGACCGGCGTGGTCAGCAGGTATTGGGCGCGGGTGGCCTTGAGGAACTTCGCCACGCGCTCGATGTTGGCGATGTCGAGGTGGGCGAAGGGTTCGTCGATGAAGACGAAGCCGCCGGGGCGGGATTCTTCCATCATCAGCGCCACCAGCAGGATCAGCGACTTCATCACCTGCTGGCCGCCGGAGGCATCGCCGTCGTTCATGCCCATGAAGCCCTTGTCGTCGAAGTTGAAGCGCACCGCAAGGCCCGCCTGTGCCAGCGACAGGTCGTTGCTGTCGAGCAAGACCGGTTCGTGCTCGACCTTTATTCCCGCCAGATCGCCCAACACTTTGAGGTTCTTCACGTAGCGGCCGACGGTATGGCGCAACACGGCAATGTATTGCTCGCGCGCCGTCTCGGTCTGGCTGCGCGCCATCTCGTTGTCGCGGCGGCGCGTGGCGAGGTCGCTTTCCATGCGCCGGTAGTCGTCCTTGATCTTGTCGCGCAGGGCGACCACGGTGTCGTCGGTCTCCCAGGATTCTTCCTTGAAGCGGTATTCGATCTCATCGATACGGCGGTCGATGTTGGTGGTGTCGCGGTATTTTTCGGCGATCTGCTGATTGGCAGTCTCGTCGCACCAGCCCGCCGGGAACTGCTTGCGGTTGTGACGCAATGTTTGCAGGCGGCGGATCTGTTCCTCGCGTGCGGAGCGGTTCTCCTTGCCGGAGATCTCCTTCTCCAGCGTCTGCAGCGCGAACTGGATCTTCTGCGAGCTGGTGTAGGCCGCAGTGACGGCTTTGTCGGCCTGTTCGCGTTCCTGCTGTGCCTGCAACACCGAGTTGTCGCGGCGGCGCAGCACCAGTGCATCGTAGTGCTGGCGTGCCTCGGCGAACTCCGCCGCACGCGCGGCGAGTTGCGCACTGGCACTGACCCCGGCCAGTTGCGCCTGCTGGTTGCGGATGCGGGTGGTCAGGTCGTCGCGCTGTTCGCGCAATGGGGCGATGCTTTTCTCGATGCTACTGCGCTGCTCGCGTAGTGCTTCAAGGCGCGCCTTGCCGAAGCGTGCCTGTTCCGGTGCGGCGTAGCGTCCGCCGCGGCGTTCGCGCAGATAACCCTGGCGCGTGATCCAGTCTTCGCCGCGCGGCAGCTTGGCCCCAGCCACGGCATCTTCCACGCGGCGCGTGCGTTCCAGCGTGCGCAGCAACCATTCCGGTACCGGCTTGGTGAAGCGCACCACTTCCAGTAGCGAGCCTTTGGGCGGCAAACCCGCAGGCATGCAGTCCGGCACGATGAAGTGACGGTAGCGCAGCTTTTCGCCCAGCGCCATCGCGGCTTCCGTGTCCTTCTCTTTGGCGAGCAGCACGATGTGCGCGGACGGCGCGAGCACGGCTTCCACGGCAGCCTGCCAGGAGGGGTCGGCGATCTCCACCACGTCGGCCAACAGGTCGTGCGCGATTCCGGCCTGCGTCAAAGCCTGGCGGAAAGCAGCAACATCCAGCGGGTCGGCACGACGACCTGCAGCGAGGTTCTCCAGCATCTCGTCGAGCTGGCGCAGCTTTTGTTCCTGCTCGGCGATGCGCACCAGCAGGTTGGCGCGTTCGCCTTCCATGTGTTCGATCTCGCGCGCGTCGGCGAGTTTGCCGCCCTCGTTGGCTTGCGCCTGCTGCTCCAGACGCTTTTGCTGCTCGACGATGGTCTCCCAGCGTCCCAGTTCGCGATTGAGTTCGTTCAACGCGCGTTGCTGGTTCTGCTCGTTGTCGGTGGCGGCCTGACGGCGCAGTTGCGCGGTTTCCAGCGCCTGTTGCTGCATCTGCAATTCCAACTGCAACTCCTTGCGTTCGACGCGCTTGGCGCGCCACTCTTTGCGCATGGATTGCAGGGTGCGCCGCGCGTTGTCGGTTTCGCGTTGCAACAGGTAATGCTCAAGGCGCGGACGTGTTTCGGAGAACAGGTCGGTACGCTCCTGATTGAGGCGGTGCCATTCCAGATAGCGGTTCACCTTCTGTTCGTGCTTTTCCAGATTGTTGCCCAGCGCTTCCAGCTGGTTCTGCGCGGCATCCAGTTCGCGTGACGTGTGTTCCTGATGGTGGCGCGCTTCCTGGTAGCGCTCCAGCACTTCCTTGTCGCCGAACACCTGGAACACCAGGTCGAGCAGATCCTTGTGCGACAGTTCGCACAGCTTGTCGGTCTGGCCCTGTTCCAGCGACAGTACGCGGGCGATAGCGGGCGATAAGCCCGCGCTATGCAGGATGCGCTGGTAGTCGCGCACGCCGAACTCTTCGCCTTTCTGTTCGATCTCCTGCAGGCTTACCTCGCCATCGGCGATCCAGTATTTGCGCGACCAGTCGCCGCCCTTCTTGTCGATGCGGCAGGCCAGCGTGATCTTGTCCTGCTGGTAGGGCAGGCGGAACGGGCGGTAGCTCGCGCCGGGCGGGCACTGGTTGTCCACCACGCCGCGCAGCCAGCAGAAGTCCTCGCCGTTGCGGCGCACATAGCGCTTGTAGTCGCGCTTCTTCGAGCATTCCAGTGCCAGCAGTGTGCGCATCGCGTCGAGCAGCGTGGTCTTGCCGGAACCGTTCGGTCCCGAGATGGTGATGATGGGCGCATCCAGCGGCAGTTTGAAATTGCGCCAGTAGTCCCAGTGGACGGTTTCCAGTTCCATCAAACGAAACATCTAATTTCCTTTACCCTCAAAATGAAGCGTCTTTAGCCCCTCGCCCGCAGGCGGGAGAGGGGTTGGGGTGAGGGGCGGTGTGTCAAAGCTACTTTTCGCATAGGCTGAACATCCCTCATCCCCGGCCCTTCTCCCGCTTACGGGAGAAGGGGGCAAACAACCTACATTTTCATCACTGAATGACATCCCCCGCCTGTTTTTTAGGGGTGGAATCTCGCTCGTCATGCAGTTCTTCCAGTGTCACATCGCGCAATATGCCGCGCTGTTTCAGCAGGTCGGACAGCGCACCATTGAGGATGCGCGGCGCCATCTCGGCGTAGTCGAAAGCGAGGTCGAGTAGCGGGCCTTCGTGGATCACCTTGTTCTTGCGTTCGATGAAACCAAGGCGCGACAACTGCGGCAGTGCGAATTGCTGCAGGCGCGCCTTGCCGCCGAGCAATTTGCCATAGTCTTCCAGCAACAGATTCTCGGCGATGCCGCGCGAGGCTTCGTGCGCCAGCGGGGTGAGCTTCACGGTCTCGAACATCTCGGTCTGTTCTTCCTGCTGCGTGGCTTCGCCGGTCAACTGGCGCTCGCGCTTGGGCAAAATGATCAGCGCCCACAGGATCACCAGCAGCGCCACGGCATCCTTGGGCAGGCCGAGGTTGCTGGACTGCCAAGTATCGTTTTGCTCGAACACGGCGCTTTCGCATTCGCGCGTGAGGGCGATGCCGACGTGGGCGGAGAAGGGATGTGCCAGCAGGCGCAGGCCGCTGGCGGAGAGGCGTTGTTCCACTTCGTCGCGGAAACCGGCATCCACCAGCAGGCGGCGCACTTCCTTGTCTTCGCGCGGCAGGTAGCGCAACGCCAAGAGGCGGGCGATCAGTCGGGCGGCGTGGTCCTGGTTCATTCAAACTCCTTACACGTAAGCAGCATATGGCTGGCGTCCTTGTACAACTCCCTTCTCCCGCAAGCGGGAGAAGGGCTGGGGATGAGGGTCGAGGCGATGCAATAAATTTGGTTTATTGCTCAACAACCCTCACCCTAACCCTCTCCCGCCTGCGGGAGAGGGAACTGGCTTTCTCGCGGTTCGATGTGGCCGTCGCTCATCGCGGCGATCTCATCGCGTCCTATGGTTTTCAGTTCCAGACTTTCATTCCAGCGCAGCTGCAACGGCAGGTGCGCCAGTGGCGCGAGTTCTGGATCGACGTTCTGTTCGCCGAGGAAAGACAGCAGCGACAGGCGATACGAGGCATCGCTGAAGTTGCCGCCAACAATGCCGTCGGCCAGATTCATCGGCTCTTCCAGTCCGGCCAGCAGGCGCGTCAGCGCGCCCAGCTGGTAGGGCGGTTCGTGTTCGACGTCGTCCACGTACTCGACTTCGGCGGGGGCGGGCATGGCGGAGATGTGGCGGTTGGGCTGATCGCGTGCGACGAACTCCTCGGTGTTGTCCAGCATCACATCGGGCAGGATGAAGGTGGATTCCGGCGTGATGGAAAGCTGTTCTGCGGCGAGTGCGACCAGTTCGTCCACGTTGCGCTCCTTGAGCCAAGCGGCGAGTTCGGAAGAACTTAGGCCTCCATGCGACAAGTGCACCTGCTGGCGCGAGATCTCGGCCAGTTCGCGCTGGAATACAGACGACATGCGCATGATGCGCGACTGGCGCGAACCGATCTCCTGCGCGAGCCGCCAGCTGGCATCGTCGGCGAAACCATCGGCGGAGAGATCGCGCAACACCTCATTCGCCTTTTCCATCCACTGCCATACCGAGGTCAGTTTGCTTTGTGCGGCACGCAGGCGGAATTCGGAACCGGAAGCGACGGCTTGCGAGAATTCTTCTTCCAATTCAGTCAAGCGTGCCAGCAGGTGCGCCAGCGCTTCCGGCGACAGCTTGCCTACGGCCGCACCGGCGGCGATCTGCGCGGCGAAGAATTCTCCGTCCTGTTCGGTGCTGAACGACAGCAGGCTGGACAGGGCGGACAGAACCATGCGCCCGGCGGAGGATATCTGGTAGACGTGGCGCTCGCTGTCCCACAACAGCAGCTCGTGTTCGCGCAGGCGGCCGAGTACCGTATTGAGCTTGGACTGGTTGATGAAAGCGAAGTGACTTTGCAGGTCTCGCGGCGTCCATTCCGGCGCGCTGGCGCGCAAACCGATCTCGCGCAGCACCATCAGGCGCACCATCACCTCGTCGTCGCCGCCGCGGAACAGCGCGATCATCGCGCCGATCAGCGGCTTGGCTTCGAACAGGGGGAAGAATTGCGATACATCGGCAGGCTCGACCCCGTCGACGAAGAACTCGGAAAGTCCGTTGTCTTCGCGTTCGGTCATGAGCAAAGTTTTTCCGATAATGGAGTTGTGTTGCCTATTGAATTTTTCATAATTCGCGATACTAGAGCCGTCATACCGGCGCAGGCCGGTATCCAGTAAAACAAAAAATGCATTTGATTTAAACCCGCTGGATTCCGGCCTGCGCCGGAATGACGTGGCATTAATTTCATTAGCTCAATTCCATTCGGGCTGATGTGGCGACTTCCTGGATGATTAAACCCCTTGCTTCAGGCTGGCCTCGATGAAGGGATCCAGATCGCCGTCGAGCACCTTTTGCGTATTGGAGATTTCGACGTTGGTACGCAAGTCCTTGATGCGCGACTGGTCGAGCACGTAGGAGCGGATCTGGTGGCCCCAGCCCACGTCGGTCTTGGTGGCTTCCAGCTTGTCGGCATCGGCTTGGCGCTTGCGTAATTCCAGTTCGTAGATGCGTGACTTCAGCATGGACATCGCCTCGGCCTTGTTGCGGTGCTGAGAGCGGTCGCTCTGGCATTGCACCACGATGCCGGTCGGGGCGTGCGTGATGCGGATGGCCGAGTCGGTCTTGTTAATGTGCTGGCCGCCCGCACCGGACGCGCGGAAGGTGTCGATGCGCAGATCGGCCGGGTTAATGTCCACTTCGATGGAGTCATCCACTTCGGGGGAGACGAACAGGCTGGCAAAGGAGGTGTGGCGGCCGCCCGAGGAATCGAACGGGGACTTGCGCACCAGACGATGCACGCCGGTCTCGGTGCGCAGGTGGCCGTAGGCGTATTCACCCTCGACCTTGAGCGAAGCGCTGCGGATACCGGCCACATCGCCGTCGGTCTGTTCCAGCACCTCGACCTTGAAGCCTTTGCGTTCGCAGTACCGGATGTATTGGCGCAGCAGCATCGAGGCCCAGTCGCAAGCCTCGGTACCGCCGGCACCGGCCTGGATGTCGATGAAGCAGTTGTTCGGGTCTGCCGGATTGGAGAACATGCGGCGGAATTCGAGCGCCTCGACGCGCTTGTCGATGTCCTGCACGTCGGCTGAGATGCTCAACAGGCTGTCGTCGTCATTTTCGGCCTGCGCCATCTCGAACAATTCGGCGGCATCCCCGAGGTTCTGGCCGATCTGGGTCAGGCCCAGCACGACATCTTCCAGAGATTTGCGCTCGCGCCCCAAATCCTGTGCGCGTTTTGCATCGTTCCAAATGGCGGGGTCTTCGGCGAGTGCGGCGACTTCAGCTAAACGTTCCTGTTTGCCGTCGTAGTCAAAGAAACCTCCGAAGTTCGGTGTTGCGGGCACGTAAGTCCTGAATTTTATTGGAGATGGCGTTGAGTTGTTCGGCTTCCATGATTTTATCGCATGCTGAAAAGGGCGCAATTATACATGCTCCGCAGCAGGCGGCTGGCCGCGAAACTCCGGCGCATATCTTCCTACAAGAAAAGCAAACCGGCCAACACGCCACAGGCGATGGCACCAAAGCCGATGGCGACCTGGCGGGCCAGCGCGCGTCCGCCGATAAACACGACGAGGCCGAACTTGAAGGCGAGATTGGAGAGGAAGCCGAGCGCAATGGCAGTGACGGTCTGTTGTTGGCTCAGTTGCCCGAGGTTGAACAGACGCAGGGTGGACAGGGTGATGGCGTCCGCATCGGTCAGACCGGTGGCCACAGCCACGGCATACAAGCCCTGGCTGCCGGCGAAGTCCACCATCCATGCGGAAATGAGCAAAACGGCGACATACAGCAAGCCGAAGCCAACGGCGGTATGCAATTCGGCCGGGTTGGTGGTCTCGGGAATATAGAGTTCTGCGGCTTTATCCATCTTGTGCCAGTTATACAAGGCGACGACGAGGCCGAGCAGCACGCCGGTGACCAGCACGGGCGTCAGGCCGGGCAGGATGCCGCGTGCAACCACGGCGCTGACCGCCAGCAGGCGCAATGGCAGGACCATGCTGGCGATTACGATCACCGAAGCGGCAAGGTTGAGGGCAGCCAGATTGCTCTTGCCATGCCTGGCGTAAATCAGCGTGGTCGCGGTACTGGAAGTCATGCCGCCGAAGAGGCCGAGCAATGGGGCACCGTAGCGCGTCCCCACCACATGCAAGGCGGCATAACCGGCGAGACTGATGCCGGAAATTAGTACCACCATCAGCCAGGCCTGGTGCGGGTTGAACGCGCTGTAGGGGCCAAAAGTCTCGTCGGGCAGGATGGGTAACACGATGAAAGTGAGCACGGAGAATTGCAGCACGGCGACCAAGTCGCGGCGCATCAGGCGCTGGCTGAACCCGCGCAGTTCTGGTTTGAAATAAAGCAGGGCGGTGATGCCGATCGCCAGCATGACGGCGAGCGTGGAGAGGCCGGTCCAGATCATCGCGCCCAGGCCGTAGCTCAGCAGCAGGGCAACTACGGTCGTGGTGCCGGGATCGGCATCTTCTTCATCGGGGGGCGCGTTCAGGTAGGCCGCAATAATGGTTCCGGCCACCGAGACCAGTCCCGCGATCACCAGCCAGGGAGTGTCGAACTTGGTGGAAAGCATGGCCATTAAAGTGCCGAATACGGCGACTAGGGCAAATGTACGCAGCCCGGCTTTGGCAGAGGGATTGCGTTCGCGCTCCAGGCCTATGAGCAGGCCGATGGCAAGACTGGTCAGGAATTGCGGCAATGCTTCTATGCCGTTGCCCTGTAACAGAATCGGTTCCACGGTTTCTATCTCCTTGTTGTTTTGCGCTGATTACAGTCGCACATCAATAATCTCCTCATCGCCACCACCGCTGGTTTTTGGGACGTTAAAAACGATCGCACGTTTCTTTGCATCCCAAGTCATGATTTTTCCGGTGAAGGAATTCCGGAGTTCAAGATCGACATTTTCCAGAAAGCTTGCTACCTCGCGATCTTTCAGGTTGCGACGTTTGATGAGCAAAGCCAAGGTCATTGCTTTCTGTTTTGCGTCACTAATGTGCATTGATTTCAGCAAGTCGATTGATTTGTACCCTAACGAATCCAATAGAAAACCTCGAACGAGTACCGTATTCATAGGGTCTTTAAAGTAATCGTTGCTCCAGCTTCTAAACCCACCGCTCTCAAACAAGACTTTCCGTGCTTCTTGATTCGCAAAATTCTGTGGGTCTTGCGCAGCCGCAATAAATGCTTGTGAGGAATGCAGCCAATTGTTGCGAATATAATTTGGATGAAACCAGAATTGCGGCTCGTAGGCTGCGACAAATGGCTGCCATACGTCATATTCTGCGCGTAGGGTTCCGGGCAGATTCCAACGAGATAATCCTGCTGAGCTGAATAACGGAATTAATTCGTCTCCATGTCTGGTTCCAATGCCCGTATACATGTGAAAAAGGGATTCGGCGGAAGCCTTGGAATAAGAATCGGCTACGATGAATATCGCTTTCTCCATCCATCCAGCTTCCTCCCCGATCATACGATTCACGAACTGCTGGTTTACAAGCCACTCGGCATATGCGTCTTCATAACTTCCATGATTCAGTTTCATCCGGATCTCGGCTGCAATCAGCCGGTGGATATCTATGAAGATTTGAGTGTTTACCGGTAACCCCTGAAAGTGCGGCAGCTGGGCAATTTTCCAGTAGCGTTCTAAAAGGATCTTATTGGCATGCAGGATATCCTTGAGTCGTTGTTCTGAGGCGCATTGAGGAGCTGTATCCTCAGCTTCACGAAGCCCTATCCAGCAATCCAGCTCTTCTTTTGTTCCAACGAAGGCGATCTTGTCTTTCAGTTCGGGCTGATCAAGTTGCGCTTCGCTCTGTTTGAGTGATTGATTGGCTTGAGCTGACTTGAAAGCCGCCAGTCCAACCTGCATGAAATCAACTCCAGATGGGGCATCCAAACCGGCAAGACCTACGGCAACATTCTCTTGATTGGCTACTTCCTTGTGGTTGTCGGTATAAAAGCGATGGTAGTTCGGATCGAGTGGCTCATCTGGATGTAGCAAAAAGCCAGCTACGACAATAATCAGACCGCTAATTGCGACAAATAATGCGGGCTTCATCAGCGCATGTGGTGATGTGTTATTGCTAAAGGCGGTTAAGCGTCGCTTGGCGAAAAAGGCGAGGAGCAGTGCGCTTGACGAGAGAGTAATGAAGCAAATCGAGAAAATAAAAAAACCGATAGAGTAAAGCAGAGCATAGTATCCGGCATAGCCGCTTGCCAGAAGTGAAATGATCGCCCCGATAATAACCTGCCATTTCCTGCTGCTGAGTATGCAAAGCGCGGCAGCGGCAATAGAGCCAAATATTAGAATCAGGTTTTCGAGGACAACCAGAATTACAACGGCCAATATTCCTGAATAAGCCCCGTTTAAGAATGGTGGAATCTTCAAACTGTTACTGAAGGGGATCAATGCGAGTGCCGCAAAGTTGATTAGAAGGAGTAGCCAGAAGGATATCTTGAAGCTGATCAGTGCGACTCGGTTCATGTAAGCTCCAGCAGTGAAACACCAATTGGGCAGTACAGTTCTGATTTAACTTATTACCAATGACGCACGATGAGTTGCAAGCTCTCGCGACCATTGTATTCATTGATACTCAGGCTGTATACGGCGTGGATTTGCTCGGGCGCGGGTTCTGCGGAGAAGAAGCGGATGGCTTCAAAACTTCCGGCTGGACATGACAGCTTCAGCTTGAGATGTTTCTCGCCGACGATGCGCTGGGTCTGCACGCGGAAATCCCCCTCGAACAAAGGCTCGGGAAAACCCTGCCCCCACACTTGAAGCTGCAGATCACGGGCCATACCCAGCGTGAACTCTTCCGTGGCTAGCATACCGTCGGTCATGATGGTCTTTATCAGAGCGTCGGCATCCAGCAATTCACGGGCAACGGTTTCAAAGGCCAGCCGAAAATCCTCCAGGTGTTCTTCGCGAATGCTCAAGCCTGCCGCCATGGCATGTCCGCCGAATTTCAGAATCAAATGCGGTTGGCGCTTTGACACCAGATCGAGCGCATCGCGCAGGTGCAGTCCGGCGATACTGCGCCCAGAACCTTTGAGTTCCCCCGTCTGCGAGCGTGCGAAGGCGATCACCGGACGGTGGAATTTGTCCTTGAGGCGCGAGGCGAGGATGCCGATCACGCCCTGATGCCAATCCTCGTTGAACAGGGAAAGCGAAAAGCCATCCTCGGGATCGAAGGCATCGAGTGTCGCCAGCGCGCTGTCCTGCATGTCGGCTTCGATGCTGCGCCGCTCGTGATTCAACGCATCCAGTTTGGCGGCAATTTCATCCGCCTCGGGTGCGTCGTCTGTCAGCAGGCAACGGATGCCCAAGCCCATATCTTCCAGCCGTCCTGCGGCATTCAGGCGCGGCCCGACGATGAAGCCCAGTTCGTAGGCCGATGCTTGTGCTGCCTGTCGCCGTGCGACACGCAGCAACGCCTGGATGCCGGGACAACTGCGACCGGCGCGGATGCGCAGCAAGCCTTGTTGCACCAGGATGCGGTTGTTGTCGTCCAGCTTCACCACGTCAGCCACTGTGCCGAGCGCGACGAGGTCGAGCAGGTTGCCAAGGTTGGGTTCGCCCCTCACCCCCAGCCCCGTGGATTTCCCCTCTCCCTCTGGGAGAGGGTATGGGGTGAGGGGCGGGCGAGGGGAGCCAAATACCCCGCGTTTTCGCATCTCCGCGCGCAACGCCATCAGTACATAAAACATCACGCCTACACCGGCCAGATTCTTGCTGGGAAAGGTGCAGCCGGGCTGATTGGGGTTCACGATGCATTCCGCGTCCGGCAGGGTGTCGCCGGGCAGGTGGTGGTCGGTCACCAGGACCTGCATGCCCAGCCGGTGGGCTTCTGCCACTCCCTCCACGCTGGCGATGCCGTTGTCCACGGTGAGCAGGATATCCGGTGCGGACTTCTTGGCGAGTTGCACTATCTCCGGCGTCAGGCCGTAACCGTACTCGAAACGGTTGGGGACGATGAAATTTACCCGAGCTCCCAGCGCACTCAACCCGCGCATGGCCACGGCACAGGCCGTGGCGCCGTCGGCGTCGTAATCGGCCACGATCAGCAGCTTCTTCCGGTTGGCGATGGCATCCGCCAGCAAGCCCGCCATCATCTCCGCATTCTTAAGCAGGGCAAAGGGCAACAGATGCTTGATATCGGTATCCAGCTGCGCCGGGTCTTCGATGCCGCGGGCGGCGTAGATGCGCGCCAGCAAAGGCGCAACGCCGGATTGGACAAGGCGCAGGGTGGTATCGGCGGGATAGGGGCGTTGGGTGATCTTGCTCATGGGGAAGGGGGGTTGGGTTTGGTCACAGTGTAGCAGAGGGGTAATCGTCTTTTTTGGCGAGTTCGGTTAGAATGCCGCCCTCACAAAAAACGGCACAGGCATATCGTGGCATTGATTGTTCAGAAATACGGCGGCACCTCGATGGGCAGCCCCGAGCGCATCCGCAACGTTGCGCAACGCGTGGCCAAGTACAAGGCACAGGGACACCAGGTCGTGGTCGTGGTTTCCGCCATGAGCGGCGAAACCAACCGCCTCATCGCGCTGGCCAAGGAAATCCAGAAACACCCCGATCCGCGCGAACTCGACGTGATCATTTCCACCGGCGAACAAGTGACCATTGGCTTGCTGGCCATGGCGCTCAAGGAAGCCGGACTGGAAGCCAAGAGCTACACCGGTGCGCAGGTCAAGATACTGACAGACAGCGCCTTTACCAAAGCGCGCATCGTCAGCATCGACGAACAGAACATCCGCGCCGATCTGGCCAACGGCACGGTTGTGGTCGTGGCCGGCTTCCAGGGCATGGACGCGGCCGGCAACATCACCACGCTGGGGCGCGGTGGTTCGGATACCACCGGCGTGGCCATCGCGGCCGCGTTGCGTGCCGACGAATGCCAGATCTACACCGACGTGGACGGCGTCTACACCACCGACCCGCGCATGGTGCCCGAAGCGCGCCGCCTGAAGAGCATCACCTTCGAAGAGATGCTGGAAATGGCGAGCCTGGGTTCCAAGGTGCTGCAGATCCGCTCGGTCGAGTTCGCCGGTAAATATAAAGTCAAATTGCGCGTGCTCTCCAGCTTCACGGACGAGGGCGAGGGTACGCTGATCACTTTCGAGGAAGGCAATAAAATGGAACAGGCAATCATTTCAGGCATCGCGTTCAACCGCGACGAGGCAAAGATCACCGTGCTGGGCGTGCCCGACAAGCCCGGTATCGCATACCAGATACTGGGCTCGGTCTCCGATGCCAACATCGACGTGGACATGATCATCCAGAACGTCGGCGTGGACGGCACCACCGATTTCTCCTTCACCGTGCATCGCAACGAGTTTGCCAAGACGATGGATATCCTGAAGACCAAGGTGCAGCCGCATATCGGCGCGCGCGACGTGGTTGGCGACAACAAGGCGGCCAAGGTGTCAGTGGTCGGCGTCGGCATGCGTTCGCATGTGGGAATCGCCAGCAAGATGTTCCGCACCCTGGCGGAAGAAGGCATCAACATCCAGATGATTTCCACCTCCGAGATCAAGATATCCGTGGTCATCGACGAGAAGTATCTGGAGCTGGCAGTGCGTGTTCTGCACAAAGCGTTCGATCTGGATCAAGAAAGCTAACAAATCGTTTGACCGGTTAGCCTCAAATCAGTATTATTCGCGGCCTTCGGAGAGGTGGCCGAGTGGTCGAAGGCACGCCCCTGCTAAGGGCGCATACGAGCTTAAACTTGTATCGAGGGTTCGAATCCCTCCTTCTCCGCCACAAAAAGAAGTAGCAGCACAGCAACAAAACGCGCCGGTAGCTCAGCTGGATAGAGTACTTGGCTACGAACCAAGGGGTCAGGAGTTCGAATCTCTTCCGGCGCACCAATAAATCAAGGAGTTGGCTTAACAGTCAACTCCTTTTTCTTTTGCACGTAGCTACTGCGCTGTAAATTTGCTTCACTATCTCCACTGATTCCCAGCCGCCCAGTGTTTTAAGGCTAAGGAAGCTCCGATTGAGTTCAAAACCATGGTTCGATACATTTTCCGTTCGCCCCGAGTGGCTTGCGCAGTAAAGTGTATCGAGGGGGGCGAACAAAATTCTCACCACGAACGGACTTAATCGGTGTATCCCTAACTGATTCGGAGCAAGAGAATCAATCAAACAATCTGGAATCAAACTCGAACGGGCGAACGATGCTGATCGTTGCAGCACTGAAAGCTTGGTGCAGCGGGTTCAGTACGATGTTGAATGCTTCAGGCATGACTGCCGAGGGTACGATAAGTCCCCAATGTGTATCTGCAAGCAGGAATGCATCACCGAGCGCGATTGCCGCTGTTGAACTGGGCAGGGCGTCCCAGCCTTCAGGCAGATCCGAAACGTCATATCGCTGATACAGGGGGGCGTCATCAGGCAGAGTAAATACTGCCAGCACCAGATCCTGCGGCAACATATCCCCGGTATGAACCAGTTTCTCCATGGCGGCGATTTCGGGCGAGAGGCCGGCATAGACGGCTGCAATGCCGGGAGAATTCCAGCGTCCGCCGGATAGTCGAGCCCCTGTGCCTTGCCGGTCAAGCGCATATGCGCGTTTGGCGATTCGCCAGGCCTGCATCAGGCCGCGCCACCATAGGCAATGGCAGACAATACCTTGCGAACCTCCCCGGCACCAGTTTCAGTGTCCAGCATGGATAAGGGGGTTTCCCCCAATGCGGCATTTTTGTTTGTCAGCCAGTCGCGAGCCATGTTCGATGTGCCGAATACTTTTTCGGCCTCGTTCTCGATCAAAGCAATGCGCTCCAGGCGTTCTGTCTCGATTTGGCCCAACAGACTACCGGCCTTGATTTTGCGTTCGGCAGTTGCGGGCGAAATGCCAAGCAGTTTGGCGAACAGGTTGCGGGGCATGCCGAAATATTCACTGGCAGATACCAATACAAGAGAGGACACACCTTTGCGAACAATCTTGATTCGAGCGCCCGGATTGACTTTGACCAATGTGGTTTTCCACTGGATAAATCCTTCCGGCTGGGCGCGTGCTACAGCGCTGTTTGCGGTCATGTTGACTCCTTTAACTATCAATTGATAGTTAATTATACATCAAATGATTTGCATTTCCAGATGCCCAAGCCAGCTTGACTGGCATATAGGCATGTGGTCTCAATATATTGAAAATATGGAATTAATCTGTGAAATAGGCTGACAGAAACAAAAAAGGCCGACTCAAGTCGGCCTTCAGATATTGCAGAAATTCAAAGCTGGTAGATCTGGCTTGCCTGCATCAGCTCCATTTTGTGTTCTTGCAGAACCGCGATCACTCTGGGGATGGATTCCGAGCGGATTACCGCCAGCGCAGTCGACTGGATGGCGAAAGCGTACATATAGTCGATGTTGATATCGTTATCGGCCAGTATCTTCAGCGCGTGGTACAGGCCGCCCGGCTCGTTCGGCACGATGATGCAGGCCACATCGGTCAGGTGTACGGAGAAGCCCTGTTCCTTCAGCACTTGCACGGCCAGTTCCGGGCGGCCGACCACCATGCGGATGATGCCGAAGTCGGACGCGTCGGCAATGCTCAATGCGGTGATGTTGATGTCGTTGTCGGCCAGTATCTTGGTCAGCTCGGTCAGTCTTCCCGATTTGTCTTCCAGAAATATCGATAGCTGTTGAATGATCATGAGGTACCTCGCTTTCTATTGATGTTTCCACAATTTTCAGGGTGCCGTCATTCCGGCGAAGGCCGGAATCCAGCGTGGTTATTCACAATGCAGTTGGGTATTGCCCCCGCAATGCGGGGACTGTTGAATCAACTGGATTCCGGCTTTCGCCGGAATGACGAGGCAACAAGTGTTTGTGTGTCGTCATGTTTTTTTGCGGTTATCAATGACACGCTTGGCCTTGCCTTCCGACCGCTCGATGCTGCGCGGTTCGACAAGGCGGATGGTGGCGCTGATGCCCAGTACGCTGGAGATATTGTGGTGGATGCGCTGCCGCAATGCTTCCAGTACCTTCACTTCGTCCGACCAGAACTGTTCGTCGATCTCTACCTTGATTTCCAGCGAGTCGAGATTATTCTCGCGGCTCACGATCAATTGATAATGGGGCGAAGTCTCCGCCAGCTTCAGCAGCACCGATTCCACCTGCGACGGGAACACATTTACGCCGCGGATGATCAGCATGTCGTCGGTGCGTCCCAGACATTTTTCCATGCGCACCAGCGTGCGACCACAGGCGCACTTCCCGGCATGCAGGCGGGTCAGGTCTCGGGTGCGGTATCGCAGTAGCGGCATGGCTTCCCTTGATACCGGCGTAAACACCAGTTCGCCTACTTCGCCGTAAGGCAGTATCTCCAGCGTGTTGGGATCGATTATCTCGGGGATGAAATGGTCTTCGAAGATGTGGCTGCCGTTCTGGTGCTCGCACTCCATCGAAACGCCCGGCCCGATGACCTCGGTCAGGCCGTAGATGTCGTAAGCCTTGAGGCCCAGCAGATCCTGAATCTGGATGCGCATCTGTTCGGTCCAGGGTTCGGCACCGAAGACGCCTGCTCGCAGCTTGATGGATTTCGGGTCTATGCCTTCCTTGCGTATGCTTTCGCCGAGATAGGCGGCGTAGGAGGGCGTGCAGGCGATCACGGTGGAGCCGAAATCGACCATCAACTGCAATTGTTTCTGGGTGTTGCCGCCCGAGATGGGAACGACCGCAGCGCCTATCTTCTCGGCGCCGTAGTGCAGTCCCAGACCGCCGGTGAACAATCCGTAGCCATAGGCCACCTGCACGATGTCATTCTTTGTGATGCCGGCCATGGTCAGCGAACGCGCCACGACCTCGCTCCACATGTCGATGTCGTTGCGCGTGTAGCCGACGACGGTGGGTTTTCCGGTGGTGCCGCTGGAGGCATGCACGCGCACGACTTCCGATTGGGGCGTGGCGAACAAGCCGAACGGATAGTTGTCGCGCAGGTCGGTCTTCAGGGTGAAGGGCAGGTCCTTCAGTTGGTCGATGCCTTTGATGTCGCCCGGCTCGATGCCTTTTTCCTTGAGCTTGGCGCGGTAAAAGGGAACATTCTCATAGACCCTTCCCAGCATCTTTACCAGACGCTGGCTCTGGAGCTCACGCATCTGCTCCCGGCTTGCGCATTCAATATCTTGGTTCCAGATCATTGGGCGTGCTCTTTAAAATGTATTAAGTATTAAACAAACACCGGCTTAAGCAGGTGAGTTTGAATTACGGACAATTAGTCCGGGTTCTGCCCCCTTCCCCCGCAAGCGGGGGAAGGGCTGGGGATGAGGGTCGTGGCATTGCAACAACTAGTTATTACTCAACGCCCCTCACCCTAGCCCTCTGATGTAACTCCTAGCCATCCGACTAGGCTGGCAAACAACGCCAGCCAAGTCGTTGGTTATCCCGCTTGCGGGAGAGGGGACTGATACAGCAACAAGCTAACTACGAACAAAGTGGCACTTCCACTCAGGCCCTATTCTCCAACCCTTTTTCAAACGCCAACAAGTTCATATCAACCACTTCTTTACCTTTGCGGGAGAATAGCTGTTCGATCGCCTTTTTAAGTTGATCTACAGCAATGCCGATGTAGGGCGCGGCGGCGCCCAGCATCACGACGTTATTTGCTTTCGTATTCCCGGCGCTGCGCGCCAGTGCCGTGGCGTCGACGAACACATGCTTTGCCGATTTCTCGATCTCGCTGCGGACGCGTGCTTCGTCCGGATAATCGGCAATGTTGTTGAATGCTTCGGTGGAGGTGACGATGACACCATCCTGCGACAGGAAGGGAAGATAGCGCAGTGCTTCCATCGGCTCGACCGCCAGGATGAGGTCGGCTTTTCCGCGCGGGATCAGGTCGGAGAATATTTCCGCATCGGAGATGCGCAGATGCGATTCCACCGCGCCGCCGCGTTGGCTCATGCCGTGGACTTCGGCTTGCTTCACTTGCAGCCCGTTGTTCATGGCCGCCAGATCGATGATGGCTGCAATGGTCAGAATGCCCTGGCCGCCGACACCCGCTATGATGATATTTTTGTTCATCCTGATTAATCCGCCACTTTTTTGGTTACCGCTTGCTTGTTCCTGGCCTTCTTGTCCTTGACCGCCATCTGCACGCATTCGCGCTGCGCGATCACCACCGATACGCCCTGGTACTCGAACTCTTCCTTCAGCACGGCCATGTTCGCGGCGAGGTTCTTTTTCAGGGGCACGATCACGCGTATGTGCGCCTCATCTACGCCAACGCCTTTGCAGATGTCGTAGAGATTGCCGTCACCGGAAGATTCCTGTCCCCCGGTCATGGCGACGGTGGCGTTGTCGGAGATGATGATGGTGACCGCGTTGCCGTCATTCACCGCATCCAGCAAACCGGTGATACCGGAATGCGTAAAGGTCGAATCGCCGATCACCGCCACCGCGGGGTGCATCCCGGCATCGGCTGCGCCTTTAGCCATGGTGACCGATGCGCCCATGTCGACACAGGTATTGATCGCATTGTAAGGAGGCAAAGCGGCCAGCGCATAGCAGCCGATATCCGAAAACACATGCTTGGCCGGATACGATTCGAACACCTTGTTCATCGCCTGGAACAGATCGCCGTGGCCGCAACCCTGGCACAGCATCGGGGGACGATTGGCAACGACCTGGGGAATGACTTTGGTCTCTTGCTGTTTTACGCCCAGTGCCTTTGCCAGCGCTTCGGGCGAAAGCTCGCCCATGCGCGGCAGAGCGCCATCGAGGCGACCGCGGAATTTGGCATTGCCCAAATAGCCTTTCAGCAGTTCTTCGTAGATCGGGTAGCCTTCTTCGGCGATCAGCACATCGTCGTATTTTTCCACGAAGGCCTTGATCTGTTTTTCCGGCAGGGGATATTGCGAGATCTTCAGAACCGGAATGTCGAGCTGTTCGGCCTGTTTTACTTCCATCACATAGTTGTAGGCAATGCCAAAGGCGATGACTGCTTTGGTGCCTGTTCCTGCAACCAGCTTATTGAATGGCGAGGCTTCCGAGATTTCAACCAACGGCTTTTGCAGATCGAGCAGACCGGCATAATTGCCGCGCGCATTGGAAGGAATCAGTATCCATTTCTTCTTTTCTGTCGACGGATCCAGTGCATTTTGCGCCCTGGCTGGCTGCTGCACGACACTGGAACGCGAATGCGAAAGGCGCGTGGTGATGCGCAGCAACACCGGTAATTTCACTTGCTCCGAAAGGTCGAAGGCGTAGCGTACCGCATCGTACGTCTCCTGCTGGTTCGAAGGCTCGATCACCGGCAGATAGGCAAAGCGCCCGTAGGCGCGGGTGTCCTGTTCGTTCTGCGACGAGTGCATCGAGGGATCGTCGGCCACCACCACCACCAGACCGCCATTCACCCCCGTGATGGCAGAGTTCATAAAGGCATCCGCCGCAACGTTGAGCCCCACATGCTTCATGCAAACCAGACTGCGCTTGCCC
Source organism: Sideroxydans sp. (assembly GCA_043744345.1). Lineage (GTDB taxonomy): Bacteria > Pseudomonadota > Gammaproteobacteria > Burkholderiales > Gallionellaceae > Sideroxyarcus. The sequence goes on along the minus strand of JAYTUW010000002.1, from coordinate 79,841 downwards.
GCATAGGACATACCCAGCGCGGCCTCATACGCGGTCTTTTCGTTGCTGGACCATTTGGAGCGAACGCCGGTCTGTTTGGCGACTTTGGAACGCTGGATAAATTCCGTGATTTCGGTAGAAGGCGTGCCGGGGTAGGCATACACGCCCGATATACCCGCATCGATTGCGGCCAGTGCAACGGCCTCGGCACCGAGAAGAAGCTGTTTGTTCGTCATTGATCGAAGACTGAAGATTTCGGGGAAGGGGAAATGAGATTCAAATTCACGGCGCGAAGTATCGTGGAGAGGATGCGCTCAGTCAATGAAATTTCGACCGGGAATTACCTGTGTGAACTGGTCGGGAAGAAAAGACGGGATGCGTTGCCATCATTGGAAACTTGATTGGAATTATCTGCTATGTGGCAGCGGCGCAGCGCGAGAATTGGGGGGCTGCATATTGGTGAGGCTGACCTGATCGTGGTGAGCGTCAAGGCTGCTTTTCGGCCGCGGTCGGTTGCCAAAATACTTACATGCTTCCGCTTTGTGCCAGGAACGGAACTCCGAATAGGAAAATTGAGCGTCTGCTCCCCCGAATCATTGCTGCCAGACGAAATTGCGAGGTTAGTCCGGAACTGTTGGTCAAACCAGACATGCAGTATGCATTCCTGCCATACCCATTTAGCCAATATTGACATCATCGCTAGCCCCCCTTAAAGTTCGCCCACTTGCAAATCCGTTGGGCGCATATCACATCGCAAGCACGGTGTGAAGCTAACAGCGGGATCCCCAGAATAGGACGGCTGGCGCATGAATTAATCTGCAACAATTATGTTGCATAGCCAGCAGCGAACTTGTTTTGTACAGGGGGTGTCACTTGCCACATCAACATAAATCCAACCTTGCCATATCACTCCAATCACGACTCGATTGAATATTTTTCTTGTCCGTAACTCATTCAAAGGAGAAACGAAGTGAATTTCAGAACGCATGTTCGTTCATTGCTATTACTCAGCATATTGACCTTTCTATCATCATGCGGCGGCAGTAGCAGGGGTACTGCCGCCACCAGTAATGCTGGTGGAACAATTTCTCCCGCCCCAGTGAGCCAACCTAACCAGGCACCGCAGGTACAGTGGAGTGGCATGACCAATGCCCTGCTCGTCGGCGATAAGCAAGCTGCGATGACTTACCTGACGGACGATGCCAAGCTCCAATACGGGCCGGTGTTCGATACCCTGATGCCCGAATTCCCCAAAATCCTCCCAACGTGGTCGCCCCCCATTGTTTCCAAGATATCAGGTAACACTGCGGAATACGCCATAGTGACGGACGACGGTACGAAGCGGCGGTTGTTCTACTTGTATTACAAATTGGGCGATGACGGTGTTTGGCGATTGGAGTCGATGTGATGAACCATGCTATTCATATCAAAGCGCTGCTAATAGCTGTCTGCGCATTGCTTGGTTCAGTCAATGCCCAGGTCGCATTTGCCGGTGAAACTGCTGGCAACAATGTTAACGTCGGGGAAAAGAGTGATTCTGTTCCAAAGGTAAAGCAACCAAAATTGGAACCCAAAGGGGTCATTGATGTTGCCGGAATTGCACCACCCGCCCAGGCAGAGGCAAGTGAAATTCTCTCAAGAGGTGCCCGGCTAGCAATATTGCGCACTATAGAAGATGTAAATCTGGTAGTTGGCGGTGGAATGCCAGCATATTTCATCCGTTATACGGATTCGGGTTTGCTTGAAACATTCTCTTGCCCATCATCTTCCATATTTTCGTATGCCCCCCCGCACTCTTCTAACGAGGGCGTAATCGCTGTTGGGGAATGCCCAATGGTCAAACTCCTTGACAAGAACTTTGGAGCGCAGCAAACAAAGGGATTTGAAGCGGCACTAAAGGTCGTTGGTATGGATATGGCCAGATTCCTCAAGGAATTAGGTGAAAACGCAATTGACTTGTTGAAGCCAGAAACCATTCAGGAAAACGGCACAATCTACATTCATCTGACTCAATTGATCATCGGCGGTATCGGTGGCGCACGCCAGGCAGGAATTGCAGGCGTTGATTCATTGCTTATGATACCTGCCGACAGCACAAAAGCGATATTCATTCAGAATCTCCCAAATCAAAATTGCGTAAGCGGCAGGCCTATGTGCGACGACTCCGGCAAAATGTTGCGGGAAATTGCCAGACAAGTATTGGCCGCGCGTACTAACCCCAACCCGCCACCCAACTTTACGCTTAAGCCCATTTATCCAGATCGCCGTACTGCGTGTGATGACATAGCCTTTACGGTCGCCCACGCGCTTGAGCAAAGCGATTGGAAAAAAGTGCCTATCAAAGAAACGCTTTTCTATAAGCTGTATTCAGATCAAAGCGACTTTCTGGAATATATGCAAAAGGCCGCTACTGCACATGCTCAAGGTGAAGACATCACAACCGCCGCGATGCGGATTGGGAAAGAATGTGATTCAAAATCGTATAAGGACAAAAAATGATTTGCTCATGGCCCCATGGATTACCAGAGAACCTTGTGCTCAACTTTGGTGTATTTTTCACAAGAACCTTACTTGGCATCTTGGTAACTGCGATTTGCCTGCTAAGCAATCCCGCCCACGCCCAACTCACTTTCTCTGCCGACGCAATCAACGGCAAGGTCGTCGATGAAGAAACCGGCGAACCGCTGGATGGGGTCATCATCGTTGCGAAGTGGACAATCGAAGCAAGCTTTGTTGGCTATAACAATGAATTGCTTAACGTGCAGGAAACCGTAACCGACAAAGACGGCAACTACGGCTTTCCCGCCTGGGGACCAAAGTTGTTACCGGTCACCTCGATACATTTTTCACCCTCCGAGCTTTTTGGTAAGGGCGATGATCCTTATGTTGTGTATTTCAAAAGCGGCTATTGGCCTGAATGCGAGAAGAACGACACGACCTATCCGGGCTTGAATATTGCCGAGCGCAAGACCCCGTTGGGCAAATTTCAAGCCAATGGCACGACGATCAAGCTGAAGAAATGGGATGGGAAGGATGAGGAGAAGTATTACCAACGTGTATCTGACATGGTTAACGAGTTAAAGGGAGGATGGAAAAAATATCCGCGCATGACGCTAGCCATTGATCGCGTATACCAACCACTTCTTCAAAGAAAGAAGCGCAAAGAAATACCGATAACATTTTTTATTCCCACCATTAAAGATTTTCCACATTGGGACAAGAAGCTATCGCCAGAAGATGAGACTTATTTGAAGGGATTCGAAAAATGATGTGGGATAAAAATATGTCTGCAAGCAAGATATGCGCTCTCCTATTTATATTAGGTTCCGCAATGACAGCACACGGGTATGAAATCGGAACTCACTCCAAGATATCGGAACAGGCTATACCCAAATCGAACAATTTGACGAGTAGCTTTGCAAATTTAGGTCTTGTCTCGCAAGATGACATCTTAACTGCGAATAACTTAAGTTGCAGCGGCACATCTACCCAGTCTGTCCTCAACTGGATATTGGAAGGCTCCGTATGCGAAGACGACACCTTCACCGAAGTTTTCGCCCGATACAAGCATCATTTCTACGACCCGCAACACAACGGAAAGGCATTCGGCGGCATTCTCAAGCGAAACTCCGGACTCATATACGGCATGCCTGCTCCCGATTGGATACTGGATATGGGGCCCGCCGATGGGCAGTTGTATTCATTCAGCCAAGGGCGGCAATATTTCTACGATGCAGTGACCAAGCCCACAGATGCCGAACGCAAGGCCAATCTTGCCCGCATGTTCCGCTCCCTTGGTGATGTCATGCATATCATGCAGGACATGGCACAACCGCAACATACGCGCAACGACAGCCACGGCCTGCCCAAAAGCAACTATGAGGTTTATACCAATGACCTCCGAGACAGTTTGGCTTATACAGGTGAGCCGGTTCCAAAATATGCAACAGCGCGTGAATATTTCACCAATCTCGCGAAGTTCTCCAACAACAATTTTGTTTCGGCAGCCACAAACTTCGATGAGGCAGCGAATCAAGGATTCAGTTTGCCTGCCCAAGGTGCGGCTACCGATGTACCGGTTCACACGCTGCCTGATGTGTCGACGGAAGTCTTGGCTGAATGCAATGCAAGCAAGCCTTGCATGATGACCTTCTTTTCAACAAGCGAAACGGTCTCTAACCCGCGCGCGTCGACGCAGTCAATTCTTGACCAGTACCTCAAGTTGCGAAAGGTGAGTTATCCAGACCCGGTTACATCAAACGAATATTTCAAGGACCGGATATATTCGCTGAACAAATATACCTTCGACGCTACCCATCCATTTCTTATCCCTCGGGCAACGGCCTATTCGGCGGGCATTCTTGATTACTTTTTTCGAGGCAATATTGATATGGTTGCCGACACCGGCAATCCCGGAAAATACATGATCAAGAACAAAGGCACGGAAGATATGACTGGCGATTTTGCGCTTTACTATGATGCGGTAGATGGCAATCGCTACCCAGTTCCGGGTGCTGCTTGGCCGAGTTTAACTGTTTCGGCAAACAGCCAGGCCAACAATCTTTCGTTTGTACCGCCGGCCAATCCCGCGCCCCAAACCCCTGATGAATTCACGCTTGTGTTCAACGGCACGATGGGAGCTGAGCAGGCTGGGCATAATTCATTAGGTGTTGCTAACAGATCGATAGGCGCAATTGTGGCGAGGAAAGTGGACCTGAAGACTATTGTCGGGTACTCAAGTATGAACGGTGGTGTTCACGCCTACAGTTATTCCGGTGGAATAATGACGGACTTGGGCACTTTGGGTGGAACGATTTCAGTCGCACAAGGAATAAACACAGCCGGAACAATTGTTGGTTACTCACGCACTACCGGAGATAGTACTGTTCATGCTTTCAGCTATTCCGGCGGGGTAATGACTGACTTGGGCACTTTGGGTGGAACGACTTCAGTCGCACAAGGAATAAACACAGCCGGAACAATTGTTGGGTTTTCGCGTAGAGCCGGGGGGGCTTATAATTATGCCTTCAGCTATTCCGGCGGGGTAATGACTGACTTGGGGACTTTTGGTGGGATTGAGTCAATTGCACTTGGAATCAATACAGCAGGAACGATTGTCGGTTATTCATACACTACCGGAAACAGTGCTATTCATGCCTTCAGCTATTCAGGCGGAGTGATGGCTGATTTGGGTACTTTGGGTGGGACGCAATCATATGCAACTGGAATAAATACAGCAGGAACGATCATCGGGTACTCGCATATATCCGGAAACAGTGCTACTCATGCCTTCAGTTATTCCGGCGGGGTAATGACGGACTTGGGCACTTTGGGCGGGAATGAGTCAACTGCACTTGGAATCAATACAGCAGGTACGATTGTCGGTTACTCACAGATAACCGGAGACAGTACTATTCATGCCTTCAGTTATTCAGGCGGAGTGATGAAAGATTTGGGTACTTTGGGTGGGTCGTACTCATATGCATATGGAGTTAAGTAAATGACAGTCACAGACTGCAAATCTATTCTGCTCATTCGGCCCAACATCATCGGCGGTGTCTAACCAGTGCCTTATGTTCTAAAACGGATATGATGCTTGGTGGTATTCAAGCCCGACAGCGGCGGCGACACAGATCGCAGATGTGGAGTTCTCAAGGTATCCCCGTACACGGGGACCTCAGGGTCAAGAATCATCAAGCTCCCAAATTCCCAGAAGATTGATGGTCTGCTGTCGGCAAAAGCAGGCGCTCAGAGGTTCCATCTTGAGGGGCAGGTGTTGGCCGAGAAATCGACGCCAGCATTGCCTAACATCAACAGAAGTTGATGCCCGATACCTTGCACAAAGCGCTCCTCAAGCCAGCTGCTTCTGCAACGTATCCCGCAATTCCGCCACTTCCTCAGGTCTGTCCAGCGCCTCTCCGCTGATCCAGAAAGTGTCTTCCGCCCGTGATCCCAGGGTGTTGATCTTGGCGCTGCGCAGTTCGATGTTGTGCTGTGCCAGCAGGTAGGCGATGCGGGCCAGCAGGCCGGGGCGGTCGCCGGCGACGATGGACAGGATGTGACGTTTCTTTTCGTCGAGTTCGACGAGTATCTCCGGCACGATGGGGAAGTGCTTGAGCTGGCGGCTGACACGGCCGACACTCGGTGTGGTGAGCGGTGCGTTGGCGGTCAATATCTGCGTGAGTTCGTATTCGATGAAGTTCATCACGTCGCGATACACGGTGTCGTCGTTGTTCGCATCCATCACCAGGAAGCTGTCCAGCGCGTAGCCGTGCTGGGTGGTATGCACCTTGGCTTCCATGATGTTGTAGCTCATGCGCGCGAAGAAACTGCAGATGCGCGCGAACAGGTAGGGTTTGTCCTGCGTGTAGACCATGACTTGCAGGCCTTCGCCGATGCGGCTCAGGCGCGCCTTGACGATGGGCACGTCGCTGTTGACGCGGTGCGCCAGCATGCGGGTGTGCCAGGCGATCTCGTGCGGTTCGTGACGCAGGAAATAGTCCGTATCGAACTGCGCCCACAGCAATTTGTAGACTTCGGGACTGATGGCATACAGGGTGAGCGTTTCGTTCGAGCGTTGGCGGATATCGCCCACCTGGTCAGCAACTTTGCCGCTGGTCATGAAACGCCGCGTGGAGTTGTAGAGGTCTTCCAGCAACTGGGCTTTCCATGCGTTCCACACCTTGGCGCTGGTGCCGCGTATGTCGGCCACCGTGAGCAGGTAGAGTGCGGACAGATAGCGTTCGTTCTTGATCTTTGCGGCGAAGGCGGCGATCACGTCCTGATCGGAAAGATCCTGCTTCTGGGCTACGGAGGACATGGTGAGGTGGTTCTCTACCAGCCATACCACCAGTTCGGCATCTTCGCGCATCATGCCGTGCTGTTTGCAGAAGCGCGCCGCATCGACGCGACCTTTCACCGCATGGTCGCCGCCGCGGCCTTTGGCGATGTCGTGGAACAATCCGGCGATGTAGAGCACTTCGGGGCGGGCGAAGTCGCGGATGATCTTGCTGCTTAGCGGGAACTCGTGCTCGTATTCCGGCAGGGTAGAGCGGCGCAGGTTGCGGATCACCATCAGGATGTGCTCGTCCACGGTATAGACGTGGAACAGGTCGTGCTGCATCTGGCCGACGATGCGGCCGAAGGCGGGAATGTAGCGGCCGAGGATATCCTGCTGGTTCATGCGTCGCAGGGCATGGGTCAGGCCTTGCGGTGCGCGGAATATCTCCATGAACAGGGCTTTGTTGCGCGGGTCCTTGCGGAACTCGGAGCCGATGGAGCGGCGCGCGCGCCACAGTGCACGCAAGGTCTGGGCGGAGAAGCCGGTCAGGCGCGGATGCTGCTCGATGAGCAGGATGCTTTCCAGAATGGCGGTGGGTTCGCGCTCGAACAGCATCTCGTCGCGCGCTTCCAGTTTGTCGTCGCGCGCAACGAAGCGTTCGTTGATGGGAAAGGTCTCGGCAACGGGGAAGATGCGCGCGCGCATGGTTTGCAGCAGCACATCGTTGAGTTGCAGCACTGCGCGCTTGGTGCGGTAGTAGTGTTGCATCAGGTGTTCGCTGGAACGGCGCTGCGCGCTGGATTTGACGCCCAGTTGTTCGGCCAGCGCGGTCTGGTATTCGAACACGACGCGGTCATCGTGCCTCCCGGAAAGATAATGCAGGCGGATGCGAAGGTCCTGCAGCAGACGTTCATGGATGGCGGTCTGGCGCGCTTCGATCTTGGTGATGAGGCCAGCCTCGGCAAGTGCTTGCCAGGTGTGGCCAAAGCCGCAGGCACGCGCGATCCAGATCACGGTTTGCAAGTCGCGCAGGCCGCCGGGGCTTTCTTTCAGGTTGGGTTCCAGGTTGTAGTCGGTCGTCACAAAGCGTTTGTGACGATGTTCCTGTTCCTGCACTTTGGCCAGATAGAACGCGCGCTTGTTCAGGTGCTCGGAGAGCGCTTCGCGCATCTCCAGAAACAGGGGGCGGTTGCCGGTGATCTGGCGCGCTTCCAGCAGGTTGGTCTGCACCGTGACATCGGAAGATTCGGCCATGCAGTCGCCCACCGTGCGGATGCTGTGGCCTATCTCAAGGCCCAGGTCCCACAGCGTGCCGACCAGCGATTTCAGTTGTTGCTCCAACTCGGGTGAAGGCTGCTGCGGCAGCAGGATGAGCAGGTCGATGTCCGACCTGGGGTACAACTCTGCACGTCCATAGCCGCCCACGGCGACCAGCGCCAGATCAGCGGGGATATTGAGCGTGCGCCAGACACGGCGCAGATGATTGTCGACTACTCTGGAATAAGCGCGCAGGTGGCGTGCAGGCTGGGGATTGGCGTTGTATTCATCCTGCAAGGCGCGGCGCGCTGAGCGCAGGCTGTCTCTTATCTCTGCTATGGGCATCGCGGTGCAGGAATCAGGCTGGAATGGGCGGCGATCCGGCAGACAGGGTCAGCACTTCGTAACCGGTCTCGGTGACCAGAATGGTGTGTTCCCATTGGGCAGACAGGCTGTGGTCCTTGGTAACGACTGTCCAGCCGTCGCCCAGTTGTTTGATACCTGCCTTGCCCGCGTTGACCATGGGCTCGATGGTGAAGATCATGCCGGCTTCCAGTCTGGGGCCGGTACCGGCCTTGCCGTAGTGCAGCACCTGCGGCTCTTCGTGGAACTTATTGCCGATGCCGTGCCCGCAGAATTCGCGCACCACGCTGTAGCCCAGGCCTTCCACGAAAGTCTGGATGACGTGGCCGATGTCGCCCAGATAGGCGCCGGCCCTGACCACGCGGATGCCGCGCCACATGGCTTCATAAGTTGTTTCGCACAGGCGCTTGGCCTGGATGGAAGGTTCGCCCACGCAATACATGCGGCTGGTGTCGCCGTGCCAGCCGTTCTTGATGGTGGTGATGTCCAGATTGACGATGTCGCCGTTCTTCAGCTTCTTGTCGCTGGGCACACCGTGGCACACCTGGTGGTTTATCGAGGTGCAGATGGATTTCGGGTAGGGCGTATGGCCGCCCGGTGCGTAATTCAGCGGCGCGGGGATGCAACCCTGCACATTGACCATGTAATCGTGGCAAAGCTTGTCCAGCTCTTCCGTGGTGACGCCGACTTGCACAAACGGCGCGATGTAATCCAGCACTTCTCCGGCCAAACGTCCGGCGATGCGCATCTTTTCGATTTCCTGCGGGGTCTTGATACTGATAGGCATGATGTTTATTGAGATTGCGAACTGATGCGAGGATAGAGGATAGAACGCACAAGCACAACAATTAGCAGGTCCAAAAGAAGAAAAGGCACACCGCAAGGTGTGCCTTTTTCAGGGGTTTAAACGCGAAATTTAGCGTTTGTTGCCGTTAGGATTGCTGTTGTGGCCGCGTCCCAGCGAGAAGCTGGTGCCTTGCGGGCGACGCGGAGCAGCGTGCGGTGCCGCTGTATGCGGCGCGGCAGCACGGTGAGCCGGTGCGTGGTGCGAAGGTGCGTGATGGGCAGGAGCGTGATGGGCAGGAGCGCGGTTGCCGCCCACATTGCCATTCGCGTTGCCGTTTGCATAGCTGCGTGGTTGCGCATCGCTGTTGAAGCGGGTGTGCTTGTTTCCTTCACGACGCTGGTCCTGCGAATGCTCGTGACGGCTGTCCGGCGCAGCATGACGGTTGAAATTGCCGCCGTTGTTGCTGCGACCGGCATAACCTCCGCCATTGCTGTTGCGACCGGCATAGCCGCCGCCGTTGCCGCGCGGGGCGCCGCCGCGAGGTGCGGAGGAAGCGGGACGCGGCTTGAACTTGGGCTCCATGCCTTCGACGGTGTGCGCCTTGATGGGCTGGCCGGTAAAGCGCTCGATCTTCTTCAGGTGCATCGCATCGCGGTTGGAAGCGAAGGAGACGGCGATACCGGTTGCGCCGGCACGGCCGGTACGGCCGATGCGGTGCACGTAGTCTTCGGCGAACTTGGGCAGGTCGAAGTTGATGACGTGGGTGATGCCTGCCACGTCGATGCCGCGGGCGGCAACGTCGGTAGCGACCAGCACGCGCACGTTACCTTTGCGCAAATTAAGCAGGGTACGGTTGCGTTCGCGCTGGTTCATGTCGCCGTGCAGGGCAGCGGCGGCGTGACCGGAAGCGGAAAGTTCATCCGCCAGGGAGTCGGCATCGCGCTTGGTGGCAGTGAACACCAGTGCCTGGTTCAGGTCGACATCGCGCAACAGGTGGTCGAGCAGGCGATTCTTGTGTGCCATATCGTCCACATACATCAAACGCTGATCGATATTTTCGTGACGGGCTTGAGCGGAGGCAACGCTGATGCGTTTCGGGCTCTTCAGCAGGCGCATGGCCAGGTTGCCGATCGCGCCTTCCAGTGTGGCGGAGAACAGCAGGGTCTGGCGGGTGGCCGGTGTGGCAGCGGCAATGCGTTCCACGTCGTCGATGAAGCCCATGTCCAGCATGCGGTCGGCTTCGTCCAGTACCAGCATTTCCAGGCGAGAGAAGTCGATACGGCCGCGTTCGATGTGGTCGATCAGACGGCCCGGTGTCGCCACCAGGATGTCGACGAAGCCGGACAGCAGCTTGTTTTGCAGCGGGTAGGGCATGCCGCCGAGGATACTCACTACCTTGACGCGCATGTTCTTGCCGTACTTGTTGGCAGCATCAGATACTTGTTGTGCCAGTTCACGGGTCGGAGTCAGCACCAGGATGCGCGGGCCTTTGCCGCGCACGGCAGCTTCAACCGACAACTTTTGCAGGGCGGGCAGGATGAATGCGGCAGTCTTGCCGGTGCCTGTTTGGGCGGAGGCCATCAGGTCATGCCCGGCCATTGCCTGGGGAATCGCTTCAGCTTGAATCGGGGAAGGTACGGTATAGCCCGCATCTTGCACAGCTTGCAAAATGGCAGGAGCCAGGCCCAGAGAGGCAAAAGTGATTGCGTTTTCGGCAGTCTCGGGTACAGCAGTTGTTATGGTTTTATCAGACACAATTGTTCCTTAATAATTTTTTTGGATAAAGCGCATGCGCGGCCAAAGGCCACTGAATGAAATTCAGTAGGGGGGAAATGCTAAATACCTCTACCGGCGCAAACAAAACATCGTCGCTAACCGGTGAAGCTTGGCGCATCCAGAATAAAGAGATGCCAGAGGGTCAGAAAACGATGAACTCAATGCCGCCCTTGGGGCGACAAGGCGCGCATTATACTCAGCAAGAAAATAAAAGCCAGCGTTTGTTTTGCGGGGTGTGTTGGGGGCTGGCACGGGGGTGAATCCGGTTACTTATATACAGGCCGCCCGCGGCGGGCTGAATCGGGTGCATTTCACCGCCATATAGATGTCATAACTGCCCGGTAGCTCTGTGCTAGAATGCGCGCCCTTCGAATCCAGTACAGGTAGTACAACATGTCCCGCGCCCTCCGTAACATTGCCATCATTGCCCACGTGGACCACGGCAAGACCACCCTGGTTGACCAATTGCTGCGCCAGTCCGGCACCTTCCGCGCCAACCAGAAGTTGGAAATTCGCGTGATGGACAACAACGATCTGGAAAAAGAGCGCGGCATTACCATTCTGGCCAAGAACACTGCCATCGAATACGAAGGCACCCACATCAATATCGTCGACACGCCGGGACACGCCGACTTCGGCGGCGAGGTGGAGCGCGTGCCGGGCATGGTGAATGGCGTGCTGCTGCTGGTGGACGCGGTGGAAGGCCCGATGCCTCAGACCCGTTTCGTGACCAAGAAAGCACTGGCGCTGGGCCTGAAGCCCATCGTCGTCATCAACAAGATCGACCGTCCGGGCGCACGCGCCGATTGGGTACTGAACCAGACATTCGACCTGTTCGACAAACTCGGCGCCTCCGATGAACAGCTCGATTTCCCCGTTATCTATGCTTCCGGCCTGAACGGCTGGGCCTGTATGGACCTGAAAGATGCGCCGAACAATGGCGGATCGGCTGCCGACATGAAGCCGCTGTTCGACACTGTGCTGAAACATGTGCCGACTCCTCCGGGCGATCCCGAAGCGCCGCTGCAATTGCAGCTGGCCGCGCTGGATTACTCCACCTTTACCGGACGCCTCGGCATCGGCCGTGTGTTGAACGGTCGTATCAAGCCCGGCCAGAATGTGGTCGTGATGAACCACGGCGACCAGGTCAGTTCCGGCCGTATCAACCAGGTGCTGGGTTTCCAGGGCCTGGAGCGTGTGCCGGTTGAGAGCGCCGAAGCGGGCGATATCATCATCATTTCCGGTCTGGATGAGATCGGTATCGGCGTCACGATTTGCGACAGGGATCAACCGGTTGGTCTGCCCATGCTGATGGTGGACGAGCCGACGCTGACCATGGACTTCATGGTGAACAGCTCGCCGCTGGCAGGAACCGAAGGCAAGTTCGTCTCCAGCCGCCAGATCCGCGACCGCCTCAACAAGGAATTGCTGACCAACGTGGCGTTGAAGGTTGAAGACACAGCCGATGCCGACGTGTTCCGCGTTTCCGGCCGTGGCGAATTGCACCTGACTATTTTGCTGGAAACCATGCGTCGTGAAGGTTTCGAGATGGCAGTGGGCAAGCCGCGCGTGGTTTACAAAGAAATCAACGGCGAGAAATGCGAGCCGTACGAGAACCTGAGCATCGACCTGGAAGATGAGAACCAGGGCACGATCATGGAAGAGATCGGTCGTCGTCGTGGAGAATTGACCAACATGGAATCCGACGGACAAGGCCGTACCCGTCTGGAATACCACATTCCCGCGCGCGGTCTGATCGGCTTCCAGTCCGATTTCATGACCATGACGCGCGGCACCGGCCTTATCAGCCACGTGTTCGACGACTACGGTCCTGTCAAACCCGACTTGCCCGGCCGCCACAACGGTGTACTGATTTCTGCGGAAGACGGCGATGCCGTGGCCTACGCCTTGTGGAATCTGGAAGATCGCGGACGCATGTTCGTGGTGCCCGGCGACAAGTTGTATGAAGGCATGATCATCGGTATCCACTCGCGCGACAACGACCTGGTCGTCAACCCGATCAAGGGCAAAAAGCTCACCAACGTGCGCGCTTCCGGCACCGACGAGGCAGTGCGTTTGACGACTGCCCTGAAGATGACTCTGGAATCGGCCGTTGAATTCATCGACGACGACGAACTGGTGGAACTGACACCGAAGTCCATCCGTATCCGTAAGCGTTACCTGAAAGAGTTCGACCGCAAGAAGGCGATGCGCTCGGCGGACTGATATTCCCGCATATGAAGTAATGACAAGGGACGCTTCGGCGTCCCTTGTCATTTTGACTTATATATCTATACTGGCTTCCCATCCACAGCAGGAGAATAACCATGAAAACATTGATATTTTTCATCGGACTCATGTTTTCCGCCGCCGCTCACGCTGCGGTACAGGGAAAGGAAGTCAGCTACAGCGCCAACGGCACGACGCTGAAAGGCTATGTCGCTTACGACGATGCGGTAAAAGGCAAGCGTCCCGGCATTCTGGTGATACACGAATGGTGGGGGCACAACGAATATGCGCGCAGGCGCGCCCGCATGCTGGCCGAGCAGGGCTATACCGCGCTGGCGGTGGATATGTACGGCGACGGCAAGCAGGCGCACCACCCGGACGATGCAGGTAAATTTGCCAGCGAAGTGTCCAAGAACGCAGTACTGGCCAAAGCCCGATTCGACGCCGCATATAACCTGATCAGCAAGGAATCATCGGTGGATGCCAACAGCATCGGCGCCATTGGCTACTGTTTTGGGGGATCGGTAGCGTTGAACATGGCGCGCATCGGCGAACCGCTCAAGGCGGTGGTGAGTTTCCATGGCGGGTTGGGAACGGCAACGCCGGCCGAAGCGGGCAAGATCAAGGCGCGCATTGCTTCATTCACGGGTGAAGACGATCCTATGATTCCGGCTACTCAAGTTGCGTCTTTCCGTCAGGAAATGGACAAGGCCGGTGTGAAATATATCGTCGTGACCTATCCCGGTGCCAAGCATGCCTTTACCAATCCGGACGCGGATAAATACGGTCAGGAATTCAAGTTGCCGCTGGCCTACAACGCCGCTGCTGACAAAGCCTCGTGGGCCGAGGGATTGGCGTTTCTGGCGGACGCATTCAAGGAAAAATAGCCGCCAAGAGTTGCCGGTGGCAAGGCATTCATGGAGCTAATAACAAGGGGCGCAGGGCGTCCCTTGTCGTTTCAACTTGATTTATACTGCAAGCAAGTACGACAGGAAACGGCATGGAATACCTTGCCGTCTTCAAGCCGGGCGATGAAAGACGCTGGTAACAGAGCCGTTTTTTACCCGAAGAGTGCAACCTGTGCCAGCATAGGGAAAGCATCAAAGCGTTGTCGGTACCAAGGTGGGGAAAATGAACTTTCAGAACATTCGCATGGCGCAATCTTGTGCGGCTGACGCTCGTCAGGCTGCGCGCGAGTTTCACTCGGCTGTTGCACAGCCGGGAATGGAACTGGTGGTTTTCTTTTGCTCCAGCGAATATGACCTTGATGCGCTGGCAGAAGAAATGCGCAACTTGTTTTCCGGAGTGCAAGTCGTGGGTTGCACCACAGCCGGAGAAATAGGGCCTGTCGGTTATCTCCAGCACAGTCTGTCGGGGGCGAGTTTCCCCGCGAGCAGTTGTGCGGCTGTCAGCGGGCTACTGGAGGGTTTGGGTCAGTTCGATATCGCCAGAGGGCATGATTTTGCCCAGACCTTGTTACAGCGGCTTGAGAGCAAAATTCCGCAGGCAAATTCCGATAACAGTTTTGCATTAATGCTGATAGATGGCTTGTCCACACGCGAAGAGCCGGTGGCCCATGCATTGCAGTACGCCCTGGGAAAGATCACGCTGCTCGGGGGATCGGCGGGCGACGACCAGCATTTCAACAAGACCTTTGTGTTCAGTGACGGCCAGTTCCATGCCGATAGCGCCGTGCTGATCCTGGTCAATACGTCGTTGCCTTTCAGAACATTCAAGACCCAGCATTTTGTTGCAACAGAAGAGAGACTGGTGGTCACCGAGGCCGATACCGACAGGCGTACGGTAAAGGAGATCAACGGGCTGCCTGCCGCAGCTGAATATGCAAGACTGGTGGGGGTGGATGTGAATGATCTTGATTCCATGCGTTTTGCTTCTTCACCGGTCGTGGTGTTGATAGACGGCACGGACTATGTGCGCTCTATCCAGAAAGCCAATCCCGATGGCAGTCTCACTTTCTTCTGTGCCATAGAGGAAGGTGTTGTATTCAGGGTGGCGCATGGCGTGGGTCTGGTGGATAACCTGTTACAGACATTCGGCAGGATCAGGCAACAGATCGGCCAACCCCAACTTGTCATCGGCTGCGATTGCATCCAGCGCAATCTGGAAGCAATGCAGCGCGGGGTTAAAGACCAGGTCGGGGAGATATTTCGCAGCAACAACACGATCGGTTTCAGCAGCTACGGTGAGCAGTTCCATGGTGTACACGTCAACCAGACGTTCACCGGGATTGCCATCGGCAGTCCTCCCGAATCAAAGCCGGAGTCACGCCGTGTCTGAGCAGGTTCCACCGAAGCCGACTGCAAGCCAGCAAGAATTGCAATCGGAGATCGCACGTCTGAACAAGATCATCCAGGCGCTGATGAATCGTGCCGAACGCAATGCCAGCGTTCAGGGGTCCTCGCATAGCCTGTTGCAGACTGCCATCACACTGGAAGACCAGGTGCGCAGCCGCACCGAACAACTGGAAGCGGCATTGCGCGAGAACGAGAAGATCACCCGCGCCCTGCGCGAGAGCGAGGATCGTTACCGCGCATTTTTTCTCGGTGCTCGCATCCCGATGCTATTGATCGATCCGGCGGACGGGCGCATCGTGGACGCGAACGCAGCCGCAGAAAAGTATTACGGATATACGCTGGGCCAGTTGCGCGCGATGAACATCGACCGGATCAACACGCTCACGCGCCAACAGGTCGCCGAAGAAATGTCCAAGGCGACTGTGGCGAAGAAAAACTACTTCAATTTTCGCCACCGCCTGGCCGGCGGCGAAGTGCGCGATGTCGAAGTGCATTCCGGCCCAGTCACGCTGCAAGACCATAACCTGCTGTACTCCATCGTGCACGATGTCACCGAGCGCAAGCAGGCCGAGGCGGCGCTGCACGAACTGAACCGGGATTTCGTCGCCTTCCTGGAAAACACCACCGACTACATCTATTTCAAGGATGAAAACAGTCGCTTCCGCTTTTGCAGCCAGACGCTGGCTGACATCACCGGTCACGCCAACTGGCGCGACATGACGGGCAAGCACGATCTGGACGTGTTCCCGGAAGACACGGCGCGCATCTATTCCGAGGAAGAGCTGTCCATCTTCCGTGACGGCCGACCGCTGCTGAACAAGATCGACGCTTATTACGATGCGCGGGGCGCCAAAGGCTGGGTCAGCACCAACAAGTGGCCGGTATTCGACGGGTCGGGTGGAAAGGTGATCGGCTTGTTCGGCATCAGTCGCGACATCACCGAACGCATGAACCTGGAGCAACAACTGCGTGAACGCGAGGCGCTGTTCCACGCCATCTTCGACCAGACTTCCGTGGGCATCGAACTCGTCGATCCGGACACGCTGCGCTTCGCCGGGGTCAATCCCGCCGCATGCCGCATGCTCGGTTACACACACGAGGAGTTGTTGCAGATGCGCCTGCCGGACACCCAGGTCGATCTGGACGAGGCGGCGTTGCGAACGGCTGTGCTGGAAAACGCAAGGTCGGGCGGGCTGGGGTTCGAGAACCGCCACCGCTGCAAGAACGGCGACATCCTCGATGTCGAGGTCACCGCGCACATCCTCGACCTTTCCGGCAGGCGCATGATCGTCGTCATCTGGCGCGACATCACCGCGCACAAGCGTTCGCAGCAGGAGATCGAGTTCAAGAACACCATCCTGCAAACCCAGCAGGAGGTTTCGCCGGACGCTATCCTGGTGGTGGACGAATACGCGCGCATCATTTCCTACAACCGTCAGTTCGTCGAACTATGGAAAATTCCGCAACAGATCGTGGATACGCACGAGGACGCTGCCGTGCTGCAAGCCGTAGTCGAACAGGTCGAGGACGGCAAGGCCTTCCGCGACCGCGTCCATCACCTGTACCTGCATCGCGGCGAAAAGAGCCGCGAGGAGATACGCATGAAAGACGGCAGGACGCTGGAGCGCTATTCTTCTCCGGCCGTCGGCGCGGACGGCAGGTATTACGGGCGAGTCTGGTATTTCCATGACATCACCGAGCGCAAGCAGGCCGATGCGCATATCCGCAGCCTGGCTTTCCACGACGCGCTGACGCGCCTGCCTAACCGGCGGTTGCTGCATGACCGGCTGAAGCAGGCGATGGTGGCCGGCCAGCGCAGCGGCCTGTTCGGCGCGGTGATGTTTCTCGATCTGGATAACTTCAAGCCGCTCAACGATTCGCACGGGCATGACATCGGCGACATGCTGCTGATCGAGGTGGCGCGCCGCATCGTGTCCTGCGTGCGCGCAAAGGACACGGTCGCGCGCTTCGGCGGGGATGAATTCGTGGTGATACTGTGCGAATTGCAGGCGGACGCGGAACAGGCCGGCAAACAGGCGCGCAGCGTGGCCGAGAAGATACGCGTGGCGCTGGCGCAACCGTATCTGCTGATGCGTGTGGCGGAAGGCGGAGTCGAAACCATGGTGGAGCATCGCTGCACGGCGAGCATCGGTCTGGTGCTGTTCAGCAAGAGCGTTAACAGCGAGGAAGATATTCTCAAGGCGGCCGATACGGCGATGTACCGGGCCAAGGTGGCCGGGCGCGATAAGGTGCATTTTTCCGCGCAGAAATCCTATCCGGAATAGTACGTCCGTGCCTTGTAGCGCAGGTGATGGTTTATACTGCGGGCTGCCTTTATTAGCGAATAATCATGCTGGAAATACTTTCCGTCGTTGCCATCCTGCTGCTGGCCGTGCTGCTGGTGATGCAGTTCAGACAGCCTGCGCGTGCCGCGCAGATGCTGGAGCAGCAACACCGCGCCATGCTGACTGACCTGCACGACGGCCTCAACAAGCAGGGCGACCGGCTGATCGCCGCGCAGGTTGCAGAATCGGAACGCCTGCGTGCCGCCGTAAGCGAAGAACTGCGTGCCACCCGCGATGCCATCAACGCATTGCAAGCCAAGCAAGACCTGCTGCGTACCGAGATGCTGGCACAGACGCTGGCCAAACTGGCCGAGCAGGGACGCGAAGACCAGAAACTCATTCAGGATTCATTCCGCAACGCCACGCAGCATTTGGCAACCAGCATCGAATCCTTGTCCAAGACCGTGGATGCCCGCCTAGAGCAGATCGGCGGTAAGGTGAACGAGCGGCTGGATGAAGGTTTCAAGAAGACCAACGAGACCTTCGTGAGTGTGATGGCGCGACTGGCGACCATCGACGAGGCACAGAAGAAGATCGACGGCCTGACTACCAATGTGGTGAGCTTGCAGGAACTGCTGGGCGACAAGCGTTCGCGCGGCGCATTTGGCGAAGTGCAATTGGAAGGGCTGGTGCGCAACATCCTGTCGCCGCAGGCCTATGAGATGCAATACAGCCTGCCCAACGGTACGCGCGCCGATTGCGTGTTGAAACTGCCGGAGCCGACGGGCATGGTGGCGGTGGATTCCAAGTTTCCGCTGGAAAACTATCACCGCATGTTCGATGCGGCGAGCCCGGCGGAAAGACTGGTGGCCGAGAAACAATTCAAGGCCGACGTCAAGAAGCATGTGGAAGATATCTCCGGCAAATACATCATCCCCGATGTCACTTCGGACGGTGCGGTGATGTTCATTCCTGCCGAGGCAGTGTTCGCCGAGATCCACGCGCATCATTCCGATGTGGTGGATTACGCCATGCAGCGGCGCGTGTGGATCGTTTCGCCGACCACGCTGATGGCGGTGCTGAACACCGCGCGTGCGGTGATGAAGGATGTGGAGACGCGCAAGCAGGTCCACATCATCAAGGATGAACTGGGCAAGCTGGGCAAGGAGTTCGGCCGTTTCGACGAGCGTATGAAGAAGCTTGCGGACCATATCCGCCAAGCGCATGAGGATGCGCAGGACGTGCATACCACCAGCCAGAAGATTTCGAAGCGCTTCACCAGCATCGAGAAGGTGGAACTGGAGAGCGTGCCGGGCAAGCTTCCGTTGATTGATGAGTGATAAAATAGCCGCCGTTGCGGCGCGCTATGCATTTTCAGTTCTGGATGTTTGGTTTTTATCCCTGTAGTTAATTTTCTTAATTCAAGGAGCAATCATGAAAGTTTCTTTCCCAATTGGTCGCTTGACCGCTTCCATTGCTTTGGTCGCATTGAGTTCTTCCGCCTTTGCGGCAATGAACACCAGCTACTGGTACGAGGGTTATTACGGGACGATCGTCAGGGATGGTTCCGGTGACTGCGTGCGCACCATACTCTGGACCGAGGCGACTGCCATTCCGGAATGCACGGCAGGCAATGCAAAGAAGGCGGCTCCACAAGCGGCTGCAAAACCGGCTCCCGCTGTTGCAGCAGCACCGGCTCCCGTGGCGGCTCCGGTTGTTTCTCCTTCCGTGGAAAGCAGGAAGGCAGCCATGATGGAAACACCCGTCCGCCTGGAAGGGGCAAACTTTGCGACGGGTTCCAGCAAGTTGCTGAAGTCTGCAGGCGGCAAACTGGATGAGGTCGTGAATGCGGCCAACCAGTTCCCGGACGTTCATCTGAGTGTGACCGGTTATACCGATAACATTGGCGATGCTAAGAAGAACCTCAAACTCTCGCAGGATCGTGCGAATGCAGTCAAGGCGTATCTGGTGAGCAAAGGCATCGCTGCCGACCGCATCGGCAGTACAGGTCACGGGGCTGATAAGCCGATCGCCGACAATGCCACAAGCGAAGGCCGGGCAAAGAATCGCCGCGTCGAGGTTCGCTATACCATCATGGAAGTAAAGAAGAACTGAGCGAGGCGGATAGCATCGAAACAACAAAAAAGGCGGGCGATCCCTGCCTTTTTTGTTGCATGTCGTAAACGTTGCTATGATGCATGAAGACTGCCGTGGTGGTACCGGAAGCATGCAGTGTTCCGGATTTTCCTAACTTAGCGAGGGTTGAAAAATCATGGGTACTTTGCACACTTGGAAGTTCTTTCGCGCCGGTGGCTTCGATCAGGTTCAATTGGATTCCGGTGCAGACCTGTTGGCGCTGAAGGATCTGGATCAAAAACTTTGGGTGGCGCTGAGTTGCCCCACGCGCGGTATCGAATTCGACAACCGCACCCTGGACATGATTGATGCGGACGGCGACGGTCAGGTGCGCGCCAACGAGGTTCTGGCGGCGATCGCCTGGGCGGGTGCGTTGCTGAAAGACAGCGAGCTGCTGGTTCAGGGTTCCGACACTCTGGCACTGGCCAGCATCGCCGATGATTCGGAAGAAGGCAGACAGGTTCTTGCCTCGGCGCGTCATATCCTGAAGAGCCTGGGCAGGCCCGAAGCGAATGCAATCTCGCTGGCTGATATGGCCGACATCGAAAAATTTCTGGCGGGTTTGCAGTTCAACGGCGACGGCGTGGTGTGTGCCAAACAGATACCAGATGCCGGGCTGAAAGCCGCGGTCGAGGACATCGCCAAAATATCCGGTTCTGTCTCCGACATGAGCGGTGACAACGGCATTAACCGGGAGATATCCGACAAATTCTTTACCGAGAGCGCCGAGTATGCAGACTGGTACGCCAGAGGCGAGGCCGATGCGTCGATACTGCTGCTGGGGGCTGCCAGCCAGGATGCGGCAGATGCTTTGCATGCCGTTCAGGAAAAGATCGACGATTATTTCACACGCTGCCAGATGGCCGCCTACGACGTGCGCGCCGCATCGCCGTTGAGCCGGTCCGCCGAGGACTACCAGAAATTGGCGGCGCAAACCCTGTCCGCCGGAAATCTGGAAGTGGCGGGTTTTCCTCTGGCCACGATCGAGGCGGACAAACCGCTGCCTTTGACATCCGGCATCAACCCCGCATGGCGCGACAAGATCGAAGCATTGCGGGTAAAAGTGGTGGGCCCTTTGCTGGGTGACAAGCGGGGCATCTCTTCTGCCGAATGGATCTCGCTGTGCGCGAGATTCGCTTCTTTCGCTGCCTGGCAAAATGCCAAGCCGGACTCGCCAGTGGGCGGACTGGGGATCGCCCGGTTGCGCGAGATACTTTCCGGCGGCCATCGGGCGCAGATAGATGCGCTCATCGCTCAGGACATGGCGGTCGAGTCCGAGATCAAGGCCATCCGTTCGGTGGAACGCCTGATCCGCTATCAGCGCGATCTATTCCAACTGACTAACAATTTTGTGTCCTTCAGGGAATTCTATTCCGGCAAGCAGAAAGCGATCTTTCAGGTCGGTACGCTGTATCTGGACGGCCGCAGTTGCGAGCTGTGCATCCGGGTGGAGGATGTAGACGCGCATGCTGCATTCGCCAATTCCAGCGGCGTGTGTCTGGTCTACTGTGAACTTGTGCGCAACGGCGGTGCCGAGAAGATGAATGTTGCCGCCGCGTTCACGGCGGGCGATTCCGATTTCCTGATGGTGGGACGGCACGGCGTGTTCTATGACCGCAAAGGGAACGACTGGAATGCGACCATCGTACGCATCAGCGACCACCCGATCAGCATCCGCCAGGCATTCTGGTCGCCGTACAAGAAACTCTCCAAGACCATCAGCGAGCAGATGCAGAAGTTCGCCGCCTCCAGGGCGAGCGCGGTGCAGGAGAAGATGGTCAAGGCGGTGGTGGAAAGTGGAAGCAGAGCCGTGGCGGCTGCGCCCAATACACCGCCCAAACCCCCGTTTGATGTCGCCAAATTCGCCGGTATCTTTGCGGCGATGGGCTTGGCGATAGGTGCGATCGGCGGCATCCTGGCTTCCATCGTCGGCGGTATTTTCAGCCTGAAACTGTGGCAGGTGCCGCTGGCTTTGGGAGGCCTGATGCTGGCGGTATCCTTTCCGTCCATGTTGCTGGCATGGTTCAAATTGAAACGGCGCAATCTGGGCCCTATACTTGATGCCTGCGGCTGGGCGATCAATGCCAGGGTGCGCATCAATATCCCGTTTGGTACCTCGCTGACCTCGCTGCCCAATCTGCCTGCGGGAGCGCATCGTTCGCTGGTCGACCCCTATGCCGAGAAGAAGCCGGTTTGGCCCTACCTGCTTATCATATTGCTGTTGGCGGGTGCGTTGGCCTGGGCATGGAAAGCGGGATACTTTTCCTGATGTTATCGAATAGAGTGAACAGATGAAGATCGCAATTGCACAGATCAATAGCATTGTCGGAGACTTGGCGGGGAATGCCGCGAAGATCGCCGACTATGCAGAGCGCGCCAAAACACAGGGGGCGGATATTTTGCTCACGCCCGAGTTCAGTCTCTGCGGCTATCCGCCTGAGGACTTGTTGCTGCGCAAGGGGTTTTACCAGGCGTGCGACAGGGAACTGCGCGACCTGGCGCAGCACGCGCAGGGCATCACATTGATCGTCGGGCACCCGCACAAGGTTGGCGACAAACGCTATAACGCGGCTTCGGTGCTGCGCGACGGCAAGATCGTCTCGACCTATCACAAGCACGCCTTGCCCAACCATAGTGTGTTCGACGAGGAGCGCTATTTTGAGCACGGTACGGAGCCGTGCCTGATCGAGATGGGCGGCATCAAGTTCGGCATCATCATTTGTGCGGATGTGTGGCATGAGCAGGCACCGGTCAAGGCGAAAGAGGCGGGCGCACAGGTGTTGCTGGTGCTGAATGCATCGCCCTATCACCTGAACAAACAGATCACGCGCTATGAAACCATACGCGACCGCATCGGCGACACGGGGCTGGCGGTGGTGTATGCCAACTTGGTGGGCGGGCAGGACGAACTGGTGTTCGACGGCTCATCCTTCGTGATGGATAACCAGGGTACGTTGACCCATCAATTTCCCGCATTCGAGGAATTGATGGGCATGGTTGAGTTGCAGGATGGAAAGCCGGTGCCCGGCGTTCAGGAACCCAACCTGTCAGAAGTTGCCAGCATCTACCGTGCCCTGTGTATGGGCGTGCGCGACTATATCGGCAAGAACCATTTTCCCGGGGTGCTGCTCGGTTTGTCCGGCGGCATCGACTCCGCCCTGACGATGGCAGTGGCGGTGGATGCGCTGGGTGCCGACAAGGTGCGTGCAGTGATGATGCCTTCACCCTACACCGCGCAGATGAGCATAGACGACTCGCGCGAGATGGTGAAGCTGCTCGGTGTGCGTTACGAGGAGCTGGATATCGTGCCGACTTTCGATGCGCTGCTGAGTACGCTGGCTCCGCTGTTCAAGGGGCTGCCGACCGATACCACCGAAGAGAACCTGCAGGCGCGCATTCGCGGCACGCTGCTGATGGCGCTGTCCAACAAGACCGGTTCGCTGGTACTGACCACCGGCAACAAGTCCGAAATGACGGTCGGTTATGCCACGCTGTATGGCGATATGGCAGGGGGCTTTGCGGTGCTCAAGGATGTGAGCAAGACATGGGTGTATCGCTTGTCGAACTATCGCAACACGCTGGGACGCGTCATCCCCGAGCGCATCATCACGCGTCCACCCAGCGCCGAGCTGAAGCCGGATCAGACCGATCAGGACAGCTTGCCGCCTTATGATGTGCTGGATGCGATCATGGCCTGTTACGTCGAGAAGAACATGAGCATCGGCGAGATCGTGAAGTCGGGCTATACCGAGGCCGATGTGCGGCGCGTGGTAAAGCTTATCCGCATCGCCGAATACAAACGCCGTCAGGCACCGGTCGGCGTGCGCATTACGGACAGGGGTTTCGGCAAGGATTGGCGCTATCCCATCACGGTGCGCTATCAGGACGAGTTCTGAGCATGCAATTCTCCTGCGTGCTTGAATCCTGGCGCGCGCACGAAGGCGAGCTGCGTAACTACCTGAGGCATCGCGTGGCGGATGCGCATCTGGCCGAGGACTTGTTGCAGGACGTGTTCGTCAAGGCAATGCGTCAGGGCAGCGGCTTCTGCGATCTGGACAATCAGCGAGCCTGGCTGTATCAGGTCGCGCGCAATGCACTGGTCGACCATCAGCGCTTGCACCGCCAGACCGTCGAACTGCCGGAGGAGATCCCGCACAATGTCGAGCAAGCCGACCCGGTGGTGGCGCTCAGCGCCTGTGTCGGGCGGGTACTGACCGAGCTCGACGCGGAAGACCGCGACATCATCGAGCAGTGCGACCTGAACGGCATGAAACAGCAGGACTACGCCAAACTGCATAGCCTTACGCTGCCTGCGGTCAAATCCCGCCTGTTGCGCGCCAGGCAGCGCATGCGCGCCACGCTTTCAACCAATTGCAAGGTTCAGTTCGACGAGCAAGGCCGGGTGGAAGGTTACATACCGCGCAAATAATGCTGCATCCTTTTCGGGGTTCATTCGTCTCCTGATCACAAGGGGCATTCAAGCCCGAAACGGAGTAACTTGATGAACACTGCTGTCCTGAACCTGCCGCGTACTTATCCACGGGCCTTTCTGGCCGTCTCTGCCGCACTCTGGTTGGCGATCTACAAAACGCTGGAACCGCTTTCGCACATTCTGGTGAATACGCTGCCGGTCGGGCAGGGCAGTCATCTTTACGATGCGCTGCAATTCTTTTTCTACGACACCCCCAAGGTGCTGCTCCTGCTGGCCGGGGTGGTGTTTGTGATGGGCATAGTCAATTCCTATTTCACCCCGGAACGCACCCGCGCGCTGCTGGCCGGGCGGCACGAGGGGGTGGGCAATATATTGGCGGCCACACTCGGTATCGTTACTCCGTTCTGCTCTTGTTCCGCCGTCCCGCTATTCATCGGTTTTGTACAGGCGGGGGTGCCGCTGGGGGTGACCTTCTCCTTCCTGATCTCGGCACCGATGGTGAACGAGATCGCGCTGGCGTTGCTGTTCGCGCTGTTCGGCTGGAAGATTGCCCTGTTGTACCTGCTGCTGGGACTGAGCGTAGCCATCGTGGCCGGATACATCATCGGCCGACTGAAGATGGAGCATCACCTCGAAGACTGGGTGCAGAATATGGCGCATGTGCAAGCGACGGTGAACACCGATGAACTGGCACTGCAGGACCGCATCCAGGCGGGATTCGCCAGCGTGCGCGAAATCGTCGGCAGGGTTTGGCTGTACGTGCTGGCCGGTATCGCCATCGGCGCGGGCATCCACGGTTATGTTCCCGCGGATTTCATGGCCGGCTTCATGGGCAAGGATGTGTGGTGGGCGGTGCCGGTTTCGGTGTTGCTGGGTGTGCCCATGTATACCAATGTGGCCGGGATTATTCCCATTGTCGAGGCGCTGCTGGCCAAGGGGGCGGCACTGGGGACGGTGCTGGCGTTCATGATGAGCGTGATCGCGCTGTCGCTGCCCGAGATGGTAATCCTGCGCAAGGTGCTCAAGCCGAGACTGATCGCCACCTTTGTCGGGGTAGTTGCAACAGGCATCATGCTGGTCGGTTATGTATTCAATGTGATGGTGTAATTTTCAAGGAGTATGAAATGAAGAGTATCAAAGTCCTCGGCACGGGTTGTGCCAACTGCAAGACCACACTGAAGCTCATCGAGGATGCCGCGAAAGAAAAAGGCGTGGCGATCCAACTGGAGAAGGTGGAGCAATTGCAGGACATCATGGCCTACGGTGTGATGTCCACGCCGGGTGTGGTGGTCGACGGCAAGGTGGTGCATGCAGGAGGTATCCCGGGGCGCGACAAAATTGCGCTATGGCTGACGGCTTGAGGAAGGGAACAAAACAATGAACTCGCAAAAGAAATTTCATCTGGTGTTCTCCATCGTGATGGCCGCGATCATGGTGTTCATCATGACTTTTATCATCACGCTGGCCAATGTGGGCTGGGTGGACGGTTTTGTCCGCCTGTGGCTTAAGGCTTTTGCCATCGCCTATGTGGTTGCGGTGCCTATCATCTTCTTCTTTGCTCCGGTCGCGCGCAAAATCACCGGCAGGATACTTGGCATGCCGGCCTGAGTTTGCGATATTGTCAGGTATCTTCATCCGGGATCAGGGGCATGGGAAATGAATAGTGTGAACGCAACGGATTTTCAGGCTCGTCTCAAGGGCAGGTTCTTCGGCATGCTGCAATGGGCCGATCTGGATGCGCTGTGGGCGAGAGTGAAGCAGGGGCAGTGGTATTTCTATCAGATCGGCGAAACCCTGCCGGACGCGCCGCTGGGCGGCGAGGAATTGGCGAGGCGGCTGGATGCGCTCGACAAGCTGTTGCACGACGATCACGATTTTCATCTGTGCGGCATCGTCTATGCAGACGAGATCGAGCATCCCACGCTGATCAAGGTTTACGACCCCAACTCGTTGGGCTCCTCGTGCAGTACGTCCGCAGCTCCGCCACGCTGGATTCTCAGTACTGAGCAACCGTCGCTCATCGAGATCCACGCGCCCACGCCGGAGAATCGCAGGCGTTGGTGGCAACTGTTCCATACTGCGTAATTAGCCCAAATAATCCACTAGAACAAGAACCCGTCATCCCGGCGAATAACCAGCGACTTGCCCGCTTGCGGGCTTAGTCGAATGGCTGGTAGTTTCATCAGGCCGGGATCCAGCAAAAAATAATGCATTTTGTTTTAACCCACTGGATTCCGGCTTTCGCCGGAATGACGAAGCTAATGGATTATTTTGGATTAATTCTCCCTTCGGCGGGATAGCCAGTGACTTGCCCGCTTGCGGGCGAGGGGTTTATTGGAGGTTGTTGCGCCGCTGCCGCCGCACCTTGCGAGCCAGCCACACATGCAGCGGCAGCAACACCACCAGCGCAACGCCCAATACCTGATGCAGCAGGCTGAACGCATCGCGCCAATCTTCGTGCGGCGGGTAATACAGCGTCAGCCCGCTGCCCGCCAGCAACAACAGCACCGCCGACATCGCCAGCCCGCTGGCGCGGTTGCGTTGCGCCTGCCAGTTTCCTTGCTGGTGCAGCGTGAACAGACGGCCCGCCACCCACAGCAAACCGTAAGCCGCCACGCCGTGCAGTACCAGCGCGCGGTGGCGCCAGGCGCGCAGCGGGTCCATGTAGTTTTCCGGATCGGCCAGCCATCCCAGCCCAATCCACAGCACGCCGCTCAGCGCGACCAAGCCGCACGCGAACAGCACCTGTCTGCGCGCCGATGGGCCGAGATGCATGCCCCATGAACTCATGGCCTGGTTCCTTTGTTGACTTGCCGGTCGAACAGCAGCGCGAGCCGCGTCAACCGGCTCAGCGCGCGCACGGACAAGGTCGCACCGGAGATGCCATCAATGTGGCGATCCAGTTTCTGCTCCACCCCCAGCCGCGCTCCGGAGTACTGCGCAGTGAAAGCCGGGCTCTTTACCTCCCAGCCGCGACTTTCGCGATACACCAGCACCTTCACGCGTTCCACCGCACCGTTGCTGATTGCGACACCGACCGTGATCGGCATCTCCTTGCCGATCTCATCCAGCACCCAGATAGTGCGTGAGCCGTCGCGCCAGTAACGCACACGTGCAGACGGATAGTCGTGATCGAGGATAGTGCGTACGGCGGGTTGCAGCTCGCCGACGATCCACAGCGTCTCCGCTGTGCCCGGCTTGCTTAGCGTCTCGCTCAGGAAATGTTCGATCTCGGTTTCCTGGGAGATTCCCCACACCGGAAATGCCAGAGTGAGCAGCGACAGTATCCTCAGGAGAGCCATGTCAGAACTGGTAACCCAGCCCGAGGTTAAAGCCGTGAAACTCGTCTTGTCCGCTTGGAGCGTGCTGGTTCTGGTGATCCAGCTTGACCACTACATCGGGATGGGGCCAAAAATTTACGCCGAAGTCGGTCTGACGATAGCGGCTGTCTGACGCGTCACCTGCCTGGTTGTCCCAGTTGCTGCGGCGAGCGAATACGCCCCATTGCTCCGAGAATTTCCAGGATGGCTCTACATACCAGCCATTTTGCTTGTCAGCACCAACCGCCTTGGGACCGCTTCCGTCCAGACGCCAGCCTGCGTAAAGTGCGCGTAGGCCGAAAGCTCCCCTGTTCAATACAGCATGCGCCTCAAGCAGGGTTGCAGCGCCAGCCGTGGCGTCAGTGCTTTGTGTGATATCTGCCTGCCTGTGAAGCGTGCTTGCCAGTTCGACTCCTGGTATCGCAGTCCATTTCAGGCGTGCGGTATATGCCGGTGCCTTGGCCTGGGTTCCTTCAGATAACTCCTGGCGTGCCTTGCGCACGTGATAGTTGTCAGCAGAATCCGCCTTCATTCCCGAAGTGATGGCAGTGACCAGCGTAAACCCGTATTGCATGTTTGCCGTTACGGCAGCTCCGCCTTCCCACCAAGTCGCCGGGATGATGCTGGTTTCGACCGGGTTGCGCTCCACGCCGTAAAACGTGGGTGGTTCGTGGGTTTCGTTGATGATGCCCACCGGAACCAGAAAGGATCCGGCCTTTATCGAGAAAGTATCATTCAATGTGAAATCCAGGTATGCCTGCTCCAGTTCGACTGCGCCTTTGCCGCCTTCAACGATGTTGTGCTCGACTTCAAGTTCGGAGAAGAACTTTAGATCATCGCTGAATTGATGCCCCATGAAGATGACGAAACGGTGCAAGTCCATTTCGTTTTTGTCGATGCCGCCCGGATTTTTGTTTTGAAGCTTGTTCAGGTGCAACTCGCCATAGCCGCCGAACGTGGTTGCCGGGTTGGATGTACCGACTTTATTAACGAAAGATTCGACCTGAGAACCGGTGGCCTCGATCTTCTGGTCGGCCTGTTGTAGCTGATTCTTTAATGAACGGTTTTCGTTTTCCAGCATGTTGAGACGCTGTTCCATCAAGTTGAGGCGGTCTTCCGTGACGGGTTCGGCAAAAGCGGCTGTGTTGATCAGGGTGGTCAAAGCTAAAGCAAGAGCAAGGCTGTTGCGGGTTGTCATGTAAAACTCTCCTGTGGTTTGTATTGATGTGGTTAATCTATTGATCTATCACCGGCAAGTGAGAACGCCTCGCAAGTGATAATGATTCTCATGTTAAATGATAACTATTCTCATGTGCAAGTATTTTTGTTAGAGTCTCAACCGTAAGAACAGATCAAGAGGGAAAACAGATGGAAAGCGAAGAGCTGCGCAATGTCGGACT
Organism: Sideroxydans sp.; assembly: GCA_043744345.1. Lineage (GTDB taxonomy): Bacteria > Pseudomonadota > Gammaproteobacteria > Burkholderiales > Gallionellaceae > Sideroxyarcus. The sequence continues at coordinate 50,781 of JAYTUW010000002.1, read as the reverse complement.
GAAAGTTACGACACCACGTCTCAAGATATTGAGTTTGCTGGAAAACTCGAAGGACAAACACATGACTGCCGAGACGATCTACCGCCAGTTGAGTACCGGCGGTGAAGTGATCGGCTTGGCAACCGTATACAGGGCGCTAGCGCAGTTCGAGGCGGCGGGGCTCATCACGCGCCACCTGTTCGAGGGCGGGCAGACCGTGTTCGAATTGGAACGTGGACCGCACCATGACCACATTGTTTGCGTCCGCTGCGGAAGGGTGGAGGAGTTCTACGACAAGGTGATCGAGGAGCGGCAACGGGAGATCGCCGAGAAACTTGGGTTTACCCTCAGCGACCATGCGCTGACCTTGTACGGACAATGCAACGAGCCAGAGTGCCGGGGAAAGATCGGATAAGGCGTGTCCGCCGATTTCCGATTCAGCTATACTTGCCGCAAACATCGAAAAGGGAAGTCACCATGAAGAAAATCGAAGCCATCATCAAACCGTTCAAGCTCGACGAAGTGCGTGAAGCCTTGTCTGAATTGGGCGTCAGCGGGTTGACCGTGACCGAAGTCAAAGGCTTTGGCCGCCAGAAGGGTCACACTGAGTTGTATCGCGGCGCCGAGTATGTGGTCGATTTCCTGCCCAAGATCAAGGTGGAAGTGGTGATCGCTGCCGCCATGCTGGACACCGCTGTGGAAGCCATCGTCAAAGCCGCCAACACTGGCAAGATAGGTGATGGCAAGATATTCATCACTTCGGTGGAGCAGGTCATCCGCATCCGTACCGGCGAAACCAACGAATCCGCTTTGTAATCGGCTTTACAAATGAAAATGCCACCCTGCTTTGCGGAGGGTGGCATTTTCTTTGGCAGTTGATTGTTTCAGGACAGAAGTGCAGCCAAACGATTTTCCAAGTCCGGAGCCTCTTTGCGACCCTCTCCGGTCAGGTGGATCGCCTCTCTCCATGGGGCGTATTGCTGGCGAAGCTCCTCAAAATTGTTGCATTTATCCAATTGGTTGAGCAGGCTTGAACCCATTCCACCCAGGAAGGCGTTGATGGTGTTGCGCATGAGGTTCTTTGCCATTTCGAAGCGTTCTGCGTCATTTGCAGGGGGTTCGAATCTGGCAACGGGTTTGCCACTGGGCGAAGTTGTTACAGGTGCTGTCTGTAGCGGAGCGACAAAGCCACCCTCGATCAAAGTGGTTACTGATGCCTCACCTTCACCGTCGGTAAATCTTGAAATTATTTCGTCGTAGTCACATTTACCGTCCATCATGATCAGTACCCGACGGACTCTAAGCGGCAGACCATAAGTGCGCGAGTTCATTTCCTCGATGCCTTTTGGCGTTTTTATATAGATTATGTTTTCTGACATTTATTTCCCCCTTTTTTCCTAGACAATTCTAACCCAAGAAAATATTTGAGGTGATCCGACCGACGCAGTTATTTGAGATGCATGTGGATCAACTACTCAAGACTTTCCGAAACCGACGATTCGCCGATTATTCCCGCTAATCCAGACGTTGAGTCAAAGCGCGGCTTCGGTTACAATGCGCGCCCTGTTTATCCGGCAACCGCCGAATTTTCAGTAATTCACACACTCGTTCATGTTGGGGTGTCCCTTGAATAGGGGATCAGGCTGACGGGTGGAAGAACTTAACCCTTAACGATTGGAGTAATAAATGCAAGTAACCATGCGTCAAATGCTGGAGGCGGGTGTCCATTTCGGTCACCAGACCCGTTTCTGGAATCCCAAGATGGCCCCGTATATCTTCGGTCATCGCAACAAGATTCATATCGTCAACCTGGAAAAGACCGTCGTGATGTTCAACGACGCGCTGAAAGAGATTCGCAAGATCTCCGCAAAGAAGGGCACCGTCCTGTTTGTGGCGACCAAGCGTCAAGCGCGCGAGATCATCCGCGAAGAAGCCATTCGCGCCGGTTCTCCCTTTGTTGACCACCGCTGGTTGGGCGGCATGCTGACCAACTTCAAGACTGTCCAGACATCCATCAAGCGCCTGAAAGAACTGGAAGCGATGATCGAAGACGGCAGCATTGAGAAGGTCTCCAAAAAAGAAGGTCTGGTTCTGCGTCGCGAACTGGAAAAGCTGGATCGCAGCCTGGGCGGTATCAAGGATCTGCAAGGCCTGCCTTCCGCCATCTTCGTGATCGACGTCGGCTACCAGAAGGGTACCGTCACCGAAGCGCAGAAGCTGGGCATTCCGGTCATCGGCGTGGTCGATACCAACCACAGCCCGTTGGGCGTGGATTTCGTGATCCCCGGCAACGACGACTCCAGCCAGGCGATCCGCCTGTATGCACGCGGCGTGGCCGATGCGATCCTGGAAGGTCGCGAGCAGGCATTGAGCGACTTGGCTGAACAAGTCGCGGAAAAAGCCGCGTAAGCAGCCTTCCCGCAACGGCTATGGCGAGGCCATCTTTGATGATGAAGTAGCCATAGCCGTTTTCCCTCACCCTAACCCTCTCCCGGGGGGAGAGGGGACGAACGAAGCGCTAGGCGAGTCTCATATTTTCGAGGGGGCGAAAGCCCCCTTTTTTGTAACCTGAATTCAAGTAAAACGATTAGGAGTTTGACATGGCAGAGATCACCGCAGGTATGGTGAAAGAACTGCGCGAGGCTACCGGCCTCGGCATGATGGAATGTAAAAAGGCCCTGGTGGAAACCAACGGCGACGCCAAGGCGGCAGAAGAGTTGCTGCGCATCAAGAGCGGCGCGAAGGCCAGCAAGGCCGCGACGCGTGTGACGGCTGAAGGCGTGGTTGGCGCGTATCTGGCGGCCGACGGCAAGATCGGTGCTGTCGCTGAGATCAACTGCGAAACCGACTTCGTGGCCAAGAACGACGACTTCATGGCATTTGCCAAGAACGTTGCCCAAACCGTGGCGCAAAAAGCACCTGCAAGCCTGGAAGCGTTGCTGGAGTTGCCGATTGCTAATGGTTCGGGTTCTGTTGAAGAGACCCGTAAAGCGCTAGTGATGAAGCTGGGCGAGAACCTGTCCGTACGCCGTTTTGAGCGTTACGCCACCACTGACGGCAAGCTGGCAACCTACCTGCACGGCAGCCGCATCGGCGTGATGGTGAATTTCAAGGGCGGCGATGAAGCACTGGGCAAAGACCTGGCGATGCACATCGCAGCTTCCAAGCCGAAATCTGTCGATGCTACCGGCGTGAATCCGGAAGATATCGCCACCGAGCGCCGTATCGCCATTGAAAAAGCCAAGGAATCCGGCAAGCCGGAAGCGATGCTGGAAAAAATCGCCGAAGGTACCGTGCAGAAGTTCCTGAAGGAAGTGACGCTGCTGGGCCAGGTATTCGTCAAGGCGGAAGACGGCAAGCAGACCATCGAGCAACTGCTGAAGAGCAAGGGTGCTTCCGTGGTGGCCTTCCAGATGTTCGTGGTCGGTGAAGGCATCGAGAAGAAAGTGGAAGACTACGCTGCCGAAGTCGCCGCCGCAGCCGCTGCTGCCAAGAAGTAACTGAAAGGAAGCCATGACCGCCCCCGCCTACAAACGCATCCTGCTCAAACTCTCCGGCGAAGCCCTGATGGGCGACGACAGCTACGGTATCAACCGGGCGGTCATCGAACGCATCGTGGGCGAGATCAAGGAAGTGACCGAGCTGGGTGTGGAGGTGGCGATGGTGGTCGGCGGCGGCAACATCTTCCGCGGTGTGGCGCCAGCCGCAGCCGGAATGGACAGGGCCAATGCCGACTACATGGGGATGCTGGCTACGGTCATGAATTCCATGGCTTTGCAGGACGCGATGACGCGCGCGGGGATGGAATGCCGTGTGCAGTCAGCGCTGAGTCTGGAGCAGGTGGCCGAGCCGTTTATCCGCGGCAAAGCCTTGCGTTATCTGGAAGACGGAAAAGTGGTGATCTTCGCGGCCGGCATCGGCAGCCCGTTCTTCACCACTGACACCGCTGCCGCTTTGCGCGGCGTGGAGATGTCCGCCGATGTGGTGATAAAAGCCACCAAGGTGGATGGCGTGTATACCGCCGATCCCAAAAAAGACCCGAAGGCGACACGCTACCAGAGGGTGAGTTTCGACGAAGCTATCGGCAAGGATTTGAAAGTGATGGATGCCACGGCGCTGACGCTGTGCCGCGATCAGAAACTGCCCATCATCGTGTTCAGCATCTTCAAGGAAGGTGCATTGAAGCGCGTGGTGATGGGGCAGGACGAAGGAACCTTAGTACACTGTGATTGATTCGGAGAACGATGATGATTGCTGATATCAAGAAGAACGTGGAACAAAAGATGGCCAAGTCGCTGGATGCACTGAAAGCGGACTTGGGAAAGATACGCACCGGGCGAGCCCACACCGGCATTCTGGATCACGTGATGGTGGACTACTATGGCAGTCCGACCGCAGTGAATCAGGTGGCGAACGTCACACTGACTGATGCACGCACCATCGGCGTGCAGCCGTACGAAAAGAACATGATCGGTCCTATCGAAAAGGCGATCCGCGATTCCGACCTGGGTCTGAATCCGGCCACCAACGGAGAGTTGATCCGCGTGCCGATGCCCATGCTGACCGAGGAGCGTCGACGCGACCTGATCAAGGTAGTCAAAGGTGAAGGTGAAGACGCCAAGGTGGCGGTGCGCAACATCCGCCGCGATGCCAATGAACAGTTGAAGAAGCTGCTCAAAGACAAGGAAGTCGGCGAGGATGAAGAGCGCCGTGCACAGGACGATGTGCAGAAACTCACCGACCGCTTCGTCGCCGAGATCGATAAAGCCCTGCAGTCCAAAGAAACCGACCTCATGGCGGTATAGGCGAGCCACCGAAATGGCGCTGCCTTTCTTCAGTTCCACCCGCTCCATTCCAGACATCACGGCTGTCCCGCGTCACATCGCCATCATCATGGATGGCAATGGGCGCTGGGCCAAGCAGCGTTTCATGCCGCGCGTCATGGGGCACCAGCGCGGCGTGGAGACGGTGCGCGAGGTGGTCAAGGCCTGCCGCCAGATGGGGGTGGAATACCTGACGCTGTTCGCATTCAGCAGCGAGAACTGGCGGCGTCCCGCCGATGAGGTGTCTTTCCTGATGCAACTGTTCCTGAAGATGCTGGAACGCGAAGTTGGGAAATTGCACGAGAACAATATCCGTCTCAAAGTGATCGGTGACCGTAGCCGTTTCGACGCGCAACTGGTCCGTTACATCGAAGAAGCCGAACAGCTCACTGCCAATAATGCAGGCCTGACGCTCACTATCGCGGCCAATTACGGCGGGCGCTGGGACATCATGCAGGCCATGCATGCTTTGAGCCAGGCACATCCCGAACGTGCTGTCGCGTTCGGCGAAGAAGAATTGACACCATATTTGTCCATGCATTATGCGCCGGAGCCCGATCTGTTCATCCGCACCGGCGGCGAGCAGCGCATTAGCAACTTTCTGCTGTGGCAATTGGCCTACACAGAACTGTATTTCACCGATACCCTGTGGCCGGCGTTCGATCGCGCCGCGCTGGAATCGGCAATCCAGTCCTATCAAAAACGCGAGCGCCGTTTCGGACGGACAAGCGAACAACTGACTGCGGACAAACCCAATGCTTAAACAACGCGTCATCACCGCCATCATCCTGTTTGCGATCTTTCTCGGCGCTTTGTTCGGCCTGCCGTCCGTGGGTTGGCAGGCTCTGGTGCTGGTGGTGGTCTGGCAGGGGGCAGTGGAATGGGCAAGATTGTCCGGACTGTCGGGTCGTGCGGCAACCGTCTATTGGTTGATCACGCTGGCGATGATGGCGGGCATGCTGTGGTTTGACCACAGCTTTGCGCTGGATCAACAGACCATGCTGCATCTGGTGTGGTACACCATTGCAGTGCTGTTCTGGGTATTCGCGGTTCCCGCCTGGCTGATGGTGGGCTGGCGTCCGCAGAGTGCCCGGCTGATGGGTGTGGTTGGTTGGGTTGTGTTGCTGCCGACCGGATTGGCGATGCTGGATCTGCGCGCTTTCAATCCCTGGGTGTTGCTGTTCGCAATGACACTGGTGATGGTCGCGGATATTTCGGCGTATTTTGCAGGCAAGCGCTTCGGCAAACGAAAACTCGCACCCGCGATCAGTCCCGGCAAAACCTGGGAAGGCGTCATGGGCGCCATGATAGGTGTGACGCTGTATGTGATCATCGTGGGTTGGGCGAGCGGATTGTACAAACAGTATCCCGTGTTTCCGTCGGTGATCGTGGCCGGATGGTGGTGGGTGGCGCTGTCGGTGATAGGCGATCTGTTCGAATCGGCCGTCAAGCGCCAGGCCGGCGTCAAGGATAGCGGAGCCTTGCTGCCCGGACACGGAGGCCTTCTGGACCGTATCGACGCACTGACTTCCACCTTGCCCTTCGCCGCTATCGCCCTCATTCTGCAAAGGCTGGAATGAGCAAAATCACCCGTCTTACCGTACTCGGTTCTACCGGTAGTATTGGCAAAAGCACGCTGGACGTGGTGGCCCGTCATCCCGACAAATACCGGATCATCGCGCTTACCGCGCAGCAACAGGACGAAGCGCTGTTTGAACAGTGCCAGCGTTTTCAGCCGCGCTATGCCGTGTTGCTGGATACGGCAGCCTGCGAGAGGCTGGGCAAGCGTATTGCAGCAGCCGGACTGGATGTGGAAGTGCTGTGCGGCGCGGCAGCATTGGAGCGGGTCTCGACATTGCCCGAAGTGGATGCCGTGATGGCAGCCATCGTCGGTGCGGCAGGTATGCCGCCCACACTGGCTGCGGCACATGCGGGCAAAAAGATCCTGCTGGCGAACAAAGAGACGCTGGTCTTGGCCGGACACCTGTTCATGGATGCGGTGCGCCGCAGCGGCTCGGCACTGTTGCCCATAGACAGCGAGCACAACGCGATCTTCCAGGCACTCCCGGGCGGCTATGCTGGAGACATGAACAAGGCTGGGGTCAGCAAGATCCTGCTTACCGCATCCGGCGGACCGTTCCGCAATACGCCGCTGGAACAATTGAAAGACGTTACACCGGAACAAGCCTGCGCCCATCCGAACTGGAGCATGGGCCGCAAGATATCCGTGGACTCTGCCAGCATGATGAACAAAGGGCTGGAAGTCATCGAGGCACACTGGTTGTTCAATGCCCCAGCCGATGATATTCAGGTGGTGGTGCATCCGCAGAGTGTGATCCATTCGATGGTTCAGTATGTCGATGGCTCGGTACTGGCGCAGCTGGGCAATCCCGACATGCGCACGCCCATCGCCTACGCGCTTGCCTACCCGGAACGCATCGAGGCGGGCGTCGCGCCGCTTGATCTGTTTGCCATCGCCAAACTGGATTTTGTGGCACCCGATTTCACCCGCTTCCCCTGTCTGGGGCTGGCTTACCAGGCACTGCGCTCGGGTGGCACGACACCGGCATTGTTGAACGCAGCCAACGAAATCGCAGTCGAGGCGTTCCTGGAACGCCGCATTGCCTTCCTGGATATCCCGCGCCTGATTGAAGCCGTGCTGGGCATAGTGACCCGCAAGGAAGTCAATTTGCTACAGGACGTGCTGGATGCAGATGCCGCGGCACGCCTTGCGGCGCATGAATGGATCTCCCGATGACTACCTTGCTGGCATTTATCGTCGCTATCGCTGTCCTCGTGGTGTTCCACGAGTTGGGACATTACGCCGTGGCGCGGCTGTTCGATGTGAAAGTGCTGCGCTTCTCCGTGGGTTTTGGCCGGGTGATGTACACAAAGCACTTCGGTAATGGAGAAACGGAATGGGTGATTTCGGCCATTCCGCTGGGTGGATACGTCAAGATGCTGGATGAACACGAGGGCGAAGTGGCGGAGCATGAACTCCCGCGCGCGTTCAATCGCAAACCCGTCCTGCAGCGCATGGCCATTGTGGTGGCCGGTCCGGTCTCCAATCTGCTGTTGGCGGTGGCTATCTATTTTGTATTGTTCCTGCACGGCGTACCGGGTATCAAACCGGTGCTGGGCGAGATCGTGCACGGCTCACCGGCTGCAGCCGCAGGACTGCTCAGCAATCAAACCATCGTCAGCATCGACGGGCAGGCCACGCCAAGCTGGCAGGAAATACGCTGGGTACTGCTGGACCTGATACTGCAGAAAAAAGCCGCCAAACTTGAACTGCGCACGCCGGATGGAGAGAAACAGTTTCGCGTGATCGAGATGGGCGGTATGACAGCAGCCGATCTGGACGGGGATTTCCTGAAGAAACTCGGCATGCAGCCCTATCAGCCGCCGGTCTATCCCGTTATCGGAAAACTGGTCGACGGGGGAGCTGCACAGCGCGCGGGATTGCAGGTGAAAGACCGAGTGCTTCGGGTCAACGGACAGGAAGTCGTGTTGTGGAAAGACTGGGTGAGCGTGGTTCGCGAGCACCCCGGCAAGGCCATGGATGTCGAGCTCGAACGGGCAGGCAGGGCGTTGAAACTTACCCTGACCCCCGATGTCTTCGAGGAGGAAGGCAAGAAAGTCGGTCGTATCGGCGCCGGGGCGGACATCGACAAGGATGCCTTCGAGGCGATGCTGACCCAGGTGACATACCCGCCGTTGATGGCTTTAACGGAAGCACTGCGCAAGACCTGGGAAACTGCCATCGTCAGCCTGAAGATGATGGGCAAGATGGTGGTGGGCGAAGTCTCGCTGAAGAACCTTTCCGGACCGATCACCATCGCGGATTATGCAGGCCAATCGGCACAGATGGGGGTGGGGGCTTATATCAGCTTCCTGGCACTCATCAGCATCAGCCTGGGGGTATTGAACCTGATGCCCATCCCTTTATTGGATGGCGGACATTTGCTGTATTATTCGGTCGAATTGATCAAGGGAAGCCCGGTGCCGGAAGGCGTTTGGGAGGCGGGACAAAAAGTGGGGATCGCGCTTCTGGTTACCTTGATGGCCTTCGCGATGTATAACGACATCAGTCGTCTGATTTTAGGTTGAACACACTAATGAAATTAATAAAACTGGCGGGTTTGCTTCCGTTGTTGTGTACCACATCCGTTTGGGCGATCGAGCCCTTCACCATCAAGGATATCCGTGTCGAGGGTATACAACGTACCGAAGCGGGCACCGTGTTCAGTTATCTTCCCGTGAAGGTGGGCGATACACTGGACGATGAACGTGCTACCGCTTCATTGCGGGCTTTGTTTGCCACCGGCTTCTTCAAGGATGTCGAGTTGAAAACGGAGCAGGGTGTGCTGATCGTGGTGGTGAAGGAGCGTCCCACCGTTGCCAGCGTCGAGATCAACGGTGTCAAGGATTTCCCCAAGGACCAGCTGCGCGATAATCTCAAGATCGTCGGACTGGCGGAAGGCCGCATCCTCGACAAATCGGTACTTGAAAAATCCGTCAACGAACTGAAGCGCCAATACGTGGCGCGCGGGAAGTATGCGGTGGATGTGAAGTCCACGGTCAAGGAACTTGAACGCAACCGAGTTGCGGTGAGTTTCGATGTTGAAGAGGGCAATGCATCCAAGATCCGCCGTATCAATATCGTCGGCAACAAGGTCTACAATGAGGATGAGCTTTTCGATGTCATCCAGCTGACCACGCCGGGCTGGTTCACCTGGTATTCCAAGAATGACCAGTACTCCAAACAGAAGCTGTCGGCCGACATGGAGAGTCTGCGCACTTTCTACATGAACTCCGGTTACATGGATTTCACCATCGAGTCGACGCAAGTCTCCATATCGCCCGACAAGAAAGACATCTTCATTACGCTCAATCTGACCGAGGGTGAGAAATACACGGTCTCGAAGATCGAGCTGTCCGGCCCGCAGGCGGTGCTCCCGCATGCGGAGATGCGCAAGCTGATCAGCATCAAACCCGGTGACACGCTGTCGCGCGATGCGCTGACCGATGCCACACGCAAAATCAGCGAGCGGTTGGGAGAAGACGGTTACGCGTTTGCCAACGTGAACGCGGTTCCCGACGTTGACAAGGCCAAGCACACGGTCGCATTCACTTTTGTGGTTGATCCCATGCAGCGCGCCTATATCCGGCGTATCAATATTTCCGGAAACGACAAGACCAAGGACGAAGTCATCCGCCGCGAGTTCCGGCAAATGGAAAGCGGCTGGTTTGCCACTTCCAGGATCAAGAAATCCAAACAGCGCGTGGATCGCCTGAATTTCTTTGAGGAAGTGAATCTGGATACCTCCGCGGTACCCGGAACCACCGACCAGCTGGATGTGAACATGTCGGTGAAAGAAAAATCCACCGGCAGTATTCAGGCGGGTATGGGGTATGGCAGCTATGAAGGTTTGACACTGTCGGGCGGCGTGAGCCAGGCCAACTTGTTCGGCACCGGCAACAGCCTCTCCACGCAGGTCAATACCAGCAAGATCAATACTGTGTATTCGGTGTCCTATACCAATCCCTATTACACCGACGATGGCATCAGTCGCGGCTTTGATATCTTCAAACGCAAGACCAACGCGGGTACCCAGTTGTACACCAGCCAGTTCAATTCCGAGACCTACGGCGGTGGTGTGCGGTTCGGTGTGCCGATCAGTGATGATGAGAGTTTCCAGTACGGACTGTCGACCGAAGTCACCACGATTCACCTGACTTCAGGCAGCCCGCAGCGCTATATCGATTACGTCAATGAATATGGCGAGACGACGAGGAATCTGATCGGAGGTATCGGCTGGACGCGTGACAATCGGGATAGCGCGATTCTCACCACGGACGGCAAGGTTCAGCGCGCCTACCTTGAGTTGGGCTTGCCGGTATCTGCCCAGCGTTATTACAGATTCACTTATAAACACCAGTGGTTCTACCCGCTGAGCCGTAATCTGACCTGGATGATGAACGGGGATGCCGGCATCGCGGGCGGATACAACGGACAACAGCTGCCGGTCTTCAAGAACTTCAATGCGGGCGGTACCGGTTCGGTGCGCGGCTATGACAACTACTCTTTGGGCCCCCGAGATTTGAACAACCTTTCCCTGGGCGGCAACAGAAGCCTGGTGGGAAATGCCGAATTATTATTCCCTATTCCCGGAATGGAAAAAGAGAAATCGGTGCGTTTAAGCGCGTTTGTGGACGCCGGGCGGATATTCGGCGAAGGCGCGCAGGTTCCGAGTTCCATGGGAATGCGCTATTCTGCAGGTCTGAGCGTGAGCTGGTTCTCGCCGGCAGGTCCGCTCAAGCTGAGTTGGGCCAAGCCGTTGAACCAGCAACCGCAAGACAAGATTCAAAACATCCAGTTCACACTGGGCTCGATGTTCTGACCGCTACAAGGAGTTTGAGATGAAGACGAAACTTGCTGTGGGTCTGTTGTTCCTCGCATGCATCACCCAGGCGGCTGCGGGTGATTTCCGTATCGGGGTGGTGGATACCGAGCGCATCCTGCGCGAATCCGATCAGGCTGTTCGCGCGGAAAAGAAGATTGAGCGCGAATTTGCAACGCGCGACCAGGAAATCAAGAAACTGTCCAAGCAGACCAAAGACCTGCAAACTTCCCTGGAAAAGGACGGTTCCACCATGTCGGATACCGTTCGCCGTGGCAAAGAGCGTGAACTGGCCAACCTGAACCTGAATCTGCAAACCATGCAGCGCGAATTCCGCGAAGACCTGAACCTGCGCAAGAACGAAGAACTGGCCGTAGTGCTGGCCCGTGCCGACAAGGCAATTCGCCAGATCGCCGAGAGCGAAGGCTACGATGTCATCCTTCAGGAAGCCGTGTACCGCAATCCCAAGGTCGATATCACCGATAAGGTATTGAAATTCCTGGCTTCCGAGCCGACGGATAAATCCGACAAGTGATCTGAAAGAGCAGCATTTTGATGGAACGTAAAGCCTACCGACTGGCAGACATCGCAGCGCGTTTCGGCGGGCAGGTGGTGGGAGATGCCGAAACACGGGTGCTGCAGATCGGCACGCTGGAAAAAGCGACGGCAGGGCAGATCGCTTTTCTGTCCAACGCCAAGTATCGCCATCAATTGGAAAATAGCCGTGCCTCGGCAGTAATCCTGTCCAAAACCGATGCCGACGCGACGCAGATTCCGCGCATCGTCTGTGACAATCCCTATTCCTATTTTGCCAGACTCTCGTCGTTCCTGAACCCGTTGCCGGAATGCGTTCCCGGCATCCATCCCACGGCCGTTATCGGCAAAGATACCAAGATATCCCCGCAAGCCCACGTCGGACCTTTGGTGGCGGTGGGCGATGGTGCGGTCATCGGCGCCGGAACCACGGTGATGGAAGGTTGCTGTATTGGCGCAGGCACGATACTGGGCGAGAACACGCTTCTGTATCCACGGGTGACGGTGTACCACGGTTGCGTCATCGGCAACCACGTCATCGCCCACTCCGGTGTTGTGATAGGCGCCGACGGCTTCGGCATGGCCTGGGAGGAGGGCAGATGGCTCAAGATCCCGCAGATCGGCCGTGTGCTCATCGGCGATCATGTCGAGATCGGCGCGAATACAACCATAGACCGCGGTGCGCTGGATGACACGGTGATCGAGGAAGACGTGAAGCTGGACAACCAGATACAAGTCGCACATAACGTGCGTATCGGGGCGCACACCGCCATCGCGGGTTGTGTCGGCATCGCGGGCAGTGCGAACATCGGTAAATATTGCCGCATCGGCGGCAGCGCGGGCATCCTGGGGCATCTGAGCATCGCCGACGGGGTGGAGATATCCTCGTTCACGCTGGTCAGCAAGTCGATACGCGAAAAAGGCGTTTACAGCGGCATCTATCCGTTCAGCGAAAAAGAAACTTGGCTGAAGAGTGCCGCGCATTTGCGCCATCTGGACGAAATGTTCGCGCGCATCAAACAGCTGGAAAAAGAGATCAAATCATTAAAGGGAGAATAAACATGAGTACTGCTATGGACATCCATGAGGTGTTGGAACACCTGCCACACCGTTATCCGTTCCTGCTGATTGACCGCGTGTTGGAAGTCATTCCGAACGGAACGATCACCGCGCTGAAGAACGTCACGATGAACGAGCCATTCTTTCCCGGCCACTATCCGCACCATCCGGTGATGCCGGGCGTGCTGGTAATCGAGGCCATGGCCCAGGCCGCCGCCATCCTGTCGTTTAAAACGATGGGGACGATGCCCAGTGACGACTCGGTGTACTACTTCGTCGGCATCGACAACGCACGTTTCAAGCGACCGGTCGGCCCCGGTGATCAGTTGATTCTCAAAGTATCCATCGCTTTGAACAAGCGTGGCATCTGGAAATTCAGCGGCAGGGCGGAAGTGGATGGACAAGTTGCTGCGGAAGCAGATCTGATCTGCACTTTGAAGACAAAATAATGGACAGTCTGCGTCATCCGACAGCAATCATCCATCCGAACGCCAAGCTGGCCGACGATGTGAAGGTCGGCCCGTATTCCATCATCGGCGAACACGTCGAGATCGGTGCGGGCACGATCATCGGTCCGCATGTGGTGGTGGATGGTCATACGACCATCGGCAAAGGCAACCATATCTTCCAGTTCAGCTCCATCGGCGAGATACCGCAGGACAAGAAATACAAGGGTGAGCCGACACAATTGATCATCGGCGACAACAACACCATCCGCGAGAACTGCACCCTGAACCTCGGCACGGTGCAGGACGGCGGCATCACCTCCATCGGCAACGACAACTGGATCATGGCCTATGTGCATGTGGCGCACGACTGCCACATCGCCGACCACAATGTCATCGCAAACTCCGTGCAATTCGCGGGGCATGTGCATGTCGGCAACCACACCCTGATCGGCGGCATGAGCGGCATCCACCAGTTCGTGCGCATCGGCGACTACGCCATGATCGGTTTCCAGACGCGCCTGTCGCAGGACCTGCCGCCGTATGTGACCGCGGTGGGCAATCCGGCGGAAGCCAAAGGCCCTCACCAGGAAGGCCCGCGTCGTGCCGGCTACTCCGCGCCGCGCGTTGACATGCTCAAGCAGATGTACCGCACGTTGTATCGCGCGGGCAGCAGTTTCGAGACATCGAAGAAAGACATCGAAGCCTTGCGCGGCCAAGTTCCCGATGCGGATGCAGACATCGAAAACATGCTCAATTTCCTGAACCACGCCACGCGTGGCATTGTGCGGTAAACGGTATGACCCAATCTGTAAAAACCATCGCCATCGTTGCCGGAGAAGCCTCGGGCGACCTGTTGGGCAGCCTGTTGATGGAAGCTGTCAAACAGGTGGCACCCAGCGTGCGCTTCATCGGTATCGGCGGGCCCAAGATGCAGGCGGTCGGCATGGAAGTGCTTTTCCCCATGGAAAAACTCGCCGTGAACGGCTATGTCGAAGTGCTGCGCCATTACCGCGAACTCGTCGGTATCCGCCGCAATCTGCGCAACCGCTTCATTGAATCGCGGCCCGACCTGTTCATCGGCATCGACGCGCCGGATTTCAACCTTGACCTGGAAATGGCCCTGAAGCAGCACGGCATACCCACCGTGCATTACGTCAGCCCCTCTATCTGGGCATGGCGCGGAGAGCGCATCCACAAGATCAAGCAGGCCGTATCGCATATCCTCGCGCTGTTCCCGTTCGAAGCCCCGCTCTACAAACAGGCCGGTGTGCCGGTTACTTATGTGGGCCATCCGCTGGCGGACTTGCTGCCACTGCAGCCCAAGAAGATCGAGATGCGCGAACAGATGCGCATCATGCCCAGAACTGCCAAGGTGTTTGCTTTCCTGCCGGGCAGCCGTCAGGGCGAAGTGCGCCGTCTGGCCAGGACCTATATCCAAACGGCCAAGCTGATCCTTGAAAAGCTGCCCGAAGCACAGTTCCTGGTGCCGCTGGCCAGCCGCGAGACGCGCACCATCTTCGAGAATGAGGTGTGGAAACAGGAAGCGCAGCAACTGCCCATCACCCTGTTGTTCGGCCATGCCCACGACGCGATGATCGCTGCAGATGGCGCGCTGGTCGCGTCGGGTACCGCCACGCTGGAAGCGGCACTGCTCAAGTGCCCCATGGTCATCACCTACAAGATGCCCGCGCTGACGTACTGGATCGCCAAGCGCAAGCAATACCTGCCTTATGTTGGCTTGCCGAACATCCTCGCCGGAAAGTTCGTCGTGCCGGAAATATTGCAGGACGACGCTACGCCGGAGAATCTGGCACAGGCGCTGCTCAACCTGGTCGGCAACAAACACGCTGTGGCGGATCTGGAGCAGACCTTCGGCACCCTGCACCAGAACTTGCGCCAGGACACCGCGCAGAAAGCGGCTGCGGCAATTTTGCCATTTCTGGCATGAACCCAATTCCAAAACCGCGTCATTCCGGCGCAGGCCGGAATGACGGCTTGACGTACTCCGGCAATATTCTTATTTGTGGCGTGGATGAAGCAGGGCGCGGCCCGCTGGCCGGTCCTGTGAGTGCCGCCGCCGTCATTCTCGATCCGGCCAACCCCATCGAAGGTCTGGCCGACTCCAAGAAACTTTCCGAGAAGCAACGCGACCGTCTCGCGCCCATCATCCGCGAACGCGCACTGGCCTGGGCCGTAGCCTATGCCGAAGTGGGCGAGATAGACGAGCTCAATATCCTGCAAGCGACCCTGCTGGCGATGAAGCGTGCAGTGCAGGCACTGCAAATACAGCCGCACCAGGTATTGGTTGACGGCTTGTATTGCCCGCAGACCGGCATTCCCAGCCAGGCCATCGTCAAGGGCGATAGCAAGGTCGCGGCGATCTCTGCCGCCTCTATCCTGGCCAAGACCGCCCGCGACGAACTCATGCTGAAGCTGCACGCGCAATATCCACAGTACGGCTTCGACGGCCATAAAGGCTATCCCACCGCCGCGCACCTCGCCGCATTGCGCGAACACGGCGTATCCGACGTGCATCGCCGCAGTTTCAGGCCGGTGCGCGAACTTTTGCCCACTCTCCACTCAGCTCCCTCTCCCGCAAGCGGGAGAGGGGTGGGGTGAGGGGCTTCAAACAAATGTAAAGATTTTCAGTTATCCTCTGCCTAACAGACAACCAGCCAACAACACCATGACCTTATTCAAACTCATCCACTTTCTCTCCGTACTCATCTGGGTAGGCGGCATGTTCTTCGCCTACATGGTGTTGCGCCCCGCGGCAGTCGACGTGTTGCAACCGCCGGAACGCCTGCGCCTGTGGGTCAACGTGTTCCGCCGTTTCTTCAATTGGGTGTGGGGTGCCATCGGTGCCATCCTGGTCACCGGCCTGTACATGATCTACCTGTTCGGCGGCATGGGGCAGGTGTCGCACTATGTTCATGTCATGCTGTTGCTGGGGCTGGTGATGGTGGCGATCTATTGCTACGTGTACTTCGCCTGTTACGTGCCGCTCACACTGCATGTCTCCAAGGAACGCTGGAAAGAAGCCGGGGAGATGCTGGGCAAGATACGCAAACTGGTTGGCCTGAACCTGACGCTGGGTCTTGTCACCGTCTGCATCGCGGTCATCGGCGTGGCTGGCGGGTTTGCCGGGTAATCGGATTTTTTAACGAGTCTTGAACGAGAGGAAGAAGCAGATGAATCAGAAGAACATAATCAGTATCGCGGCTTTTGGAGTCCTGGGCCTGATCGTTGGTTACGCCATCTTTGGCAAACTGGCCGGAGACTATGTCAGCCTGAAGACACTATTCTCGTTCGGCGGCAACGCCTTCCATCGCGCTTTCCAGTCGGTGAGCGGTATAGAGGATATGCGCAACAAGATATTGCTGTGCGGCGCGGCGGGTGCTGTGATCGGTGTGATCCTGACTTTCAAAATGAAAAAGTAATCACCACTACATTCCCCCTTTAATAAAGGGGGAAGTGGTATTGAAAACTACTCCCCCAGCTGCATCCTTCGCACATAATGGCAGGTATAGCCACCGGGATTCTTGACCAGATATTTCTGGTGATAATCCTCGGCGCGCCAGAAGTCCTTGAACGGCACAACCTCCGTCACCACTTTGGCTTTCCAGTCGCCTGACGCATCCACCGTCTTGATGGCTTCCTCCGCGGTGCGCTTCTGTTCCTCATTCAGATAAAAGATCGCCGAGCGATATTGCGAGCCAACATCGTTGCCCTGCTGGTTGCGCGTGGTGGGGTTGTGCATGCGGAAGAACTCGAACAACAGATGGCGGTAAGTGAGGCGCTTTGGATCGAACACGATCTTCAGCGATTCCGCATGGCCGCTGCTGCCGGTCTTCACGATGTTGTAAGTCGCATTCGGGGTGATGCCGCCGGTATAGCCAACCTCGGTTCCCACAACACCGGGAATCTGCCGCACCAGTTCTTCCATACCCCAGAAGCAACCGCCGGAGAGGTACGCGGTTTGGTTGGTATCGGGCATGACGGTTCCTTTCGGTTCAGAGAGGGCGCTGGTTGCAAAGAGAGGCAGCAAAAGAAGCAGGGCAAGTTTGGTCATTCTATTGTGCATACGGAAACCTCTAAAAATTCAGATTCCGTCATTGATGGAACTACTAGCCATTCGACTAAGCCCGCAAGCGGGCAAGTCGCTGGTTATCCGGCGCAGGCCGGAATCCAGTGCTTTTAAACAAAATGTTGCTTTGTCAGTGCAATGCACTGGCTCTTGCATTATCTGGACACCGGCCTTCGCCGGTGTGACGTATTCAGTTTCATGGCTCACGCCCTGGTCTCAAGGGCCTCACTCAACTTCGCCGAAACAAACTCGGCCCTTGCTGTGGAATTGTTCACCTGATTGTTCTGCGCACACCACTCAAAAAACTCTTCAGGGATGATCTGGCATTCGATCGCACGCACACCGGAACGCTGAAACTCCCGGCGAGCTTTGACCGCAACGGCTTCCCATTTTGAAAACGAATCCTCGAAACATTCCGGGTCGGCTGCGGTGGCCTTCACCTGTGCCCAGGTTTCCTCGGTGTACCAGGTAACGGCGACGATGAGAGACTGGCTGCGGTTCTTTGCTTTCAGGCGTTGCTGGAGGGAGGGTTTTTTCATGGACTATGTTGTGTACTTACGTTTGAATTCACCGGCGCTGCGCGGCTTTTCGCGCAGGTCCGGAGGAATGATGGGTTATGCCCATGGCTAGGCTTGAAGTGACCTCTTCCACTCTGCCAGTGCTATTGCAAGGGAGCTTTCAAGCCATTCAGCAAACCGTTTTTGGGTGCTTTCATAAGTTTCAGCATAGTTGAACTGAAACAGGTCAGTTGCAGCAGGATGAAGACTAACTGTTTCCGTACCACCGTCCTCGCGTGGCACCTTGAGATAAGTAAAGGCGGACGCAGCTAGAATTCCAGAATCACCGGGGCCATATCCATGAAAGGTGACAACATAATCAAACTCTTGATCTGTTGTGAGAGTCAAACGAACCCAAGAACGATGTTTGTCGAAATTTGCAAAGTAATCGAATTGGTTTGCAGTTTCGACGATCTGCTTTTGAAAATAGTGGCGTTGCGGTGACGTGTTGTTGGCAGCATTCGAACGTGCTTGATACTTTTGTTTTTGTGGAGGCGTCAAAGAGCGGAGTTGGCCATCAAGAGAAATGGCAAGCTCTTTGAACTTGGAATCGACCACAGAAAAGAGTTTGTCCGCATGGTCGAAAACGATGGATAGTTTCTGTTTTTCTTTTGTGAACTTTGATTTCAAAAGTTCTAGCGCAGAACTAATAATCTGGTCAGCATACTTGCTTTGCTGAACTTGTTGCTCAAGGCCGATAGCTTTGAGAATTGAGTCTCTTTGCCGCCGTGCAAAGAACGAAACCAAGGGTGACAGATCGCCGGCATCAGCCGTCTCAAGCGCGCCAATGTATTCCATGCGATCTGACTCACGTACCACAAGGGGGAACAAACCCTCACGCAAAAATACTAGAGAGGCAAGTGCTCGCGCAACTCGACCATTGCCATCTTGAAACGGGTGAATCTGAGTAAACCTGTGATGTAACCACGCCGATCTTACCTCGGGCGAATATGTAGATTCTGCCTCTCGGTACATACTAACCATATTTTCCATCTCCTCCTTTGTTAACTCGGGAGGACAGTAAGCATGCATTTCGCCATTTGGCCTACGTGGATTATTTGGTAGGGTTTTGTATTCCCCTTTGAGAAGAGTCACACGGATGAGATCACCGGACTCGGTAATTGCATCGCTATAGTCTTGGTGGGCTGTGAATTGCGCCTGCAACCCGCGGATGAAATACTCAGAGAGTGGTTCTTCCCCTTTTATGTAGCCAAAGAGTCCCTCAACTATTCCAAGATGATCATTTATCAATGCTTGAATGTGTTCTGCGTCTTTTTGTGCGACCCCGCCGCGATGAGAAATGATTGAGGACTCAATCCCTTGCTCGATCAAGACCTCGGTGACACCTCTATCCCATGTGTAGAGGCGCTCAATGATACCCGTTTCGATTGCCCATTCTCGCTGCAACTTCTTGATGAACTCTTTGTAAGCTCCATCGTCCTCAAGCTGCTCCTTCTTTTCATGCCAAACCGAGGTTAGTGCCCGAAGTTCAGGAAACTCGAAAGTGTCTGGGTTCGGAAAAGGCTGAATTCGTTTATAGGCCATGGGAAAACCTCATGTGTGAATGGGCAACTTAAATTAGACACCAAAACTGTCTTATAACCTGGACTCGAATGTCGGATAATCTGGACGAAAAATTCCAATTCATTGATTAGCTAACGAGTCCAATTCATAAACGCCCCATCGTCACCGGAAATAACGACATCGTCAAAATCTTGTTAGCGGCGCTCCTTTTTCATTGCATTTGCCGCTTCCCGTTTGGAGTCCTTTTCACGTTCCGTTGCGCGTTTGTCATGCTCTTTTTTGCCCTTTGCCAAGCCGATTTCCAGTTTGACGTTGCTGCCCTTGTAATGCATGTCCAGCGGCATGATGGTGTAGCCCGCGCGTTGCACTTTTCCGATGAGTTTGTCGATTTCGTGCTTGTGCATCAACAGCTTGCGGGTGCGGACCGGATCGGGGTGGATGTGGGTCGAGGCGTTGAGCAGGGGGCTGATGTGGGAACCGAACAGGTAGAGCGCGCCGTCCATGATGGTGACGTAAGCCTCCTTGAGCTGGGCGCGCCCGGCGCGGATGGCTTTGACTTCCCAACCTTGCAGCATGATGCCAGCTTCATGTTTTTCTTCAATGAAGTACTCGTGGTAGGCCTTTTTATTCTGAATGATGCTCATGTAAAGATGTGTTTTGCTTGATGTTGCGATATTCTACCAGCCTTTGATTGGCGGCTCGGTAAAGCATGGCTCTGGTAGAGAAAACGGTTCTGGTTCCCCACACGGCGGAGCAGATGTTCAAGCTGGTGGACGGGGTGGAGGAATATCAACACTTTCTGCCCTGGTGCGGGGGCGGCAAGGTCAACGAGATGCAGGGCACGACCATGCTGGCCACGGTCCACATCGATTATCACCATATCAAGCAGCAATTCAGTACCAAAAACACGCGCAATCCCCCGCATCAGATCGATATCGAGTTGCTGGACGGGCCGTTCAAACATCTGGACGGCAGTTGGCGATTCATCCCTTTGAGCGACGAAGCCTGTAAAATAGAGTTCCGCCTGCAATACGAGTTTTCCAGCAAATTGCTGGAAAAGCTGGTGGGGCCCGTGTTCCACCATATTGCGGACACTTTTGTGGATGCCTTTATCCACCGCGCCGACAAGGTTTATGTAAAAAATGAGTGACGAAAAGATAAAGATCGAGTTGGTCTACGCATTGCCCGCCGAGCAGTTGCTGCTCAAATCCGAAGTGCCCAAGGGTGCAACCATCGCTGAGGCCGTGAAGCTCTCCGGCATTCTGGACAAGTTTCCCGAGATCGATGTTGAAAAAGGCAAGTTTGGCATCTTCGGCAAACTGAGCAAGGCCGACACAGTCTTGCGTGAAAAAGACCGCATCGAAATCTACCGCCCGTTGATCGCCGACCCCAAAGAGGTGCGCCGCAAACGTGCCGAAGAGGGCAAAGTCATGAAGAAGGGCGGCGGCGACCTCTGATGCTTGATTACGACCTGCATTGCCATTCCCGCTATTCCGACGGAACCCTTACCCCGACTGAACTGGTAGCCCGCGCTGCCGGACGCGAAGTGAAGGTGCTGGCGCTGACCGATCACGACGATGTGGCCGGTCTGGCCGAAGCCTCCAAAGCAGCAGAACAGTTCGGTATCAAGTTCATCAATGGCGTCGAAGTATCCGTCACCTGGCGCAAACATACAGTGCACATCGTCGGTTTGCACATTGATCCAAACAACGCCGTATTGGTTGAAGGCCTGCGCGGTATCCGCAGCGGCCGCAGACACCGGGCCGAGTTGATGGCAGACTCGTTGGCGCGTTGCGGTATCGGTGGCGTGCTGGAAGGCGCTTTGCACTACGCTTCGAATCCGGAAATGATCGGACGTACCCATTTCGCGCGCTATATGGTTGAGGCAGGCCACTGCAAGGATGTGCGCAGCGTGTTCAATCGCTATCTGGTCAATGGCAAGCCGGGGTATGTGCCGCATGAGTGGGCGAACCTGCAGGATGCGATCGCATGGATACGCGCGGCGGGAGGCGTTGCCGTGATGGCTCATCCCGGTCGGTATACCGCCGGACGCAAGCCGATGGGGCGCACGACCCTGCTGGAATTGTTGCAGGAGTTTGTGGACTTTGGCGGGCAAGGCATCGAAGTGGTGAGCGGCAGTCACACGCCCCCGCAATACGCCGAGTTCGCACGCTATGCCAAAGAGTTCGGCTTGCTGTGTTCCTGCGGTTCGGATTTCCACGGGCCGGAGGAGAGTTACCGCGACGTCGGGCGGCTGCCGGATTTCCCGCTGGAATGCGTTCCGGTGTGGACATCCTGGGAAGGGGCGGCGGTCTGAACATGGCACAATTCTTTGCAATACACCCCGAAAATCCCCAGCCACGACTGATCAAGCAGGCCGCAGAGATGCTGCGTGACGGGGCGGTGATCGTCTACCCGACCGATTCCGGCTATGCCCTCGGCTGCCAGCTGGATGACAAGGAAGCAGTGACGCGCATCCGCCAGATACGCGGACTGGACGACAAGCATCTCATGACTCTGATGTGCCGCGACCTGTCCGAACTGTCGAAATATGCGCGCGTGGACAATGCACAGTTCAGGTTATTGAAGAACAACACACCGGGCAGCTACACCTTCATTCTGGACGCGACCAAGGAAGTGCCGCGTCGTTTGCAGCACCCGAAACGCAGCACAGTCGGTCTGCGCATTCCGGATCATCCGATCGCGCTGGCCTTGCTGGAAGAATTGGGCGAACCGCTGCTCAGTTCCACACTGATCCTGCCGGAAGCGCACGATCCTTTGACCGATGTGGAAGAGATACGCGAGCATTTGGAGCGCTTGGTGGAGCTGGTGATAGAGGGCGGATCGGTGGGTCTCGAATCGACGACTGTCATCGACCTGACAGATGCTGTGCCGGTGCTGGTAAGGCGTGGCAAGGGTCCGGTTTCACATTTGGGAATTGAGGAATAGCTGATTTAGGCTCCCTTCCCCCGCAAGCGGGGGAAGGGGTGGGGATGAGGGTCTATGCACTGCGCCAAACGTGATTGACGCTCAACATCCCTCACCCTAGCCCTCTCCCGCTTGCGGGAGAAGAGATTAACCCCAGAAGGATAGTAATGAATATTGATGTACTGATACAAAACATAGCGCTTGGGGCAATTCCAATCTTGTTCGCCATCACCCTGCATGAGGCGGCGCACGGATATGCCGCCAAACATTTCGGCGATATGACGGCCTATGCGCAGGGGCGCATCTCGCTCAATCCGATGCGGCACATCGATCCGGTCGGCACGATCCTGTTGCCACTGTTGACCTTGTTCGTGGGCGGCATTTTGTTCGGCTGGGCCAAGCCGGTCCCGGTCAATTTCGCCGCCTTGCGCCATCCCAAAAAAGACATGCTGTGGGTCGCACTGGCCGGTCCTGCGGCCAACCTGTTTATGGCGCTGTTCTGGGGGCTGATGATGAAGGTCGCCTTGCTTTCCCCCTCCAGCTATTTTGCCGAGCCGCTGATTGGGATGGCGGAATTCGGGGTTACAATCAACGCCATTTTGATGGTGCTTAACCTGTTGCCGTTGCCTCCGCTGGACGGGGGGCGTATCGCGATCAGTCTGTTGCCGCACCGGCAGGCCTACCAGCTGTCGAAAGTGGAGCCTTACGGCATTGTCATCCTGATCTTGCTGGCGGTGGTGCCCGTCGGAGGTCAGCCAATCCTGAGTCGAGTGCTGTCTCCGCTGGTGGGAGCGGTCATCCGATTGATTGAAACAATTTTTTAATGTGAAGTTGAGCTATGTTCGCTGATCGAGTTTTATCCGGAATGCGCCCCACGGGCAGTCTGCACCTGGGGCATTACCATGGTGTGTTGAAGAATTGGATCGAGATGCAGCACCAGTACGAGTGCCTGTTCTTCGTGGCCGACTGGCATGCGCTGACCACCCATTACGACACCCCGCAAATCATTGAGCAAAACGTGTGGGACATGGTCATCGACTGGCTGGGGGCGGGTGTCGATCCGGCTCAGGCCACACTGTTTATCCAGTCGCGCGTGCCGGAACATGCCGAATTGAATCTGCTGCTGTCCATGATCACTCCACTGGGCTGGCTGGAACGCATGCCGACCTACAAGGACCAGCAGGAAAAGCTGACCAACAAGGATCTGTCCACATATGGCTTCCTGGGATATCCGTTGCTCATGAGCTCGGACATCCTGATCTACCGTGCCAATCAGGTGCCGGTGGGCGAGGACCAGATCCCGCACGTCGAATTCACGCGCGAGATCGCACGCCGTTTCAACCATATCTACGGCAAAGAGGTCGGTTTCGAAGAAAAGGCCGAAGCCGCCATCAAGAAACTGGGCGGCAAGAAAGCCAAGCTCTACATCGAGTTGCGTAATCGCTTCCAGGAGCAGGGCGATGCGGAAGCGTTGGAGTCGGCCAAATCCCTGCTGGATGAGCAACAGAGCCTCGCTTTGGGTGATCGCGAGCGCTTGTTCGGCTATCTGGAAGGCGGCGGCAAGATGATTCTGTCCGAGCCGCAGGCCATGCTGACCAAGGCCTCGAAAATGCCGGGACTGGACGGGCAGAAAATGTCCAAGTCCTACAACAACACCATCAGCTTGCGTGAAAACGAAGCCGACGTGGGCAAGAAGATCAAGACTATGCCCACCGACCCGGCGCGCATCCGCCGTACCGATGTGGGCGATCCGGACAAGTGCCCGGTGTGGCAGTTGCATCAGGTCTATTCCAATGAGGCGACCAGGGAATGGGTACAGCAGGGCTGCCGCAGTGCGGGCATCGGCTGCATCGAATGCAAACAGCCAGTGATCTCCGCCGTGCTGGAAGAACAGAAGCCGATGCGCGAACGCGCGCAGATGTATCTTGACGACCCGGCACTGGTGAAGAACATCATTGCCGACGGTTGCGAGAAGGCGCGCAAGCTGGCCAACGAAACCATGCGCGATGTGCGTGAGTCCATGGGGTTGGGATACAACTGAACATGAGCGAGACGGAGCCACAAGTCCAGCCCGCCACGGCCAATCCCGTGGCACATGTCCACGGCGAACCGATGATGGAGATGCCGCTGGACCTGTACATCCCTCCGGATGCACTGGAAGTGGTGCTCGAGTCGTTCCAGGGGCCGCTCGACCTGCTGCTGTACCTGATCCGCAAGCACAACCTCGATGTCCTCGACATTCCGATGGCGTCGCTCACCAAGCAATACATGGTCTATATCGAGGCGATGCAGCAGCATCGTCTGGAACTGGCCGCCGAGTATCTGCTGATGGCGGCGGTGCTGATTGAGATCAAATCGCGCATGCTGTTGCCGCGTGTAGTCAAGGCAAGTGACGATGAAGGAGCCGAAGATCCGCGTGCCGAACTGATGCGCCGCCTGCTCGAATACGAACAGATGAAATCCGCCGCGCAGAAGCTCAACGAACTGCCGCAGGCCGGCCGCGATTTCGAACTGGTGCAGGTGCTGATCGAACGCACGGTGATCGAGCGCTTGCCCTACGTTACGGTGGAAGATCTGCGCCACGCCTGGCTGGCTTTGCTCACGCGCGCCAAGGTCAATGCGCATCACCGGGTGCGCCGCGAAGAACTGTCGGTGCGCGAGCAAATGACCAAAGTGTTGCGCCAGCTGCGCAATACCGATTTTGTCTCGTTCGAAAGCCTGTTCGAAGCAGATGCCACCATCCCGATGCTGGTCGTCACCTTCATTGCCATCCTCGAACTCGCCAAAGAAAGTCTGGTGGAGATCACGCAAACCGAAACCCTGGGGAACATCTATGTCAGAACTTGTCGAGCCATCACTGCCGAGTGAACCCAACGAGACCGGTGAACGAGTGGAAGATCATTCCGCAGCGATAAGCACCGTGCTAGCTTCGACCGAATCGACAGGCACGGATGTCGCCGAAACCGAACACGCGGTGGATACCGTGCAGCTGCTGCGCATCTTCGAAGCCGCACTGATGACGTCGCAGGAACCGCTTTCCAACACCGAACTGAAACGCCTGAGCGAGATCCCCATCGAGACCAAGTTCGTGGAGGAATTGCTGCAGCAACTGGCGGACAAGTATGCGACCAGCGGCATCGAATTGAACCGTGTAGCGAGCGGCTGGCGCTTCCGTGCGCGTCCCGAGTATCAGGTGCATCTGGACAAACTCGATCCGCAGAAGCCGCCGCGCTATTCGCGTGCCGTGCTGGAGACGCTGGCGATCATCGCCTATCGTCAGCCGGTGACGCGCGGCGACATCGAGGACATCCGCGGCGTGGCCGTTTCTTCGCAAGTGCTGAAGACCCTGGAATCCCGCGGCTGGATCGAGAGCATAGGTACACGCGACACACCGGGCAAACCCGCGCTGTATGCCACCACCCCGCAATTCATGGACGACCTCAACCTGCGCAGCCTGACGGATCTGCCCGCGCTGGAGGAAATGGGGACTCTGCTGGAAGCGGGTATTGTGGACGAACCCGCGCCTGCAGAACCGGCAGTTATCGAAGCCGGGCAAGCGCCGGGTGAATCGGCACCAGAATCCAACAACGCCTAACGACGTGCTTATGATGGAATTCAACACGTCCGTTCCCTCACCTCAATCCTCTCCCGCTTGCGGGCGAGGAGGCGAACGAAACGCTTCGCGCTTTTTCGACTAATGCCTGCCATCAAGCGCATCTCGTCACGCGACAATCCGTTCTTCAAGTCGCTGAAAAACATTTCCTCATCCGCTCGCGAGCGGCGCGAAGCAGGGCAAACCCTGCTGGATGGCGCGCATCTGCTGCGCGCATTTCTTGAAACGGGAAACAAACCGCTTCATCTGCTCATCAATGAAAATGCCCTGCAGGATGCCGAGATCGTTTCCCTGTTGGATGCCTGCCCAGAGGTACCTCAGACACAGCTCGACGACGCACTATTCGCCCAACTTTCAGAACTCAAGACACCCAACGGCTTGCTGGCGCTGTTCGCCATTTCGCCTGCCCGAGTGTCTGTTTCGCACTGCCAGTTTGCGCTGTTGCTGGAAGACATCCAGGATCCAGGCAACATCGGCTCCATTCTGCGCAGCGCGGCTGCGGCAGGCTGCGATGCTGTATTCCTGTCGCAAGGTTGTGCAGATGTGTGGTCTCCCAAAGTATTGCGCGCGGGAATGGGCGGACATTTCGCGTTGAGTCTGCATGAGTCGGCAGATCTGCTGCAGGTTGCAGCCGAGTTTCCCGGCAAGATATTGGCTGCTTCATTGCGGGCTGAAAAATCGCTTTATGACAGCAATCTGCGCGGCAAGCTCGCCTTTGCAGTTGGCAACGAAGGATCCGGGCTGTCCCCAGCCCTGCTTGTTGCATCGGCGCAACAATTTATCATTCCCATGCCGGGCAAGGTCGAATCGCTGAATGCCGCGGCAGCAACGGCGGTTTGCCTGTTCGAGGCAGTGCGTCAGAGACTTTAGTCCTACCCGTTCGGGTCATATCCTTGTCACGTTTTGCTGTTAGGATGCTTGCATGTGTATTGGCATCCCCATGCAAGTTGCCGAACTCGATGGCGCTTTCGCCTGGTGCGAAGGTCGCGGTCGTCGTGAACGGCTGAATACCATGTTGCTGGAAGGACTCTCTCCCGGCGACTGGGTTTATGCAACGCTGGGTCAGGCACGCGAGACACTCACCCCCCAGCGTGCCGAAGAGATCAACCTCGCTTTGGACGGTCTGGCGGCTGCTTTGCAGGGTGAAACCAACCTCGATTCCTACTTCCCATCTTTTTCTTTGGCAGCAACTTCCAAACCGCTTGAGTCGGAGCAGATCTCATGAAGATTCTCGTGCTCGGCATCGGCAATTCACTGCTTACCGACGAAGGTGTTGGCGTCGCTGCCATGCAACGACTTGAATCACGATTAGGCGCGCGCGAGGATATGGAATTCGTCGATGGTGGAACACTATCTTTTACCCTTGCGGTTCCCATCAGCGAATGCGACGCCTTGCTGGTGATCGACGCTGCCGAGCTGGGCGCGGCTCCCGGCACCGTGCGCAGTTTTGAAGGCGAAGCGATGGATCGTTTCCTGGGCGAGAACCGCAAGAGCAGCGTGCATGAAGTGGGGCTGATGGATCTACGGGCAATCTCGTTGTTGACGGGATTCTGGCCGCAGCAGCGAGCATTGATCGGTATCCAGCCCGGATTTGTGGGATGGGGAGAAGCACTGACGCCCGCGGTTGAGGCGGCGTTGCCGGAGGTTTGCAAAATTGCCCAGGAAGTGATCGAACGTTTTTCAGATTCGGAAATGTTGTATGGGGTGAGTTGATCTATGGGAGCGCCGACGTCCCCGTCGGCAATCATTGAAAAATGCCGACGAGGACGTCGGCGCTCCCAACCAATTCCATGGTTCACCGAACACAGGGAGTCGACATGAAAAAATCGCAGCAAACGGAAGTCATACCCGACACAGTGGGTGAAGGACTCAGACAACGCGGCGTCACCCGGCGCGAATTCCTCAAATTCTGTACTGCCATGACCGCCATGCTGGCGATGCCGCCCTCAATGGCCAAAGTGATGGCAGAGGCCATCAGCAAGGCGCGGCGGCAATCGGTTATCTGGCTCTCGTTCCAGGAATGTACCGGCTGCACCGAATCCATCACGCGCTCACATTCGCCGACGCTGGAAACGCTGATCTTCGATCTCATCTCGCTCGACTACCATCACACCTTGCAGGCGGCATCAGGTGAAGCTGCGGAGCATGCGCGTGAGCAGGCGATGAAGGACAACGAAGGCAAGTATCTGCTGATCGTGGACGGCTCGATCCCGATGGGCAATCCCGGCTACTCCTGCATCGCCGGCATCAGC
The DNA here is from genome assembly GCA_043744345.1 of Sideroxydans sp. Classification (GTDB taxonomy): domain Bacteria; phylum Pseudomonadota; class Gammaproteobacteria; order Burkholderiales; family Gallionellaceae; genus Sideroxyarcus. The sequence goes on along the minus strand of JAYTUW010000002.1, from coordinate 22,572 downwards.
AACTACGACATGCTGGTGGAAACGGCCAAAGGCGCGGCGGCCATTGTCGCAGTCGGAACCTGTGCCACCTACGGCGGCATACCCAAGGCCAATCCGAATCCGACCGGCGCGGTTTCCGTAGCCGACATCATCAAGGACAAACCCATTATCAACGTGCCGGGTTGTCCGCCTATCCCGGTGGTGATGACCGGCGTGCTGGCGCATTTCCTGACTTTTGGCGGCTTGCCTGAAATGGACGATCTTGGCCGGCCCAAGTCGTTCTATGGCGACACCATCCATGACCGCTGCTACCGCCGTCCTTTCTACGACCAGGGCAAGTTCGCACAGACCTTCGACGACGAAGGCGCACGTCAGGGCTGGTGCCTGTTCAAGCTCGGTTGCAAGGGGCCGGTGACCTACAACGCCTGCGCCACGACCAAGTGGAATGACGGCACCAGCTTTCCCATCCAGTCCGGCCACGGTTGCATCGGTTGTTCCGAGCCTAATTTCTGGGATGCCGGGCCGATGTATCAAGCCTTGTCCATGCCGATATCGGCAACACCTTCGATGCTGGGCAAAGCGGTAGCGGCAGGCGCGGCGGCAGGCGTAGCGATCACCTGGCTCAACCGTTCCAAGAAAGCAGATGCCAAAGCAGCACATGAAAAAGTCACTGTGCAAGACCTGACACGGGAGGAAAAATGAGACCCGAAAATCAAATAGCCCGTCATTCCGGCGCAGGCCGGAATCCAGCAAGAACAAGAACTCCGCGTAGCGGACAAACCAGAGTGGTTGTCCTGCTGTCGCAGGGATTATCGATCAACTGGATTCCGGCCTGCGCCGGAATGACGGAGCTGGGAGGTATTTCAAAATGAGCCATCTTGATCTCCTGACGTTCGCACGCGGCAGCGCTTTGAACTGGGCGCTGATTGTGTTTGCCGCAGGCGTGGTGCTGCGCCTGTTCGAGATACTGGGACTGGGACGCAAAGCAGACTTGGCCAGGCCGCGCCTGGATACGCCGGGCAGCGGCTGGCGCACCCTGTTTACGCGTTCTATACCGCCGGAAGGCATGCTGAAGCGCGATCCGGTGACGTATATCGGCGGCTACGTGTTCCACCTTGGTCTCTTTGTCGCCATTCTCTTCTTCGCGCCGCATATCGAGTTCTTCCGCAGCATGACGGGTCTGGGATGGAAAAGCCTGCCCACAGCGTTGGTGGATGCCTCGGTGGTCGCATCGCTGGTCGCCTTGGGTGCGTTGCTGGCGCACCGGCTCAACAACCGGGTGAAGCGCATGCTGTCGGGTTTCGGTGACTACCTTGCCTGGACAGTGACGCTGCTGCCATTGTTGACCGGCTACATGGCCTATCACCACCTGTTTGTGGAATACACGCTGATGCTGGCACTGCACCTGTTCTCGGTTGAGTTGTTGCTGGTGCTGCTGCCGTTCACCAAACTGTTCCACACGTTCTCATTGTTCATATCCCGTTGGTATAACGGGGATGTCTCTGCACGTAAAGGAGTTGCATCATGAGCGCGACCCTGGCCAAAGGCCTCAACGCCTTCAAAGAAGTGATCGACGCCCCGATCGCCAGCTATTTTTCCAGCTGCGTGCATTGCGGGCTGTGTGCCGAAGCCTGCCTGTTCCACAACGAGACCGGCGATCCGAAATACACACCTATCCACAAGCTGGAACCCTTGCGCCGTGTCTGGAAGCAGGAATACACGCTGCTCGGCAAGCTGGGCAAGATGCTCGGGCTCTCCAAGCCGGTGACCGACGCCGAGCTGACCGAGTGGGAGCCGCTGGTCTACGACAGCTGCACCATGTGCGGCCGCTGCACCATGGTCTGTCCCGTCGGCAACGACATCACCTACATGATCCGCAAGATGCGCGAGGGCATGGCGGCCTCCGGTCATGCGCCGGAAGATCTGGTGGGTGCTACGACGCGTGCCGTGAACATCGGCAGCCCGATGGGTATCAAGTGGCCGGCGGTGATGGCACAGATCAAGCATGTGCAGGCCGAGACCCACATCGAAGTACCGGTCGACAAGGAAGGGGTGGATTATCTGGTGCTGATGTCCTCGATGGAGATCATCAACTTCCCCGAATATCTGTCCGCCATCAGCCGCATCTTCAAGCAGGCAGGCGTGAGCTGGACGCTGGCACAGGATGCGTTCGAGGCGACCAACAGCGGCATCCAGATCGGCGCATCTGACCTGGCACGCGAGATCGTCAGCCGCATCGTGGTGGCGGCCGAGCGCCTGAAGGTCAAATGCGTGATCAGTCCGGAGTGCGGCCATGCCTTTACCGCGATCCGCTGGGATGGTCCGAACCTGATGGGCAGACCTTTCGGTTTTGAAGTGAAGCACATTCTCGAAGTACTGGACGAGTTGCATACCGCGGGCAAGATCAAGACCAAGGGCCGGGACAAACGCCCGCTGACCTATCACGATCCCTGCCAGATCGCCCGGCGCGGAGGGGTGGTGGCACAACCGCGCCGCCTGCTCGGCGCGATCAGCGAGGACTTTCGCGAGATGCCTGATGCGGGCGTGATGAACTGGTGCTGCGGCGGTGGCGGCGGTGTCTCGGCCAATTCGCGTGCCGAGCCGTTGCGGCTGGAAGCATTCAAGGTCAAGAAGCGGCAAATCGAAACGACCGATGTCCATACCCTGGTCACCGCCTGTGCCAACTGCCGCATCGTGATGGAAGAGGGGCTGGAGCATTACCACATGAAGGTGGAAGTGGTGGGACTGACCGAGTTGCTCGTCGATTACATTGTTGAAGGAGACTGAGGCGATGACCATTAACAGTGATAGGGATTTCAATGCGGCCCTGAGCAAACTTTCCAGGACCGGGCAGCGTCAGGTCGGGGCGCGCTTTGCAGAAAGTGTTCTGGTACTGAGCAAGGACATCCGGGTGAAGAACGCGATCGAAGCCGCCAAGCGCGCCGACATCACTGATGATGAACTGGACGCCACCTACAAGTCGGCCAAAAAAGCCAGCGTGGACAGTTTTACCCAGTGCGGAAAAGAGTGCGACTGGAACAGCCAAGCCGGCCATTTCGTTGCGCAATCCGCATTGGCATGCCTTGAGCCCGGAGGCACCCCGGCGTGGGATGCCGCCATGCACGCGCGCATGGCGCGCACCAGCGAGAGTATCGCTACCGGTATCGGCACCGACAATGCGGAGACCGCTGTGCAATACCGCATTCTGGATAAGTTTCTAGCAGAGTAAACAAGGAACATCCCTTCTCCCGCAAGCGGGAGAGGGTCAGGGTGAGGGGTGATCGTGTGAATATTTATTTGTTGACGTTCACCGTCCCTCATCCCCAACCCTTCTCCCGCCCGCGGGCGAAGGGAGTGTAGAACAAACAACATGAGGGTAAAAGCATGAACCAGCCAGCCACCAAACGCATCATCGTCGACCCGGTCACCCGCATCGAAGGTCACCTGCGTATCGAAGCGGAAACCGATGCCGAAGGTCGCATCACCCGAGCCTCATCCGCCGGTACCATGGTGCGCGGTATCGAGATCATCATGCGCGGTCGCGACCCGCGTGAAGCCTGGGCGCTGGCGCAACGCATCTGCGGCGTTTGCACGCTGGTCCATGGCCTGGCTTCGGTGCGCTCGGTCGAGAGTGCGCTCAAGATCGAGATTCCCACCAACGCGCAACTCATCCGCAACCTGATGATAGGCGCGCAATACATCCACGACCATGTGATGCACTTCTACCACCTGCATGCGCTGGACTGGGTGGATGTGGTGTCGGCACTCAAGGCCGATCCCAAGGCGACCTCTGCGCTGGCACAGAGCCTGTCGGGCTATGCGAAGTCATCCCCCGGCTATTTCATGGACGTGCAGAAGAAGTTGAAAGGATTTGTCGAAGCAGGGCAGCTGGGCATCTTCGCCAACGGCTATTGGGGCCACTCCGCCTATAAGCTGCCGCCCGAAGCCAACCTCATGGCCGTGGCACACTATCTGGATGCATTGGCCTGGCAACGCGACGTGGTGAAACTGCATGCCGTGTTCGGCGGCAAGAACCCGCACCCCATGTTCCTCGTCGGCGGTGTGCCGTGCGCGATCAGCATCGACCCCAACCATCCGGGGCAGGGCAACGGCCCGCATTTCCACGGCGGCAACTCCGGTACGGCTGTCAACGTGGTCGGCCTGCAGACAGTGCAGAACACCATCAACCAGATGCGCAGTTTCGTCGATCAGGTCTATGTGCCGGATACGCTGGCCATCGCGGGTTTCTACAAGGACTGGTTCAAGCAGGGCGAGGGCGTGGGCAACTTCCTCACCTTCGGCGAATTCCCGGCCAAGGGCATGTTCGATCCCGCATCCTGCATGATCCCTTCCGGCGTGATCCTGGACCGCGACCTGAGCAAGATACACCCCATCGATCTCGATTCTGAAAGCGAGATCCAGGAATTCGTCAGCCACGCGTGGTACGACTACTCCGTGGGCAAGGATCAGGGTCTGCACCCGTACAAGGGCGAGACCAAACTCGACTACACCGGCCCGAAACCGCCCTACGAGCAGCTCGATATCGACAAGGAATATTCCTGGATGAAGTCGCCGCGCTGGAAAGGCAAGGCGGTCGAAGTCGGCCCGCTGGCGCGCGTCCTGATGCTGTACGCCTCCGGCCACGAGCAGACCAAAGAACTGGTCGGCATGACACTCAAGAAACTCGACGTGCCGGTACAGGCGCTGTATTCAACCCTGGGCCGCACCGCAGCGCGCACGCTGGAGACCAAGATCATCGCTGACCAAATGCAGGGCTGGTATGACCAACTGGTGGCCAATATCAAGGCGGGCGATGTCAAGACACACAACGATACGATGTGGGAGCCTTCGACCTGGCCCGGTCATGCACAAGGCGTTGGTGTCATGGAAGCCCCGCGCGGAGGGCTGTCGCACTGGATCGTCATCGACAACCAGAAGATATCCAACTACCAGGCCATCGTGCCCAGCACCTGGAATGCCGGACCGCGCGACGCACAGGGGAATCAGGGGCCGTATGAAGCTGCTTTGAAGGGGCACCAGCTACATGATGCGAAACAGCCGATTGAGATACTGCGCACCGTGCACAGCTTCGATCCGTGTATCGCCTGTGCGGTGCATGTGACAGATCCGAATGGCGAGGAGTTGGTGCAGGTGAAGGTGGTCTAGCTGAATCCAGAAATTGCCAAATCAGCACCTTCCTCAATGCAGGGGTAGGGGGTGGGGAGAAACGATGCGCCTGTACGGGACAGATTTACACCCCCATCCCAACCTTCCCCCTTAAATCCAAATAATCCATTAGCACCGCAACCACTCCTTCCCCCATGCAGGGGGAAGGTTGGGATGGGGGTAGACTCGTTGAACCTCACCCACCCTAGCCCTGGAGAAACTTCTAGCCATTCGACTAAGCCCGCAAGCGGGCAAGTCGCTGGTTATCCCCCTGCATGGGGGAGGGAACATGTTGGCTAATGGATTTTCTGGGTTAAAGGGGAAGGAGCAAAACTCAACTACTTTGTGGGGCTCACCCAGCAAACCTCCTGCCAGTAGCTATTCAGTTTCCGCAACCCTTTGCATACCTTGCCGACTGGCAACACTTCCATTAGACATTTCCCGGTGGTGCCGGTAGCATCGCGGCCCGTTTTTTCGGTCCAGCTTTTTAGCCCACTTCCACGCCATGTCTGTTGAAGCTCCAGCCCGCGCCTGCGGCATCGATTTCGGTACATCCAACTCCACGGCTGGCTGGCTGCGTCCTGACCAGCCGCCTTTGCTGGCCCTGGAAAACGGCAAGACCACATTGCCCTCCGTGATCTTTTTCAATGCCGACGAAAATACAGTAAGCGTCGGCCAGGCCGGTCTCAACGAATATCTGGAAGGCTACGAAGGTCGGCTGATGCGCGCCTTGAAGAGTCTGCTGGGCAGCAGCCTGATGGAAGGCAAGACCGAGGTCCAGGGACGCTCGCTGCCCTACAAGGAATTGCTGACCCAGTTCATCGCGGAACTCAAGCGCCGCGCAGAAGCAGCAGCGGACAGGCCGTTCGACCTTGCCGTGTTTGGGCGACCGGTGTTTTTTGTGGATGACGATGCAGCGGCTGACCACAAGGCCGAAGCGACACTCGAGGCCATCGCCCGCGCCACCGGCTTCCGCGAGGTGAGCTTTCAGTACGAACCCATCGCCGCAGCCTATCACTACGAACGCCAGATAGACCGCGAAGAACTGGTGCTGATCGCCGACATCGGTGGTGGCACCTCGGACTTTTCCCTGATCCGGCTTTCGCCGCAACGCGCACGCCTCACGGATCGGCGCGACGATCTGCTGGCCAACGGCGGCGTGCATATCGGCGGCACCAACTTCGACCGGCAACTGAGCCTGGCCGGGGTGATGCCCCTGCTGGGCTATGGCAGCAAGCTCAAGCGCGGCCTGGAAATGCCCAACAGTTACTACATGAATCTGGCCACCTGGCACACCATCAACCAGGCATATACCCGCCGCACCTGGGTCGATCTGCAGGAGCTGTATCTGGACACCCAGGCACCTGAAGCCATGGACCGGCTGCTCAAACTGATCCGCGAACGCGCTGGCCACTGGCTGGCCGTACAAGTGGAAGAAGCCAAGATCGCCTTGTCCTCCGGCGATAGCGCAACCCTGCATCTGGATCGGCTGGCACCGGACCTGCGCCACACCTTGACCCGGATTGAATTCGAACAGGCGTCAACGCAGTTGGTGGAAAAGATCGGCGACACCGTGAGCACATTATTGGCAACGGCCAACGTGCGTTGCGAGGCAGTGGATACGGTGTTCATCACCGGCGGCGCCAGCGGCGTGCCGATGTTGCGTGAACGCATTGCCGCACTGCTGCCCCAAGCCAAGCGCATGGAAGGCGATTTGTTCGGCAGCATAGGTGCAGGCCTTGCGGTGGAGGCGCAGCGGCGATTCGGGTGAAAACTGCATGGCTAGTTGTTGCTGGTTGTGGTCGCGCAGTAAAAAACGTTTTCGGGCTCTACTTTCCAGCGTCACCAGCTCGGTCATTGCTGTCGATAAGTATGACAATCTATTCCCTTCGCTTGTATTCACGGAGTTGTCGATCAAGCGACGAATGCTTTTGGATTGTATTATTATCCATATGTAGACAGACCCTATGAGACATCTAATAACTGTAAGCCAACACTAGTGCATTCTTCACGACACATTAAAAACTATGAATTCAACTACACAACCGGTTCTCGAACTCGAAGCAGTATTTAATGAGGCTGCCTTCCCCGAGTTCACCTACGTCAATCCTAAGGAGTACCCTTTCATAAAATCGGCGCTCCGTGCCAAGGGGAAGCACGTTACGATTTCTGGTGCCTCCGGGTCCGGAAAGACAACTGTAGTTAATAAAATACTAAGGGACTTGGAAATACGCCCCACAGACATCTTGTTGATCAATGGTCGTGAGTTCAAAAACCATGTGAACTACTTAGAAATGTTCGGTGCGATATTGGGCGTGGACCCGACATACGATGCAATAGCACCGTATCTCGCTTCACAACGACTAGTGATCATCGATGACTTTCACCACTTGTCCGAGCCACTTAAGGACTTATTGGCAGTGGATCTCAAGCTGTGGCACGAGAAAGGCGTGCGCTTCGTCTTGATTGGAATTGCTTCTAGTGCTCGCGATCTAGCTGGTAATGACTCAGAACTTGGCATCAGGAATGATGTTTTTGACCTCAGAACACAGGACGAGCAATTTGTTCGTGACTTGATGTGCCTTGGGGCAAAACATCTTCGGATCAAGTTTTCAGAGCGCTTCTTGGCTGAGACGGCGGTCGGATCAAAAGGTATTCCATCGGTCGCTCAAGCGATCTGTCGCACCGCCTGCATCAAGCACGGGATAGAGAAAACCCAAGTCTCAGAGAAGGAAATCGACGAGTCGATTGTCAATATCAAACAAGAAGTGCTGCGCATTTTTGAGCACAAGTACTTTGACAAGATCGTCGCTCTATCCAAAGGTAAGCAACAAGCCAAGTCGGTACATAACACGTACTTTGATATCGTCGCGGCAATTGCCAAGGATGAGCGCTCCGATATTCCTACTGAGTACCTATATCGGACTATAGTCGCACCGATCACGGACACGAAGAAGAAGAACCAAAAATCAACGTCGTACTACAACTGTCTCAACTATCTCGGTGATGTCATTCAAGACTCCAAGTTGGACGACGTGATTATGTACCGAAAAGGCAAGTCAATTTCGATTGAGGACCCCACGTTCCGCTTTTACTTGAATCTCTTAAACCTTGAGGATGTGCGTCGCAAGATTCACATCCGAAACGATGAGTATCCTTGGGACGTAGCAGTCTCCTTTGCCGGAGAAGACAGATCGATTGTCCTAGAGTTCGTTAAAAAGTTGGAGGACAAGGGGATATTTCCCTTTTACGATTTTAATCACCAAGCTCAGTTGTGGGGCGTTGACCTACAAAAGAAACTCGCTGACATTTATGCCAATGATGCGCTCTACATGGTGATCTTTATTTCCTCGCGATACCCAGAAAAGGACTGGACGAAATTCGAGTTCGAGATCGGGAAGTCGGCCGGACAGAAGCGACCAGACGCCTACATTCTTCCAATCATCATCGATGATGTCCAGATGGTAGGATTGGCAAACACGCTCGGAAAGGTATTCCTTAAAGATCACGACATCGACTACTGCGCGAACTTGTTAGCGGCGCGGCTGACCTGACCTGCAAGCTATCGGGTTGGGTCTTCGCGAAATGGTTGCCAGCCCTGCAGTACTCCGTACTCACACGAAAATGCTACGCAGAATTGTGAATATGACTATGTACCAGCCCGTGTAGGATGGGTTGAGCGTAGTGAAACCCATCACCAATTTTGAAAGATGATGGGTAACGCGCTGCTCAACCCATCCTACGAAGACAATTGTCGGACTGAATGGCCAAACACAGGGAAGCAGAAAGCCGTCACATAAACCAAAAATCTCTCCCGAATTGACAGCAGAACGCTCGTTCTGTATCTTTCCCGTGCCGCATTTTGTTTGGCTTGGCAGTACCCAGTCAGATCAACGATTTAACAGAGGAAATTCAGATGTCCGAGGCAAAGAAGGTCAAATTGACACCCAATGAGGTTCGCACTGCCAAGAATGCAGTGGTTGCCGAAAAGACTTTAACTCTCGCCCTCAAATCGCTACTCGCCGCCGAACAGGCCACAGCGGAAGCCAAACAGATTCTGGAAGCCAAACAAGTTATTGCGACCCAAAAAGAGGAGGCCGCTAACCAAGCACGGTCTGCTTATGCAGTGGCATCCGAAAAGAAAGCGCAAGCCGAGCAGGAAATGTTTGCAGCCACAGAAGCCGGTGAAAAGGCGCGTGCCGATGCCGAGGCGGCAAGAATTGCCAAGATACAGACTGCGCAAGAGGCTGCCGCCGCAAGGCAACTGGCAATCGAACAGGCAAGGCAGCACGCCCAGGAGGCAGCTGCTGCGAAGCTGGCTGCTGCTGAAGCAAAGAAACGTGCCGCTGAGGCAGCCACCGCATTGAAACTCGCTCAAGCCGAGGCGAAGAGGAAAGCAGCCGAAGAGGCCGCTGCGTACAAGAAGGCAGTGGCTGATGCCAAGCAGCGGGCAGCCGCAGAGGCTGCTGCGCAGAAACAGGCTGAATCCGAGGCGCGCAAGCTGGCGGCTCAACAAGCTGCCGAAGCTAGGCGAGTTGAGGCAGAAGAGAAGAGACAAGCAGCCGCAGAAGCCGCTGCGCAGAAGAAGGCCGAAGCTGAAGCGAAGAAGCTCGCTGCCGAACAGGCTGCCGCAACCAAAAAGGCCGAGGCGGAGGCAAATAAGCAAGCTGCAGCAGAAGCTGCTGACCTGAAGAAAGCTGAGGCCGAGGCTCGTAAGCAGGCTGCGCTGGAAGCGGCAGCAGCAAAGAAGGCAGAAGCCGAAGCCAAGAAGCGGGCAGCCGAGGAGGCTGCAGCGCAAAAGCAAGCCGAGCTAGAGGCGAAGCGACTTGCCTTGCAGCAGGCAGCCGCCGCCAAAAGGGCAGAAGCCGAGGCAAAGAAACAAGCAGCAGCCGAAGCTGCCGCGCTGAAGAAAGCTCAGGCAGAAGCTCTGAAGACCGAGGCTGCGGCACGCAAGCTGGCGGTACAACAAGAGGTCGCCCGCTTAAAGGTAGAAGCCGAGGCGGCGAAGCAGGCAGCACTGGAGGCTGCAGCGGCCAGGAAAGCCGATGCGGAAGCGCGCAAGCTCGAAGCCCAGCGCCTTGCGACCGAGAAGAAGGCTGAAGCTGAAGCCAGAAAGCAGGCCGCGCTGGAAGCTGCGGCAATCAAGAAAGCCGAGGCTGATGCCGAGAAGCTCGCGGTTCAGGAAGCCGCTACAGCCAGGAAGCTCGCTGCAGAGCAGACCAAACTGGCGGCACAGGAACTGGCCGCTGCCAAGAAAGCTGAATCCGAGGCCCGCAAAACGGCAGCGGCTGAGGCGAAGCGTATCGCACAGGAAGAAGCTGCAGCACGCAAGGTAGCGGCGGCGCTCAAGAAAGCGGAAGCAGTTGCCAGAAAAGCAGCTTTGGCACCGCCCGAACCCGTTTGGCCTTTCCCGGATGAGGAAAGCAAAGAGGTCAGTTCGGTTTAAGAATTCACGGTTGGTTGTTGTTGATTGGCGCCCTGGAAACAGGGCGCATTTTTTTGCGGTCAGGCATCCAGACCAACGGAAATATCCGCCAGCCATTTATGCGCCTTTGCGGTGGCTTGGCGTAGATTGGCCGAAGCTTCCGCACTCAGGCCATCCCCTAGTTCGAAACCATAACCGCGCACCCGCAGTAGAAAACAGGGTGGAGCATCCTTCCCGTAGACTTGCTTGAAGGTATGCAACAACGCGAAGGGCGTCATGGCATGGCTGGTGTAGCTGTTGTCCTGCGCTGCGGAGATTTCGGAAAAGTGGAATGGTGGGTCGCAAGACATATCCGCATCGACGAACAATACTGCTGTGCGGTCGGCGAGGTCGGTGACATGCTCGACCTGCAGTTGAAAGTCTTCGATGAACTCGATTTGATCGCCGGGGTGATCAGATTGCAGCTGGCGCACCAGCAGAGGTGCCAGTGCATCGTCGCCGCGGGATTCATTGCCGATGGCGAAGATGAGGAGGGAGGCTGTCAAGATTGGTCGTCCATAATTTCTGGTTGTGAGGCGATGGGGTTTCTAACCCCATCCCAGCCTTCCCCCTGCAAGGGGGAAGGAGTTTTGTCCCCTCCCCCATGCAGGGGGAGGGCTAGGGTGGGGGTAGATTTTTAATTGTTCAACAATTGTTACTAGCACCCCGTCAATATTACCCAATACATCGTTGTTCCAGAATCGTAAAACTTGCCATCCATTCTGGCGCAATGCATTCGTTCTATGTTCATCATAGGCAATTTGATCGTGATGCTGTCCGCTATCTAGTTCGATCACAATCTTTTGTTCGACGCATGCAAAATCAGCAATGTATTTTCCGATGGGGAACTGGCGTCGGAAGCGGTAGCCATTGAGTTGTTTGTAGCGCAGGGCTTGCCACAGTATCTGTTCGGCATCTGTCATGCCGCTTCGCAAAACTCTGGCTCTTGCGGTGGTGATCGGGTTGGTGCGTTTGGGCATTGAAGTTTCTACCCTCATCCCAGCCTTCCCCCTGCAAGGGGGAAGGAGCCTAATTCCCTCCCCCTTGCAGGGGGAGGGCTAGGGTGGGGGTAGACTCTGTACCTCATCGCCCCTCAAACAGAAAACCGAAATCAGCAAATACTCCTCTCGCAACCAATCACACCATCCGACGACCGACTCAGTACATCAACCCGCGCACCTTCAACATCCAGCAATTCCACTTCCAGCGGCATTTTGCCCAGCGCATGGGTGGCGCAGGACAGGCAGGGGTCGAAGGCGCGGATGGCGACTTCGATGTGGTTGAGCAGGCCTTCGGTGAGTTTCTTGCCGTCGAGGTATTGGCGCGCCACCTGGCGGATGGCTTCGTTCATGGACTGGTTGTTGTGGGTGGTGGAGACGATGAGGTTGCAGCGGATAATCTGGTCGTTGTCATCGACCTTGTAGTGGTGGATAAGTGTGCCGCGCGGGGCCTCGATCACGCCGACGCCGCGCTCCTGCCGAACACCTTTGCTGACCAGTTCGCTGCCTTGCAGGTCTGGATCGAGCAGAAGTTCGCGAATTTGCTCTGCGGCATGCAGCATCTCGATCATGCGCGCCCAGTGGAATCCCAGTGTCGCACCGGCTGCTTTGCCGCCATCGAATGCCATGAAGGCCTTGCGTTCGGCTTCGGCCAGCGGGGTGGGGATGAAGTCGCATTGCGTGACGCGAGAAAGCGGCCCCACGCGATACCAGCCGTTCTCGGTACCGAGGCTGCGCAGAAAGGGGAATTTCATGTAGGACCATGGCTTGACGTCTTCAAAGATCACGTCCCAGTAATGGCTGTAGTCGTAGTGGTCGAACAGCGTCTTGCCGTCCATGTTGCGCGCGCGCAGGCCGCCGTGGTAAAGGTCCAGCGCGCCGTCGGCACGCACCATGTTCAGCGTGTGCGCCTTGAAGCGGCCGAAGTTGTTGTAGAGGTCGAGGTTCTGCTCGAATAGTTTGCGTGCGATGCCAACGGATTCTTTACTCCAGTTCACAATCTGTTCGATGTCCTTGAGCAGATAATCGCGTTCTTCGATGCTGACATTCTTGTTCACACCACCGGGGATGGAACCGGTGCCGTGCACGCGTTTGCCTGCGGTGATGCGGATCACTTCCTGCCCGAATTTGCGCAGCAATACGCCTTGCTTGGCGATCTCTGGATAGGCGGCGACGATGCCGACGATGTTGCGCTTGGCGACATCGGAATCAAAGCCAAACAACAGGTCGGGCGAACACAGATGGAAGAAATGCAGTGCATGTGATTGCAACATCTGGCCGTAATGCATCAGCCTGCGCACTTTCTCTGCCGTTGGCGTGAGCGTGGCACCGACGATCATGTCCATCGCCTTGGAAGCCGCGAGGTGGTGCGATACCGGGCAGATGCCGCACAAGCGCTGCACCATCACCGGCGCTTCCCAATAGGGACGTCCCTGGATGAATTTCTCGAAGCCGCGAAACTCGACGATGTGCAGGCGCACCTGATGGATGCGGTCGTTCTCGTCCAGCAGCAGCGTGACCTTGCCGTGGCCTTCCACGCGCGACACCGGATCAATGGCGACGCGGCGCAGTTTTTCGGGGTGGGCGGCGGTTTCTAAAGTGTCAGTCATATTTGATCAACCCATGTCCCAATTCGGGTGTTTTGCCCGAGATGAGGTCGGTGAGAAATTTCCAGATGGCATCGCCGGAGGGCGGGCATCCGGGGATGAAGTAATCGATCTTCACCACTTCGTGCAGCGGGTGCACCTTGTCCAGCGGCAGCGGCAATTCCGGATCGTTGGGGATGTGGCCGTGGGCCAGTCCAGGTTCGGTCAGGTACACCTCGGTGAGGCAACTGCCGAGGTCGAGATGGTTGCGCTGCGCTGGCAGGCCGCCATTGATGGCGCAGGCGCCGATGGCGATGAGGGTCTTGCAGTTCTTGCGGAACTCGTGCAGCACATGCACGTTCTCCGCATTGCAGATGCCGCCCTCGATGATACCGATGTCGCACGGGCCGCAGTGTTTGATGTCGGTGATGGGCGAGCGGTCGAATTCGACCAGGTCGAGCAGTGCGAGCAGGCGTTCGTCGATGTCGAGGAAAGACATGTGGCAACCGAAGCAGCCCGCAAGAGAGGTGGTGGCGATGCGGAGTTTCTTCTTGTCACTCATGCTTCGCTCCAGTCGGGATACGCGGTGCATCCTTCAACGCCTGGGCACTGATGGGGCTCTTGTCGTAGCGACGCGCCCCGATCGGCGTGCTGAAGCCGACGCGTTTTGGCAGTATCACACCCACCGGGCAGACCTGCATGGCTTTGTCGGTCAGGGCGATGTTGGTGTCAGCGAGCCTGCCGGATTCCGAGTTAACGATGAGGTGTTTGTTGATGCCGCGTCCGGACAGGGCGAACACGTTCTTGCCGTCCGCCTCGCTGGAGGCCTGCACGCACAGTTCGCACAGGATGCAACGATTGAAATCGAGCAGGATGTCCGGATGCGAGGCATCAATGGGACGGTCCGGGAACAGTTGGCGGAAACCCGTGGCCTGAACATCAAGGTCGTAGCCCAGCGCCTGCAGCACGCAGTTGCCACTCTTTTCGCAAGAGGGACAGAAGTGGTTGCCTTCGGCGAACAGCATCTGTACCAGTGTGCGCCGCAATGCGTTCAATTCTTCAATGTCGCTTTCCACGCTGAGTCCAGCCTCGGCAGGCATGGTACAGGATGCCGCGGTGCGGCCGTTGACCTTGACCGTGCATAGCTTGCAACTGCCGTGCGGCGTGAACTCCGGGTGGTAACACAGATGCGGGATGTAGTGACCGGCGGCCAATGCGGCCTGCATCACGGTCTGTCCCGGCTCAAAAGACACGGTGGAGCCGTCGAGTTGGAAGGTGTCGCTCATTCAGTCTCCTTCAGGTGCGCACCGGCATCGTCGCGTCCGGTCATCTGCCGAGCCCGCGCCAGGGATCCATCGAGATCAAAGGCCGGTTCGAAATCCAGCGATTTGAGTTTGCTTTCGTAGGCCGGGCGGAAATGTTTGAGGGTGTGCAATACCGGATTGCAAGCGGTGCGCCCCAGGCCGCAGTGCGAGCTGCTTTGCAACACACGGTCCAGATTCTCTATCTCCGCCAGGTCATAGCGTGTGCCGTGACCGGCGGCGATCTTGTCCATGGTGTGTTTGAGTATCGAGGTTCCGACGCGGCAGGGGGTGCAGAAGCCGCAGCTTTCATGCGCAAAGAAATGCACGTAGTTGCGGGCCACTTCGAACATGTCGCGACTCTCGTCGAACACCATTAAAGCTCCCGCCGTCGGCAAATCCTCAAAGCCGAGTTTGCGGTCGAATTCGCTTTCGCCTATGCAGATGCCCGAGGGGCCGCTGACTTGTACAGCCGATGCGTTCACCGCGCCGCAATCCTTGAGTATTTCGCGCACGGAGACGCCGAAAGGATATTCGTAGATACCGGGTCGCTGACAATCGCCGGATACGGAGATGAGTTTGCTGCCAGTCGATTTTTCGGTGCCTATGGCGCGATATTTGTCCGCACCCATATGCACCGCCATGACGGCCTGGCAGAAGGTTTCCACGTTATCCACTGCGGTCGGCTGTTGCAGGTAGCCATGGGTGACGGGGAAAGGCGGGCGGTTGCGTGGTACGCCGCGCTTGCCTTCCAGCGATTCGATCAATGCCGATTCCTCCCCGCAGATGTAGGCTCCTGCGCCGAGATGGATGTCGATGTCGAAATCGAAGCCGGACTTGCCGAGAATGTTCGTACCCAGAAGGTTGCTTTCACGACGGCGTTGCAATACCGCTTGCAGCGATTCCAGCATGTAACGATATTCACCGCGCAGGTAGAGGAAGCCTTTTTTTGCGCCGACGGCGAGGGCGCATAGCGTCATGCCCTCGAATACCATGTCTGCCTGGCGCGAGAAAAGCACACGATCCTTGAATGTTCCCGGTTCGCCTTCGTCGGCATTGCATACCACGTAATGGTCCGTGCCTTTCGCATTACGACAGGCTTCCCATTTCATGCCGGTGGGAAATCCCGCGCCGCCGCGCCCGCGCAGGCCGGAAGCCTTGACGGCTTCGACAATGGCTTGCCCGCCCAGGGCGACTGCGCCGCGCAACACTTCTCCGCGAGCCAACTGGCTATCCAGCAACAGCCCGCCACGGCGAATGTTGTCTTCGACACGAAAAAAATCGGCGGGCCATTCGCCCAGCGGTGTGCGGTTGCGGATGAGTTGCACGATCTCCTGCACGCGCTGGTGATTCAAATTGGTGATAGCCCGTTCGTTGACCAGCAATGCGGGCCCCTGATCGCACATGCCGGTGCAGGATGTAGTGCCGATACTGACCAGGCCGTCTTCGGAAACCTTGCCGGGCTGCAGCCACAATTGTTGGCACATCAACTCCATCAGTGCCTGATTGCCCAGCATGCGATCCGTGATGTTGTCGGAGAACAGCACGCGGTATTCGCCGTGGGGTTTCAGGTGCAGGAAAGAGTAGAACGAAGCTGTGCTCTCGATGCGGGCGCGGGGAATGGATAGTTTGGCGGCAAGTCCGGAAATGGCCTGATGCGGGATGTGGCCGAAGTGCTCTTGCACTTCCCGCAGTATCTGCAACAACCGTGTGGCATCGTTCGCGTGACGTTGAACCAGTTGGTCCAACCACAGGTGACCGGAAGCATCAAAACGTCTTTCGTTGTCTGGTAGCATAGTGTGCTGTAAGAACATGACCGAAATCGACTATGCCAGTTTACCTCTAGTCGGTCAGGAAGCAATAGCAACAACGCAAATAATGTATTACCCGTAGCAAGAAAACCAATATCGTACAAACAAGGAATCGAATAACCATGCACATGCACGACTCCCACCCATTTTCATATGACGTTGAAGAAGCCAATTTTGACGAGCTTGTGGTCGCTCGTTCGCAGCAGGCTCCCATTTTGCTCGACATCGGTGCCGAGTGGTGCGCACCTTGCAAGGTGCTGGGGCCGCATCTGGAGCGATTGGCGAAGGAATACGGCGGGAAGTTCCTGCTTGCAAAAGTGGACGCGGACGAAAATATGCGCATTGCCGGGAAACACAAGGTCAGGGGATTTCCAACTGTGATTGCCTATAGTCGCGGAATGGAATTAGACCGTTTCCACAGTTCACAACCGGATCATTTCCTGCGACAGTTCATCGACAAATTAATTGCGCACCACGGCTCAAACGCCTAATTGGTCTTGCTCTTTTGCTCCGCGATGGGTATTAGGCGGATTTCGGTCATGACTGGGCTGTGTCGGCGTTTTTGAGTTTTCGATACAGGGTGCGTTCACTGATGCCAAGGCGTTGAGCAAGCGCTTTCCGGTCTCCCTGGAAATTGTCGGCAGCCCATGTGAGATAACGTTGCTCAAGATCTTCCAGCGGTGCGACATCTTCGAAAGGCTTCGCTGCCGGTATCTCGGCATTCCCGCTCTTCATGGTGTCCAGGAAGAGATGCTGGGGCTGGATCGTGTTTCCATCCACCATGATCAGCGCACGCTCCAGAATGTTACGCAACTCGCGCACATTGCCGGGGAAGTCATGTTGCATCAGGGCTGACATTGATTCCTCACTCAGCGCGACCCTGCGGCTTGGTTCCAGCCTTGTAAGCAGGCTTGTCACCAGTATCGGCAAGTCTTCCGTGCGTTCGCGCAGCTGGGGGAGCTGGATGGGGAATACATTGATGCGGAAGTACAAGTCCTGGCGGAATGTGCCCTCGCGCACCATTTTTGCCAGATCCCTGTGCGTGGCGGCAACCAGCCTGAAATCGGCACGCAATGGCTCGACTCCGCCGATACGCCTGTAGGTCCCGGCTTCCATCAGTCGCAGCAGTTTGACCTGAAGCGATAAGGGAATATCGCCCACCTCATCAAGAAACAATGTTCCGCCGCGCACAGCTTCCACCAGCCCGATCTTGCGGCCAACTGCTCCCGTGAAAGCGCCTTTTTCATGGCCGAACATTTCGCTCTCAAACAGTGCCTCGGTCAGTCCTGAGCACTCCAGTGCGACAAAAGGCGCTGAAGCGCGGGGGCTCATGTCGTGGATGGCGTGTGCGACCAGTTCTTTGCCGGTGCCGGATTCTCCCAGCAACAACACCGAACTTTCTTTTGCTGCCACGCGTTTGGCCAACTCAAGCATGCGGTTGAATGGCCGCGAGTAACCCACCATTTGACGGTCCTGGGCGCCGTCGCGTGCATGGCGCAGGGAGTGCATGGTTTCCATATAGTAGATCGTTTTGCCGGATTCATTTCTGACCGGAACGACCTCTACTTCGACGTGTTCTCTTCCTGCCGAGGTGTGGTGTACATGCAGCACGCGGTTGGGTTCGCCACTCTCAATCGAGTCTCGCAACGGACAATTCTCCCCGGCCTGGTCGCAAGGTTTGTCGTAATGGTGGGAGAGGGCGTAGCAGAATTGCCCCTCGACTTTTTTGGAAGAGCCGAATTCGCGCCGATAGGCGGCATTGGCAGCAAGGATATGGTAGTCGCCATCCAGCAATATCTTGGGGGCCGGGAAGCTGTCCAGCAGATTCATCAGGTCGGCGGGGACTTTGGCTAAGGTGTGTTTAACACTCAATTTGGCAGGCATGGCAGTAATTGTATGTCAAAAATGGCGCTAATATAAATTATTATCACCTATTTGATGTAAGGTCTTGTTTTCTATCCCAATGAAAAAAAACATTATTGATGTACTCGCCTGAATTGGCACAGTGATTGCTAAATATATATCGTCCAGCCTGTTTGCAATGGAGCAGGTTGGGCTCCTCTCTGATTGGATACTCCCTCCTTTCAGCCTCATCCTGTGACGCAGTGCGTCACAGGTTTTTTTTGGGGAAACCGGTTTTGCACTGACTGTCGTCGCGTGATGACGGCCGATTCCGCCCACACCAGGCGAAGTCTGGAGTAAGAATGATTCAACGCTTAGGAGATAAAGATGGCCCTGATGATCACTGAAGAATGCATCAACTGCGATGTGTGTGAACCGGAATGCCCAAACGGGGCGCTAACACAAGGCGAGGATGCATACAGCATCGAGCCGGCAAAGTGTACCGAGTGCGTGGGCCACTACGATGCTCCCCAGTGCCTAGAGGTTTGCCCGGTGGATTGCATCACGCAGGATCCGGCGCATTTAGAGAGCAAAGAACAATTGCGCGCCAAGCTGGAGAGCATGCTGGGCGTGAGCGAAAAAGTTTGAGTACTCGTGTTGCAGCGTCGCGATATTCAGCACCGGTATTGCGAGAAGACGGTGTGCGCACCGGCGATGAAACCAATTTGAGAATATTGTCAGTGCAGAAGAAGCGAATCCATCAACTGCTTTTTGCCGCTTTCCTGTTCGGGGCGGTCTATTGGTTCGGATTGCGAACCGATCCCAGAATCGATGCGTTGAATCAGGCGTTGCAGCAGAAGGGTAGCCGGGAAATGCAGGGGTACCCTTACTTATTCAGGGTGGTGCGTTTGGAAGGAATGGACGGTGAGATCGCCGTGATGGGAACACCGCGCTCTTCCGAGGTGCCGGTATTCCGCATGATTGGGGCAATTTATCCCAATCTGTCAGGGAAATCGCCCATGAACCCCGACTTTATTGCCGCTGAAAAAGAACTGGCAAAGATCCAGTCGGAAGCACGTCAGATTGTCATCAGTCAGTACGGTGTCGGAAGTGTGAAATGGGAGTTGGACAAGAACTGGTTAATCGCACACAACATTCAGTTCAACTGAAGCGCGAAGACACCCCGGTTTCAAGTTCTTGGAATGTCTGTTTTTCTACGATAGGGGAAGAAAATGAAAATCGCCGTAACCAGCCAAAACTTCAAGAGCGTGACCGGGCATGCCGGCAAAAGCCGCCGCTTCATTGTTTTCAATGTGGGTTCACCGTGCGACTCACCCGAAGTGGTGTGGCTCGACCTCCCGCTGGATATGTCCATCCATGAATTCAGCGGTGGTGCGCATCCACTGGACGATATGGATGTGATCCTGACGGCGAGTGCAGGTCAGGGCTTTGTAGCCAAATTGGCGCAGCGTGGCGTGCAGGTGATCACCTGTGGCGAGAGCGACCCGCGCAAGGCGGTACGTGACTATCTCAGGGGGGGGCTCCAGGCAGCCAACCCGCATGCCCACCTGGAGCAGGAACGTCACGGACAGGCTGCCGGTAGCTGTTGTTGTGGAAGTTAGTTAAATCTGGAATGAATCACTATTTTTAAATACTTGGATACTTAAGGGAGAAAACGAATATGTTGAAGGTCGTCGGGGGATTTATCGTGGGGGCGGTCGTTGTCGTACTGCTTGGCTATAACTACATAGGCAGTCTGATGTTCAAAGAGGTAGTCAGTCCCTTCGGCGTGGAAGAGACCGTCGCCCGAATCCAGCAGAACATCCAGAATGCCGGCAACGGCTGGTCTTTGTCGGGCCTGCGCAATGCGGCCAAGCCTATCGAGGCGGATGGCGGCAATGTACTGCCGGTGCTGATGATCGAAGCATGCAGCACCAAGTACTCCGGACCAATCCTCAAAGAAGATTCGATCCGCTTCCTCTCCAATCTCATGCCCTGCAAGATCTCGGTGTACAAGAAGAACGACGGCAAGACCTACATCGGCATGATGAATGCAGCACTGGTGGGCAAGATGTTCGGCTCCATGGTGGGCGAGGTCATGAGCCATGTTGCAGAAGACCAGGCCAAATTCCTGCAGTTCGATGCAAGCAAACCCGCACCCGCGATGATCAAGGGCATGCCGGGAGCCGGGGCAGGAGCATCCGGTAGCGGCGCAGCCGGCGGTTGCTGAGGCATCCGGTCAAAATGGCGACAATCAAGCATCTACTACAGGGTGACACTATGTTCATAAGATTCATTATTGCGCTGTCGGCATTGGCGGCCAGCGCCTTGCTGGTGCTGGCCGCGTTGCCGGCATTCGCAGTTTCCCCGGAGCCAGTCTCCGCGTTGCCTGCAGCAGCATCTGCAGTGCAAGCACAGGCGCAGGCAGACACAAAGCCGAAATCGGCTTCCACCGCAGACCACAGCAAGTTCAAGGAGCTGCAAAAGAACTTCAAGACCGGCCCGCAAGTGACGGAAGCGTGTCTGACTTGCCACACCGAGGCTGCCAAGCAAGTGCAGCACACCAAGCACTGGACATGGGAATCCACCGATCCCAAGACTGGGCAGGTTCGCGGCAAGAAGAACATCATCAACAACTATTGCACTTCCCCGGTCTCCAACGAAAAAGACTGCATGGCGTGCCATGCCGGCTACGGCTGGAAGGACAACACGTTTGATTTCAAAGTCGAGAAGAATGTCGACTGCCTGATCTGTCACGACACGACCGGTACCTATCGCAAATTGCCCGGATTCGCAGGGCATCCGGTGTATGAAAAAATCGAATTTCCGAAAGACTCGGGCAAGTTCGTAGAAGCGGTTGACCTGAAGAAAGTGGCGCAAAGCATCGGTTTGCCCAGTCGCAGCAACTGCGGCTCATGCCACTTTTTTGGTGCGGGTGGTAACGGTGCAAAACACGGCGATCTCGACAGTTCGTTGCAGCATCCGGGCAAGTACCTGGACGTGCACATGAACGAGAAGGGTCTGAATTTCACCTGCGTCACCTGTCATGCCACTACCGGCCATGAAGTATCCGGCAGTCGATACAACGTGGCCGCAGCAGTAAAAGGCCCGGCGCATATTCGCGGCAAGAAGGACGAGTCTCCCGCAGCCTGCCAGGCTTGCCACAGCGACAAACCGCACCATCAGTCCCTGCTTAACCAGCATACCGACAAGCTTGCTTGCCAAACCTGCCACATCCCGGAATATGCCCGCAACGAGATCGGCACCGAGGCAAGCTGGGATTGGTCACAGGCCACCATCATGGGACCGGACGGCAAACCGACAGCCAGCAAAGACAGCGCCGGACGCCGCAAATTCGACAGCAAGAAGGGCGCCTGGGTATGGGATTCCTACGTGATTCCCGAATACCGCTGGTACAACGGTGTCTCCACCTACAAGGTAATTGGTGACAAGATCGACCCGACCAAAACCGTGCAGATCAATGATGTGGGCGGTGCTCCGAACGATCCCGACTCACGCATCTGGCCGACCAAGGTGCACCGCGGTAAACAGCCCTACGACAAGGTGAACAACTATCTCACCGTGCAACACACCGCCGGCGAAGACGACACCGCCCTGTGGCACAACTTTGATTGGCAGAAAGCCATTGGAACCGGTATGAAAACCGCCGGGTTGAAATACAGCGGTGAATATGGATTCGTCAATACCGAAATGACCTGGCCGATCACCCACATGGTCGCACCGAAGCATGACGCTTTGTCCTGTGCACAGTGCCACAGCAAGAACGGGCGTCTGCAGGGTATCGAGGGTGTTTACATGCCTTCGCGCGACGCCAACAAGTGGCTCGATCTGGCGGGCTGGACACTGGTCCTGCTCTCGCTGATCGGCGTGCTGATCCATGGCGGAATCCGCCTGTACACCGGCAAAAATAAAGGACAACACCAATGAACGCATTGAACCGCCGCATCTACCTCTACAATCGCTATGAGCGTTTCTGGCACTGGTCGCAGGCGTTGCTCGTCATTCTCATGATGATCACCGGCTTCGAAGTGCATGGATCATACAAACTGCTTGGCTTCGGAACTGCGGTGAACCTGCACTCCGTTGCCGCATGGTCGCTGCTGACGCTCTGGGCCTTCACCATTTTCTGGCAATTCACCACCGACGAATGGAAGCAATACATTCCAAGTCTGAAGAAGGTGGATGCCATGGTGCGCTATTACGCTTTTGGCATTTTCCGCAATGCACCCAACCCGTTTCAAAAGACGGCGGCCAAGAAGCACAACCCGCTGCAGCGGCTGGCTTACCTGGCATTGCTGTCGATGGTCTCACCGATCATCTGGGGGTCGGGCCTGTTCTACCTCTTCTATTCATCATGGAAGAGCCTGGGGGCCGATGCCTACATGACCCTGGAAGCGGTGGCAT
>JAYTUW010000001.1:0-2777 GCA_043744345.1 Sideroxydans sp. | reverse complement strand
AGCATTACGGATTGGCCTGCCGGTGAACGTCCCCGGGAAAAGCTGTTGCAGCGCGGTGCTACTGCGCTTTCCGATGCGGAGTTGCTGGCGATCTTTTTGCGCACGGGGGTGGTGGGCAAGAGCGCGGTCGATCTGGCGCGTGAATTACTGGTGCATTTTGGTGGGTTAACCCAGTTGTTTGCGGCGTCGGAAAATGACTTCTGTGCCATACACGGCATGGGGCAGGCGAAGTTCGTGCAGTTGCAGGCGGTGGCAGAGATGGCGCGGCGTGCGCTGCAAGAAGAAATGCAATCCGGCGATGCGCTGAATTCGCCGCGGGCGGTGCGCGAGTATTTGCAGTTATTGCTGCGTACCCGGCCGCAGGAGGTGTTCGTGGCAATCTTTCTGGATGCGCAGCACCGGGTGATCGCCAGCGAGGAGTTGTTTCAGGGGACGTTGACGCAGACCAGTGTGTACCCGCGCGAAGTGGTGAAGCGCGCCTTGCATCACAACGCGGCGGCGCTGATCTTTGCGCATAACCACCCTTCGGGGGTGGCCGAGCCCAGCGAATCGGATCGTTTATTGACCGATGTATTAAAGAATTCATTACAATTGGTCGATGTGAGGGTATTGGATCATTTCATTGTGGCGGGCGCGGGTTGCCTGTCGTTTGCGGAAAAAGGCATGCTTTGAGAAGCGGAATGGCTACTGGGGCTGGAATGGCAGGCGAATCGAAAAAGCATGAGCCCATCGACGCGACGGTGGTGAGCGTGATCATCCGCGATTTCATCCATTTGACCGAGCGCCTTTCCCCGTCCAGCCTGATTGACCTGATGCACGATTATTACGAGAAGGTCTGTATCCAGGTCGAGCAGCAGCATGGGGTGCTGACCTCGATCAGCAATCACAGCATGGTGGTGACGTTTGCCAAAGTGGCGGGTGAAGACGAGCATGCCCGCCGCGCGCTGCGCTGCGCGCTGGCGATTGCGATGATCGCCTACCAGACGCGTTTCTGGATACGGCAGGCTTTCCCGGAGCAGGGGCTGGAAAAGTTCGGTGTCGGCATCGGCATCCATAGCGGTGAACTGATCTTCGCCGAATTCGGCCTGGCACCCCAGATACAGCAGGTGGCGAACGGGCATGCGGTGTCGGTGGCTTCGCTGCTGGCGGTCAAGTCCAAAGAACTGGACTGGAACGTGGTGTGCAGCGAGCAGTCGCTGAACGCGGCCGGACAGGGCGTGCAGACCCGCCGCCGCGCTTTGATCGGGGCGGAGTGGCTGAAAACCCCGGTGAATGTGGCGGAAGTGGTGGTGGTGCGCGATGGTGAGGATGCGGCAATCGAGAGCGTGCCCGGCAAGCTGTTGGATACCACGCTGGCTTTTGACAAAGGGACTCGCTCGGGGCGCTATCCTGCCTTTGATTCCAAGGCGCAGATTTCGGCTGAAGGGGTATGTTCGATCGATTTTCCGGAAATTCCCGGGTATCGCTGCCTGCGACCAATCGGTCAGGGCGGCATGTCGCGCGTGTACTTGGTGGAACGCCTGCGTGACGGGGCGCATTTGGCGCTCAAGTTTGCCGACGGCAGTGTTTCGGAAGATAGCGAAGTGCTGTACCGCTTCGTCGAGGAATATGGCCTGCTGGAGCAGGTGCACCATCCCAACGTGTTGCAGATATACGACCAGGGCGTGACCGACGATGTGCTGTTCATCGTGATGGAATATCTGTCCGGCGGGACGCTCAAACACCATATCGGCAGCCAGGGTATGGATCCCGATCAGGCATGGGCTGTATTGTGCGAGATGGTGAAGGCGCTGGTGGAGGTGCACAGGATGGGGATCATTCACCGCGACATCAAGCCCGAAAACATCATGCTGCGCAACGACGGCTCGGCTGTTCTGGGGGATTTTGGCGTGGCCAGGCGCATGTATAAGGCGCACCGCAGCGACCAGCTGGAATATATCGTCGGGACGCCTTACTTTATGAGCCCGGAGCAGGCACTGGGTGAAAACGAGGATGAGCGCACCGATATATATAGTATGGGGGCGGTTTTTTTCAACATGCTGACCGGCGAGAAGCCCTACCGCGGGGAGACACTGGAGGAAATCGTCCAGCAGCACCTGCATGCACCGGTTCCAAAGCTTCCGGCGCGCTTTCGTCATCTGCAGTTCTTTCTGGACCGGATGATGTCCAAGGACAAGGAAGACCGTTATTCGGCCGCCGAACTCTTGGATCTTCTGGGCGAGTTGCAAGTGTCGGCCTGATTTCCCCAGCCCGGGCAGGCAATTCCCCTTAAGTCTGGCCTGCTTCTTGCTAAAATTCTTTAGATTACCTTTGACAAGGTCGGCAGTTATCTGGATAATCGCGCGCTCTTTAATGGAGGGGTGGCCGAGTGGTTAAAGGCATCAGACTGTAAATCTGACCTCTTAGAGTACGAAGGTTCGAATCCTTCCCCCTCCACCAGATATTGAAGTATGCAGTTTTAGTGGGCCGGTTTGGGTTTTTGTGCGGGAGTAGCTCAATGGTAGAGCTGAAGCCTTCCAAGCTTATGACGAGGGTTCGATTCCCTTCTCCCGCTCCAGTTTTTTAGTTTGGCCCATGTGGCTCAGTGGTAGAGCACTCCCTTGGTAAGGGAGAGGTCGTGAGTCCGATTCTCACCATGGGCACCAGTTTTTTGTGATTAACGTTTGGCATTGATAGGGGATAAATCATGGCAAAGAGCAAATTTGAACGTACGAAGCCGCACGTAAACGTAGGCACGATTGGACACGTTGACCACGGCAAGACCACGCTGACAGCGG